>NZ_JBSWVF010000145.1:0-205 GCF_056159445.1 Pseudomaricurvus sp. ABR4_320 | reverse complement strand
CCCAAGACCGGAGGACCCTCCTTCTAAAACGGCTATTTTAGTGCCGTCTGGGGACCAGGATGCGCGTCCAAAGGCATCGTCGCCTTCCGCATTTGTTGCTATTTGTCGTAAAGAGCCTGTCTCAACATCCAGCATCCAAAACGTCGCATATTTTGAAACTAACGTTCCTGAGGTGTAAACATTAAAGGCAATTTTCGTCCCATCT
>NZ_JBSWVF010000144.1:0-205 GCF_056159445.1 Pseudomaricurvus sp. ABR4_320 | reverse complement strand
ACGGTATTCGCAGCGCTTAAAGGTGCCGGGCAGTGGATCGCCAAAATTGGCGTTGCCACAGTAAACACCGTCTTCAAAGGTGGCGGTGTTCCAGGAATCATTTTTTCCGTAGCGGACTTCCGCTTCGCCTTCAAAGGCACAGGTTTGTTTCTCTTTTGAACAGAAGGTCCAGTCAGACGCGAAAGTTGCCGGCGCGTGAGACAGG
>NZ_JBSWVF010000143.1:0-206 GCF_056159445.1 Pseudomaricurvus sp. ABR4_320 | reverse complement strand
AAGTGCAACTCTTGAGGAGTTGGTTAGAGGGTAAGCTGCTGTATCATTGACAGTTCCTTCTAACCGCCAAGCAAGAGGAACGCAATGAGTTACGAACAGCTTACCCAGGAAGAACGATACCAGATTCACGCCTACTTGAAAGCAGGCTTTAAGCAATCTCAAATAGCCTTGGAAATGAATCGGGACAAATCCACGATCAGTCGTGA
>NZ_JBSWVF010000142.1:0-206 GCF_056159445.1 Pseudomaricurvus sp. ABR4_320 | reverse complement strand
AAGTGCAACTCTTGAGGAGTTGGTTAGAGGGTAAGCTGCTGTATCATTGACAGTTCCTTCTAACCGCCAAGCAAGAGGAGCGCAATGAGTTACGAACAGCTTACCCAGGAAGAACGATACCAGATTCACGCCTACTTGAAAGCAGGCTTTAACCAATCCCAAATAGCCTTGGAAATGAATCGGGACAAATCCACGATCAGTCGTGA
>NZ_JBSWVF010000141.1:0-206 GCF_056159445.1 Pseudomaricurvus sp. ABR4_320 | reverse complement strand
CGCAGTGTGAAGGGCGGGCTATGCTCATTCGCTATGCGGATGACTTTGTGGTGGCATTCCAGTATCGACAAGAAGCCAGGGCCTTCTACAAACAGCTCGCTTCCAGACTGAAGACATTCAATCTGGAAGTAGCTCCGGAGAAGACCTCGATGAAACGTTTCAGTCGATTTCATCCCAGTCAAGAGCGGCACTTCGAGTTTCTGGGC
>NZ_JBSWVF010000140.1:0-206 GCF_056159445.1 Pseudomaricurvus sp. ABR4_320 | reverse complement strand
CCAGACAGTCCTGGCGTATCAACCGTTGCGTATGTGCTGCCAGCGGATTCAGATGACGTTCTTCAGGTCGCTCGCGTTGATGAAAGTCTGAGGTCACCCGGTGTCATTATGCTGGAGCGTTTTCGTCACGATGATATTCCGGTTACCAGTGATGCGAATTCATTGACGGAAAGTTTCTCAGGATATCTTGGTGATTGGCTGCCTGA
>NZ_JBSWVF010000139.1:0-213 GCF_056159445.1 Pseudomaricurvus sp. ABR4_320 | reverse complement strand
GTTCGTTTCTACTGGGAAGTGGACTTCACGGGTGAGCCCCGGCTGCGCAGGAAGACCGCCCCCAAGAAACACAAGGCAGCCTTGCATAGCTATTATCACTGGATTAAAGACAATCGCCACCGGCGGCTTGATCACAGCATGCCAAAGTTAAAGCGCAAGATTGTCGGCTTCAGAAACTACTTTGGTTTACCGGATAACAGTCTGAGTGTAGGT
>NZ_JBSWVF010000138.1:0-221 GCF_056159445.1 Pseudomaricurvus sp. ABR4_320 | reverse complement strand
CGTTACCGAGGCGACCCCACATAGATCCGGACGTGCGGAATTACCGCATCCGGCTCTTCAATAATATCTTTGCCCGTGTAAAGCACAGACCCTCAATACCAATCTGCTGCGATGAGTCGTTTGCTCACCCGCATGGAATGAATTCCGAAATATCTTAGCATTTCCTTCATCCCAGACCACGTGTAACTTTTTCGACCACTTCGTCGGTTTAGCCAGATATA
>NZ_JBSWVF010000137.1:0-221 GCF_056159445.1 Pseudomaricurvus sp. ABR4_320 | reverse complement strand
CCAAAGTTGGCGTTGCCACACCAGGCGCCATCGGTAAAGGTGGCAATGTTGTAAGAACCGCTGGCGCCGTAACGTACCTCTGCAGTGCCGTCGAACTCACAGGATGATTTTTCTTTCGAGCAGAACACCCAATCGCTGGGCGGTGTTGTTACCACAATGGGTTCTTCAACGACCGGCTCTTCGACCACGGGTTCTTCAATAACCGGCTCAGCCACAACCAA
>NZ_JBSWVF010000136.1:0-222 GCF_056159445.1 Pseudomaricurvus sp. ABR4_320 | reverse complement strand
TAGGTGACCAGCTTTCGCTGGCGGCACTATATCGGTGAAATAGCAGAGGGAAAAGTAGGGTTATCCCTGATCAAGAATTTTCTACCCGGCGTAGGTTCACGTTAGATAAAAGCACTAATTAAAAATAAGAACGCCGAGAATTTAGGTCGAGCCGGATAATCCGTCTCTAAACGTAAATGCCCGGCCATTGCAGGGCGCCTTTAAAATCAAAATGTTTTTTAT
>NZ_JBSWVF010000135.1:0-229 GCF_056159445.1 Pseudomaricurvus sp. ABR4_320 | reverse complement strand
CTAGTTTATCGCCCCGTAATTGGCGATTTTCTCAATATTATGGACTAAACAATACAGTTGCCATTGACTCTGCACCTTCTTTTTCCCTCGAAGAGAGAATCGATTTAGCCCCTTCTGGGTACCTATGTTAGCAAACACAGGTTCTACTGTAGACATTCGGTGCCCGTAAACCTGTTTTCCGTATCGACTGTCTACTCGTTTTTGCATCCAAGCAGTTGGTGATGTTGAA
>NZ_JBSWVF010000134.1:0-230 GCF_056159445.1 Pseudomaricurvus sp. ABR4_320 | reverse complement strand
ATATCGCCAACGATGATACGCCCAATCGTAAAAATGGCACCACCTCAAAAACCATTAAATCCGGAGCGGGTAAGTTCGAGTTAGACACGCCACGCGATAGAGCTGGCACCTTCGAACCTCAGCTTATCAAGAAGCACCAAACGCATTTAACGGATGACCTCGAGCGCAAAATCCTGGCACTCTATGCACACGGCAATAGCTACCAGAGCATCCGAGAACACCTCAAAGAC
>NZ_JBSWVF010000133.1:0-238 GCF_056159445.1 Pseudomaricurvus sp. ABR4_320 | reverse complement strand
TCCGAGACCGGAGGACCCTCCTTCTAAAACGGCTATTTTAGTGCCGTCTGGGGACCAGGATGCGCGTCCAAAGGCATCTTCGCCTTCCGCATTTGTTGCTATTTGTCGTAAAGAGCCTGTCTCAACATCCAGCATCCAAAACGTCGCATATTTTGAAACTAACGTTCCTGAGGTGTAAACATTAAAGGCAATTTTTGTCCCGTCCGGGCTGGCTGAAATATGGCTTATATCAGCATCG
>NZ_JBSWVF010000132.1:0-242 GCF_056159445.1 Pseudomaricurvus sp. ABR4_320 | reverse complement strand
ACGGTGAAGGTTCCCAAGGTACGAGCCAGAGACGGTCATGCGGTGACGTTCCGTTCAGCGCTGGTTCCTCCTTACGTCAGGAAAACGAAATCGTTGGAAGCAGCGCTCCCCTGGCTGTACCTGAAAGGGATTTCCACAGGCGAGATGGATAACGCACTCCGAGTTCTGGTGGGCCCGGAAGCCAGCGGTTTATCGGCGAGCACGGTGTCACGCCTCAAGCGGCAATGGGGCGAGGAATACAA
>NZ_JBSWVF010000131.1:0-243 GCF_056159445.1 Pseudomaricurvus sp. ABR4_320 | reverse complement strand
TTTCGTTTCTACTGGGAAGTGGACTTCACGGGTGAGCCACGGCTCAGACGGAAGACCGCCCCCAAGAAACACAAGGCAACCTTGCAAAGCTTTTATCAGTGGATCAAAGCCAACCGCCACCGGCGGCTGGATCAGTGGATGCCTGAATTAAAGCGCAAGATAGCCGGCTTCAGAAACTACTTTGGTTTACCGGATAACAGTCTGAGTGTAGGTCGCATTTATGACCATATACTCAACAGCTTA
>NZ_JBSWVF010000130.1:0-243 GCF_056159445.1 Pseudomaricurvus sp. ABR4_320 | reverse complement strand
ACTTGATTTCTTTAGAGTGCTAGCCAATGAGCATTTCGGATGTTTATTGGCTGGCCCTTTGAGTCAGACGTTCTTTAAAAATTTGGCAAGTAAAGTTGTATAAATGCAAAGTGGCAGTTTAATCGTATTTCCGTGATTAAACTGATGCACAGCTGATTAATCAAGCTGCACAGAAGTTTTGTGTATGCCTGTCCGGCGTTAAATGTCATTTATAGCAATTGCAATGAGAACACTTTGGAGGAG
>NZ_JBSWVF010000129.1:0-245 GCF_056159445.1 Pseudomaricurvus sp. ABR4_320 | reverse complement strand
AGAGCAGTCTCTTTATAAGTCGTCATATCGCTTTTCTACTGACGTAATTGGCGCGCAATTATCGTCTATCCTTTAAAACTTCTGGTTTTGGATCGCATACTAACCGAAACATATTTGTAGAAAGAAAAGATCCGGTAATAGAGTTTACCGGACGCTTTTTCTCCGCTCGGTTACTGTTCAGATTAACGCTTCATTATCTGAAGCGTTTTTGTACTTTTGTATTTAACAGCAATTTCTACACGCCA
>NZ_JBSWVF010000128.1:0-246 GCF_056159445.1 Pseudomaricurvus sp. ABR4_320 | reverse complement strand
GTAATACCCAACACATCATCTCACTAAAACCTTTTCAGACTCGCGGCTTATTTCACGGGTAAGACATTGAGTTCACAATGTGATTCAAAAGGAATTAACTCGTTATTTTAAAGGAGCTAAGCAATGCGTATTAACACGCATATTAAAAAAGCACTGTCCATTATCGTTACCGCAGTAGCTCTTGCCTCCTGTGGAGGCGGTGGTGGTGGTGGCGGAAGTGATGAGGCCGGTGTCTCTAGCGATCAA
>NZ_JBSWVF010000127.1:0-246 GCF_056159445.1 Pseudomaricurvus sp. ABR4_320 | reverse complement strand
GCTCTACGCAGGCGTGCTTAACGCGACAGAAAAATGGACTCACCCGGTACAAAACTGGAATCTGACACTGTCACAAATGGCCATTCATTTTGAAGGCCGACTCGAAATTTACTTAGACCTGTGATAGTCACTGCGTTACACTTCTAGGCACTGATTTGTTGGTGAGCTTGCCTCGCTAACAAATCGGTGGCCAACAAGCGAAGCGCGTTAGCGTGCTTTAACTGACACAGAATTTTGAACGCCCTC
>NZ_JBSWVF010000126.1:0-257 GCF_056159445.1 Pseudomaricurvus sp. ABR4_320 | reverse complement strand
TCTTCGATGTCTGAAAATTCACTGGAAAGCCCGTCAGTATCAATCGCCTTGATACGAACATGGTAAGTGCCTTTCGGCAATTCCAGATTCAATTCTGTCTGCAGGCCGTCGCCAATGGTTACTGAGGTGAAGTCCGCATCATCGGTCAGTTTGTACTGCAACTGATAACCGGCCAGCTCGTAAGGGTAAAGCGTTTCGCCGTTGCTTCTTTCCATTGGGATGTCCCAGCTCACGCTCAAGGTACTCTCGGTTGGCGT
>NZ_JBSWVF010000125.1:0-275 GCF_056159445.1 Pseudomaricurvus sp. ABR4_320 | reverse complement strand
GAGCAGATCCGCACAGCCTTGGCGCTGGGTGCCGATCGCGGCATTCTGGTTGAGACCGCTGACGAATTACAGCCGTTGGCCGTAGCCAAATGCCTGAAGGCGATTGTCGATCAGGAAAAGCCCGACCTGGTCATCCTCGGTAAGCAGTCCATCGACGGCGACAATAACCAGACCGGTCAAATGCTGGCCGCACTGACCGCCTTGCCTCAGGGGACCTTCGCTTCTGAAGTCGCCATCGCCGATGGCAAGGTAAAGGTTACCCGGGAAATCGACGG
>NZ_JBSWVF010000124.1:0-277 GCF_056159445.1 Pseudomaricurvus sp. ABR4_320 | reverse complement strand
TGGGGATTATCAACGGGCCGCTTTTCGGATTTTTGGCCAAACAGCTGTCGCTCAAACCACGCCACTCTCTGCTTCAAAGCCGCATTTTCCTCGCGCAACGCGGTGACTTCGTCACGCGATGTTTGAGTGCTGTCGTCGGCCTTTGATGAAGGTTGAGTGGTCTTTTGCATGGGAAGGATTATATCACCGGATGCATCATATCGGTCGCTGATAACGCTTGAATTGCCGGGATTTCTGCACTTCAATGCCATCCAGAATCAGCTGCAGATCCGTCCGG
>NZ_JBSWVF010000123.1:0-277 GCF_056159445.1 Pseudomaricurvus sp. ABR4_320 | reverse complement strand
AATAGAACCGTTGCTCGACCCGATATTCCATCCCGATTCCTATGGCTATCGACCGAACAAATCGGCGCATCAAGCGTTAATTCAAGCCAAACTGCGCTGTGATCGTCGAGCCTGGGTGTTAGACATGGATATCAAGGGGTTCTTCGATACCATCGACCGGCGGTTGTTAATGAAAGCCGTCGACAAACATATCAAAGAACCATGGCAACGACTCTACATAGAGCGCTGGTTAACGGCGCCCGTACAGCACGTCAATGGCAAGTTGGAATACCCACAA
>NZ_JBSWVF010000122.1:0-277 GCF_056159445.1 Pseudomaricurvus sp. ABR4_320 | reverse complement strand
TATAGAACCGTTGCTCGACCCGATATTCCATCCCGATTCCTACGGCTATCGACCGAACAAATCGGCGCATCAAGCGTTAATTCAAGCCAAACTGCGCTGTGATCGTCGAGCCTGGGTGTTAGACATGGATATCAAGGGGTTCTTCGATACCATCGACCGGCAGTTGTTAATGAAAGCCGTCGACAAACATATCAAAGATCCATGGCAACGACTCTACATAGAGCGCTGGTTAACGGCGCCCGTACAGCACGTCAATGGCAAGTTGGAATACCCACAG
>NZ_JBSWVF010000121.1:0-281 GCF_056159445.1 Pseudomaricurvus sp. ABR4_320 | reverse complement strand
GGTGGCGGTGGCGGTGAAAGTGATGATTCCGGCACCCCTAGTGATCAATCATCAAACAATGATTCAAACAGTAATGACGGCAATGACATAAGTTCCGCAGATATCGCCCATGCGGCTCTTTCCCGAGCGAACGGCAAGGTCCTTGGTTTATTTTCCGCCGATATCAGCAATGCCGACGCGAGCAAAGCCCTTCAAAAGGCGATCCCTCAAGGCCAGGTTTTTAATAAAACCGTTGTAGACAGCGGTCAAGAAGCCGTGGATTGCGACTCCGGAAATCTTAT
>NZ_JBSWVF010000120.1:0-284 GCF_056159445.1 Pseudomaricurvus sp. ABR4_320 | reverse complement strand
TTTGGCACGCCATTGCTTGTGATATAGCGATTCGCTCTATTTCCCTCCCTCTTAGATTGGCCATTTCACACCTTCCCCGTGCCGCCTCTCTCAGTTTTGATAACACCGGGTTATTTCAGCTAACTCCGCATATGCCTTTTCAGTATCTTTACTGTGTCTTCACAGGAGGTGATCTGAACACAACAACATTTTTGATATTGATAGAGGCTCACCATGAAATCACTGAACAACACTCGCAAATCTCTTCTGTCACTGGCTCTGGTTAGCGGTGGCGCACTGCTCGG
>NZ_JBSWVF010000119.1:0-284 GCF_056159445.1 Pseudomaricurvus sp. ABR4_320 | reverse complement strand
GAACCTTCAATTCAAAGGCTACGGTTATATCGTCGAGGCGGACATTAAAGGCTTCTTCGATAATATGGATCATGCTTGGCTGATGCGAATGCTTGAGCATCGCATTGATGACAAGCGGTTTCTTAATCTGATTAATCAATGGTTGAAGGCGAGAATCAAAGAACCGGATGGACACTATCACAAGCCTGAATCAGGCACGCCGCAAGGCGGAGTGATCAGTCCGGTATTGGCGAACATCTACCTTCATTACGCCTTGGATTTATGGTTCGAGAAGAAGATCAAAA
>NZ_JBSWVF010000118.1:0-287 GCF_056159445.1 Pseudomaricurvus sp. ABR4_320 | reverse complement strand
ATAAGATTCAACAACGTTACGCCGATTCTGAATTCGGTAACTTAATAGAGGGCCAAATCGTCGTCACCGCTGATACCGGTTTTGCCAACGAAGCTAATTACGCCTATCTGAAAGAAGAAGAGATAAACGCTTACATCCCGGACAACGCCTTTCGATCACGTGACCCAAAATTTAAAAGCCAAAAGAGCGACCACGGCAAGCGACACCAGGATACTGTAAAAGGTGTAAAAAAAGTTATCCCAGCTACAGAATTTAAATTAAACAAACGAAATAAAACCTGCGTTTGC
>NZ_JBSWVF010000117.1:0-290 GCF_056159445.1 Pseudomaricurvus sp. ABR4_320 | reverse complement strand
ACCATGGTCAGATGTACCCAGCGATGCAACGTCTGTCGTGTTTTCTGCCAGGCTTCTTTCATACCCCAAGCGAGCTTCAATTGATGAAACATGGATTCAATCGACCAGCGTAAACCATAACTCTCAATGACCTCTTCAGGCGTGAGCGAGGTATCCGTACTCAACAGCAAACAGGTCGACTTCCACTCCCCACGTTCGCTCCGAAACTCACACCAAACTACTCGCACCATGCGGCCGTCCAGAAAGCGCGCTTTTGCCAACTTGCTGCGATAACGCACGGCTTGTTCCCT
>NZ_JBSWVF010000116.1:0-292 GCF_056159445.1 Pseudomaricurvus sp. ABR4_320 | reverse complement strand
GCTCATAGCTATCGATGGATGTAAGATGAGTTCAAATGCCGCGAAGGAGCATTCCGGGACCTTGGAAGAATTGACGCGCAAGCGGGACAAGATTCAACAACAAATCAAAGCGTGTATGAAGGAACATCAGAAGCTGGATCGTCGTCGCAAGGGCGAGCGGGAGCGCAAAGATCAACTCGAAAAATCTTTATCAACACTGGATAAGCACTTCGCTAAGATTGACCAATTCCTAAAGACAGCCGCCCCTGACAGGTTTTTGCTCCTGCAAAACCTGCATTTCCCACATCCATGT
>NZ_JBSWVF010000115.1:0-292 GCF_056159445.1 Pseudomaricurvus sp. ABR4_320 | reverse complement strand
GATTCAACAACGTTACGCCGATACTGAATTCGGTAACTTAATAGAAGACCAAATCGTCGTCACCGCTGATACCGGTTTTGCCAACGAAGCTAATTACGCCTATCTGAAAGAAGAAGAGATAAACGCTTACATTCCGGACAACGCCTTTCGATCACGTGACCCCAAATTTAAAAGCCAAAAGAGCGACCATGGCAAGCGACACCAGGATACTGTAAAAGGTGTAAAAAAAGTTATTCCAGCTTCAGAATTTAAACTAAACAAGCGAAATAAAACCTGCGTTTGCCCTGAAGGA
>NZ_JBSWVF010000114.1:0-294 GCF_056159445.1 Pseudomaricurvus sp. ABR4_320 | reverse complement strand
CCCCGCGACGGTATTTTCTTATTTGCGCTATCACGGTGGGATTAGGCCTCGACCCAAAACACAACGATCTTCGGCCCTCAGGCTAGAAGAGCGAGAGGAAATATCCAGAGGCGTGGCCGCTGGTCTCAGCTTGAGAGCAATTGCAAAACAACTTTCTCGAAGCCCCTCGACGATAAGTCGCGAATTGAGTCGCAATGGTGGTGTCAATCGATATCGCGCGACAGAAGCTCAGTCAAATGCGAATAAACGCGCTAGGCGCCGCAAAGTATGCCTGCTAATCCAAAACCGGCGACT
>NZ_JBSWVF010000113.1:0-294 GCF_056159445.1 Pseudomaricurvus sp. ABR4_320 | reverse complement strand
AGGAGGATTGAAAAGAAGCGGCGTATCTGATTGAGTTGTTGTCGCCAAACAAGACAAATCAATCAAGGGACACACCGCTATGGGGAAGAATAACGTTGTTGAGCTATTGGGTCGAGATGAGATTTCGGATCCGCTCACTGAGCTACTACGGAAAGGGGCCCGGGAGCTAATTCAGAAGGCTGTGGAGGCAGAGCTGGCTGAGTTTCTCAACGGTTTTACGGATCGTAAGCTCGATAATGGGCGTGCCGCCATCGTTCGCAATGGCTACCAGCCAGAGCGCGAGCTGCAGACCGC
>NZ_JBSWVF010000112.1:0-297 GCF_056159445.1 Pseudomaricurvus sp. ABR4_320 | reverse complement strand
GGTATGCAGAACGGCGAGAACTTCGAGATGCTCTACAAGATCGCCGACAAACTCGGTGCCGCTGTGGGCGCCTCCCGTGCCGCCGTCGATGCGGGCTTTGTGCCCAACGACATGCAGGTGGGACAAACCGGAAAGATCGTCGCTCCCGAGCTGTACATTGCCGTAGGGATTTCCGGTGCTATCCAGCATCTGGCGGGGATGAAAGACAGCAAGGTGATCGTCGCCATCAACAAAGACGAAGAAGCGCCGATTTTCTCGGTGGCTGATTATGGTCTGGTGGCGGATTTGTTTACGGCC
>NZ_JBSWVF010000111.1:0-300 GCF_056159445.1 Pseudomaricurvus sp. ABR4_320 | reverse complement strand
GTCTGTATCGTGCGTTCGGGTAAATAGCCATTACGCACTACAGCGGCTTTGCCATCAATCTGTTGATCAGCGTGCCGCTCCAAGAAGGATTGCAGCTCGGCCTCAACTGCTTTGGCCAACATCTGCTGCGCTCCACGTTTTAACAGGGCGTTTAGGGCATCTTCGACTGGTTTATTTAGGTCAACGATATTAATATCAATCATGCGGTGTTTTCCTCTGTTGATTAATGATCTTGCCGGATCAATCAACAGGGTACACCGCGACCCTCTTCAAGTCATACACCAGAAATCATCATAGCTC
>NZ_JBSWVF010000110.1:0-301 GCF_056159445.1 Pseudomaricurvus sp. ABR4_320 | reverse complement strand
GCTTTCCAATCGGGAAAGAGTTCGTCGAGGGCGCGAGGTTCAAACACCGCGCCGGAGAGAATGTGGGCACCGATTTCAGAGCCTTTTTCAACCAGGCAGACGCTGAGGTCTTCGTTGAGTTGACGCATGCGACAGGCCGCTGCCAGACCGGCGGGGCCGCCGCCGACAATGACCAGGTCGTACTCCATAAATTCGCGTTCCACGTCTCTCTCCCAGGCTTGATTCGCGGTCATGTTATCGGGGCGTCTTTGCCGACGCCCTCTTATTTTGAGGTCTACAGTTTGCTGTCGAGTTCCGGTAC
>NZ_JBSWVF010000109.1:0-307 GCF_056159445.1 Pseudomaricurvus sp. ABR4_320 | reverse complement strand
CCCTCATCCAGAGGGTAAAGCGAAAAACGGCCGAGTGCGTCACGCAAGCTATCATCACCTTGCTTTCGCCATACAGTGACTCTGTTATCACAATGACGTCTGACAATGGCAAAGAATTCGCCGATCACAACATCATAGCGAGCAAACTTGATGCTGATTTTTATTTTGCTCACCCCTACGCATCCTGGGAGCGTGGGCTGAACGAAAATACCAACGGCCTGATACGGCAATACATTCCCAAAGGCACCGATCTGACCACCATAACTCAACAGGAGATCAATCAGATCATGTACAAACTCAATAATCG
>NZ_JBSWVF010000108.1:0-326 GCF_056159445.1 Pseudomaricurvus sp. ABR4_320 | reverse complement strand
CCTACAAACAATGGTTCCAACAGTAACGAAGGTAAAAGCTCAATAAGCCTTGCCCATGATGCGCTTTCCCGTGCAAACGGTAAGGTCCTTAGCTTATCGTCAGACGAAAGCAGCACCTCTAGCGCGAACAAGGCTTTTCAGAAAGCTTTTGCTAACACTCAAGCCTTTCAAAAAACCGTTTTAGAAAGCGGTCAAGAGATCGTGGATTGCGACTCAGGAAATATTCTGGTGGGTTATGAGATATCCGCTTCAGAAGATGAAACTCAAATCGATTTTGATGTGGGCATGCAATATACGGCCTGCCGTACCGAAGACATTGCAAACGA
>NZ_JBSWVF010000107.1:0-332 GCF_056159445.1 Pseudomaricurvus sp. ABR4_320 | reverse complement strand
GCGAAGGCTTCCAGGCGACTTCAATTCGATACCTGGCAATTCATTGAAATGCTCATTCGTATGGATTGGAGTCCCGAGCAGATTAGCCTTTGGCTCAAAACCGTTTCCGACATTCGTGTGAGTCATGAATGGATCTATCAATATCTTCTCCAGGATAAAGCCTCCGGTGGAGACCTATATACCCACCTGCGTTGCAAGAAAGTCCGTCGTAAACGATATGGCAGCTACAGCCGCCGAGGCCAAATAATTGACCGCGTCAGTATTGATGAGCGCCCTAAAATCGTTGATACCCGCTCGCGAATTGGCGATTGGGAACTCGACACGATCATTGG
>NZ_JBSWVF010000106.1:0-342 GCF_056159445.1 Pseudomaricurvus sp. ABR4_320 | reverse complement strand
GCAAACGCAGGTTTTATTTCGTTTGTTTAATTTAAATTCTGTAGCTGGGATAACTTTTTTTACGCCTTTTACAGTATCTTGGTGTCGCTTGCCGTGGTCGCTATTTTGGCTTTTAAATTTTGGGTCACGTGATCGAAAGGCGTTGTCCGGAATGTAAGCGTTTATCTCTTCTTCTTTCAGATAGGCGTAATTAGCTTCGTTGGCAAAACCGGTATCAGCGGTGACGACGATTTGGCCCTCTATTAAGTTACCGGATTCAGAATCGGCGTAACGTTGTTGAATCTTATCCAATACAGGTTTTAGAGTATGGTGTTCTTGGCCTTCACCGAACGCTTGGGCATT
>NZ_JBSWVF010000105.1:0-349 GCF_056159445.1 Pseudomaricurvus sp. ABR4_320 | reverse complement strand
GTACGGACAGCTGAATGCCGATGCGTTGTATCGAGCTTGGGCTAACCTCAATAAACAATCGGCCTCAGGAATCGATGGCGTGACAGCGTCCGATTTTGAGCAACGATTGCCCGAAAATATCCACACATTAGCCGAGCAACTGACGTCGGGCACCTACCGAGTTGCGGATGTTAAACGTGTGTACATCCCCAAAGCCAATGGCAAGGAACGACCTTTGGGCTTGCCAACAGTAGCAGACAAAGTGGTGCAGCAAGCGGTTTCTGATGTACTGCAAGGTATCTGGGAACAAGACTTTCTGCCAAACAGCTACGGCTACCGGCCGCACAAAAGTGCGCACCAAGCCGTACAC
>NZ_JBSWVF010000104.1:0-360 GCF_056159445.1 Pseudomaricurvus sp. ABR4_320 | reverse complement strand
CGATTATTGAGTTTGTACATGATCTGATTGATCTCCTGTTGAGTTATGTTGGTCAGATCAGTGCCTTTGGGAATGTATTGCCGTATCAGGCCGTTGGTATTTTCGTTCAGCCCACGTTCCCAGGATGCGTAGGGGTGAGCAAAGTAAAAATCAGCATCAAGTTTGCTCGCTATGATGTTGTGATCGGCGAATTCTTTGCCATTGTCAGACGTCATTGTGATAACAGAGTCACTGTATGGCGAAAGCAAGTTGATGATAGCTTGCGTGACGCATTTGGCCGTTTTTCGCTCTACCCTCTGAATGAGGGTGAAACGAGTACGGCGCTCGGTCAGAGAAACAATCGCCTGCTGATGACCCTTG
>NZ_JBSWVF010000103.1:0-375 GCF_056159445.1 Pseudomaricurvus sp. ABR4_320 | reverse complement strand
AGCTCCTTCAAAGGCACGTTACTCAGTGACGGCTACTCGGCTTATGCCAGTTACGTTGACGCCAGTCAGGCAGTAACGCACGCTCAATGTTGGGTGCACAGTCGTCGGCAATTTATTGAGGCAGAAGAGCAGGAGCCGGCAGCGGTACGAGAAGCTCTGGATATCATCGCGGCACTCTATAAACATGAAGCGATTATTACAGATAAAGTACTGACGGATGACCGCAAACGGAACTATCGTCTTGAGCACAGCAAGCCCTTGGTGGATCGATTCTTCGAATGGTGTCAGCAACAGTTGCAGCGAACTGACCTGATCCCATCAAACCCATTGTCCAAGGCTTTGGGTTATGTCATCAACAAAGAACACAAGCTGCGA
>NZ_JBSWVF010000102.1:0-380 GCF_056159445.1 Pseudomaricurvus sp. ABR4_320 | reverse complement strand
TTGATTTGACGTTGGATTTTATCCCGCTTGCACGTCAATTCTTCCAAGGTGCCGGAATGTTCCTTAGCCGCGTTTGAGCTTATTTTACAGCCATCAATAGCGATGAGTTCATGGCCTAACAGACCTTGCTCATCGCAGACCATCAGTATCTGCGTAAAAATGTCTTCGATGGCTTCAGGATGCCCGCTGATAAAACTGGCGATGCTGGTAAAGTGCGGTGCCGTATCACACGACAATGCTTTGAACAGGATGTTGTTTTGGCATTCCCATTCGATGTCTCGACTGGAGCGAATACCTTTGTAGTAGGCAAAGAGAATGATCTTTAGAAGAATCGCGGGGTCGTAGGCAGCGCGGCCACCACTATCGTTTTTGTACTTGTT
>NZ_JBSWVF010000101.1:0-390 GCF_056159445.1 Pseudomaricurvus sp. ABR4_320 | reverse complement strand
TGACCCTTGCCAATGATCGTGTCGAGCTCCCAATCGCCAATTCGCGAGCGGGTATCAACGATTTTAGGGCGCTCATCAATACTGACGCGGTCAATGATTTGGCCTCGGCGGCTGTAGCTGCCATATCGTTTACGACGGACTTTCTTGCAACGCAGGTGGGTATAGAGGTCTCCACCGGAGGCTTTGTCCTGGAGAAGATATTGGTAGATCCATTCATGACTCACACGAATATCGGAAACTGTTTTGAGCCAAAGACTAATCTGCTCGGGACTCCAATCCATACGGATGAGCCTTTCAATGAATTGCCAGGCATCGAATTGAAGTCGTCTGGAAGCCTTCGCGAGACGGCGCTCCTCAGCCCATCGCTGCGCCTGCTGAGGGCGATAGCCA
>NZ_JBSWVF010000100.1:0-407 GCF_056159445.1 Pseudomaricurvus sp. ABR4_320 | reverse complement strand
ATTGCTCCGAAAATAGCGAATCCCAGTTGACCAGACTTATAACGCAGTCGAAGTCCAAGCAAAGCAACCGCCCAGGCAAGGTTGTGGCGAGCTGGCGGAGTTATCAAACCGTGGCATGTATAAAGAGTGATGACAGGAACTTGTGAGATCCGGATCTGCTCCCAACGGATGTGGGTAGGGTAGCTAAGTAAAATACGAGGCGAACGAAGGCACTCCGGAAGTCGGATCAGTTCATAGTAGTCTGAGGGCGGGAAAGCCGCCTACATGGCGAAGGGACTGACAGTAATATCACGGCGTTTAATAGATACATAGTCTGGACAAAGTTGGGCCGGAATCCCTATGACAACCGCCTTAAACGCCATAGCATTTAAAGCACGCACCCACTCAAAGCACCGCTTTCAGAATTT
>NZ_JBSWVF010000099.1:0-428 GCF_056159445.1 Pseudomaricurvus sp. ABR4_320 | reverse complement strand
GTACCAAACGAAAGTTCAGGCATGCGAAGCCGCATTCTCCAGGGACTCGAGGCCAAATCGTTGATGGAGTATCTATTAGTGAACGCCCTTCAGAAATTGAAGACCGCGCTGTTCCCGGACACTGGGAAGGTGACTTGATACTGGGTTCGAACAACAGTCAAATCGCGACACTAGTCGAGCGACAAACTCGGTACACAGTCTTGATTAAAATAAAGTCCAAAAAAACCGACGACGTAGTGTTGGCACTTTCTAGGCAAATGAAAAAACTGCCGGCTTTGTTACAGCAAAGCCTAACTTGGGATCGAGGAACCGAGATGGCATCTCACGCAAACTTTTCCATTGCTACCGACATCGACGTTTATTTCTGTGACCCGCAGAGCCCTTGGCAGCGCGGCACTAACGAAAACACGAATGGCCTGCTGCGGCAA
>NZ_JBSWVF010000098.1:0-443 GCF_056159445.1 Pseudomaricurvus sp. ABR4_320 | reverse complement strand
ATCCGATTTAAGGTCCCAATCAATGATTACAGGGTCGCTTACATAGCTGCCGTTAACATCTTGTGCAACGACGCAAGCATCTTTTCCGCTTAAAGGATCATTTTCAACATGTCGACGACACGTCAGTACAGTTACTAAAAATGTTGAGCCGCCATATTGTGCTTTCGCTCTGAAGTCCGAAACGCCAAGCGGAAACAGATCTTTCTGGCTATACCAATCTGTATTGGGAATTTCAGTATATTCCCCGGAGCTAATATCCATTAGATGTGCGGAGTTTGACTCCACATAAAAAAACTTACCTGATAGACCTGAATTTATTTCTCCAGAACTATTATTACCGGTATTGCCGCCATTATCGGCACTACCACCATCTGCGCCGCTATCGTCAGAGCCACCGCTATCGCCGGAACCTCCACCGCCCCCGCCACCGCAAGCGATGAGCA
>NZ_JBSWVF010000097.1:0-477 GCF_056159445.1 Pseudomaricurvus sp. ABR4_320 | reverse complement strand
GCAAGGCGCGCCAGTGACTGTCCCCGTCACCCACGATGATATTTATGTGCTGAAATCGTCGGAGAAAGGCCAGAAGGTCCCCAATGCCCTGGTGCCCAAGACCATGCATAACGAGGGCAATTACATCATCAGCCTCGGCAATCTATGCCGCTGGCTGGCGGAACAGGCCGAAGCTCTGGGCGTGGAGATTTATCCCGGTTTTGCCGCTGCAGAGGTGCTCTATCACGAGGACGGTAGCGTCAAAGGGATTGCCACCGGCGATATGGGTGTGAGCACCACGGGTGAGCATAAAGATGCCTATATGCCGGGCATGGAATTGCACGGCAAATACACGTTATTTGCGGAAGGCTGCCGCGGCCATCTCGGCAAGCAGTTAATCGCCCAATTCAATCTGGATGACGGCAAAGAGCCTCAGCATTATGGCATCGGCATCAAAGAGCTCTGGAAAGTCCCGGAAGCCCAGCATCAACCGGGATT
>NZ_JBSWVF010000096.1:0-491 GCF_056159445.1 Pseudomaricurvus sp. ABR4_320 | reverse complement strand
GGTTTAGGTGAGGTTGAAGTAAAGGTACCGAAAACACGAGATCGGTCCCAACAGGGTATTCATTTTAACAGCAGCCTGGTGCCGCCCTATCTGAAGCGAACCAAGGCCCTGGAGGAATTCATTCCCTGGCTGTACCTCAAGGGAATATCTACTGGCGACATGCAGCCAGCTCTTGAAGCGTTATTAGGGGATGGTGCCAAAGGCTTATCAGCTAATACGGTGAGTCGTTTAAAGCAAAGCTGGGAAGCCGATTACAGTCAATGGCGGAAGCGGGATCTGAGTAGGCGCCGCTATGTTTATATCTGGGCCGATGGCGTTTACTGCAATGTTCGGATGGATGATCGACTGTGTTTATTAGTCGTGATTGGTGCTGATGACACGGGTAGAAAAGAGGTTTTAGCGGTTGTCGATGGTTATCGAGAATCGGAAGCCAGTTGGAGCGAAGTGATCGAGCAACTGGAAACACAAGGCCTTCATCAAGCACCAAAGAT
>NZ_JBSWVF010000095.1:0-495 GCF_056159445.1 Pseudomaricurvus sp. ABR4_320 | reverse complement strand
CAGCGCCGCCAGATTTTCTGCCAGGCCGTGCTCGTAAGCGGCGTTGTTGGCCGTCAGCACCTTGCTGACACCTGCAACCTGTGCTGCCGCGTCTGCGGCTGCGCCACAGTGGGCTCCCGCGATCAGTACGGTCACGTCAGCGCCCAATTCGGTCGCTGCAGCGATGGTATTTAACGTGGCGCCTTTCAGCGCGGTATTGTCGTGTTCTGCGATAACCAGAATACTCATCAGATCACCTTCGCGTCGTTCTTCAGTTTGTCCACCAGTTCAGCCACATCGGCCACTTTTACACCCGCAGAGCGCTCGGCTGGCGGCTCTACTTTGAGGGTTTTGACTCTCGGGGTGACGTCCACACCCAGCGTCTCTGGTGTGGTGGTGTCCATGGGCTTTTTCTTGGCTTTCATGATATTGGGCAGCGACGCGTAGCGCGGTTCGTTCAGGCGCAGGTCGGTGGTGACGATGGCGGGCAGTGACAGCTCGACCGTCTGCAGGCCG
>NZ_JBSWVF010000094.1:0-495 GCF_056159445.1 Pseudomaricurvus sp. ABR4_320 | reverse complement strand
TGGCCTGCAGACGGTCGAGCTGTCGCTGCCCGCCATCGTCACCACCGACCTGCGCCTGAACGAACCGCGCTACGCGTCGCTGCCCAACATCATGAAAGCCAAGAAAAAGCCCATGGACACCACCACACCAGAGACGCTGGGTGTGGACGTCACCCCGAGAGTCAAAACCCTCAAAGTAGAGCCGCCAGCCGAGCGCTCTGCGGGTGTGAAAGTGGCCGATGTGGCTGAACTGGTGGACAAACTGAAGAACGACGCGAAGGTGATCTGATGAGCATTCTGGTTATCGCAGAACACGACAATACCGCGCTGAAAGGCGCCACGTTAAATACCATCGCTGCAGCGACCGACTTGGGCGCTGACGTGACCGTACTGATCGCGGGAGCCCACTGTGGCGCAGCCGCAGACGCGGCAGCACAGGTTGCGGGTGTCAGCAAGGTGCTGACGGCCGACAACGCCGCTTACGAGCACGGCCTGGCAGAAAATCTGGCGGCGCTA
>NZ_JBSWVF010000093.1:0-511 GCF_056159445.1 Pseudomaricurvus sp. ABR4_320 | reverse complement strand
GCTTGATCTGATGTATTGCAAGAATACCAGGTTGGTTGCCTGTATTTGGTGACTGGCGCTGATTAGCAGGCCTGTAGCTCAGTTGGTTAGAGCGCACCCCTGATAAGGGTGAGGTCGGCAGTTCAAGTCTGCCCAGGCCTACCATTTGCGAATTTAATGTAAATTCATTGCATTAAAATTACTGGGGCTATAGCTCAGCTGGGAGAGCGCCTGCTTTGCACGCAGGAGGTCTGCGGTTCGATCCCGCATAGCTCCACCAATCATTTTTGCATATATCTGGAAGGTGTAATCGAAAAGCAAATGCTGTTTGTTTTTCGATTCTGACTTTCCGTCAGACGTTCTTTAAAAATTTGGCAAGTAAAGTTGTATAAATGCAAAGTGGCAGTTTAATCGTATTTCCGTGATTAAACTGATACACAGCTGATTAATCAAGCTGCACAGAAGTTTTGTGTATGCCTGTCCGGCGTTAAATGTCATTTATAGCAATTGCAATGAGAACACTTTGGAGGAA
>NZ_JBSWVF010000092.1:0-512 GCF_056159445.1 Pseudomaricurvus sp. ABR4_320 | reverse complement strand
CCTAGTATGGGATGCCCCAAAGCGTCATCATGTTGTAATTGAACTGCACAGCACTGCCGTAAGCTGCAGTATCCAAAGCCTGGTTATAGAGGTCATCTGATGTGTCTTCTGCTGTATCGTTCGCCGTATCTTCTGAGGTATCTTCCTCAACAGCTTCGTCCGACATGGTAATTACGTCATTGCAGCTGAATGTTTCAGTCGCTTGACCGCTATTGGTTACTTCGATACTGGCGTTTTTAAATTCGACGACAAAGCTCGTTCCATCGCTTTCTCCAGTAACGGAGCCCTGTATAGGACATAAATCCTCGTTGTCCAGGTCGGCCAAGGAATATTCAACATCAGAATAGGTATAGGCGTCGTAGATACTTATTTTTTCATCGAAAGAACTTTCAACAACAATCGTTACATCCTCAACGCCGTTAACCTTGAGTGCGGTGCCATCGTAGCCGACATTGATGTCCAACTTGTTCGTGCTCACTGCTAGAGAAACATCACCGGTGATATAAGTGTCA
>NZ_JBSWVF010000091.1:0-523 GCF_056159445.1 Pseudomaricurvus sp. ABR4_320 | reverse complement strand
TTCCAAGATATGGTGCAGATGGGCGTTTTTCATATCAAGAGGTTTAACCCCCACGGCCCGCTCTGTTTCCGCGCTGATATAAGGGCGAGCATACACATCCTGGATATGGGAAAGTGTGGTGCTTCCTGGGGCTCCCTCAACAAATTCTTCCGCGCCGACATCATACCTCAACTTCGAGGTATCGTTGGCATCAACTCGACGCAGATACGGCTGTTCCGTACCCGCTACCCAGACATGCCCTTCCGGCGCATCTGGCCAACCCAGATCTTTCGCCAGTTCAGGGCCTCGGGCAGGCGCGGCCACCCAGCCTTCGCCATCCTGTTCGGATTGGGCAATGCGCTCAGCCTGGTATTGTGAAGCGGCTTCCAGCTCTTCTAAGCGATAGGAGAGCTCTGCCTTTTGAGAGGATGAAAGATTGGGATCACCCAAACTCTGGCTAACGCTTTGTAACTCGAGGGCAATCTTGTTCTGTTCGAACTTGGCTTCCCAGCCAGCGGTGCCGACGGTTTCCGGTTTTTCCTGG
>NZ_JBSWVF010000090.1:0-524 GCF_056159445.1 Pseudomaricurvus sp. ABR4_320 | reverse complement strand
TCAAGATCATCCATTGCTTCAAAAAAAATGTCCTCTTCACCCGTATCGTCCGAAAAGGCAATAACGTCGTTACAATTAAAGGTTTCTGGTGATTGACCACTTTTGGTCACTTCGATATTCGTGCCTCCAAAAACCACAGTAAAACGTTCTCCTAAGAGTTCTCCAGAGATAGAGCCTTGGCTGGGGCAGTAATTACCTTGTCCCAGATTAGCGGGATCATATTCGATATCTGAGTAGGTATAAGCCTGGTTAATCGTGTCGCTCTCGTAATAGGGGCTTTCATCCACACTTGTTATATCTTCAACGCCGTTAACCGTTAGAGCTGAACCGTTGTAGCCGATGGAAATATCAAGCTTGTTGGTGGTGATTTCCAGAGAGATATCCCCGGCTACGAAGGTATCCGTTGTGCCTGGGTCAGCGGTTGTTGAGATCTCGAAGCCAGATATTTGTTGGGGGTTATCGGAAGCTCTTATTAATTGGGTACTAGAATTTATGACACCTTCACTCGTGCGAGAGATTGTGAG
>NZ_JBSWVF010000089.1:0-551 GCF_056159445.1 Pseudomaricurvus sp. ABR4_320 | reverse complement strand
GCCGGCTTCGAAGGACATTCTGCAACTGCGCTTCGACGATGGGGCGTAGCAAGTCTATCGCCCGCTTGACCAGATTCGTCAGCGTGGCGCGACTGAGTGTAATCCCGGCGTGTGTCAGGCGTTGATGCTGACGATAAAGGGGTAAATGAAATTGAAATTTGTCGATGAGCAGTCCAGCCAGAAGACTGACGTCGGCGAGACTTTTGTCCAGCACATTAAACGGTGCTGGGCTTGGGAGGGGCTGCTCACGGTCTTTGCGTTTGATGACGGGGCGGTCATAGCGCAGCACCACATAACTGGCCGGACGCTGGGCCAGACGAAAGGTGCTTTTGGTACCGATAATGTCGTATTGATCCGCTTCAGGACCCTGTAATTCTGGGGGCTGCACCTCAATCACATCAACCGGCACCTCATCGGTAAACCGCAGGCCGCTGTCGTTAACGCAGTCATCGGGGCGCTGCTTGGGCGCTTTCCCTCTCTGGTAGGTCACCGTGGTGGTTTCGCCTTCTGGAGAAACGGGTTCCGAGGCGTCGCCCAGCAGGCTCGGTTGA
>NZ_JBSWVF010000088.1:0-557 GCF_056159445.1 Pseudomaricurvus sp. ABR4_320 | reverse complement strand
CCGTCTTGAGGGGCATTTGCCGCATCATTGGCCGGGACGGGCGGAGGTGCTGGCACAGAGCTGGACGCGGATTCTTCCATGTCGACCACTTCCGTATCCACCGCGGTTAAGCTGTTTACCGCCATGGTGCTGTCGGCGGCAAGATTTGCCGAGTCCGCCGTAACGATCTCGGGCTGGGCTTCGACGACGGGCGCAGCGGCGGTTTCCTGAGCTGTCTTTTCTGGCACTTGCCAGGGCATTGGGGTTGCTGCCGCCGTTTGTCCCCAGCTGGTCGATTCCGCATGTTGGTTGGCGACCTGGTAATTGCCGTCATCAAACGCCTTTGCCGCCATGCCCAGTTTGGCCAGATCACCCACTTGAATCGCTGGCGCACCCTTGATGTACTGGTCGATGGTGGTGGCGGACGCATCGCTGAGTTTACTGCTGCCCGCTAAATCAAGAGCGCCGGTCGCCGCGCCCAGAACGTTGCCACTGTCCACATCCTGACTCACATCAACCGCCTTAGCGGCTTTTGAAGACCACTTGTTGATGCTCGTGCCTTCATTCGTGGAATTGCT
>NZ_JBSWVF010000087.1:0-576 GCF_056159445.1 Pseudomaricurvus sp. ABR4_320 | reverse complement strand
GCCGTAGCAGATGGTGCCCTAGGCTTTTGGAAAGCGATTGGCAAGCGTTGGCCAGAAACGGCTCAACAACGTTGCTGGGTGCACAAAACGGGCAACGTATTGAACAAGCTTCCCAAGGCCGTACAGCCAAAGGTGAAGGAGGCTTTACATGATATCTGGATGGCAGAGACCAGAGAAGAAGCTTACAACGCGTTTGACAATTGTTTAAAGCGGTTTAGCCCAAAGTACCAAGGCGCAATGGATTGTTTGGCGAAAGACAAGCCTGAACTGCTGGCATTTTATGATTTTCCAGCAGAGCACTGGGCGCACCTGCGCACAACAAACCCAATTGAATCTGTCTTTGCCACGGTGCGACTACGAACAAACAAAACTAAGAATTGTGGTAGCCGATTAACGACGCTATCGATGGCGTACAAACTGCTCACTACAGCAGAGAAAAATTGGTATCGGCTACGCGGCTTTAAGCTGCTGGCGGATGTACTCCAGGGAGTGAAATTCAAGGACGGAGAGAAAGTAGAACCGGTTGATCAACAGGCCACTGCTTAAATCTTCATACACCAGATTTGACTATAGCTC
>NZ_JBSWVF010000086.1:0-586 GCF_056159445.1 Pseudomaricurvus sp. ABR4_320 | reverse complement strand
CCCTACACTCAGACTGTTATCCGGTAAAGCGAAGTAGTTTCTAAAGCCGGCTATCTTGCGCTTTAACTCTGGCATGCTGTGATCAAGCCGCCGGTGGCGATTGTCTTTAATCCAGTGATAATAGCTATGCAAAGCTGCCTTGTGTTTCTTGGGGGCGGTCTTCCTGCGCAGCCGGGGCTCACCCGTGAAGTCCACTTCCCAGTAGAAACGAAAGCCCAGAAACTCGAAGTGCCGCTCTTGACCGGGATGAAATCGACTGAAACGTTTCATCGAGGTCTTCTCCGGAGCTACTTCCAGATTGAATGTCTTCAGTCTGGAAGCGAGCTGTTTGTAGAAGGCCCGGGCTTCTTGTCGATACTGGAATGCCACCACAAAGTCATCCGCATAACGGATGAGCATGGCCCGCCCTTCACACTGCGGTTTGACCTTCTTCTCGAACCATAAATCCAAGGCGTAATGAAGGTAGATGTTCGCCAATACCGGACTGATCACTCCGCCTTGCGGCGTGCCTGATTCAGGCTTGTGATAGTGTCCGTCCGGCTCTTTGATTCTCGCCTTCAACCATTGATTAATCAGATTAAGAAGT
>NZ_JBSWVF010000085.1:0-587 GCF_056159445.1 Pseudomaricurvus sp. ABR4_320 | reverse complement strand
TGCAGCTTGACGACCATTTGGGCAATGCGGTCGCTGACGGTGGGTATGCCGAGTGGACGAGTACCACCATTGGCTTTTTCAATGTCAACTCGCTTCACCGCTGGCGGCATGTAGCTGCCGGACGATAGGCGGTTCCATATCTTATAGAGGTTGTTGCTCAAATTGGCATCGAAAGCCGCAAGGCTCTCTCCGTCCACTCCAGCTCCTCCTTGATTGGCTTTGACCCGCTTATACGCCTCGTACACTAAGGATTTAGGAATATCGAATGATTTTGTTTGACTCATCAGGTTCATCCCATAGCTGGTTGGCCCAGTGAGTCAGACTGAACGTGCTGCTGCCTTCGCTCCACACTCATTACAAGCGCTTCATCACTACTACACAGCAGTCCGCCCCTGTGCTCTGCATTGGTACTCTTGCCTCGTGGGATTACCACTTGCGCTTCTCCCTTAGCATCAGAGCGACAGGTTCTCATGTTCCGTATTAAAGCCTGCCAGGAAGTCATGCCGCCTCAATACCGGTTGCCATGAGGTCCGCATCCAGTCAGCGCCCTCACTCATCCCAGAGATACGCTCATTCTCTGGTTTCGA
>NZ_JBSWVF010000084.1:0-592 GCF_056159445.1 Pseudomaricurvus sp. ABR4_320 | reverse complement strand
TCTTTCCAATCGGGAAAGAGTTCGTCGAGGGCACGAGGTTCAAACACCGCGCCGGAGAGAATGTGGGCACCGATTTCAGAGCCTTTTTCCACCAGGCAGACGCTGAGGTCTTCGTTGAGTTGACGCATGCGACAGGCCGCTGCCAGACCGGCGGGGCCGCCGCCGACAATGACCAGGTCGTACTCCATAAATTCGCGTTCCACAGTGTCTCCTAAAAGCAATCGGTCAGGTTTTAAACAATTTATATGAAAGGCTGAAAAATAATTGCAATTGCAACATAATAACCTTGTGTCTGGCAGGGAAGCAATAATCCCGTCAGCGCTTTAAAATGAATCAATAATATAACATTAATGCATATATTTGGTGTTAATCTAAGGTTTCGACTCTCTCGGTCATTGTCTCGGCAGATCAAAGGTTTATAATCATGCCGTCAATTTGTCTGGGAAGGTAGATTGGCGATCGTTGGTCGCACCAGGTGCCATTCGGTTCCTGATCCATATCTTATCAAAAAGCTTAGACTGATTATGCGACCCGGCTGGAGGGTAATTGCCTGGCCGATTTCTTTTGTCTGGAAAACCAACTTTTGGGAAGT
>NZ_JBSWVF010000083.1:0-608 GCF_056159445.1 Pseudomaricurvus sp. ABR4_320 | reverse complement strand
GTGAAGCGTAGACAGAGAAACATGTAGGCCATAGGGAGTGCGCGCTCCTGAAGTGTTGGTATTGCTCCGAAAATAGCGAGTCCCAGTTGACGAGGCTTATAACGCCGTCGAAGTCCATGCAAAACAACCATTACAGGCGAGGTTGTGGCGAGCTGGCGGAGTTCTCAAACCGTGGCATGTATGTAGAGGTGTTTCAGGAACTTGTGAGGCCCAAGAGAGTTCCCGATGGATCGGGTAGGGAGGCTTAGTGAAAAGCGAGGCGAACGATGACCTCTTGGGAGTCGGACCAGCTCATAGTAGTCTGAGAACGGGAAAGCCGTTTACATGGCGAAGGGGTTGGCGGTTATATTTAATTCGTAGTGGACACATACACCGGACATGTAGGGCTGGATATTGTATGAAAACTAAAGTGCGAGGCTTACATTCAGCTAGAGCTGAAACATTTTAATTTGATTGTTGGGTGAAAAGGCGAAGGTGATTAAATCAAGATGTTTCGTGCAAGGTTTTGGCTGCGCGGTAAATAATATAACTGAGGAGCCGGATGCGGTAATTCTGCACGTCCGGATCTGTGTGGGGGCGTCCCGGTAACGGGGCGTTCTACCACGACG
>NZ_JBSWVF010000082.1:0-626 GCF_056159445.1 Pseudomaricurvus sp. ABR4_320 | reverse complement strand
GGTGTCGATTCGAACCTGCCCGATCACCTCAAAATTGTGCTCCAGCATCGCGTCAATAAACACGCGCCGCATATACCAACTGTCCACGAGAACTCGAACGGTTTTGCCGGCAAACAACCGATAAACACTGCGTATCAAGGTGTTTGCCGCCACCAATTTTCCAGTATTGCTGGCGCTGGGTATCAGCCGCGACAACGCCGGTAATGCCACTGGTGTATGATCCGTTCGGCGCATGATCATAGCCAAACTAACCCAGCATTGCCCGCGCACAAACTTCGCCAAATTCGGCTTGTTGCCATGCTGATGATGCATCTGACTTCCGGGAGCTCTTTTGGAGGCCCGAAGCGTCAAGGTATCATCAATAACCAAATGCACTACGTCAGGCTGCAAGGTTGCCAACACCAACCGTATAAATTGTCTTGCCAGGGCCAGCCACGACCATTTCCCTTTTTGTAGCCACTTGTAGTAGCTAGTCCAGTGATTACGCATATCGAGCATGAGATAGGCATCAGTCACAAAACCCGTTGGGCTTAGCATGGCCCCGATTAAAAGCTCGATAAAAGTGCCAATGGATCTTGGGGGTAGCGCCTTACATAAAAACGTGATCCAATCACACAGTTCGCGAG
>NZ_JBSWVF010000081.1:0-641 GCF_056159445.1 Pseudomaricurvus sp. ABR4_320 | reverse complement strand
CGGGTTTGGGGTAGCTGATCGGCGAAAAGTCTTTGGCCGGCTTTAGGTGCGCGTGATCGGGTACTGGATCCGACAGTGTCCAGGGCAGCATGCCGTTAAACAGATTGATGTCGATAAAGGCGTAGGCGGAGCCGAGAATGTTGCCCCATTTGTGTTGGGCCGGGCCAAAATTGCGCTGGGCCCAGAGTTCTTTATAGGCCCAGGATTCTTTGTAGGCGCTGTCGAATTCCGTCAAATCATCGCTGCTGCGCTCAGCTGCCAGGGCAGCGACCACACATTCCGCCGCCACCATGCCGGATTTCATCGCCGTATGGGTGCCTTTGATCTTGGCAAAGTTCAAGGTGCCCGCATCGTCACCAATTAACAGTCCTCCAGGAAAATGCATCTTCGGTTGGGCTTGAATGCCGCCTTTGGTAATGGCGCGAGCGCCGTAACTGATGCGTTGTCCGCCCTCCAAATACTGCGTTACCACCGGATGATGTTTGTAGCGCTGGAATTCATCGAAGGGGCTGAGATACGGATTGCTGTAAGACAGATCGGTGATCAATCCACACACCACCTGGCAATCATCGATGTGATACAGAAAGCTACCACCGGCCGCGCCGTTCTCGGCCAGTGGCCAACCGGCGGTGTGGACCACT
>NZ_JBSWVF010000080.1:0-641 GCF_056159445.1 Pseudomaricurvus sp. ABR4_320 | reverse complement strand
GGTGGTCCACACCGCCGGTTGGCCACTGGCCGAGAACGGCGCGGCCGGTGGTAGCTTTCTGTATCACATCGATGACTGCCAGGTGGTGTGTGGATTGATCACCGATCTGTCTTACAGCAATCCCTATCTCAGCCCCTTCGATGAATTCCAGCGCTACAAACATCATCCAGTGGTGAAGCAATACCTGGAAGGCGGACAACGCATCAGTTACGGCGCTCGCGCCATTACCAAAGGCGGCATTCAAGCCCAACCGAAGATGCATTTTCCTGGAGGACTGTTAATTGGTGACGATGCCGGCACCTTGAACTTTGCCAAGATCAAAGGCACCCATACGGCGATGAAATCCGGCATGGTGGCGGCGGAATGTGTGGTCGCAGCCCTGGCAGCTGAGCGCAGTAGCGATGATTTGACGGAATTCGACAGCGCCTACAAAGAATCCTGGGCTTATAAAGAGCTCTGGACCCAGCGCAATTTTGGCCCGGCCCAACACAAATGGGGCAACATTCTCGGCTCCGCCTACGCGTTTATCGACATCAATCTGTTTAACGGCATGCTGCCCTGGACACTGTCGGATCCAGTACCCGATCACGCGCACCTGAAGCCGGCCAAAGACTTTTCGCCGATCAGCTACCCCAAACCCA
>NZ_JBSWVF010000079.1:0-657 GCF_056159445.1 Pseudomaricurvus sp. ABR4_320 | reverse complement strand
GGACGGGACAAAAATTGCCTTTAATGTTTACACCTCAGGAACGTTAGTTTCAAAATATGCGACGTTTTGGATGCTAGATGTTGAGACAGGCTCTTTACGACAAATAGCAACAAATGCGGAAGGCGACGATGCCTTTGGACGCGCATCCTGGTCGCCGGACGGCACTAAAATAGCCGTTTTAGAAGGAGGGTCCTCCGGTCTTGGGCCAGACAGTCCTGGCGTATCAACCGTTGCGTATGTGCTGCCAGCGGATTCAGATGACGTTCTTCAGGTCGCTCGGGTTGATGAAAGTCTGAGGTCACCCGATGTCATTATGCTGGAGCGTTTTCGTCACGATGATATTCCGGTTACCAGTGATGCGAATTCATTGACGGAAAGTTTCTCAGGATATCTTGGTGATTGGCTGCCTGAGTAATACCCAACAGATCATCTCACTAAAACAATTTCAGGCTTGCGGTTTATCTCACCGGTAAGACATTGAATTCACAATGTGATTCAAAAGGAATTAACTCGTTATTTTAAAGGAGCTAAGCAATGCGTATTAACACGCATATTAAAAAAGTATCGTCTATTATTTTTACCGCAGTAGCCATTGTCTCTTGTGGAGGCGGTGGTGGTGGCGGCGGAAGTGATGAGGCCGGTGTCTCTAGCGATCAG
>NZ_JBSWVF010000078.1:0-680 GCF_056159445.1 Pseudomaricurvus sp. ABR4_320 | reverse complement strand
CACATAAACGGCGCGAGGAACGAGCGTCCGGCGACCGATGGGGAGCGAATTTGATGTGATTGTTATGCATTATAGTTTTTCCACGCATTATAAGTTTTCGGAATACCTAAGGATTTTAGCTTTTCCCACTCGGCTTTTGCTTCATCTCGACTGCCTTCGTTAGCGGCAAGAAAGTCGGTGATAAAATTATTGAAACGTGCAGATGGGATTTGTGGGAGTCTACTTTCCTGAGTGCTCAATTTAACAAAATATTGTATTAATTTCCGATACGTGATTTTTTTATTTTTCTCTAGTTGCTCTTCACGCCAACGATTAGTCCAGTACCATACGCCAGACTTCTTGGGCAAGTTAGGGCATATTTTCTTAGCTTCATTCATAATGAATGACTTTGTTTTTTTGTTACTCACGTAGTTTTCTATTTTTTGATCAAGCGCAAGAGTATCAGTCTGTTGGGATTTAGATCTCTTTGATTCTCGCTTTTCGAAGAGGATCTCATCTTCAATATAGCTTTTTATAATGCCTTCTAATTGGTCTTTCCTTAGCTTACTGCCGTTAGGCACGCCAATCTCTTTGGCAAACTGCTTTAACTCTGAAGCATACCAATACCCAGCCTCAAACTCAGCGACTGTTTTAACATGGTGTAGATTTTTACTTTGAGTCACAAGTCTTCCTTTGATGCA
>NZ_JBSWVF010000077.1:0-681 GCF_056159445.1 Pseudomaricurvus sp. ABR4_320 | reverse complement strand
GGTGAAAACATGGTGGCAGGAACTGAAGGCTACGAAAAATTTGTTTCCCGCTTCATTGAGGTCAGCCAAGACCTAGATTTCTTTGAGGTTTGCAAAGATTTTGTTGCGTTTCTGCCGTCTAAGCCTGCCCGTATATTAGATGCAGGCTCCGGCGCTGGCCAAAATGCAGCTGCACTAGCTAAAGAAGGTTTTACTGTTACAGCTGTAGAGCCTATGCCAGAATTCTTGAGTGCTGCGAGAAAGAAATATAGAAGCGAATCGATCAGCTGGCTCAAAGGTAGCCTGCCTGATTTAGCATGCTTAAATACGGGCACAGATCAATTCAACTTTGTTCTAATTGATGGGGTTTGGCATCATATTGATAACACTGAAAGAGAATCGGCAGTAATACGTCTCTCGGCACTAATTAAAAAAGGAGGAAGATGTGCCATTTCACTCAGAAACGGGCCAGCTGGTTTAGGATCAAGGGTCTATCCGACAGATACGAAACTCACAATTGAACAATTCGAAAATTATGGTTTCGAATGCATTTTCCAAGTGCAAAATCAATCCAGCATCTTGCCAAATAAAGAGAATGTAAAGTGGGCGCGTATTGTTTTGCAAAAGTGCTAGCACATCACCTAACAAGCAAAGGCAGCATCGCCCTGCGGGCTGGACGCGCTAACGCGCGCCGCTGCTTTG
>NZ_JBSWVF010000076.1:0-706 GCF_056159445.1 Pseudomaricurvus sp. ABR4_320 | reverse complement strand
CCAGGTAACGGAAACCCCTCTGCTTCCGCCAGTTTTTCTGAGCGCACTCGCCCAGCTTGAAGATCATGTGCAGCATACCGTCGCGACTCAGGCAGCCCTTAGATCGCTTTGTCCGATGGCGAATCGTTCCGAAGGTCGACTCAATCGGATTAGTTGTTCGTAAACTCTCCCAATGCTGGGCTGGAAAATCGTAAAATGCCAGAAGCTCATCACGATCTTTACGAAGGCAGTTAACCGCTTTCGGATACTTCGCTTCGTACGTTGTTTCGAACTGTGCAAATGCCCGTTCGGCGTCTTTTCGGGTTTCCGCCTGCCAGATATCGTGTAGCGCTTGCTTCATTTTCGGCTGCACAGACTTAGGAACCGTGTTCAGAATATTGCCGGTCTTGTGCATCCAGCAGCGCTGGTGACGGGTCTCGCTATACACTTCATCCAAGGCTGCCCAGAAGCCCATGGCCCCGTCGCCAACAGCGAGCTGCGGCGCATTCATGCCCCGGGACTTCAGGTTCAGGAGTACTTCTCGCCAGCTCTGTGTCGACTCCCGTACGCCATCTTCAATCGCCAGAAAGTGCTTCTGGCCTCGCTCATTTACACCGATAATCACCAGCGCACACAGCTTATGGCTTTCGGATCTCAGCCCGCTGTAGATGCCATCCGCCCACACATAAACCCAGCGATCACGGTCCAGCCGACGCTTTCGCCAAGC
>NZ_JBSWVF010000075.1:0-712 GCF_056159445.1 Pseudomaricurvus sp. ABR4_320 | reverse complement strand
ACTACGATATCGAGTTCTCCAACGGTACGCTAAACGCTGTCACTGACAAGCTGTTGCCTGAGTTGCAAGCATGGCGAGAGCGCGATCTCGATGCGGTCTACCCCATCGTTTGGCTCGATGCCATTCATTTCAAAATCAAAGAAAATGGCCGCTTTGTGAGCAAAGCCATTTACACCATATTAGCCCTCAACATTGACGGTAAGAAAGAGCTGCTTGGTCTCTATCTATCGGATGCTGAAGGCGCGCACTATTGGCTGAGCGTGCTGACAGACCTTCAGAACCGCGGGGTTAAGGATATTCTTATCGCCTGCGTCGATGGACTAAAAGGCTTTCCTGAAGCGATTGAATCCATTTACCCTGACACCGAAGTGCAGCTATGCATCATTCACCAAATCCGTAATTCGATGAAGTACATCGCCTCTAAAAATCAGAAAGCTTTCATGAGTGACCTAAAAACCGTGTACAAGGCGGCCACAAAAAATGCGGCTGAAATCGCCTTGGACGACCTCGAGGCTAAGTGGGGAAAGCAGTACCCCGTTGTCATCAAATCATGGCGCAATAAATGGGATAATCTATCGGTCTACTTCAAATATCCTGAAGACGTCCGCAAAGCGATTTACACGACCAATGCCGTTGAAGCCGTCCATCGCCAATTTAGAAAACTCACCAAAACGAAGGGCGGCTTTGCAAACGAAAACAGTTTGCTGAAGCT
>NZ_JBSWVF010000074.1:0-765 GCF_056159445.1 Pseudomaricurvus sp. ABR4_320 | reverse complement strand
AAACGTCTTTACATATCGACACTGCATCGACGGTTCACTTTCGTTCATCTCTTCCAAGCTCACCTGACAAATTGTTTTGCCTTTTCCCCTATCGCTCACGACCAATACTCTTAATACCAGCCGCATAGGGCGGTTTGATTTCTGCATCTGGCTACCGAAACCGAGGGGCCTACCCTCATCTTTAATACAGCAAGAAAGGCTTTAGCCTTTCGTCATGACACACGAGCGCAGCGGAACGGAGGTCCCAGCCCACGCAGTGGGCGCACAACATGCGCTTGTTAAGTGTTTGCGCAGAGCTTGGCATAAATTACCTTTTGGGCTGCTTCTGACTTCGAATTTTCAAAGCGCTCGAATAGACCAAACCAGTACAATCTCTCGTTCATGGTCATAACACCAATGCCTTCTATGGCCTCCTTTTTAAACTTACACCAGAGGTGATACAAGTGATTATGCGTTTCCTCTCTTTCAATCCAAGAATTGCCAAAGAATCGCTCAATTGAATCTGCCAGCTCAATGGCATCATTGTCGTCCTGCTTCCATTCTGAAAGATGCTTTCCCAGACGAGCAACCACTTCATCATCTGAGAACTTTTCAACTTCCTTGATATATTCGTCGTAGTTCATTTATACACTTAACGTCTAGTAAACGCGTCACGTCTTTTTGTGATCGCTTTGTACGCTTTGTTGTTTGCTGTCGAAAAGGTGAAGCTTCTGAGGAAACTCAGAAAAGCTACATTCGACAGTTTACTGTAGAGAGCTCGAAACG
>NZ_JBSWVF010000073.1:0-767 GCF_056159445.1 Pseudomaricurvus sp. ABR4_320 | reverse complement strand
CGGGGCACACCGCAAGGTGGAGTAATCAGCCCGCTGTTAGCCAATTTGTTTTTACACTACGTATTCGACGTATGGGTAGAGCGGCACTGGGGCGGAATACAATTCGAGCGCTATGCGGACGACATTGTTTGCCACTGTGCCAGTGAGCGTGAGGCCGAACAGCTACTAAAGCGCTTACAAGAGCGTTTCAGCGCGTGTGGCTTAACTCTCCACCCAGACAAGACCAAAGTGGTGTACTGCAAGGGCGGGTACAATCGGAAGCACTTTGATACGGTCGCTTTTGATTTTCTTGGCTACACGTTCCGGCCGCGCTACATTAAAACCCGGAGCGGTAAGATGGGGCTCTATTTTTTAGCTGCCATCAGTCAGAAATCCGCCAAAGCGATACGAGAGGAAATTAACGGTTGGCCGTGGATGCGTTGGTGTGGAAAAGAGCTAAAGGCTATTAGAGCTTACAGTCTGAGTCGCCTGAGAGGTTGGTATAACTATTACGGTGCCTTTGGCAAAAGCATAATACGCAATGTACTGTTTCATTTTGACAAGCGACTGAGTCGCTGGGCGAAGAAAAAGTACAAAAAGCTCACCACTATCATGCAAGCGGCTAGACGTATAAATTCAGTGCGTCAACACAGTCCGTGGGGATTTCCGCATTGGCAAATAGGCTAATGAATATTGTTGGTTTGAACGTGAAGAGCCGTATGAATCGAGAGGTTCACGTACGGTTCTGTGAGAGGCTGAGGGGGAAGTTCCCTTGGTCCACTCGACCA
>NZ_JBSWVF010000072.1:0-911 GCF_056159445.1 Pseudomaricurvus sp. ABR4_320 | reverse complement strand
AATGTTTGTTCGTCCGTGCTTCCTGCCTCTCAAATAATCCTAATTTTAAACTCCGCACATTGCGCAAGACTCGATACGGATGGCTGGCTAGACCTTATCCGACAGGGACTTTCACCCTGCAAGTAGATGACAAGCTTCGCTTGTCGCACTAACGCCAAGTTAACTGGCAAAACAGAGCCCGCTTGCGGGCGCAGTGGTTTACTGCGGGGCGCACAATTTGCGAAGCGAATGCCCCGCTGTAAATTGTCCAGTTGAACGTATTGTTAGGGCGGAGACTACACATTGATTTTAAAACCCAGATCGACGTCACACGCGGCTTGGCCGCCCCTTATGCCCCAATTTTCAGCCGTGATTTCACGAAGCAGTATCTTGACGTGATTTGGCGGAATACCAAACTCTTGAAGGTTACTGACAATTGCTTGGTAAAGATTACGCTTCGCCTCTAGCGACCTCCCCGCAAAGCAGTCAATACTGATGTGTGTATAGAATTCTGGCTTTTCTCGACCCGGCGGGCACTCAAAACGATGTGGCTCATGCACAACAAAGCGAACATGGCGATCATCAGCTTTAATTTTGAAACTGTCACGAATGGCAGCGTGAACCGCCTCCATTATTCCCTGCTCGGTCTCTCTCGAATATTCCTGCCTTACTTCAATCAGAACACTAGGCATATTTCCTCCATCGGTAGCCCTAACGAGACTGTAGAAAAACTAAACTGGCAACAACCGGTATTTTGCAACTATTTTTCATAGTCCTATCAATCCATTTTTGAATAATACTGCCGATATTTTGGGGATCTCGTTTATATCGACTCGTTGTCGCGATAACACTAGTTCATCGCCCCGTAATTGGCGATTTTCTCAATATTATGGACTAAACAATACAGTTGCCATTGACCCTGCACCTTTGGT
>NZ_JBSWVF010000071.1:0-937 GCF_056159445.1 Pseudomaricurvus sp. ABR4_320 | reverse complement strand
CGCAACAGCGGCTAATTGCAGTGAAGTATTTTTGTGTACGGTGGCGAAGCCAACACAAAAATGCGTAGCGGAAACTTGTCCGCGTGCTTGCGATTGTTAGAGGGACCTGAGCGCTTCACTTGAAATATAACCAGTGCATATTTTACGGACAGCTCCAGTCATAGTTGCAAAAAATTGCTCATTGAGTTTTATATTAATAATGCCGCCAGGCATATGAACATTGACATTAGAGCCGCACAAACCTAAGGCATTTGCAACAGACGCAGCAGCGGTACTACTTGAACCAGATGCTAGAGTATAACCCGCACCGCGTTCCCATATTTCTATCTGTATTGACGAATTATCAATGACCTTTACAAATTGTACATTAGTGCGATTTCTAAATTTTGGATCATTTTCAATGATACTTCCGTATTCTTTAGCGAAAGACGGGGTAACTTCATCGAGCAAAATGACACAATGAGGGTTGCCAACATTCGCCAAGTAGTAAATAAACTCTTTGCCGTTAATATCAATGATGTTAGCACTAGGAGTTGGTTCTCCAGATAATTCGTGCGTAAAACGTACCTTTCCCATCCCGACGGATACTGAAAGACCTCGATTACCCACCGTTGATTTTACAACACCACCTTTTGTTTGGATCGTGAATTCATTATGGGATACGAGAGACTGATCCCAAAGGTATCTTGAAAAAATTCGTAATCCGTTACCACTTTTCTCAGCTTCACTTGCATCTGGGTTAAAAATTCTAAGGGAAAAGTCACAACTATCGCTGTCCTCTGGGCCATAAAGGATACCATCAGAGCCCACACCAAAGTGACGATCACATATAGCTGTAATGTTAGCTTCAGAAAGTGGCTCATTTAAATCCTTAGGGTCTATAACGATGTAGTCATTGCCCAAAGCGTGGTACTTGCTGAACTTCATATGTTCCCTC
>NZ_JBSWVF010000070.1:0-1144 GCF_056159445.1 Pseudomaricurvus sp. ABR4_320 | reverse complement strand
TATGGTGTCTATAACTCAGAACCCGAACTCATAGCGAGATCATGGCATGGGAAGACCCATTAAGTTACTGCAACTCTCAGAAGAAGAGACTATCGAACTAAAGCGTTGGCTGCGGCGTCGGAAGATGCCTGCAGCGGAGCAGCAACGGGCGAGAATCATTTTATTGAGTGCTGAAGGATTATCGGGTAGAGCCATTGGTGACCGTGTTGGTGTAACGGCGGAGACCGTTGGAAAGTGGCGCCGTCGATTTGAACAATACAGACTTGAAGGTTTAACGGATGCGCCTCGTGCAGGACGCCCGCGCAGCATTAACGACGATAAAGTTACCGAGGTTATTAGCAAGACCCTGCAAACTAAACCGGCCAATGCAACGCATTGGTCGACGACGTTGATGGCAGAAGAGACGGGGCTCAATGCGATGGCGATCAGCCGAATATGGCGGGCATTTGGATTGAAGCCGCATCGCCTGGAGACATTTAAACTTTCTACAGATCCCCATTTTGTTGCCAAGGTTCACGATATTGTTGGGTTGTATATGAACCCACCAGACCGGGCGTTAGTGCTCTGTGTCGATGAAAAGAGTCAGATTCAAGCGTTAAATCGTACCCAGCCGGCACTACCTTTATCGTTTGGGCATGTAGAGACACAGACACATGACTATATCCGCCACGGGACAACGACACTCTTTGCTGCGCTAGATGTTGCAACGGGCGAGGTTATTGGCAGGCTACACCAGCGCCATCGGGCTAAAGAATTTCTTGCCTTCCTGCGGGCGATTGACCGGGAAGTACCAAAAGAGCTGGATATTCATTTAATAATGGATAATTACGGTACGCATAAAACTGAAAAAGTACGGGCTTGGTTTGCTGCCCGCCCTCGCTATCATGTCCACTTTACCCCAACATCAGCGTCTTGGATAAATCTTGTGGAGAGGTTCTTTGCATTGATTTCTCAGCGTTGGATTAAACGAAATTCACACCGCAGCACACGGGAATTGGAAGCGTCCATCCGAGAATATTTAGCGCTCCATAACGAAGATCCACAACCCTTTGTATGGAAAAAAACTGCAGATCAAATTATTGAATCTATTGCCCGGCTCTCAGAGAATCTGAAAACCGGGCGAACTTTTGTTAAAGGACACTAG
>NZ_JBSWVF010000069.1:0-1308 GCF_056159445.1 Pseudomaricurvus sp. ABR4_320 | reverse complement strand
GGGATCTGGTTGAGGATTTGAGGGCTGCTTTTTATGCGAAAGATAGCCAGAAAGGTGTGATTGATATATTGAAACGTCATGGTAATTACGCAGCGGACAGATGAGATGACGGATAAAAGTGTTACGGCGGAAATTTCGGAAGCAATAAGGGAAGGGGATTGTAATTCTATTAACTCTTTGTTTCGTGAAAATCCTAATCAGACAAATGTGTATACATATTTTGGTGGCCATACTTGGCTGGGTTATTCGGCTCAAGTAGGAAATTTGACGGTGGTAAAAGAGCTGGTTCTTATTGGATCGGATGTAAACAAAGGCAGTAAAAGGGAAAGCCAGCTCCCAATTTGCGCTGCTGCAGATAGTGGGCACTACGAAATCGTCGAATATCTTTTGGAGCAAGGCTCCGAGCTTGACGTCAGCGCATCCATTCGAAATCCACTTTTCGCGGCTATTGTTGGCAGCTCACCAAAGATCGTTACACTGCTTTTAGAGGCAGGAATCGACAGTACCGTACGCTATAACAGTGACACCATGAGTGACATGGACGCGGTCGCATTTGCGTTGATGAGGGGTGAGCGGGAGTGCGCCGAAATCATCGCGCTCTGGAATGCAAAGGGCGATGATGCGACCGCGCGGGAAGTACTAAAACACGCAGATAAAATCGCTGAAGAGAATGCGTACCGGAAGCTGAGATAATAGTGTTGTAAGTCCGGTGTGAGGGAAGGCCTACCTCTCTAGCATCCTCAGTAGATGTATTTCCCCTTAACTCGGAAAGTGAATCGTTAGCTTGAATTCTGAAGGCCCCAGACCGGTACCGCCGCCTGGGAAGCCCGCTTTGAGCTACAAAAGATTGCCCTCGAGTTCCAAAGCATTAGCCATAGTTTGGGTGATCCCAATCTTTCATCCTCTCAAAAGGCAGAGCTCTCCTATCGCTTAGAAGAGCTGGAAGCCGCATCACAGTTCCAGGCTGAGCGCATTGCCCAATCCGAACAGGATGGCGAAGGCTGGGTGGCCGCGCCTGCCCGAGGCCCTGAACTGGCGAAAGAACTCGGTTGGCCTGATGCACCGGAAGGTCATGTCTGGGTAGCGGGTACGGAACAGCCGTATCTGCGCCGGGTTGATGCCAATGATACCTCAAAGTTGAGGTATGATATCGGCGCGGAAGAATTTGTTGAGGGAGCCCCAGGAAGCACCACACTTTCCCATGTCCAGGATGTGTATGCTCGCCCTTATATCAGTGTGGAAACAGAACGGGCCGTGGGGGTTAAACCTCTTGATATGAAAAACGCCCATCTGCATCATATCTTGGAG
>NZ_JBSWVF010000068.1:0-1358 GCF_056159445.1 Pseudomaricurvus sp. ABR4_320 | reverse complement strand
GCTTCAGGGACACGGCATCCCCTATGGCCTGCATAATTCTCTGTCTACGCTTCACAATGATTGTTCGTCCGTGCTTCCTGCCTCTCAAATAATCCTAATTTTAAACTCCGCACATTGCGCAAGACTCGATACGGGTGGCTGGCAGCCGGTAGGCTGTCCGGCGCCGAAGGCGCGAAGTTGATTGACTTGCTATGGGTTTTATACCAATATTCGGTATTATTTGGTACCGAAGGGGTTGCCCCATGGCTAAAAATACGAGTATTACGCTTGGCGAGCATTTTGACGGGTTCATAGCCCAGCAAATAGCTGAAGGTAGATATGCCTCTGCCAGCGAGGTTATGCGCGCAGCTCTTAGGCTGCTGGAAGATAATGAACAGAAAATTGCCACCCTGCGCAAACTGCTGGAAGAAGGCGAAAATAGCGGAACTGCCGAATATAGCTACGAAGCACTGATGAATGAACTGGACGATGAATTTGGCTAATGGGGACATTTACTTTAACCAATAAAGCCAGGGCTGACTTGAAATCCATTGCCGCTTACACCCAGCGAAAGTGGGGAAAAGAGCAACGCCGAACCTACTTGAAGCAATTTGATGATGCATTCCATTTGCTAGCCGATACTCCCGATGTTGGAACCGACTGCGATTTTATCAAATTAGGATATCGTAAATTTCCCAATAGTAGTCATGTAATTTTCTATCGATCTATCAGCGGCACTCAGATAGAAATTGTCCGCATCTTGCACAAGCGCATGGACGCAGAGCTGAACTTGAGTAACCCATAACGCCTTGCACACCGAACCAATTGCGACGTGCAATTTGTGGTAAAAGAGCGCTGCGACCGCATATTGGTGCGGCGTAACTGGTTCCGCGTGCTGCAACTTGTATGGTTCAATTTCCATCGTTGTTAACTGCTGCTCCATGAAGGCGGCACCAATGGGCGATTTCTTAATGAAGCAACAAATTGTTCATGTATTTCTGGCTCGTGGATATGGTCACACCAAGATATGAGGGAATGCATCTCTTCCACTATATATTCAGGACGATTATTCCCATACGCCAATTTCACCAGTTCAGAAGCATGCCAATCCAGATCCTTGACCTGCTGATTTAGACGCCGCCTGACTTTGCGAGGCCAACACATCCAATAAATCCCTAGCACTATCGGTCAATTCAGTGACTCTTTTATGCAAATCGTGCTCGTTTGTCATTGCCAGTTAACGAGACTGTAGAAAAACAAAACTGGCAACAACCGGTTTTTTGCTACTATTTTTCATAGTCTTATCAATCCATTTTTGAATAATACTGCCGAAATTTTTTGGGCGACATCGCTTATATCAACTCGTTGTCGCTACAACT
>NZ_JBSWVF010000067.1:0-1439 GCF_056159445.1 Pseudomaricurvus sp. ABR4_320 | reverse complement strand
TGTTATCGCGACAACGAGTCGATATAAGCGATATCGCCCAAAATATCGGCAGTATTATTCAAAAATGGATTGATAAGGCTATGAAGAATATTAGCAAAATACCAGTTGTTGCCAGTTTTGTTTTTCTACAGTCTCGTTAGGCTGTATGAATAAGGCTCGCGTGATTAATCCACAAGTGTTGTTAGGGATTGCCTGCGCTATCACTTTGGGTATTTTGGTATTTATCCCAATCAATGTGTCTGAGCATAGCAAAAACATTGGTCCCTCTCCCTATCGGCAGGAGATTGATAAGCTTTATGCTTTAACAAGTAAGGGCTTACCACCAGAAGCACCTGAATGGGACAGAATGTCCTTTTTAGTGGAAAAGAACAATTTGTGGTTCGAAAATAAACGAAAGGCTCAGGATCTGCTCGATGAAAAAGCATATCTAATAGAAAAAATTATAAAGTTGTCACCACTGCTAGTTGTTGTTTGGGTATCAGTTATAGTTATTTTAGTAAGGGGTTCTAGAGTAAATGCCTAACAAAGCCATAAAGAGGGAAGGACGCCTCACCCGATAATGCGCACACCTTCATTTAACTAAATGGAGGTGTCACATGGCACGAAGAAAGCAATACAATCGTTACAATGATCAGTTCAAGGCAACAGCCGTTGCGCTTACCAGGATACCCGGGGTAATGGCAAAGGATGTCGCTGAGGCGCTCGCCATACATCCAGTGATGCTTTATCGTTGATGTATGGAAACCCGGCGTGGTGAACTTATGGCCAAGAAGAAAGACATCTTTCTCTAATGAAGTGAATAGCAAGTAACGATGGAAATTGAACCATACAAGGCGCAGCAGTATGCACCTACCGGGGCCGGTCGTATGCTACTTCGTTAGTTACGCGCGGGCTTCGCCATTTTCGCGCTCCACCCACTGCGCTGCATACGACGCTGTGCTTTGCGTTAAATGCCCGAGAGATATCGAGACAACGATCAAATATGATGATCTTGAACTGGCACTCGAATTTGCAACGTCAGGCGAGGAGTTCGGAAGTGTTGCATACGTCGACGGAGAGTCAGGTCAAGTATATTATGTCTCTGATGGCGTGGATGAAGAGTATCCCGATGATATTGAGGAGAATGAAAAATATAAATTGGTGCCACACAAACGAGAATTTGGTTTAGGTAAATCTCTCGCTATAGAGTTCGCAGAGGAATACCTCCCAAATAATGTTAACGATATTTACAGAATTTTTAGCTCACGTGGCGCATACTCCTCATTCAAGGGCGTTCTGGAAGATCATGACCTATTAGAAAAATGGTATGAATATGAAAGGCAAGCAACAAAAAATTCCTTGCTTCAATGGTGCAATGAAGTTGGTATCACAGTCAGCATTTAACAAAGCTAGCCAAGCACGCCTACGGCTGGAGCTCCTTTCGGTCGGCCCTTGCTAGC
>NZ_JBSWVF010000066.1:0-1572 GCF_056159445.1 Pseudomaricurvus sp. ABR4_320 | reverse complement strand
TGCACACAGGACAAAATGGAAGAGCTTCTAAAAAGAATAAGTTCAGAATTTGACGAATCGGAAGGTTGGCTTGCCAAAGCGGTGGACTGGAACTGAATTCATTGGCTACCCTTCACTTACGGTTCTAGAATTGGGTGCTTCATACGTAATAGGGGAAAGCTTTAGTGCAGTGCGTGCATAACAAACGGCTCAAACCGACCTCCACTGCGTTGCTCGTTTTGTGCTGTTTCGCTACGCTCGCACAAAACAATCAACTCCGTTCCGGCGGCTTAGCCGGGCGTTATAGGCCCCTACGTATATTGCCTTTTAGCTCTTAGGTTTCATTTTTTCTTCGGCCCACTCAGCAAATTCATGCAAGGTACAGCTATCAGTTGTCCCTTTCCGATCGCCGTCTACGACTCGGTATACAATCAAATAAAGCGAAGGGTCTTTGTGTTCTCGATGGTCAATAACTTGACGTACCGACCAATTTCTACCGGGCTTTCCGTTGGTATAGAATGCGCCAGGCTCTAGCACAAAGCCTGCAACTAGTTCCTCATGATAAATTGCATCTGCAATATCAACAATATGCTTTATCTGGTCATCACTAGCATCAATCACTAGTTCCGAGCGCTTTATCGCTTCATGAATATGCTGCATTTTGATATCCCTTGTATCTGGGTGATACCCAGCACTTTGGTATCGCATAAAACTTTGCGGATATCTTCGCCAGCTAAATAGGTTGTTAAACACTAGTGCTACAAAAAATAATATACAACAATTGATAAGTGTTGGAGTAAGCACATACCAATAACCAAGTTCATATATGCTTGGTCCACCTATAACAGCCGCTAAAGCTGTTGCACCTCCTGGAGGATGCAGGCTTCTAGTAAAGTGCATTGCTAGAATAGATAAAGCCACAGCAACTGGGGCTGCAAGTGTGATAGAGTTAATTAACTGCGAGCAACTTACTCCAACAAAAGCTGATATTAAGTTTCCTGCCAAAAATGCCCATGGTGTAGAAAGTTGGCCGTGAGGCACGGCAAAGAGCAATACTGTCGAAGCTCCCATTGATGGCAAAATTGCGATTGAGCCAGTTGCTCCGGTGAAATAGATGGTTGTATAGAAGCAAAGGAAAATAGCTAGCATTCCACCTAGCGTGGCTACCATTTTCTCAGAAGATACCACTCCACTTTGAATACCAAGGAATCTAATTACTGTTTTAATCATGCTGTGTCGCTTGTATTATTAAAATATTGATGTACTTGAATAGGGGGGGTAATTTTTCACTGAATCATGAAAGGTCATGAGTATACTATTGGCATCACCTATAACAAAGCACTGCTGTCGGACAAATTTTACGCTGCGCTCGTGTGTCATGACGAAAGGCGAAAGCCTTTCTTGCTGTATTAAAGATGAGGGTAGGCCCCTCGGTTTCGGTAGCCAGATGCATAAACCAAACCGCCCTATGCGGCTGGTATTAAGAGTATTGGTCGTGAGCGATAGGGAAAAGGCAAAACAATTTGTCAGGTGAGCTTGGAAGAGATGAACGAAAGTGAACCGTCGATGCAGTGTCGATATGTAAAGACGTTG
>NZ_JBSWVF010000064.1:0-1621 GCF_056159445.1 Pseudomaricurvus sp. ABR4_320 | reverse complement strand
GGCTATGTTGGCATAGCCTGTTGATATACTGGCATTATATCCAGCATATCAACGAGTTGCCAAGGTGCCAATATTAAGCGCAAAGACTTCCATTTGTTGGTTTCTGATCTTAAATTCCTGACACCCTGCCAGAAGCAAGCGTTAATTCAAAAGTTGATTCCCAGTTCAGAAAATAAAAGTATCGAACTGATTGAAGCGCACGAACACACGATTGATCACTGCCCTCATTGCCAATCAAAAAAAACCCAGAAGTGGGGTAAAGCCAATGGATTGCAGCGACATCGATGTAAAATGTGTAAAAAAACTTTTAACGGATTGACTGACACGGCATTGTCGAAAATTCAGCTCCGAGACAAGCTGCTGGCCTATGCGGAGAGCCTTGAAAAGGGGCTTTCCATTCGAGAGTCAGCAAGAATCTGCCAGATTGATCCGAAAACGGCTTTTCGTTGGCGCCATAAATTTCTGTCTATGTTCGCTGAGAACGAACCCACACCGATGACAGGTATTATGGAAGCGGATGAAACTTTCTTTTCGGAGAATAGCAAAGGCAGTCGACATATCAAGCATCGAAAGCCCAGAAAGCGAGGTGTTTCGACAAAAAAGCGCCGAGGTGAACGAGTTCCAGTTTTGATCGTCCGGGACCGTTCAGGAACAGCTGCTGACTTTGTTTTCCCGCAAATTGAAAAAGCGACTGTACACCGATGCCTGAAATCTGTGCTGTCCGAAGACGTTGTACTTTGTTCGGATGGAAATCGAATTTATGAAACCTTTGCGAAAAAGTCGAAGATCCTACACAAGCGGGTTATAGGTTTGAGAAATGAGCGTGTCGTGGAGAAAATTTTTCATATCCAGAACCTTAACGCTTATATCAGTCGACTGAAAGGCTGGCTAAATCCGTTCCATGGCGTAGCAACAAAATATCTGAAAAATTATTTAGGCTGGCGAAGAATGCTGGAGATGAAGAGCGATCAAATAACACCAGCATTTTACGTTCAGAGCGCATTGCGCCATTTTCATCAACAGGCAATGCCAACATAGCCGTATCTATACAGACACCCTGCCAAGCCCCCCCAAACGTTCATCCAACGTTATCTCGACCACCTAACTTAGCAAGCGTGCCCAAAAACGTTGAGGAGGTCTTCCACGTTCCCCTAAAATCACCAAGGCCCCGCCAAAGAAATTTTGTATCCACCGACCTCGAGTTAATCGCAAATCTGAATGGCCACCCCCCATCGGGCATTTTTAATGGACACCTATACAAATTCGCCAGCTGCACAAAAAACGCGAGCCCGCCCCCCGCATGAAGGGGGTGCCTCAGGAGGACCCGTGAACGTTTCTATATCGCCTGCCGAAATCGACAGTAGGCTGCCGAGATGACTAACCCCGCCACGTCCACAGCTGCAGCAGTACCAACGTACCCCCCCCACTGTAGGCGCCAGCAGAGAGTCGTACAGAGCACCACCAATGGAGGTAACGTTAGAGTATGCAGGCCAAGCAAACGACAGGAGACTGCCCCAATATTGAGCGTATTAATTCCAGCCTTCCCCGGGAGGAGATGTACTGCGATTGGAGCCGATTTCATCCGGCGGTAAATGCGCCACAAACAGGATTCACTTACTGC
>NZ_JBSWVF010000063.1:0-1686 GCF_056159445.1 Pseudomaricurvus sp. ABR4_320 | reverse complement strand
GTGTTTCTGGAAGAGCCGGACGTGGCGATGGATACCAATCATCTGGAGCGAACGCTGCGGCCGATTCCCATGGGGCGCAAGTCGTGGCTTTTTTGCTGGACAGAACTTGGGGCTGAGCACGTCGGCATCATCCAAAGCCTGATCAGCACCTGCCGCCTACACGACATTAACGCGTACACCTATTTAACGGATGTGCTGTTGAGAATCAGTGAACATCCGGCAAGCCAGATCGAAGAACTGACCCCACGCCTTTGGAAGGACACGTTTGCCGAAAATCCGTTACGCTCTGATTTGTTTAGAGAAGTCAATGACTCCGTAGAATGAGCGGTTACTATTATTCTACAGATGACAAAACCTATTGATTGAAAATATCATTCTTGGCCATTAAGCCGAAATACCTTTTCCTCCTTCTCTTGCCCACAACAAAAGGAGCCACAGCTCCTTTTTTTCATTTCACTCAACGCATATTTTCAAATTGTCACCACTTACGCCTTTGCCAGCTTCTTCTGGTGCTTTCACCGGTCGAACCTAAGCACCGGGAAATCGTATATCTGAATCTAAAGCAACTCATATACGGTGCAAAGAGAATCCCAACAAACGTTGCTGCGATTGAAGAATCCTAACTTATAGAACCTGACTAGCGGTAGCGTCTAAATATCTTAAATAATGATCTTAATTTAAGTCGACGGCACATTTACTTTCTGAAGATGACGTCATTCTCCCAAGCCCGGAATAATTCAAATTCTGGATAGTCTATAGCTTCAACTAAACTTTATTTGATTTTGTCCAACCGCAGATGTTCATGGGCTGGTTTTGGGTACATCGAATAATAGTAGTATCCAGTACTTTGGGGAATCTTATTTAACACCACCGCCAGAATGACGGTCGATTACATCCTGATTAGCTTTGCGCCCATCACTAAACCTACCCAAAAGATAGTTACACAAAAAAATGTCAGGGCTAACTTGTCTCCCATAAGAGGTCTCTTGTCTCCCGTTACTGTTTTTATAGATATATTCCTGAAAATAAGTGTCAATACTATTAAAACTAGAGGAATCATCATGATTTTTCTCCATCCAATAGTCTCACTTATAAAGTTATGGAAGCTGATTCCAATAAACAAACCCAAAGGAAGTAGCTTTACTAGAAAAAACCCAATAGCGCCTTCATTAGGGTTTTCATTTAGATCAGGCTGACCTTCATTTTTCATGTGAATCCATTTCCCTAAGTTGTTGAAGATAACCAAGCAAAGGGAAGCATCTTCAATTTATTTCTGATGTTCGTTAAATAAAGACGTTAACGGGTTAAGTATAGCTTCGTTACAGCGAGGAAGAATTTTCTTGGCTTCTGATACTCACAGAATAAATCTGGATATGTGAAGGCTGTCACATTTTTAACTTAGGAAAGAGATATTCGGTTAGAAGCCTGACACCTAAAAAGCAGAGATCGTGATTGAACCCATGCCTCACGGTTTACCGTTAAGACAAACGCATTACCTAGAGCCAGTCGGCTAAACGGGTCGAATCCTTGGGAAGATAAACGTAGCGTCAATTCTGTCGGGACACCACCGATTTTCAATAGACTATATTTTTAGCCAAAAACACTTTTTCTTCGTTTTCTTGGTCATTAATTTGACTCTCGTAAGGTGGTAGTGAGGTGTCTACTTTTCTTGGGGCACTCGGATTG
>NZ_JBSWVF010000062.1:0-1705 GCF_056159445.1 Pseudomaricurvus sp. ABR4_320 | reverse complement strand
TATTTTGGCGGTATCAAACTGGGGGCCGGCGGACTTGTCCGCGCCTATTCTGGCGCAGCACAACAGACCATGGAAACCCTGCCGGTTATTACTCAGGTAAAACTGAATGCCTTTACCGTGACCACTGATTTTGCTCAGGAACAATTTGTCCGCCACTGGACTGAATCGGTAAAAGGTAAAGTCACAGATTGCACTTACTCGCAGGCTGTAACCCTCAGCATTGCCATACCCGACAGCGCCGTAGAGGCTTTGCGTCAGTATGAAGGAAGCCTCGGTTTGACAGTAAAAGCCGTTAAAGCGTGACAGTCTGTTAACTACAAAGGCGTATGTGATATTTGGTGAAAATGAACTTAATGCAGTTCTCAGCTCCACTATTCATGCGGGTTTGACGGGGACGTTCAAATAAGCATTCTGCTAAGGAAGATGCGAATAAGTGCTGAATGTGAGATCATAGCTGCATAGTAAATCACAGCCATTACAGCCCATGAGCCAACAGTTAACTTTTGCCGATAGTGAGTTTTCTAGCAAACGTCGCCAGACGAGAAAAGAAATTTTCTTATCCAGAATGGATAACCTGCTGCCGTGGTCTCAACTGCTGGAAGTGATTGAACCCTTTTATCCTAAAGCAGGCAATGGCAGACGTCCGTATGCGCTTGAGACCATGTTTCGCATTCATTGTATGCAGCATATGGTATAGCCTCGGTGATGAAGCGATGGAAGATGCGTTATATGAAATTGCTTCGATGCGTCAGTTTGCGCAACTGTCACTGGATAAAGCCATTCCTGACCGCACTACCATTATGAACTTCCGCCACTTGCTGGAAAAGCACAAGCTGACTCGCAAATTATTCAAAACCGTCAATCAATGGCTGTCGGAGTGCGGTGTCATGATGACGCAGGGCACACTGGTGGACGCCACGATTATTAAAGCCCCCAGCTCCACTAAAAATAAAAAGAGTGAACGTGACCCGGATATGCATCAGACCAAGAAAGGTAATGAATGGCATTTCGGCATGAAAGCCCATATTGGTGTGGATGCCAAGAGTGGCCTCACCCATACATTGGTAACCACCGCCGCCAATGAGCATGACCTGAATCAGATGAAGAACCTGTTGCATGGCGATGAGGAGTTCATCTCTGGCGATGCTGGATATCAAGGCGCAGAAAAGCGGGAAGAACTTAAAGACACGGATGTTGAATGGCTAATTGCTGAGCGTCCCGGAAAAGTTCGAGCACTGAAAAAGCATCCCCGCAAAAACAAAACGGCCATTAACATCGAATATTTAAAAGCCAGCATCCGAGCAAAAGTTGAGCACCCGTTTCGCATCATCAAATGCCAATTTGGTTTTATCAAAGCTCGCTATAAGGGATTGATAAAAAATAACTCACAGTTAGCCATGCTATTCACCTTGGCGAACCTGTTTAAAGTAGACCAGATGTTACGACGACAGCCAAGATCCGTCTAAAATCAGGGAATAGCCCGGAATAAGGTCGAAATCCGGCCTAAAATAGCGGTATATTGGCCTAAACTGCAAAATTAGAGTTTAAAAATTAGACAGGTGATGCTGCGGCTTAACTAAGCGTTAAACTGCGGGACTTAGAGTTATTGTCAAAAGTGGTGTCCAGGGACTTGATCAAGCGACGTTCTGATCGACTGCTGTCACCTCTTCACCATCCTTGAATTTAATGCCCTGGACGACCTTGG
>NZ_JBSWVF010000061.1:0-1710 GCF_056159445.1 Pseudomaricurvus sp. ABR4_320 | reverse complement strand
CCCTCGGGGTAACCCTAGTGCGGGCTAGCCCCAATACCTTAGTGGGCTTGCCTCGCCTACAGTGCTCAACGTAACACTCAACCTCCACGGGAGTATTTCGATGAGCACACCGGGTATCGGCGTTCGACTCACCACTTCGTCTACCTCTCAGGCGTTATCCAGCGCACTGAGCGATTCAGAAGGACTTTTGGCCGACAATCGATTGGCCGATGGTCGAGCCAATACCGGCGCCATTGCGCGGGTGATCCATCAGCGAACGTTGCAAGATTTCAGTGCCGGCCAACAGCTCTACGGCGAGGTGGCTGAGTTGTTAGAGCACCCCATGGATGCTCATAACCTTCGACACGATTTGCAGTCCCTGCTCGGCCAACAGCACAGCCGACAACTGTTTGGTCAGACAGGCGCTCAACCTCAAGGGGAGGCACAAACTCCCGGCCTCAATTCGATGAGCCAGCCTCTGACGACGGCGGGATCAGAACCTCTGCAGAAGGCCTTTATTCCCGGAGCGTCACTGGCGCAACTGAAACCGACGACGATCAACAAGACCGCCGTCCCGTCCGATACCCTTCCGGTTTCTACCCCGTCAATCCAACCCGCACCCAGCCAAACGGCCGGACTTGGATCAACGGATACTGCCGGTGTCCGTACCCTTGCGGAAGCGGTGCAACTCAATCGCATCACCCAAGAATTTCAGCAACGCTTTGCGGACAGCGCTCAAGACCCAGAGGCTTTCCACGCGCTGTTAAAGCAGTCCTTTGGCGACAGCTACGATAAAGCCCAGGCCGAAGCCCTGCGGCAACAGGCGCTAAAGGGAGACTTCTCGTGGATGCCCAGTATCCGCTTGGTGGATGGCAATCAACTGGTGGATCAAAGTGGCCAGCAAGCGGGCGGCATCGGCTTGGGGGCCTACGTTCAGGAAGACAACACGATCCTGCTCAGCCGCGAATTGTTAATCAATGATCCCGTAAAGGCTGAGCGCATTCTGACGGAAGAAGTGGGGCACGCCCTGGATGCCAAGCTCAACACCCAGGACGCGGCCGGTGACGAAGGGGATATCTTCTCTTCCTTACTGCATGGCGACACGCTAAGTGCGGCGCAATTAGCCAGCCTACGAGCGGAGAACGATCACGGCGTGATCATGGTGGACGGCCGCGAGGTCGCTGTTGAATACGGCTTTTTTAGCGGTATAAAGAAAGCCTTCAAAAAAGTCACTGGCGCCTTTAAAAAACTTGTGGGCAGCGTCGCGGACTTTGTTGGGTCGATGTTTAAATCGGCCATGAGTATTGCCATGGGCAGCCTTACCATGATGGTCGGGATGATGACCTTGGATTTCGATAAGGTCAAAGAAGGCTTTCACGAAGTCAAAGACGCCACTCTCCAAGCGATAGGCACCATCCTACAGAGTAAAGTGTTCCAAGCCATTATGATGGTCCTACGGTTTATCCCGATTCCGATCGTGCAGCTGGCGGTGCTGGTTGTTGATGTGGTGCAGGGCGTGTACATGCTCTACCAGGGGATTAAAAACAAATCCTTCGCCATGGTGCTGGGGGCGGTGGCCAGCATCGCCGGTTCCGCGGGGAAATTGGCCAATGGAATGGGGGCCGCCAGTGTTGCAAACACGCTGAAAACGGTGGAAACCTACACCAAAAATGCCTCTCTCGCTTACTCCGCAGCCGCAGAGAAAGACTTTGGTGCCGCGTTGCAGTTACT
>NZ_JBSWVF010000060.1:0-1753 GCF_056159445.1 Pseudomaricurvus sp. ABR4_320 | reverse complement strand
GGCTTACACACTGAACGTGCAATCACGCTCATAGGCTGGCCTTGCTGCCATTGATCCCAGATAGCAGCCTTCTTCACGTCATTCATCCTATCAAACTCCTGCATTTAGCACCTCTTTACTCATTGTAGTATTGGGTGTTGCAGTGACTGGTTGAATCCAAGAAAGTTAAAAAGTAGATGGCTATGAGGCTAGGGCCAGCTTTAATTGCTGGCGTTACCCCGCCAAGTGCCAAGTTAGACCGCTCGTTATTATAGGTCCACAGCCATCGAGTGGCGGGATCCTGTGCTTCTTCAATGCTATCGAACACCTACTGTTCAAGCCAGTCATAACGGACCGTTCGATTGTACGTCTCGATATAAGCATTTTTTTTGCTGTGGCTTGCCCAGCTGATTGCCGTTCTGTTTCGCCAGCTTGTTGAGACGGCTGATAATCTCGATGGCCAACTTTCCATCCGTTGGCTAGGTAATAAATTCTTTCCGTACCGTAAAATCGTTATTTACCGTTTTAACTTCTATAGCCTCGCCATAAATCTGAACGGACATGGTAGCGATTTTAAAACACCCGCCTCACCGATACGCATACTAAAATATACCAGCTCTGTCGGGTGGCAAGGCGTTTTATTCAGTAACGTTTTCAATCCACAGACTGCCTGGTAGTGCGGATTAGGTTTACACTGAATGACGACATTCACGTCACTTATATTTTCCAGCTGCTTTAAAATTAAAAACCTGACTAACACGCGAATGGGAATGCTGAGACGGACTTTCTTATCGGCATAATAGTGGACAAAGGTCTGCTCGAAGCCGTCCCAGGGAGTCGCTTTCGAGAGCAGGAGCATTGGACCAGTGGTATCAAATTGATCAAGGAGATTGCCGCCAAAAAAAAGCTCGTCTGGGGGTACAAATCGGTGTCCGTAAGCATAATTACGTTTAGCAGTTTGAACAAGATTAGACCTCAGAATAGATAGTTTTGGGCGAAAGGACCACTCCGTTTGTCGACCAAATCTAACAACGGCAAAGTCTCGCGGATTTTTAAATGGTCGACTAACTATTTGTAATTCTCTTAACTTTTACAAAAGTTTTTAGTCCGACTATAAGTCGATAGTGTTGGATAGCTGGGCTAGCAGGATTCGATTGTTTACGCCGGTTTTTTTATAAACATTTTTAAGGTGATTCTTTACGCTCCAATGGCTAATAGCCAGCTGCTCTGAGATTTGATGACTACTAGCACCTTTGATTGCCAACACCGCGATCTGATTTTCTCTCATACTAAGACCATAGTCAGCCTGGAAATTTGATAACGTATGTTTTGTACCACCCATTTTAAATTTTGCCAGCAGATATCGTTTTTGGCGTCCAACGTAAAAAACTTCAAGCTCAATATGGACCATAGTATTTTTACCTATGGATACAGAATCTGTGATCGATGCGGGCAAACGCTTGTGTCTAGAGGGATTTTCCGAAGTGAATACGTTAATATACTCGGACAGATCAGGTGACAGTTGTAAAATATCACCAATCGTATTCTTATATTTGTTCAGCTGCTTCCCAATCAGCGACATTTTCTCAGATCGATAAATGCTTTCTAGACTTGAAGAAAATATAAGAAAAGAACGCTCTTTTACCTGCGTAGCGACAATAGAGGGTCGGCCGACCCTCATCTTCGAACGACAAATCCGGTTGAATCGGTATTTGCAACGGTACGATTAAGGATAGCAAAAACCACGCGCTTCGAAGGCCGGACAGCGATCTCG
>NZ_JBSWVF010000059.1:0-1769 GCF_056159445.1 Pseudomaricurvus sp. ABR4_320 | reverse complement strand
ATCTTGCAGATTAGAATTCTGCTGAACCTGATAGGGGGAGTCTGGTAAGACTTACGGTGGTTTGATAGGAGAATTTATTTTTTTCAGGGATAAATCAAGGGCGGCTTGGCCAATGAAAACTGGCTTCTATGGATGATTTAAGCCCGTATACTAAAAGCCACAGAGCGATGGCACCACCCATTCCAGAATTGGAATCTGACGCTGTCACAGCTCAAGATTAACTTCCCGAATCTGTTGGAGAAATATATCAGCTTATGATGCTACTGACTGACACAGAGTTTTGAACACCGTCACACAGAATTTTGAGCATCTTTGCCTGATCCAAGATATACAAATACCTAAACTAGTGTCTCAATAACTTCAGATAACGTATTTGCAACGAACAAAATCGAATCTTCATTACTCGGGTCTTCCTCTACATTCACAAAAACTATAGGAGGCCTCTCGTCGTCATTTCTGTAGTCATAAGCAAAAAAACAGCCTGTTCCCCCTGAGTCAGCGATAGGTACTATACCTTGAAAAATATCTGACCACTTTCGCCATTTATTTAGAATGCTGTAGAGTTTTTGTTCCTCTGTACAAATCTCCATCACATGAAATAATGGGCCAAAAGGTGCTGAAGTCAATTCACCACAAGCTACAGTTTCTTTACTTGGATATTTACCCTGATTTAGCAATATAAGACCTCTGTAGTCTTGAGGTAACTTAATACCAAGAATATCTTCTAATCTGTTCACATCATCTATGCTTGCTTTACCTAAAGGTGGATCAACGTACTCTTCCCATAAAATTGTCATTTGGTCACCATGCATTTAAGTTACTATCTCTTGTAGCCGCCGCCCCATATAGCCATTCCTCCAGTATGGGGGACAAATGCTTCATGTTCAGCTAAATTTATCAGCTGCATCCTGCCTGTATCTTGATGATGGTGCCAGGTTAAGCCTGATGGAGGCGCTTTATAAGCGGGCTCTCGTAAGAAGTGAGCTAGCTGCATTTTCGTCAACCCCATTCGTTGAGCTAAACTAGTATCTCTATTTAAAGCTTCTCTCAACCTTTCATTTGCATATTCAAAATGAGAGCCCGGATCTCGATTTCCCAACATACTGTTAGGGACAAAGGTATCAAATTTACTATTGAATATTGGGAACCCATTTTCATCTCTGTTAAGCGTAATACCCTCTCTAGTCTCGGCTCTACCAGCATTCTTTGACATTATTATTGTCTGCTCACCACCGGCGTTTTTACCATACTGAATAATAACCTTACCTTCCTCAGAAACTTTAACTCTCAGTGAGCCATCGGAAAATTTGTCAATCGCAGAAGGGTCAATAAAACTCGTACCTTCAGTACTTAATGCTAAAGATTTGCTCGAAACACTAGCATCAACAAATTCTTCCGCGCCGACATCATACCGCAGCTTCGAGGTATCGTTGGCATCAACCCGGCGCAGATACGGCTGTTCCGCACCCGCTACCCAAACATGCCCTTCCGGCGCATCTGGCCAACCGAGTTCTTTCGCCAGTTCAGGGCCTCGGGCAGGCGCGGCCACCCAACCTTCGCCATACTGTTCGGATTGGGCAATGCGCTCTGCCTGGTATTGTGATGCGGCTTCCAGCTCTTCTAAGCGATAGGAGAGCTCTGCCTTTTGAGAGGATGAAAGCTTGGGATCACCCAAACTCTGGCTAACGCTTTGTAACTCGAGGGCAATCTTGTTCTGTTCGAACTTGGCTTCCCAGCCAGCGGTGCCGACGGTTTCCGGTTTTTCCTGA
>NZ_JBSWVF010000058.1:0-1770 GCF_056159445.1 Pseudomaricurvus sp. ABR4_320 | reverse complement strand
CTATTGATCGTCGAAGCTGAACGAGCATTACCAACATGCTCCGTAAGAAAATAAACGGACGATTTAGACGCTTTTGTTTTAAGTTCATGAATGAAATCCACCCATTCGTCAATCCCTACGTTAAACCATTCGTTTTCGTTGGAATCTAAAAACCGAAAAAAAGCTAATAGATCGTACGCCTGGCTTTTGACCGTATTTGCAGATCTGCCTCGCTTTTGTTGAAACATTAGAAATCGGTTAATAGGCACAATCGGCAATTTATCTACGCCGTATGCCCGATAGGTAAGCATTCCGTTGAGCCACAATTCTACAATCTTCAATTGTTAAGCCTGATTTCTTCCGATGATATCGATCTCAGATTACATACTTCTGATAACTGTGTATACAGAGTGATAGGACGCCACATAGATTACATAAGTAACACCAATTATCTTATGTCCGATATTAAATAGTATCGGACATATTATATATATTGATGTAGATCGCCCATACTCAGACTGCCATATAATTGCTGTCGGTTCTTCCGGTAAATTACACGAATCCTGAAAACGCTATGGGTAAACACAGATAACAATATGAATATGCATGTATCAGCTTCCTTCCTTCTTATGTAAATCGGAATAAGCGCCGTTTGTCAGGCTCTTGATGATTCCCAGGCACCCCAAAATAGTATTGAGACCGTAACCGTTACCGCGCAAAAGATTGAGCGCTCATTATTGGAGACGCCTGCAGCGTTATCGGTTGCTATTGGCGGTGATTCATTACAGGCACAGACCAAACTGCAATTGGATGAAGTTCTTGGCGTCGTGCCAGGCGTCTATACACAGGATCTCTATAATTTTGCTCAAAATTTGCGCATCTCGATTCGAGGCTTTGGCGCTCGTGGTTTACAGCTTCAGGTTTTGCGCGGTCCTGCATCTGTGCAATATGGTAACGGTGCTGGTGGCGTTTTCGCTCCTTGACCATGGTAACCACCTGGTTAGATCTTCCTGCTGCACAAGATCCTGGTGGTCTAAACCTTAGCCAAGTTATAGCTGGCCCTGGAACGACCTTTACGAAACTATGCGACCTTACATTCCCGCAAGTGCCTACCCTGCTCCGTTGGAAGGAGAGATAGAAACACCGACCCGCTTTGATTTCAGCCGCCGGGATAGTTTAGGTGTAATATTCCGAGACATTCCGACAACAATTAAAGAAACGTTTGAGTTTCTGGATTCTAAACCATTTTCCAAATAGATCGTGCGCCCGGGTTAAAACCACACCGCCACTATGCCAGTAAATTGGAGCTGTTCGGGGATGCGGTCAACAAAGCTTCGGAACCGTATGGTGAGCGACTTGCTAAGTTAAGCACATCCTCATACCTTCGCAACCCACATGCGACAGCAACCGGGAGTAAACCGGGAATTTATTCGACTACTTGTCAGCGAAGCCAATCACAAAGCGGAGATCTGTCAGAACGCTCGCGAGAGGATGAATCAAAAAACCGTAGCTAAGTTGAAGCCCTTCTTTCAGATATTAATTAGAGAAAAGAAACTTGCCATCAAAGATCCGGAGAGTGCTATATGGACATTATTTATCATTTCCATTGGCGGCATGCGAGTACTGTTTAATATTGACTTAACCTCGTAGAACGAACAGCAGTGCTGGCAAGAAGATTTTTCGATTTATTGACGGGGCTTGGGTCTGAACCCCGAACTGCTGACTAAATATCAATCAGACAAAGCTATTGCTAATACTATATTCGCATACTTCTAACGAATTACTTACTTT
>NZ_JBSWVF010000057.1:0-1868 GCF_056159445.1 Pseudomaricurvus sp. ABR4_320 | reverse complement strand
GGCGCGGACGAGCAGCAGTGAAATAATATATGGATGCATAACTTGCTGAGCACATTATTGGGCGGGCCTTAAATCAGGCTGCGCCTTATTGCAATGTCGCAATGATGACAGAGTTTCAGCGTCACTTGCCGATAGGCCAAAGCAGGTTAAACAAACAATCTCAGTAAAAAGATCTTGAGTGTTTTTTTACGAAAACTGATTAGGGCTAACCCTAGCAAGGGCAATACCTAATACGTTTCTCTAGATGCTATTGATTTAATGGTACCGTTCGGCGGCAGAGGGGTTGTCGACAAACGTAAACTCAGTTTTGAACACCGTCTACTCTTAGCCATACCTATTTTTTAAGAGGATTTTATAATGGGATTTTTTAGTAGTATTTCGCATATAGTTGCTTCTCAGGAAGCAAAGCAGGCTCAGGAAGTTAAGCAAAAAGAGGCTGCGGAAGTTTTAGAGTCGCTCGCCGAATCACACGGCAAAGAAAACGTTGACGGGGCTCTCGCGAATTTTGGGTTGAATCAACTGAAAAAAGTGATCATGGATCCTGTCAATGACAGCTCTCTACCTCAGTCCCTAAAAGACAACATTGAAACGTTGGTGGATATGGCAACTAAGGAAGCCGAGCAGCCAACTATTCCCGCAGCGCAAGAGGCCGTTAATAGCGAGCCGTCTATTCAAGACGCCATGACTAATGCCAGTTATGCCGCGGCCCAATCACTTGATGACGAAATTGGTGAGGGAGCAACAGGCAAAGGCGGAACCAGTTGGCTAGTCGTTTTGGCTGGCGGGCTGGCAAAAGTCCAGGGCGATTTTTTGAACGCTTCTATGAAAAATGTGGAAACAATGAGAGCTAATGCGGAGGACTCTGTGGCTGGCTCAGAGGGTGATCAAAAAGATCAGGAGGCAGCAAGAAATGCGTTTCTGCAAGCACAGAATGAGTTCACTGCAAACAACCAAATGTTCAGCATGATGGCTAACGCATCGGCAACCGCACTTAAAACAATTGGTGAAGGCTTGGGCGCTCTGGCTCGTAAGCAGTAGGTTTTCTTGAACAAACGAAACCTGTTGATCTCATCAGATTACCAAAGGCAGAGACTATTGGTCTCTGCTTTTGTGTTTAAGGTTTTAGAATATCGAATACGTCTTTAGTTAAATAAGACATATTTAAATATTTATTTGATCATTGTGCTGATTCTTTCGTTCAGTATTCTGGCCGATTTCATTGTCAATAGGGAGTATTTCGATAAACTTTGAAAGGTGGCGGCTTCATATTTGAGTTGATTTTGAGATCGTGCAATTGTTTAGTAGAATTCAAAATCCGAACCCATTGGGGTCAAATTAACAAGCAAACGGCATTCTAATTTACAGGGATTTAGTGTGCTCCTATGGAATATCTGAGCGTTAATAATGCAATGAGCAAATCAAAATTTAAGCTTTTTCTTTTAGCTATTTGCCTGACTCTTACTGCCTGCGGCGGAGGTGGTGGTGGCTCTGACGATAGCGGCGCAGATGATGGTAGTACCGATAATGGCGGCAATACCGGTAATAATAGTTCTGGAGAAATAAATTCAGGTCTATCAGGTAAGTTTTTATATGAAAATTCAAAATCTGCTTATTTGATGGATATAAGTTCCGGGGAATATACTCGAATATCTAATACAGATTGGATATCCCAGAATACTCGATTTCCACTTAGCGCAACGTATTCCGTTAAAGCATCAGCCGATAACACAACATTTTGGGTGACCGCTATCGGTTGTCGTTACCACACGGGTGATGCACTAGGTGGTGAAGATGCGTGTGTATCTGTGCAAGATTTTAACGGTGTTTATATTGCAGATATTGTTGTCGACTGGGATCTAAAAACAGGG
>NZ_JBSWVF010000056.1:0-1987 GCF_056159445.1 Pseudomaricurvus sp. ABR4_320 | reverse complement strand
GAAAAGTAATTGTTTTGTTAAAAGGAATTTATAAACGTATGAGAATAATTAAGACGCTGTCTATGATTATAGTTCTGATAGCAATAGCCTTGGTGTTTTTTTATAGGCAAATCATTTCTGGTCTATTACTGCCGCAGTATATTGATTGGGCTTATGAGGTTGATAGAAGGGGTATGGAGGTAGGTAAGCCTCTGGACAATAGACAATTTTCGCTAGCTTCTGATGTTGGAATAAACCATCCGGAAGAAGTAAGGATTGTGTATGTCGATGAAGTGCCTTTTCCGTACGAGAATGCCGCACTAAAGTTCTTCGGAGAGAAGCTTGGTTTTATTGGTGAAGGAATAATCAACAACGCACAGGTTTTTGGATATTCAATCTATGTACGAAAAGAGTATGAGTTAAATAGGCCAAGACTCGCTCATGAGTTAGTGCATGTACAGCAGATTGAAGACTCTGATTTGGAGAAAATCGTGAACCAGTATTTTTCTGATCTGGAAGTCTACGGGTACGAGAAGGCGCCACTAGAGCTGGAAGCTTTTGAAGCAAATAAGATGTACAGTGCTGACTGGTAGTTAAACGTAAGAGCCTTTAAAGCAAAGTTATAAGAGGTTTTGGAAAGGTGATAAAATATAAAAATGGCGCATTCGTTGTTGAAGGTTTTCTGTCGGAAAGCGAGTGTGCGACATTAATTTCACAAAGCGAATCCATCGGTTATCAAGTCTCGAAGATACAAACGAGCCTAGGAGAATAAGAGTCCACTTCTGTACGAAATAATGAGCGTATTATTTTCGATGACTACGACCTGGCAAGGTTATATTTTGAAAGGTTTTTGCCTTTTTTGCCTGACGAAATTGATACATGGAAACCGAGTGGATTAAATGAAAAGTTTCGCTTTTATCAGTATGTTGGTGAACAGTATTTTAAGTGGCACGTTGATGGTTCTTTCAAGCGCGATTATTTCGAAGTTAGTAAGTTAACGATGCTTCTTTATTTGAATGATGATTTTGATGCTGGGGAAACAGAATTTGAAGATATCAAAATTCAACCGAGGCGAGGTTTATTGCTGGTTTTTCCACATCGGTTAAGGCATCAAGGCGTTTCTCCTAAAAATGGCAGTAAGTATGTGCTTTGCACCGATGTTATGTACGCAAAATCGTAAAAAAATGAGCTGTAATGAATATTCGAGATTATAGAGGCGCCGATTGGCGAGAGTTATGTAGTATACATGACGTCGCCAGATTGGATGAATTAGCGCAGGCGTCTCTTTCAGATGCCTTTTTACCCTTAGAGATCGCAGCGGAAAGAGAGTGTCTGTTTGACTATAAGATACTGGTTGCCGAGACGTGTGGAAAATTATTGGGGTTTATCGCGTTTGACGAAGAGGAAATTGCCTGGCTTTACGTCGAGCCTGATAGCTATCGGAAGGGCGTAGGCCGCGCGCTGGTTATGGAAGCGGTAAGGTCCGCAAATACCGCTTTGACGATTGAAGTTCTGCACAGCAATTTGAAGGCTGTTCAATTTTATGAAAGCTGTGGTTTTACGCTCATTGGAACCGATTCCGGACAGATGCCCGGAAATGAACAATTTGCCGTCAGCGTTCACATTCTAAGCAATGCTGTTGATGTTTGATGCTTTATAGACTCTTTTATGATCCGCTTGAATGTTACAGGAGAGCACTCTAGCTTCCAGCGATTAGCACTAATTCGGCAAAGCTGGATTATAAGGCAACGGTTTTGTGATTCACCTCTCATTTTTACGCCCCTGTTCATTCGGATTTTCGGTAGACTTCTACAGTTACCACGTTGATTATCCTCGCTTGACGCTGTATTCAGGTGGTTGTTGATGGAAGCGTCAAATTTCATCAAGGATGCGGCTGTTGATAGTTGACGGCCACGCTGTATAAGATTCACAAGGAGTACTCAGTGAAATTTCCGTACATTTTTGTTTTATGCCTGTCTCTTTCTCTGAGTTGGTTTGTTGAGGCTCA
>NZ_JBSWVF010000055.1:0-1990 GCF_056159445.1 Pseudomaricurvus sp. ABR4_320 | reverse complement strand
TGTGTGTAGGTAGTCGAAGCCAATGAAGGATAAATATGGCGAAGAAGTTACTGTAGGAGATCGCGTAAAGGTTCTAGAAATCTACGACGGTTTTCTAAATATGCTTCCAGAAGATGAGCGTATATTGCATGAGGCAATGCTCAATCAAGAATATGTCGTAGATGATATTGTGGAAAACTCTACCAAGGCTAGTGTTTCATTTTGGGAAGAAACACCAGAAGGGCTCTATCATGGCGGGCTTTACATGCTGTCACATGAATTCGAGCTGGTTAAGAAAGGCAGTGCGGGAAATGGCACATAACAAGGGTAGCCAAAATCGCCCGCAAAAAACGCGGGCTGGACTCGCTAACGCTCGCCTTTGCTACTGGCGTTATGGTTCGCCATGAAATGAATATTGGAAACTGGGATAGCGCAATAGTTAGGGCAGTGTTAATAGGCTTTCTTCCCGTCCCGATTTTAGTGTTGACGTCAGGCTGGGAACTAGGTAGTGCTTTGAGCTCTATCGAGGTGGTAGGTGCCATCCAGGTATTGTTCTTAAGCTTTGCCATTTACCTCTTAATCACTTTAGTTGCGTGGGTTTTATTTGGCTTTCCTATTCACAAGCTATCCGTAAAATATTGCCAGGCAAATTGGTTGATCTACATATTATCGCCGTTAGCGCTTGCTGGTTTGGTGTACATTTTTTGGGTTCCAATGGCTGCGCTACTAATAGCTATTTTCGGGGTGCTACAGGCTTCAGTTTTTAGATGGTGTATATATCGTGTCACCAAACCATAACAAGTTTGTCAACGCGGACATTTTTTGCTGCGCTCCGTTTTGGGTGGCTTCGCCACTATACCCAAAACTCCACTACACAAAAAATGCCCGTTACAAAAGCGTTAGCACCATCGTGAAAAATTGAGCATATATCTCGCATCATGGCTAAAAAGAACCAAAAACAATCAGCTGCAAATAAGAGGAGAACGAAGGCCTCAAAATTAGAGCGCCAGAGTAAGTATGAGTGGGTATTCATAAATGGAAGGCAGGTACGTATAAAGCGATCTGAAACGATAGATGGTCTTCCTGTTGATGAATTCATACAACTATATGCTGATCCCATTTGGTTGCATCAGAATTGTATGTGGGAGCTAATTGATAGTGAAAATTATGTATCTGAAAAAGCGGTGTATCATTTCGATGAGGCCTTTCGAGATGTTTCGGAGCTTAGTGCCGCGTATGGAGATCAATCGTCAGAGAATCTTGATTTGTTACTGCGGTATTTAGAATATACGCAGTTTATACAACGCTAAAGCCTGTGGTGGTTCTTGTTGAAAATGACTTTGCGCTTTAGTTGTGAAAAGTTTCTGTGCTAACAATTTGGTGCAGTGGAACCAGTTTCGTTCCGCATATTTTATGGTATCGCTACGCTCTTATACCATAAAATATGCTCCACTACACTGGTCCACTGACCAAGGCGTTAGAGTTCTATCGAGATCATACCAATGAAATATTTATTAATCCTGATGGCTGTGCTTGTAACCGCTTGTGCGTCCACCCCAAAAGGGGCTATGACATTTGACGAGGTTAAAATACCAAGTCCATCTAATGGTGAGAGCACATTGGTGTTTTATAGAAAGATTTCTCCCCCGGCAGCGTATGATATGAGAGTTCGTATTAATGATACAGAAACGGCATCTTTGCCAAACAATGCTTTTTCATATGTAAGTTTGAAGCCAGGTATCGTAAAAATAAAGACAAGTTGGACCGCATGGTCAGGCATGCCAAGCAGAGAAAAGAATATCGAAATCCCTCCCAATAGCACCATTTATCTTGAATTAACCAGCTCTGTATATACTCCTGGGGGGCTACAATTAGGCAGTGATAGTACACTGACCCAATCCGACAGCTACGCAGTCAATGTATTAAGGTCTTGTTGCAAATATGTGCCATCAAAACTCTAACAAAGCCAGCCAGAGGGACCAAAAAACCGCCGCTTCGCTCTGGTTTTTCA
>NZ_JBSWVF010000054.1:0-2194 GCF_056159445.1 Pseudomaricurvus sp. ABR4_320 | reverse complement strand
CGTGGATGCCAATCTGGAAGAGGGTGCTAGCAGCGTTACAACAGATGCGATTGCTGAAGACAATTCCATAACCGTCGAGACCCCGTTGAATGAAACCGCAGAGCTGAAAGTTACTAATGAGACTGCTCTGGATGAGCCAGCGCTTACAGCTCAAGAACAGCAGCAAATCGATCAATGGCTAGGTGATAACGCGCAAGCCGAAGACAGTTTTCTGTTTATCAATTACGACCATGTTGGTGGTGAAAGGGTAGCTCAAGCGTTAAATGGCGAGTCATCCCTGGGGGGCATGAGCCAAACTCAACAGCGCTATTTAATTGAGTCCGCTAGTGAGCAATGGCGCGCAGAAGGCAATACCGAAAACCTCCATGAAGCCACGGAAAATCTGGCCAGCGCAGACACTCGCTCTCTGGTTGCGGAGGTGTACAGTCGGCCGAGCGCTGCGGTAGCAGAATTATACAGCCAGGGCAAAAGCGTCGCGGATACGAATGAAGCCGGACAGCTGCGATCAGCAATGCTGAGAGACGCAGTGGATTTGGATGCGGCCACGGTGATCAGTAATTACCAGGGTTTCGAAAGCCGGTTGGGCGTAGAGGCTCGTTCGTTAAACGACGCTCAGCGAGGCAACATCTTGGAGGTGGTAGCCGCAGGAAAGGTGGACGCCACTAACGATGAAATCAGCAAAATGGTTACAACCATTTTCCTCGACTCAAGCTCAATGAGCTTTGGCGGTGCGTCGCTTGATTCTATGGTCACTGCGGTTCCGGCTGAAGCGGCTGGTGCTGTTGCCATCCAAATGGCGCAGCAAGACGCAAGTACCGCGAAGTTTCGCGAGCAGATGTCTGGGGCTCTAGCTCAAATCATGGTTCAGAGAGAATCCCTTAATGAGGGGGATATCTCACAGAATATTGCAGAATTGCAGACTCGTTTCGATGGGATTTTGGCGAGTGAAGGCGGGCAGAGTTTACTAACTAACAGCGAGGTTTCCCCTCAGTTGCGAGGCTGGGCCGTAGCGGAAATCGCTAATAATCCCGCTTGGGATGCGGCGGCGCTCAGTAACGGCTGGGAAAGTCGCGTGGTGAGCACGGCTTACGGAGAAAGAGTCCTATCCCAATATCAATCTCGCGGAACAGAGTCGCAGGCATTGCAAGGTGAAGCACTCAGAAACACAGTAGGCCTGGCGTTGGGTATCAGCCCGGATCAATTACCCCCTGACAATGAGCCAGCGGTTGACGCCGAAGATCGTTTAGAGGCTGGATTTAACAATCGTTATTTTGGCGAGAACGATCGTATCGACAAGGTCGTTGAGCTGATTAATAAGGTGGGTGGCGATAACGCGCGAGTCAGCGTCATGCCCGTTTCTGTAACCAGCAACGAATTCGGCGCTGGCGCCTTTAGCGTCTTTAAAGTTGAAGCGGCTGACGGCAAAACGTATTTCGTGGAATCCGTGGGTGAAGCACCACGCCATTACGACGGCTTAGCGGACTGGCAAACCGGTAGTGAATTACCCCCGGGCCAGATGACCTATATCGACGGCATGGCGTCAGTTGCTCCTGGTGAAGCGCAAACACTGACCACCGAAGCTACGGCACAGGTCACCGATACGCTGGGCGAGTGGGTGGCTAAAGTGGGCGACGGCGCAGCTCTGGCGGCGGGTGTCACCGCTGGCGCTATATTTGTCGCTGGCACCGGTGGTACGGGTGCGCTGGTGTTGGCGGGTGGTGCTGCAGCCTGGACGACCGGCAGGGCCGCAGAAGAGTTGCACGATGCCCATCAGCATGGCGTTGATGTGACCGATCTTTCTAACTCTCAGGTTCGTGGCCAGTGGCTGGATCTTGCCTCCGGCACGCTCTCGTTCGGCGCGATGGGCGCGGCGAGATTTGTAATGGCGGCGAGAGAAACCCAGTATGCAGGCACACTGGCGAGAGGCGCGGCAGGACTGCAGCTATCTGCCAACGTGGCAGACGCCAGCGCAGTAGCCAACCAGGCACACTATATGTCCGCTAACTGGGATCAGATGTCTAACGCTGATCGTGCGCTGGGTATGCTGAACATCGCCTTTTACGGGGGGATGGGGGCAGCCAGTACCCGAGCCTCTGGTGGATCTCTGGTCGACAGCTACAGCTTTACCCGACTGCAAAACCAAATCCAATACGGCTCTCCCTATCAGGTTCAGCAGAATTCTTCCTTGCAAGAG
>NZ_JBSWVF010000053.1:0-2315 GCF_056159445.1 Pseudomaricurvus sp. ABR4_320 | reverse complement strand
GTAAGCGCTCGTTAAACCACCTCTTGTAATTTCACATTCCAAGGCAGCAGGCTTTCGATCTGCTCGACCGTCTTCGCGCTGGGCAGCTCTTTAAACACGTGGTGAAGATAACGATAGGGTTCCAGTTGGTTTGCTTTAGCCGTTTCGATTAACCCGTAGAGATTCGCGCTGGCTTTTGCACCGGGTACAGTGGCACTGAAGAGCCAGTTCTTCCGGCCTACCACGAACGGCCTGATCGCGTTTTCCGCAGGATTGTTATCGATGTTCAGTCGACCATCTTCGGTGTAGACCGTTAATTTATCCCAGTTTTTATCCAGATAGCCGAGCGCTTTACCCAGTAGGCCTTTTGGCAACGTCGTGTGCAGGGTTTTATCCAGCCACTCCCGGATTGTCTTCAGGATGGGGATCGCCTTTTCCTGCCTTATCAGATATTTGTCGGTCGTGGTGTGATCTGCGATTTGCTTTTCCAGGGCGTAAAGCTGGCGGATAAAGCCGATTGCCATGTCTGCCTTACCGGCCTTTTTGTTTTTACCGGCGCCTTTCTGAGCATCGATAAATTTGCGACGAACGTGAGCCCAACATCCAAGCTGCCGGATACGATTTTTTGCAACCACGTCATTGTACCCGGCGTAGTCATCGGTCTGCAGATAGCCTTGATAGTCGGCCAGTAAATGACTCGCCGCCTCACCACTCCGGCTGGCAGAGTAATGGAAGAGTCTGACCGGTTGCGTGGGTGGTCCGCCGACCCGAACCCACATGTAGGATTTTCGGGTCGCCTCCTTACCGGGCTCTTTCAGCACTTGTACGGTGGTCTCATCACAATGTAGGACGGGATAGGCCAGTAAGTGGTCTTCCAGCAGGTTGATCAACGGCTGGACCAGCTCCCCACTTTTTATCATCCAGCTGCCGAGGGTGTTGCGGCCCAGCTCAATACCACTGCGCTGAAGAATGGACTCTTGTCGATATAACGGTAAGGCATCCTGGAATTTACTGATGGCAATGTGCGCCAGCAAGCCCGGGCTGGCGTTACTCTTCGGAATAGGCTGAGGTGGTAACGCCGCTGTGCTGATCTCACCCTCGCAGGCCTTGCAGACATACTTCTTTCGAGCATGGACGATCACCTGCACTTTGGCGGGGATAATGTCCAGTTGTTCGCTGGTGTCTTCGCCGATCAAGGCGCGCTGACAGCCGCAGGCGCAGATCAAGTCGGCTTCAGGGACATCATATTCAATCCGGATACGAGGTAGGTCCGCGGGAAGCGGCTTACGACCTGGTTTTTTATTAACGGCTGTTTTCTTTTGTTCAGTGTCTTCAGGCTCTGAGTCTTGCTCTGACAGGTAGTGCTCAGCCGCGTCCGTCAGCTCCGCCTCATTGAACATTTCCTGTTGGTCGGGCGATTTCTCGGAGGAACGGCCGAAGCGCTTTTGCTGTTGCAGGCGCACGGTTTCTTCGAGCAGGGCAATTCGCTGCTCTCTTTCTGCAAGGGACTGCGCCTGCTGAGCAATAATGCGGTCCTTCTCGGCAAGAAGGGCTTCAAAATCAGCTGGGGAAGTTGGGGTCTGGGCCGCGCTCATAGCGCGGATTATACCGTAAGACTCAGCTTACCGAGTCAAAATGAAGCCGGGAGTGAGGCTGATTGTTGAAAATATCAAAGCCGTCGAGTAACCAATTCAGTTCCTGCCCGGTCAGCGATACAGTCTCTTCCACTTTCGGCCAACGGAAGCGCTGCTTTTCCAGCCGCTTATACCAGACAATAAACCCGTTTTTCTCCCAGCACAGCAACTTGATCTTATCTCGCCCCCGGTTGCAGAAGACGAACAGGGCCTCATCCATGGGCGACAACGGCATTTCCTGTTCGACCAAGAGGGACAGGCCATCGATCGACTTCCGCATGTCGACCGGGTCAGCATACAGATAAACCTGAACATCACTGATCGGGCGTAGCATCAGCGATTGGCCTCTTTCGACAACAGCGGTAAGATCTCCTCCAGGCAGTGAAGTGGACTCTCAATACGTAATCCTGAGGGCAGGTAGAGATTGATCACGGCCGGACGGCTCAATGATACGGGGATCAATTTACCGGAAACGGAAGAACTCTTTCTCAACTTTCTGTGCCAGTAACTGAAACTGGATAGCGGCAGGCCATACTGCTGGCAATACTTCTTTTGCGAGAGTTCGCTTCCCTTCCAGTCGTTAATACGCTGCTTCCAGCGGGCTGACTTATCTTCAACATCCATAGTGCTTTCTCGTGTCTGAAAGCGTCAGGGTAAATCAGAATGTGTAGATATTTAAGGCGGTGTTTGTAGACCGCTTAC
>NZ_JBSWVF010000052.1:0-2325 GCF_056159445.1 Pseudomaricurvus sp. ABR4_320 | reverse complement strand
GCAAAAGGTGCAGGGTCAATGGCAACTGTATTGTTTAGTCCATAATATTGAGAAAATCGCCAATTACGGGGCGATGAACTAGTGTTATCGCGACAACGAGTCGATATAAGCGATATCGCCCAAAAATTTCTGCAGTATTATTCAAAAATGGATTGATAAGACTATAAAAAAGAGTAGCAAAATACCGGTTGTTACCAGTGTTGTTTTTCTACAGTCTCGTTGAGTGTTCGGAGTGATATGAGTTCTACTATAGAAATTGAGGGGCCAGCTTTCTTTGGTCAAGAAGACGAAAATATATTTTTCGAGTGCCTTTATCGACTTCCCAAATTCAAGGGAGTTGAAGGCAAAGGTACAACCCTTTCCATTACACTGGATTCAAAAATGACAGACGAAATAATAGAAAGAATGCTAGTCATCTGTCATCGCTGGGAGATAGATGCCAGCACATTGCAGCGTTTTAAAAACGAAGCCAATGCCCATTTTGCGTTGTGGGATTAATCTTGGCATCAAATGTTTATCCAAAAACACTTAACAAGCGACTGTGGTTCAACCCTAGCGAATAATATTTAGTTTTCCCATTCCCGGCTGTCTCGTATCATTGCATTGAGGATAATCAGGAGCTTTCTCATTGCCGCTATTTTATGTTTTCCTTGCCGAACCAAATGTCGATAAAAGTCGACAATGATGGGGTTGCATTGTGTGGCACTGAGCTTCGCCATATAAAAGGTTGTTCGTACGCTATGACGACCTCCGAGGATTCTCGTCGAATAAATATTTAGCATCGTCTTATTTATCTGGTGTTATCGGAGCAGCATGGGATAGAGGTTATGAGGCTTTGGGCGCACTATGATTGATCGCTAAACAAGACCAGTCAATATTGCTCACTGGGAGAGCTGGTCCTCCGTAGTGGGATAACGCCTAAACATGGAGGCCGTTGCCGGCAAGGCTATACGCCCAATACCATCAGTTTAAAAAATAGGTTGACTTTACTTGGAAACACTTATAATGTGCTCGCAGCTAGAAAGTAAGTCTGTTTTTATAACCTCCATTTCGTTGCGTTCTTTGTCGTTCTTCGTCCTGTAGTTTCTAAATTTCAATTTATATTTCCCGCTTATTCGTGCCTCGCGAAGGTATTTTCACAACTTTATAAACAGGATATTTATCATGTCGAATAAAACTACAGGAACCGTAAAGTGGTTCAACGAATCTAAAGGTTTTGGCTTTATTGAGCAAAAATCTGGCCCAGATGTATTTGCCCATTTCAGCGCTATCGTTAGTTCGGGTTTTAAAACATTAGCCGAAGGGCAGCAAGTTGAGTTTACCGTTACTCAAGGGCAAAAAGGCCCGCAGGCTGAGAATATCGTCGCTCTTTAGTCGTTCGGTCATTCTTGAGAAAGGCAAGCTGTAGAGGCTTGCCTTTTTTTATGTCTAAAATATAGTAGATTTTCAAAACATACCCCTTGTGCATCCAAGCATCGGTCACAATTTTCTTAGGCAGCGAGTCACCTCATGCCTTGTCCGAATCGGCTATTCATTTAAAATATCATCGTAGTAGTCATGGCCTAGATGGACGCTAGCCGTTGGCTAGACGACGGCTAGTGCAATCAAGCTTTTAGACAGTTTGCGGTATTTGAGGTGAGGGACGATGACGTTTGAACGCAAGATAGCAAAGGTATTCCAATTGGACGATGAAAATTGGATGAGACACGCTAACCCCTGGAGTGTCTGGACTCGATACAGTGTTCTTCCTCTTATCGTGTTGGCATTTTGGAGCCGTGTTTGGATTGGTTGGTGGTGTTTGATTCCTGGCGCGGTTTCGCTGTTGTGGATGTTTTTCAATCCCATCGTTTTCGGCAAGCCTCATTCAACAAAGAATTGGGCGTCCAAATCTGTCTTGGGGGAAAGAGTCTATTTGAATCGGGATACGGTGGAAATCCCCGATATACACAAAACGCCCCTGTACGGGATTCTCAATACAATTTCTTCCATTGGTTTGGTGATTGCGATTTGGGCGATTGTTTATCTGTCTGTTTGGGGGGCAGTCTTAGGCGTTTCTTTGGCGTATCTTGGAAAAAGCTGGTTTTTAGATCGTATGGTCTGGTTGTATGAAGCGATGAAGATGGAGCACGAAGAATATCGCTCGTGGGAGTACTGATTTTTTCAATTAAGGATACTTTATCGAGTTTTTCCGTGTGTATTGTCTATTCCTCCGGGGGATCTCCCCGGAGCTCAGGTCGATGTAAGGCTTCGGTTTCAGAAGTGTGATCGGTTTCCGTATTTCCTGTTTTTCCTACGAGTAACACTGAAAAGTGACGACGAATTCTC
>NZ_JBSWVF010000051.1:0-2327 GCF_056159445.1 Pseudomaricurvus sp. ABR4_320 | reverse complement strand
CTTTTCTACAGACCAAACACACAACAAAATCGTGCAAATCTTAATAGCCGAGCGCATTCTAGCGCACTCAAATGACGAGACAAAGCCATAAGCTACATCGACACTTAGCTCGGGAAGAAAAACACTTATCGAAGGAATAAACAACGGCAACGAAGAAATGCCTAAAAGGCATGACAAAAAACGTGACTCGATCCTGTACACGTATTAGTAAACCGCTCAATAAAGACATCGAGCAGACAGAAAAAGAATGGCCAAGGCGTTGGAGGATGAAACTACGAGGCAAAAAAAAATAACTAACGGAAAGCGTACCGGGGCCGGCTTAGCCCTTACCTAGAAATTGCTTAGCAAAATGCTGGAAATCGGCATGCTAATAAATTCGATGGAGTTAAACCACTGTCACTTGCAAGGATACCATTTTTCCAGACGATGAAGTCCACACTCATTTGCCCAAGACTCAATTAAATCCGCATGCTTTTCATTGCGCAAATAAAACACATTAGTATCGTCCCAGCTTTCAAAATATAAAGCTTCGAGTTCTGGGAGGGCGACCTTAAAAAAGAAATGACTGCTCACATAGTTAGAAGCACTTTTCATATAATCAATTTTACTTGTTTCTGAAGTGAATTTCCGAAAAACAGGATATGATTTTGAGCAACGCCCTTTAAAGGTAAAATTTATTACTTCAGTATTGTCAATTATTTTCTTCGAAAATAAATCAAACTTTTTATCTCGTTGAAGTTGTTCAGCCACAGGAACATCTGATAGCAACGCAATAGCCTCCTCTTCTTTTAACCAATGATCAAAAACAGAAATAGCCATGTATTTATATTTATCCGTGCCCTCGACCGCAACCACCTTTTCAAAATCCGGATACATTTTAAGAACTGAAGCTTGCTCTTTTTTACACATATTTTGAAATTTACGCATAATTTTTTTGGTAATTTAACGCGAGACGCCACAGCAGATTACATGGAGCTCCTTTTTTGAAAAAATGAACGCAGCGAACACAAAAGGTGCGGAGTGTAAGCAGTCCAGACCACAACGTGAACGTGACTGACTTGTCATGTTAGCTGTATTCACAACTTACGCAATGGTGGCATATACGCCACCATTGACGCATGGCAAACACGATAGTTGAAGACACCAGCGTGCTTATTAACGCCCGCTGAACTTCGAGAGCTGATAAATGCGCTCTATGGCCTTTGCCAGTGGGTGTCAATTTATTACCTATGACACCCACCCCCCCCGAGAAGGGCAATAACTTTTTGATTGAGCTGGCAATTGCTGGAAATGCTAGCTGTAGTATACCAATAACGTCGGGGACATAAAAAGCTCAGAACTTACATGTCCTAAGTTACATGTGCTGACACCGGAGGAAATTTTAAGAAGTTGAACCATGGCGAATTTGACAATGAAACTCGTTTTCGTACCCTCACTGCGCCTGGAAACACTAAACGCGGCCTCGAGCTTGTAGATTAACTAAATTCTTCCGAGCCGACGACCAGCTAATGCCCACTTAAACTGCGCGGCTAAAGCTGCGTACAGCGAGAAAATGATGCCAATTTAAAGTGTTCGTTAGCTTTTCCACAAGCTACCTGCCGCGCTATTTGCCCCGTTAAAGAAAAATGAGCTTCGATATCTGTTGACTCGATATTAGAAAGTTCATACTGCCCGCCCAATAACCAAGGCTTAGATAAACTATATATTTGCCCGCTAGCGAGTGTTTTACCGGATTGTAATAGATCGCCAACCATTTGAACCGCAAAATGCTCAACAACAAACTCTTTGCTGGAAAGTAAACGACTAAATTCTTCAGGTGACTCTGCTACTTGTGTAAATTCGCCGCCGCCGGTATCAAGCCACCAGACCCGACCATTGCTTACGTTTTGAACAAACGCATCACCCGAAGCGGAAAGTAAAATAGGCGAGTATTCTCCGCTAATTAACCGTTCCCAATCAGACAACAAAGAATCACGGTGTAGATGCGAAAAATTTACTGTTAAATCATTTAATGTCATCAAGATTTCTCAGAAACCTAGCGCTTTTTTGAACTGGCGTTTTGCGGTAAAGTGGCAAAGCCACCGCAAAGCGAAGAGTAGCAAAAAATGTCCTGTTGACAAATGCATTATGTTTACACCAATTTTAGTTTTTTGCATAGCCACAAAATACTGTTGATTACGGATGCGATAATAATTGGCCATACAAGCAAGAACCATGGCTTATTATTGAATTGGTATAACAACCACACAGGAATGAATAATATGCAGTAACCAATAACGATATAGCTCCACGGAGTTTCTTTAATAGCGACTTTCGGCCCTACCACC
>NZ_JBSWVF010000050.1:0-2796 GCF_056159445.1 Pseudomaricurvus sp. ABR4_320 | reverse complement strand
CGCTCATCGCTTGTGGTGGTGGGGGAGGAGGAGGTTCCGGCGATAGCGGTGGCTCTGACGATAGCGGCACAAGTGACGGCGATTCTGGTGGTGGCGGCTCCAACAGTGGAAGCTCAGATGGTATTAACCCCGGGGTCTCGGGTAAGTTTTTTTATGTGGAGTCAAACTCTGCACATCTAATGGATATTAGCACTGGAGAATATTTTGATATCCCCAATACAGATTGGATTAATCAGGATGATCTATATCCTCTTGGCATAACACAATATTCAGTAAAAGCATCCCCTGCCAATTCGACCTTTATGATAACAGCGCGCAATTGCCGGTACCATACGGATGATGTATTGGGAGGTAACGATACCTGTGTGGTTGTTCAGGATCTTAATGGTAGCTATATAACCGACCCTATAATTATTGATTGGGATCTTAAATCTGATGCCGAACCATCACCAGATGGTCAGTATTTCGCCGCATTTAGAGAGCTTGACGATATTTGGTTGGAAATTTGGGATATCCAAGGTAATAGAATTAACGGGATCAAAACCGAAGTAGCACCCTTTGAATGGTTAGCCGATGGGCGCTTAATATATATCTATGAGGGTAGAAATTTCATTATCACCGACCCTTACAGCACCAACTACTCAACGTCTTGGTCGTTACCAGAGTCGTTTGAAGAAGGTGATATTACTAGAATGTCAGCCAGTCCAGACGGTACTAAAATTGCGTTCAACATCCATAACTCGGGAACGCTCGTGTCAGAATATACAACATTTTGGATGCTGGATGTTGACACTGGTTCAATAAGACAAATTGCAACAAACCCTGAAGGTGAAGATGCATTTCGAGGTTCAGCGTGGTCACCAGATGGTAGCAAAATAGCTGTATTAGAAGGTGGTTCCACGGGTTCCGGACCGGACAGCCCTGGTGTCGCAACGGTTGCCTACGTATTACCGGCAGACTCAAATGAAGTACTCCAGCTTGCTCGCTACGACGAAAGCCTACGTTCGCCGGGTGTTGTTTTGCTGAAACGATTTCGTTTTGATGATATCCCGACCACAAGCAACTCAAACTCAACAATCGAAAACTTTTCAGGATATTTCGGTAGCTGGCTGCCTGAATAAAAATACAAAACGTTTTAATTTTAAAGGCGCCCTGCAATGGCCGAGCATTTACGTTTAGAGACGGATTATCCGGCTCGACCTAAATTCTCGGCGTTCTTATTTTTAATTAGTGCTTTTATCTAACGTGAACCTACACCGGGTAGAAAATCTCTTGATCAGGGATAACCCTACTTTTCCCTCTGCTATTTCACCGATATAGTGCCGCCAGCGAAAGCTGGCCACCTATGGCCACCCAGTCAAGCGACGTTGAGCTACCGCCTATGTGCTCCCGAAAAACCAAGGGGGCACACGTATTTTATTTTGAACACAAAGCTTACATGAAAAATCCAATACGACAAGTATTCTTGGCACTCTTTTGTTTAACGCTCACCGCTTGTGGTGGTGGCGGTGGCGGCTCCGACGATAGCGGCACAAGTGACGGCGATTCTGGTGGTGGCGGCTCCAACAGTGGAAGCTCAGAAGGTATTAACCCCGGGGTCTCGGGTAAGTTTTTTTATGAAGATTCAAAATCCGCGCATTTAATGGACATTAGCTCCGGGGAATATTCCGTTGTACCCAATACGGATTGGAAATATCAAGATGAAAGATTTCCCTATTTTGGTAGCTACTTAGTTAGCCCTTTTAAGGATCATAATACGTTTCTAATTACGGCTACTGACTGTCGACAGCACGAAGAAGGAAACCCTATTAGTGGCATGGATACCTGTGTCTTGTCACAAACCTTTGATGGCAATTATTTAACGGATGTTGTTATTGAATGGGAAGTTAGTGGGCGAGCAAAACCGTCCCCAGACGGACAATTTTTTGCTGTATTTCGAGAGCTAGATGATGACTGGCTGGAAATTTTCGACTTCAATGGCAATGGTGTCAGCGGTGTCAAAATTCCTTCTTCGCCTTTTGAGTGGCTAGCTGATGGGCGATTGATTTATATCTATGAGGGTAGAAATTTTATAATCACTGATCCTTACAGCACCAACTTTTCTACGTCTTGGTCGATACCTGAGTCATTCGGTGAAGGGAATATAACAAGAATATCAGCCAGCCCAGACGGAACTAAAGTCTCCTTTAACTTCCGCACATCTGGAACACTCGTTTCAGAATATACCACGTTTTGGATGTTAGATGTTGAGACGGGCTCTTTACGACAAATCGCAACAAATGCGGAAGGAGAGGATGCTTTTCATGCGTCGGCTTGGTCGCCTGACGGTGCCCAAATAGCCGTTTTAGAGGGTGGCGCTACTGGTTATGGCCCAGACAGTCCTGGTGTATCGGCTGTTATGTATGTGCTGCCAACGAATTCGGAAGAAGTGCTACAGGTCGCTCGGGTTGATGAAAGTCTAAGGTCACCCGGTGTCGTTATGCTAAAACGTTACCGGTCGGAAGAAATCCCTACCACGTCTAGCTCCAATTCGGTCATTGAAGGGTTTCCGGATTGGCAGTTTGATTGGCTGCCTGAATAAAAATACAAAACGTTTTAATTTTAAACGGTGGCCGGCAGTGGCCGGGCATTTACGTTTAGAGACGGATTATCCGGCTCGACTTAAATCCTCGGCGTTCTTATTTTTAATTGTTGCTTTTATCTAACATGAACCTACGCCGGGTAGAAAATTCTTGATCAGGGATAACCCTACTTTTCCCTCTGCTATTTCACCGATATAGTGCCGCCAGCGAAAGC
>NZ_JBSWVF010000049.1:0-3185 GCF_056159445.1 Pseudomaricurvus sp. ABR4_320 | reverse complement strand
CGAAGTTGAATTCACGAATGACAATTAGTAGTCCAATTTTGAATATCTCTTCTAAAACGGTGTATTAGCTGCTTTATGTTCGATTTTTCGAATCCAAATGGTCGATAAAGATAGTTAGCAAATTTACTGTTGATTGGTCGGGGCACTGAAGTTATTTACTGATATCCTCTTCAAGAATTAGTCCTGGAGTGATCTTGTCGAACTTATTTTGCTACTTTACAGTCCCACCGCACTATCCGACCCATAAGACCTCTCGATAGCGAATCAAATAAACTCATCGCATCCATCAAAGTGAACCATGAAAGTATCTCTGTGTCGTATTCAGGTTTTCATGGCCGGCAAAACGTTGAATCCAAATTAAATCTTTTCCACTTTCTACCAAATGGGTAATCCGTGTGTGTCTCAGGCTGTGAGGCGTCAGGTGTGACCAGTCGAGCTCATAGATTCTGGCCTTTATTGCTTCATCTTCTCCGTATAAATGATCCATGACAGGGCCTTTAAGTAACGCTTTAAATTGTTCTTGCCAAGTGTGTGCCGCTAAAGGTTCTGTTTGGATGGTTTGCAGCTGCTGCTTGCCGCGTCCTCGATACCTAACTGGATTTGCGCGAGGCAGCAGAGGTAGAGGTTCTCCGGCCGGTAGTCGAGACAACCTTAGATATTCTCGGTAGTCACATAGCGCATCCAAAGCGATCGAATCAATCGATTTTAAGGGCAGCACTCTGGCCCGATTCCCTTTTCCGATAATACTTAATTGCCAGTCTTTTTCGCGCCGAAAGATGTTGGCATGGGTATGGCGTCTCTGCTCATCAATACGCAGTGCCATGGCGTAGCCGAACAAAAAAATAAATTTAAACCGAGCCTTTTTATTTCTTTCTCCCGGCGTGCTTTCAGGAAGATTATCGAGAGTGGCCAGTACGGCAGTCCACTGGCTGGGTGTAAAGGCTCGAGGCAGGCTCGCCTCACCCGCATTGCGCCTTCCAACTTTAGGTACCAGTCTGGCAGGGTTGTAAGGGAGCAAGCCCTTATAGGCCAAATATTCTAGCAGTGATCGAATAACCGCAACGTATTGATCAGCCGTTTCTGGCGATACGCCGCTAAACGATGCGTTGGAATTAGTGGCAAGGTCTTCACTGGGTGAGAGCAGTTGCTGTTGATAATCCAGCAGCATACGGTCATCCAGCGTTGGATGCTGTCGCACACCCAAAAATATCAGAAAGCGATTGACTTCCTCGGTATAGCGCCGCGCGGTTTTTTGCGAGCGAACCCCCTTCAATTTCAGGAAGCTGTCGATCTCAATTTTCTCGGCGGTCGACAAGTGCTTCCAACCTGCCTCAGAAATACCTTTTGGGCGCTCCGGCGCTTTTTCTTCGTTATAGCCATGGGCTGCTGACCTAGGCGTATTGATAAGCACGGCTGGTTCATCCTCGATTTGAGTAAAAAGTCACCAAAAACCTAGCTCGGACAGACCTCAGGTAATTGTAAGTATTAATCTGGCTGAACATAGCACTAATAAGTCAGAATCGGAAATAAAATACCGTGGTTAATTTACATTAACATCGGTATTTATAGTTAGTTGATAAAAATAGTATCAATAACGATACATGGTACATTGATACCAAAGCATAAAAAAAACATAATTCAGGGGTGCCAGCGCCTGGCTAAACACCAGAAATACACTTTCTCCGCTCTCTACAAGGCCGCCGATATGTCCGCCGATCTCGATACGCTGTTCCGTAATCTGCCCCGCACACGGGAAATCATTCATGCCATCGATGGTTTACGTGAAGAAACCGGGAGCTTTCCCAATCGGTCTCAGCTACGGGATAACGTTCGGTACTCTGATCGAGAGCTGCAGGCGGTGATCAACGCCTATAAGGCGACGCTCGATTACCGCGAGAAAGCACCGGCCACACCGGCTACCTTAGTGTTGTCGGTTATCGCGGAAGTCAATCGCTGGTTTGAAACCACGCAGAGCGAACGCCAGCTGGCGGTTACGGAGTTAGAATCAAGCTTTGGCCAAACGCTACGGGATCTGGCCGAGCAGTTAACTGAGGTGGAACAGCAGGGACGAGCGAGTGAAGAAGGGCGGTTAGCGGTGGAGCGCCGATTGGAACAAGAGCGAGCAGTACATGCCGATGCGAGGGCTCAAGCTGCCGAAATAGAAAAATCCCTGTCAGATCAGGTTCACCAACTATTACAGGAGAAGAAACTTTTAGAGCAGCAGCTCCAGCATCAGACAGCGACGTTGGATAAAGCGACCAGGGAGCATGCCCAAACCCTCAAGACTCAACAGGCCTATCACACCGAAACGATTGACGCCCTGAAGCTTCAGAACAGCGAAGCTATCGGTGCTCTCCAGGCACAATTGGGGCAGGAGCGCGGTAGTTGGAAGCAGGAGCGGATTCGCTTCGAAAAGACGTTAAGCCGCCGTGACGATCGCATTCAAGATCTATCCGACGAGCATAGCAAAAAGCAATCCCAACTGGCGCGGCTTGAGCAATCACTTAGTCAGACCAACATTACCCTTCAAGAGCAGGCAGGCATCATCGAAGAGCAGAAGTCATTTAATCGCCGATTGACCGAAGAACTGTCGTCCTCCAATAACGCCCTGAGCGAATTGACGGGCATCAAGCAAGAACGAACAGCGTTATTGGAAGAGCGGGATGCTTTAAAGGCGCAGCTGTCGTCTCAACAAGCCATGGAAACGGTGATGTCGTCATTGACCGATTGGATGGAAGCGCAAAAGCACTCTGACAAGACGAGCAAACCTAAGAAGAACACGGGATCAGGCTCGCCTAAGGCCTAGTGCCCGTCTAATGAATACTGAGACGGGAAGCTTGAATTAAAGGGAATTTCGAGGCTGTGGACAGATAATAACGGTAAACGGCACTTCGTACTGATCATGATGTTCTATACAGTGTATTGATATTGAGACAGTTACACGAGTGTATTGAGTTGGGTTTTCGAGCATAATTGGGAAGGGCGTCTTAAATTTTTTATCAGTAAATCAATTGCTTGCAGGTTAAATAGTGGCAATATATTGCACGAACATAGGTGGAAAACGCGCATGCACGCTTTGTTTTTGCTAGTCTCTCTTACATCGAATTTTTGTGTTGAAAATCAATAGGTTCGAATGCTTGATGAATTTTACGCCAAGACAAAAGAGGCGTGCCTCATATACAAAT
>NZ_JBSWVF010000048.1:0-3241 GCF_056159445.1 Pseudomaricurvus sp. ABR4_320 | reverse complement strand
AGATGCGGCTACATCCTTTTGCGTTCATTGCGGCCTCCAGAGTTGAAACGTTCATTTCTTTCTGGAGGCCGCGCCCTATACACGTTCAAAAGACGAAAAGTTGTATAGGGCGCGGCAAATTTTTTACGCCGCTATGTCAAGTTATTCTTCTCTGTTAATTTGCCCCTGTTGTTAGCTCTGAAACTCTAAAGTCGAGTTGTGTTACTCAAACACAAAAACGAGCGGCGGAAAAGCTGTCGGGTTGATAACCTTGTTATGTGTAGTTAATTTTCAGATTGACTAAACCAAAACGATGTCAGACTTCATACTATATAAAGCAAATAGAGCTTCTTATTGCTCGCGTTGCCCAATATTGTTTTTCTGTAGAGTTTTGAGTACATCATCAAGGGTTGCTAGGAACTCATGCCCTGAAATATTCATGCCTCTATGAGTTTCTAGCATGTCTTTTCCTTCATAGATTTGCGGTCCACCTGTGACAGAGATGAAAAAAGCCGCTGCCCCTTTCTTAAGATTATCGGAGTTAGAGTTAGTAAATCTGGGAGCTATCGCTGGATTCGATAAATGAATATCAACCAAATCATTAGCAATTTGAGTAATTCCCTCAGTACCACCTAAACGTTCATATAATGACTTACTCATTTTGCTACCCTTTTATTTTGTATATATATGTTCATATTTCAGCCTTATCACGAAATTTTTATTAAAAAAAAGCCCTCACAGCAGGCTGGGAGGGCTTTCTTGGTGATAGGGCAAATTTCACACAAGCAGTAGCTCCCCCAGCCATCTAGTGGTGGTGCGGGTAGAGGTGCAGGTTGTGAAGAAATTAATATAAATCATCACTGCTGTCCCGTTAACTTTCACAGCAGCGCCATCTGTTGAGTGTTCTCACCTGGCATTCCCGGCGGATCGCCGCCTAGCAACTCAATCAACTCACGTTTTTCGAATAAGTTTATTTGCAAAAGACGTAAAATCTCCTGCAGACTTTTCCTGAGTTTCGACTGGAACTTGATGAATGCCAGTATCAAACAGACGCACATGGCGATCCATATTTGGGTCAGCACCGCATTCCTACTGGTGCCGACAAAGGATTTGATCTTTAGGTTCTGCTTGATCCATTTGAAGAACAGTTCCACTTGCCAGCGGGATTTGTAAATATCGGCGATCGTTTTTGCAGACAACTTAAAATGATTCGTCAGGAATACGTATCGGTTCCCCGTCTCTGGATCTTTATAGCCAATTCGACGCAGTCGGATTGGGCATTTTTTGGATGTCATTTGTCCAGTGAATTCGATGGTTTGGTCACAGGTCAAGCCGGTACCTGAATCTACCTTTACGTGCTTTACAACCCGGTAGTTGGCATTCGCCTTTAACCGGGTGACAAAGAAAATTCCCTTATCTGTCAACTCGTTATACCAGCCGTAGTCGTTGTAGCCGCGGTCCATTGCAACAATGCTGCCTTTGGGAAACTGCAGTAGCTTTCCCATATTGACGTCGTGGCAATTGCCTTCGGTAATGGACACAAACTCTGGCAGATAGCCGGAATGATTCAATCCAACATGTAATTTGATGGCACCTTTTGTACTGCGAAAATCCGCCCAGGGAAATACAGACAAGCATAAATCAATCGTCGACGCATCCAGCGAATACAGAGGATTTTTAAATTTGAAATGATGCTCTGGCACACGATTCCGACATTGCTGCATTAGCCTGCCAAACAGAGCTTCGTAAAGCTCATGCGGTTTGTCCTCGTTCATCCTTGCCAGGTTTGATCGAGAAAGTTTTGCAGAGCCCAAGTGGTATAGCCGGTGCGCCTGACTGGAGACGCTTTCCACGATATCGCGCAGGCTGCAGCGGCCAGTCAACTGCGCCATGACCAGACAAGTAAATTGTGACCATCGAGACGCTTTTCGAAAGGATCGACCCGAGTGATGCTGTTTAGCCAGTGTCTCAAATTCATGTCTCGGAACCAGTTTTAGTAATTGACTGAAGATCGTATTACAATGAGCCAAGGCCTGATTCTCCTTTTTGATTCAATAGGTTATTCGCAAACTCATTGTATCAAACCGGCTAGGAATCAGGCCGCTTCTTTTTCGGTTAACGGGACAGCAGTGATTACATATGATGAACCAACCACCCCGAAAATCCACTTTGCAAGTTTCTCTTCCATACTTGTGCCATTTAACGCCCGGCTAATGGGTGCGCCACCAGAGAGACGCATTGTGCAACACTGGCTAGGCCAGGCACAAAAGCGGCACGGAAGTGTCGCATCCCATTGAGCCGCTTGTTAAGGTACATTGGTTGGGTCTAGTTCTAACATTGAAAGCATGCCGTCAAGGCTAGCGGATATTACAACCTCAGAAGCAATTTTATGGTCCCACAGCACAAATTCACCCGAACTTTTGCAGAGGATAAAGTTACCTTCCAAATCAACGCCAACAATAGATGCACTTTTCCCACGCCACCAAGGTGCTGACAAATGCTTCCATGCATCTTTCTTTAATAGAATCGCTAGCTGCACGTTTCTGCCTTTTAGCTTTAGAAGGCGAATCATTCCCAAATTTTCAATCGCCTTATCAAGTCGATCCATGAAGAACCTTAACGCCGCGTTAAGTAGTGAACAACGCGACCACCGTACCTAAACTATTGTGTCGTAACCACTAAAGTTGATTCAAACCAAAACTGCCAAGCGTTGTGAATCCGTCTTAAACGCTTTGTTATATGCGTGTTTGAGTAGAGAGAGTAACCAAGTCTTCACTGTCGTACAAACGTTCTGCGGATTCTTGCATACCAAGCTTGCGGAGTAGTTTTTCTGATGCCAGATTTTCTATTACCGCTACTCCATAAACTTCAGACACCAAACCCGATTCCAAGGTGAAATTCAGGACTGCCTTTGAAGCTTCAAAAGCGTAGCCTTTACCTTGATATTGAGGTAGTAATGCATACCTGATATCTGAAAAACTCGAGTCCTGAACTAACTCAACGCCAGCATAACCGATTTTTTGAGATAGCTTACTCTTTAACGCAACAATGAAAGTACCATAGCCTTTCGACCAGTGAGCCACTTTGCTTGGTACGTAATTCTGAATGTACTCCAAGCTAAAAGGCTTTCCACCCGGTAAATATCTTGTCGTTTCAGCGCAAGTCAGAAGTTTTGTATAAATATCAGAATCTTCTGGGGTTACAGGGCTAAGTATTAGCCTTTCAGTCTCAATCATCGAATTATCCATTTTCTCTAGAGCAT
>NZ_JBSWVF010000047.1:0-3269 GCF_056159445.1 Pseudomaricurvus sp. ABR4_320 | reverse complement strand
CATAAAAAAACCCCCAGAGCGGAGCTCTGAGGGTTCATAATAGAAGGCTGACAATGACCTACTCTCACATGGGGAAACCCCACACTACCATCGGCGATACTTCGTTTCACTACTGAGTTCGGGATGGGATCAGGTGGTTCCAAAGCTCTATGGTTGTCAGCCAAACTGGCTTAAGCTCGAAGGTCTTACGCTCTACTGAGTGCCTTGATCGACTTAAATAGGGTTGGCGTTCAAGTTGTATAACTGCTTTTTACTCTGATTAATCGTTGCTTACCTGTCCTGAGTCATGTCGCGTCGCGATATTAGTGACTTCAGTTATATGGTCAAGCCTCACGGGCAATTAGTATGGGTTAGCTCAACGCCTCACAGCGCTTCCACACCCCACCTATCAACGTCTTGGTCTTAAACGGCCCTTTAGGGGAATCAAGTTCCCAGGGAAAGCTTATCTTGAAGGAGGCTTCCCGCTTAGATGCTTTCAGCGGTTATCCCGTCCGAACATAGCTACCGGGCAATGCCATTGGCATGACAACCCGAACACCAGAGGTTCGTTCACTCCGGTCCTCTCGTACTAGGAGCAACTCTTCTCAACTTTCCAACGCCCACGGCAGATAGGGACCGAACTGTCTCACGACGTTCTAAACCCAGCTCGCGTACCACTTTAAATGGCGAACAGCCATACCCTTGGGACCGGCTTCAGCCCCAGGATGTGATGAGCCGACATCGAGGTGCCAAACACCGCCGTCGATGTGAACTCTTGGGCGGTATCAGCCTGTTATCCCCGGAGTACCTTTTATCCGTTGAGCGACGGCCCTTCCATACAGAACCGCCGGATCACTATGACCTACTTTCGTACCTGCTCGACGTGTCAGTCTCGCAGTCAAGCACGCTTATGCCATTGCACTAAGCTCATGATTTCCGACCATGATTAGCGTACCTTCGTGCTCCTCCGTTACTCTTTGGGAGGAGACCGCCCCAGTCAAACTACCCACCATACACTGTCCTCGATCCGGATAACGGACCTGAGTTAGAACCCCAAACATACCAGGCTGGTATTTCAAGGACGGCTCCACGACAACTGGCGTCATCGCTTCAAAGCCTCCCAGCTATCCTACACAAATAGGCTCAGAGTTCAGTGCAAAGCTGTAGTAAAGGTTCACGGGGTCTTTCCGTCTAGCCGCGGGAACACAGCATCTTAACTGCGATTTCAATTTCACTGAGTCTCGGGTGGAGACAGCGTGGCCATCATTACGCCATTCGTGCAGGTCGGAACTTACCCGACAAGGAATTTCGCTACCTTAGGACCGTTATAGTTACGGCCGCCGTTTACCGGGGCTTCGATCAAGAGCTTCGCTAATGCTAACCCCATCAATTAACCTTCCGGCACCGGGCAGGCGTCACACCCTATACGTCCACTTACGTGTTTGCAGAGTGCTATGTTTTTAATAAACAGTTGCAGCCACCTGGTCACTTCGACCGGCCTCAGCTTAGGGAGCAAGTCCCATCACCAAAGCCGGCGCACCTTCTCCCGAAGTTACGGTGCTATTTTGCCTAGTTCCTTCACCCGAGTTCTCTCAAGCGCCTTGGTATTCTCTACCTGACCACCTGTGTCGGTTTCGAGTACGGTTCTGTATAACCTATGCTTAGAAGCTTTTCTTGGAAGTATGGCATCAACCACTCCAGTCCTCGAAGAGGACCTCGTCATAACCTCTCGGCCTTAAGACCCCGGATTTACCTAAGATCTCAGCCTACAAGCTTAAACGCGGACAACCAACGCCGCGCTGGCCTAGCCTGCTCCGTCCCTCCATCGCAGTTATACAAAGTACAGGAATATTAACCTGTTTCCCATCGACTACGCATTTCTGCCTCGCCTTAGGGGCCGACTAACCCTGTCCCGATTAACGTTGGACAGGAAACCTTGGTCTTCCGGCGGGGAGGTTTTTCACCCCCCTTGTCGTTACTCATGTCAGCATTCGCACTTCTGATACCTCCAGCAAACCTCACAGTTCACCTTCAACGGCTTACAGAACGCTCCCCTACCATACTTAAAAAGTATCCGCAGCTTCGGTTGCTAATTTAGCCCCGTTACATCTTCCGCGCAGGCCGACTCGACTAGTGAGCTATTACGCTTTCTTTAAAGGGTGGCTGCTTCTAAGCCAACCTCCTAGCTGTCTAAGCCTTCCCACATCGTTTCCCACTTAACTAGCATTTGGGACCTTAGCTGGCGGTCTGGGTTGTTGCCCTTTCCACGACGGACGTTAGCACCCGCCGTGTGTCTGCCATGATTGCACTCACTGGTATTCGGAGTTTGCATGGGGTTGGTAAGTCGGGATGACCCCCTAGCCCAAACAGTGCTCTACCCCCAGTGGTGAGACATGACGCACTACCTAAATAGTTTTCGGGGAGAACCAGCTATCTCCGGGCTTGATTAGCCTTTCACTCCGATCCACAGCTCATCCCCGCATTTTTCAACATACGTGGGTTCGGTCCTCCAGTGCCTGTTACGGCACCTTCAACCTGGCCATGGATAGATCGCCCGGTTTCGGGTCTATTGCTAGCAACTAAACGCCCTATTAAGACTCGGTTTCCCTACGCCTCCCCTACTCGGTTAAGCTTGCTACTAACAATAAGTCGCTGACCCATTATACAAAAGGTACGCCGTCACAGAACAAGTCTGCTCCGACTGCTTGTACGCACACGGTTTCAGGTTCTATTTCACTCCCCTCGCCGGGGTTCTTTTCGCCTTTCCCTCACGGTACTGGTTCACTATCGGTCAGTTAGGAGTATTTAGCCTTAGAGGATGGTCCCCCTATCTTCAGTCAAAATATCACGTGTTTCGACCTACTTAATACGTCAATCATCGTTTTCGTGTACGGGACTATCACCCTGTATCGTCCAACTTTCCAGAAGGTTTCACTAACTCAGATTGCTCGGCTGGTCCCCGTTCGCTCGCCGCTACTAAGGGAATCTCGGTTGATTTCTTTTCCTCCGGGTACTTAGATGTTTCAGTTCCCCGGGTTCGCCTCTTGCACCTATGAATTCAGTACAAGATACCCATAAAGGGTGGGTTTCCCCATTCGGAAATCCACGGATCAAAGTCTGTTTGCCGACTCCCCGTGGCTTATCGCAGGCTCCTACGTCCTTCATCGCCTCTAACTGCCAAGGCATCCACCGTGTGCGCTTAGTCGCTTGACCATATAACTCAAGCCACTAATTGTTTGCGACTTACAATTTGATAACTTTCTTCAGAATAAGATTAAACCTCAATCTCA
>NZ_JBSWVF010000046.1:0-3329 GCF_056159445.1 Pseudomaricurvus sp. ABR4_320 | reverse complement strand
GAGGGTAATTAATCGCAGGCGTTCCCGTAGGGCGGCAGCCTCCGTAAATGGGCCTTTGTAATGTCCTGTGTGCGGTTTGTACAACTCAGTTTGCCATATCTTATTTCGCGAGATTGCGGTAGATATCATCAAACTCTTCCAGGCTGGTGGCGAAAGTAGTCATTACATGACGACGTGGTCGTTCCTTTTGTTGGCGATCGATATAGTCGCGCAAGGCTTCATTAAGCACGGCTTCAAACTGACGGCCTTGGCTTTCTGCAATCTGGCGAATTGCAGCCAATACCTCAGGGGCGGCTTGAGAGACAAATTTTTCACGAGCGGGGGAGGACATGGCGGCTTCCATCATGATCTATCTTGATGTTTTATGATGGACCATCATCCTGCGCATTTCTAGTTGCTCGACGTAGCGTTGCCTGACCGGAAAGTACAGTGAGAATTTGGGTAGTATTCCGCATAGAGGTCGCTAGAAAATACCACTATCATGGTTAGCTGGTGATATGACGACAGCGATTCTGGGTTAACCTCCGCATTTGCTTGTAAAGTGCTGACGTGGTTGGATTCCAGCTACTGGTAGGTTAACTGTTTGCGGTTGATCATATTTACTCGACTGTATTGATTCTATAAGAAGGGACTTCTGCATGAAGACATGGACATCATTGGTAGCATTAGCCGTTATACTTTCTCTCACTTCATTTACTAACGCGGAAGAGGATATTTCGCAGTTACTACAATCTGCCGTGCCGGAAAAAATAGAGCGCATTGCAGCGGATGGTACTGGCCCGGGAGACAAGACCTCCTCTTTACGCCTGGATGGTTGCCTGCTGACGCAGACGGTCATGACGCCTATGGATGGTAGTGATACACCTCACCGGGAAATCAGTGTGCTCGACCTGAGGGTTGCGAGGGGTGTACTTGATGTTATGTTTAATGAATCTCGCAATACCGATATTGTTCGCGTCGGCTTGAAGAAAGGTAAAACGAGAGAGATCGAAGATGCGTTTAGCCCTGTGAAAGAGGCTTTCAGATCTGAGGTCTCACGGCTTGAGATGGAACGTGAAATTTCGTTTATGGATATGGAGGCTCGCAAAGCCCTTGCTGAAGAGGTGATCGATGAGATGATCCCTCGAATATCGAAGGGCGAATTTGGTGAATTACCTTCTCAGGCCTACGTCGCCGCCAGTGGCCGTCTTCAGCCGCCGATGCCGAATCTGCAGATCTTTATTGCACCAGGGAAAGGGAAGGCTGTTGGCGAGGTTCTAGATTCATTAATGAAAGGGACTTGTAAATAATCGCTCAATGACTCCGAACGATTTACGACGTTAAGTAATAAAAGGAGTTTGCGCTTCATGCGGCAGCATGCTCTTCTGTTGCTGTAGCGATTCAACTTAGAGCTGTGTTGGCAGTTAATAAAATTATCGAACATCGCAAAGCAAAGCCGAATTAAACCTAAGCTTCGGTGCTGATTGTGATGCTCCCGCCAAGCTATGGCTTTGTGGCGATCAAGGAAGTAGGGGAGAAGCTGGTGCCACTAGAATATGGCGGAAGGGCAAGTTAGCTCCTCATGTGTGGTCTAGAAATTAGTGCGTATCCACAGGTCTGGAGAGGTTAGACTAGTGATGGAGCCGGGGGGGAACCCCTGTCAAATGTTCTGGTGAATATAGGGTCGAGTCAGATGTATTCGGTGAAGGTTGCTGGAGTTGCTCTATGAGAGCTAGAAGCTGCTTTTTCTCCTGCTCAAGCTGTGCGAGCCGAGCGTCAATCTCGTTGTGCTTTGAAATCTATCACTCTTAAGCATGCGCTTGAGGTGGTTTGATTAAGGACTCTGCCGGAATACCCAAGCCCTCATGCAGCTTCCAGATCATTTTTAGCGTGAGCGAGCGTTTGTGATTGAGAATTTCGTAGACTCGGTTGCTTTTTCCAATCATGGGTTCTAGGTCTTTCACTGTTAATCCTTTACGCTCCATTTCAAACTTAATGGCTTCAACAGGATCAGGCAGTTCCATAGGGAAATGCTTGGCCTCATAAGCTTCGATAAGAGTGACCATGACGTCCAGCTTTTCGCCTTCAGGTGTGTCAGGGCCAGCCATCATCAGGCTTTCAATTTCTTTTAATGCCGCTCGGTAATCGGCATCAGTTTTAATCGGTTTGATGTCCATAATTTTTCCTCCAGCAATTAAATAGTTTGCACATCAATTTTGTCGTACTGCGCATGTGTACCGATGAAGCGGATGTACATCACGCGATAGGTATAGTTGATCCACACGACCAAACGGTACTTGTTACCCGCAATATTGAAAACCATTCGCCCATCTTTGAGGATACTGGCATTTCTGAAATCCTGCTTAACATCGGCAGGAGCGCTCCAGTCAGCCGCTAAGGCATGTCGATACCAAGCAAGCGTAGGCTCTTTCGCATCCATATACACTGGGTTTTCTTCCCAGAAAGTTTTCAGTGTCGATAGGGCAATGATTCTCATAGAGTTGATAGTAGTCCCAAAACGGGACTTGTTCAACTAAAATATACCGGAGAATCAATATGAATGAATATCAAGCACTTATGACGCCACAACAAAATGGAAATGATGAGCCGGCGTGCGTATGGTTTCAGGAATTTTGAGAATTATCGATTGAGAGTGCTGGCCCACTGCGGATGGGACGGTATTATTAACCGGGTCCGATGAGTGCCATCCCCATTAATGTTTTAGAGATTGGTAAAGTTGCGGGTCAATAAAAAAGCCCTAATAGCTGGTGATGGCTATTAGGGCTATTTACAAGATGGTGGGAGTTATAACTGAAAGTGGTGTTCAGTAGGATTGAAAAGAAGCGGCGTATCTGATTGATTTGTTGTCGCCAAACAAAGCAAGTCAATCAGAGGATACACCGCTATGGGGTAGAATAACGTTGTTGACCTATCGGGTCGAGATGAGATTACAGACCCACTGACCGAACTGTTGCGCGCTAGAGCTCCGGATCTTATCCTGAAAGCCGTCGTAGCAGGGTTAGCCGACTTTTTTAGTCGTTTTGCTGACCGTAAAATCGATAATGGCCGCGCGGCAGTCGTGCGTAATGGCGATAACGGCCTGTTCTTCATGGACCAAGACCGGGATACGGACGATGCCTACTTCACTATCTATTCCTCCGACTTCAGCAATGCACCTGTCACAAGCTGGGGAGCGGCCATCGTAAAGATTGATGGGGGTGTAACGTCGCATAACGTTCCAGAACTCGATGGGTCTTCCGCAACCTTAGCCATCGCGCTCGTCGCAGGGGTGTTGGCCATAATGAAGAATCGTGGAAAGACTTTCTAAATACCTTTTCACGTTATCTCCG
>NZ_JBSWVF010000045.1:0-4037 GCF_056159445.1 Pseudomaricurvus sp. ABR4_320 | reverse complement strand
CATGCCTTCATCATGGAGAGGATGAGTTTTGAACTATAAAAATTATGTTGTATTTTCATTCGCTGTGGCTATTGTCCATTTTATTTGCGAAACTGTATGGCATTTTCTCAATGGGCAATATTTGCCAATGTTGATCGTTGATTATATTTCTATTGGCTTGCTTTTATACGCCTGCTATGAGTCTAAATATAGTGAGCTATATTCAAGGGTTCTCTTCGTTGGTGCTTGGGGCTTCACATTCTGTTTGTTTTATCGTGCATTATTTAGCAGGCTGGAAAGTATCAATAATATTATTGAGTCATTGAATTTAACGGTTGTTTACGTTGGTTTTCTCATGCTTATATCTGGTCTAATGTTTGTTTATGGTATTGTTGGTGCCCGTAATAAAGTTCATGGCATGTAACAAGTTGCTGTTGTCGCCACTTCGTGGCTGGGACAGCTTACACGTCGCTTCGCTATGTTCCAGCTGCCCCAAAGCAAAGCGTTACATTTAGTGAAGGGTCAGCGAGCATGGATAGATGGACGGAAGGAGATATGGATCCGAAGCAGAAAGGCAAATATCCCCTAAAGAAATACATTCTGGTCTTGGCAATCTTGTTTGTCGCCTTTGTAATAATATCTTATATCTACGCTTGTACTTGCTATTTAGGGGAGCAAGTTTGCAGAAAAAACGGAGAATTTATTGATAATCATAACCCTCAGTTAATGGATCTTGATTTCTCTTTCTTATCAAAGCCGGGACGTGTCGTATATCCTTGGTCATCAATAATGCTAAAAGAAGAAGGCAGCGTATGCTTGAGATTGGCTATGACCGAGGAGGGTGTTATTGAAGAATACGAAATCATAGAATCTTCAGGCTATCCCTATTTGGATAAAGCCGCACTAGAGTCCATCTCTACATTTGAGATCGATAGAACCAAGCTGAATGAAAAAGAGATTCTCGAGCGTAATATAAAAATTACTTTCAGGTGTCCAGATGAATAAATGTAACAAGGCCAAGCACCCTCGCACACTACGTGTGCTGGACCTCGCTTCGCTCGGCCGGTGTTGGCGGCGTTAAAGGTCAACCATGCTTCGACGCATAGATGAATGGCATAAGAGCACTTGGGAATTTGTTATTGCAATAATTGCAATGATAGGCCCCGCACTTGGAACAGCTGTTTATTGTGCTTATCAAGTATCTGAGGGTAATGGCCTTTTACAATTTCGGTTAGGCTTTATAGATGTTCCTAAATACTTAGGGGCTGGGGCATCTTACCTAGATGTATTAATGCTAGATGGCCTCATAGTCTTGGCGCTAATTATTGGCTTTGGTTATCGTTACTATCACTTTCGCCACGAAAGAGATTTTATTAAAAAATACAATATCGAAGCAGAAACAGGCTTTAAATCCCTGTTTTCTAATAAAACCCGCAGTGGTGGAAAGAATGGCCACTACGATCCAAGTGACCACGGAGACTTCGGTGGAAGCGACTAAAACCTTTAACAAGGCCAAGCAAAATCGCCGCAAAAAGCGCGGCTGGACCTCGCTATCGCTCGGCCTTTGTTGGCGGCGTTGAGCTTGTAGAAAGTGTGCCGTAGAGGCCGGATGGGATAATCAGTATTGATTGTTTATTCCGGCTACAAGCTCTAGGAAAGATGGTGGTAGGTCCACCAAAGTCCGCTGTCGGGAGCTGGCTTTAAACCACCTCATGCTGCTGGTATTAAGAGTGCCGGTAGTGAGCGATGAGGAAAAGGTAATAACTAAAATTATCAGGTGTGATAAAGAGAGACGAGTTAAACCGAACCTATGTTGACGCGTCGTAATTCAGAGATTGACATCAAAACCAGGGGCGTTTCTATCTTCTGGGATAAGTTTGCAAGTGAAATTCCGAATGCTGTGCAAGCGGTGTCCGGCGTATAGTGGGCGTGAATCTTTGTTGGGCTTTCTTAGGGAGCTGCGGGAACCAGTCATTATGATGATTAAGGGAGAAATACAAATAGGTAAAACTATAAGTATGAGAGTACCGATGCATAGTACTGGGACGGAGCTGTTCGTAGTAGTGATGATATGCTTGTAATGAGCGTGGAGCGAAGGGACAGCGTCAAGTTGTCTTTAGCTGTGGTTCAACTGACAGTGTTCAGGAGGAAATCATAGAAAAGACAAAGCCATTTACTATCCCAAAATGGCAACTGGTAAAGGCTTATCGTCTAGTTAAAGCTAATGCCGGTTCAGCTGGAATAGATCAACAATCACTTTTAGATTTCGAACGAAATCTAAAAGACAATCTTTATGTGATCTGGAATAGATTATCGTCAGGTAGCTATTTCCCGCCCCCGGTGAAAGCGGTAGCAATACCAAAGAGATCTGGAGGAGAGCGCATATTGGGAATACCAACTGTGAGTGATCGTATTGCTCAGATGGTAGTCAAACTTGCATTCGAACCAAAAGTGGAACTATGTTTTCTAGCAGACTCTTACGGCTATAGACCAAATAAGTCTGCAATAGATGCTGTTGGTGTGACACGTCAGCGTTGCTGGCGTTATGACTGGGTGTTGGAATTTGATATAAAGGGGCTGTTTGACAACATACCTCATGACTTACTATTGAAGGCGGTGGATAAGCACACTGATATTCCTTGGGTTCGTCTCTACATAGAGCGATGGCTGACTGCGCCAATTCAGATGCCAAATGGAGAGAAGGTAGCAAGAACCAGGGGAACGCCACAAGGTGGTGTAATTAGTCCGGTTCTTGCCAATCTTTTTCTACACTATGCATTCGACAAATGGTTGGAAAAACACTATCCGAAAATACCATGGTGTCGGTATGCTGACGATGGATTAGTCCACTGTCGAAGTGAGGCAGAAGCGCTGCTTATGTTAAATGTTCTACAGCAACGCTTTGAGGCTTGTGGTCTAGAGCTGCACTCGGAGAAAACCAAAATTGTGTATTGCAAGGACGGGAGTCGTAAAGGGCAGTATAAGAATACGGCCTTTGACTTCTTAGGGTATACCTTCAGACGGCGGCTATGTAAGAATCGTAAACAAAATAGTATGTTTGTGAACTTTACGCCTGCCGTTAGTAAAGGTTCGCTCAAAGCAATGGGATTGAAGATCAGAAAGCTACGGGTTCGCATGAGATCAGAACTGAATATAGAGCAGTTGGCGCGGTGGCTCAATCCGATTATCAACGGATGGATTACATATTTTGGCCATTTTACTCGTTCAGGGCTATATCGCATGTGCAGGCAAGTGAACAAAACGGTGGTTAGATGGGTGAGGCGGAAATATAAAAAGTTTCGTTATCGTAAGTCTAAGGCAATGTTGTTTGTACAAGGTATTGCCAAGCAGAACCTAAACTTGTTTGCTCATTGGAAAGTTGGGATGGTAGGAGAGTTTACTTGATGGGAGCGGTATGGGTCGAGAGGTTCATGTACCGTTCTGAGAGGGGCTGCCGGGGAGGTTCCGGTGGTCTACTCACCAACTCCAAAAACAAGGGCTTTTTCGCTAAAATTGGGTATCGCTACAGGGAGTTGCAAGATGCCAAACTTCAAGAAACCCAATTACAACCAAGACACGATGGTTGTGATCAATTTTGAAGAGCAGATTCGTCCGGGTACCTTTGAATTTGTTCTCCACCATCTCATTGAAGAGAAGCTCGATCTTTCAGCCTTTTACGACAAATACAAAAATGATGCAGGTGGTCGTTCCTCCTACGACCCCGCGATTCTTCTAAAGATCATTCTCTTTGCCTACTACAAAGGGGTTCGCTCCAGCAGAGACATCGAATGGGAATGCCAAAACAACATCCTATTTAAGGCGTTGCCGTGTGATACGGCACCGCACTTTACCAGTATCGCCAGTTTTATCAGCGGTCACCCTAAGGCCATCGAAGACATTTTCACGCAGATACTGATGGTCTGTGATGAGCAAGGTCTGTTAGGCCATGAACTCATCGCTATTGATGGCTGTAAAATAAGCTCAAACGCGGCTAAGGAACATTCCGGTACCTTGGAAGAATTGACGTGCAAGCGGGATAAAATCCAACGTCAAATCAA
>NZ_JBSWVF010000044.1:0-4413 GCF_056159445.1 Pseudomaricurvus sp. ABR4_320 | reverse complement strand
AGGGGGCCTAATGCTCGCTTCTGACAAACTGAAACGAGGTGTTGTTCTTGTGGTAGACGACTCCCCCGAAACACTCGGCATACTTAACGAGCTTCTCGATCGTGAGGGCTACACCGTATTGATCGCGCTGGAAGGAAGCCAGGCGTTGGCCATCGCCGCCAGCGTAAAGCCCGAACTTATACTGATGGACGCCATCATGCCAAGCATGGACGGTTTTGAGACCTGCCGAACCCTGAAGCAAACACCAGAGCTTGCGCCAATCCCCGTGATCTTTATGACGGGACTCAGCGATACCGAGAGCGTCGTCCGGGGTTTCAACGCCGGTGGCGTCGACTATGTGACCAAACCGATCAATCACGATGAATTACTGGTCCGACTGCATACCCATCTACTGATTGCTCGCCAAACGATGACCACACATCAAGCACTCGATACCGCTGGCCAATATCTGCTTACCACAGATGGGCGTGGTCAATTGATTTGGATGACGCCACAGGCGGGCCGTCTATTGGAGAATGCCAAGCCGCAGGCGCTATCCATAGAAACGGCACTCGGTAATGAACTGAAAACCTTTTTCAATCCACGCTATAACCGTCAGAGGCCGATCCAGCTGGCCTCGATGACGCAGTCGCTTCAATTAAATTTCGTTGACCAATCAGGACCCGATGAATACCTCTTCAGCCTGGAAAACCCGGATAAACCCAGCGAGACTGAAATATTGCGGCGGAACTTCCCGCTGACGGAACGGGAAGCAGAGGTTTTACTCTGGTTAGGCAATGGCAAAACCAATCAAGAAATCGCACTCGGACTCTCGGTCAGTCCTCGTACGGTAGACAAGCACATGGAACAAATTTTTCGTAAACTGGATGTTCAAAATCGAACCACGGCCGCAGGGATTTGCATACGCTGTTTGAGCGATCGGAATCACTCTTAGCATGGTGAAGATCGTATCACATTTACTCAAGATAGATTTAATAACAGACAACATCACTTTCGCCATAACAGGATACGCAAAGCACAAAAATTGGACACTGGCTGCATTGAAAACTTCTTTCATTCGTTGAATGTCGCAGTCATCAATAGCGAACTAATGCAGCTTTTTTGTCCATTAGATCTAACTTTTGTCGGCGCCATCTATATTTACTGCAAACTGATCAGCATTGAGCAATTGCAAGGTCACCATATTGTCGATATGCAATTGCATATACTTAAATTAACGTGCGCTGACTGATGTCCGTTGATCAGGCCTTGTAAAGGATTGCACCTCCTGGCAGCAGACTCTCTTGCTGGTGGCGTACAGAAAGTAGCACGTGTTTCGGGCGTATACAGTCACGCACTGCATCGCTGAAGTTGAATATCGCTTCTAATTTGCCCGACTGACTGCCGATTTTCACCTGCATCAAGCCATCCTCGAAATGATGTTCAAAATGCTCAGGGTCGCACAGCCTAAGCGTTTTTCGTAAACACAAAGCATCTCGATAAAATGCAAGTACACTTGTCTCGCACTGCTTTTGCTTGACGACAGACACTCCACTCTGCCAGCGCATAGGAAGCCAGGGTTCCCCGCTTGTGAATCCAAATGTTTCTGGTGTTTCATCCCAAGGAATCGGCACTCGAGCACCGCTTCTACCCGGCCCATCCGGCCAGTATTCAAGATCAAAAGGATCATCTACCTCTGCCTTTTCCAGATCGGGTTGTGGCAACCCAAGCTCCTGTCCTTGATAAATCAAAAGTGCCCCGGGTAAAACCGCAGAAAGTACAGCCAAGAACCTAGCGGAGTCTCCAGATCCATTACCGAGATTAGTCGGACTCCGAGCCTGATCATGACTCTCAAACCACCACGGTAGACGCCACTGTTGTGACAATTTTTTAAAAATGGAATCCCATGCCTCACCTGAATGACCACAGCGAACTGTATCAGTGGTATAACATCCGTCTAATTTGTCGGGTCCGGTATAATCCAATGCGATATCGATAGATGCGATACCAAAATTGCTTTCTCCAATTAGATAGAGATCATTTCCGGCCCATTTTCGGATGCTAGTCATGTAGTCCGCACCTTCATTCACCAGCATGTCATAACGATGTACTTGTCGCCTATAAGGGCTAGCAGGCACGCCATCAATGTGTCGCTGTTCTTCTACAGATGCAGGAGGGTTGTCCCGAAACTCAGGATCGTGAAACCAGGAAGTTACGGCATCAAATCTGAAACCTGCAACACCTCGTGCTTTCCAAAAAGCCATAATTTCTCTAAGCTTTTGCTGCACGTCAGCGTTACGATGATTCAATGCAGGCTGATCGGAATGATACTGGTGTAGATAATATTGCTGTCGTTGGTGATGCCAGCTCCATGCGGGCATTCCAAAATATCCAATCCAATTCGTTGGCGGTGTGCCGTCAGGATTAGCATTCCGCCAAACATATCGTTCAGCTGCAGCTTCATCACCGGCAAGCGACGCTAGAAACCATGGATGATCTATACTGGTGTGTTTGAAAACCAGATCTACCAGGATCGCCAATCCCAGATCGCAGGCGACCGCGATGATTAAATCAAAGTCATCCAGCGTTCCCAATCGGGGATCAACGCTGCAGTGGTCGGTGACATCATAGCCACCATCTTTCCAGCGCGATGTGTAGAAAGGAGCAATCCAAATGGCTTCCACGCCGAGATTACTAACGTACTCCAGCCGATCGGCAATCCCTTTGAGATCCCCCTCTCCGTTACCTGTTGTGTCCAGAAAAGACCTAGGGTAGATCTCATATATGGTCGGGCTGCAAAGTTTAGGCACCGACCATCATGCCTCCGTTAACATGGATCGTCTGTCCCGTTACAAAAGATCCATCTTGGCTGGCAAGAAAAACGTACGCAGGTGCCAACTCCCGCGGCTGTCCCACGCGACCAATCGGAGCCGCCATATTTCTCAGTTTATCTTCATCGAAGTCTTCAAAGACTGACTGTATATCCGTTGCAACAGGTCCCGGTGCCACCTCATTGACCCGAATTCCCTTCTTCATATATTGCTTGGCCAGTGAGCGAGTAAATGCCGTGATCGCACCTTTTGTTGCAGAGTAAGGTACTAGGGCATCATTACCCACAAACCCATTGATCGATGTTGTGTTAATTATGGAGGAACCCGTAGACATTGAACGAAGCGCGGCGCGGCTTAGAAAAAATATCCCACCCATGTTGACGTCGAAATGCGCTCGCCAATCGTCGTCACTAACTTCCTCCAAAGTGTGATAGGGCTTTTGAAACCCCGCATTGTTTACGAGCACATCAATGCCCCCCCATTGGGCTAGAACATTTTCAAGTGCACGGTCGCAGTCTGCGCTCTCACCAGTGTTGGCTTGAATCATCAGCGCTTCAACGCACTCCGCTTCTATGGCTTTCCGGGTTTCAGCTGCCTTCTTTTCATCAGAGTGGTAAATAATGGCTACATTTGCCCCTTCGCGAGCCATGTGCAATGCTACGGCTCTGCCAATTCCACTGTCACCACCGGAAATGAGTACGCGCTTGCCTTTCAATTTGTCTGCCCCTTTGTAGTCGTCGTTGATATACTCGGGGGTAGGAAGGTGAGGTATTTTGCTGTTATTCATGTATGTCTCTCTGAAATAGGGGTTTAAATATCGATGGCAGCAACCGCCCCACCATCGACACGCCAAGCTGATCCATTGGTAAAGCTCGCACGCTCTGAACAGAGCAACGCAAATGCGGCAGCAACTTCGTCTGCCTTCCCGCGTCGCTTAAGTGTCAAGTAAGGGCGTTCTTTTTCAAGAAAATGTTCAACGGCTTGGTCTTTTGATACACCCAGATCTTTTCCCAAGGTTTCCATCATTCCATCCGTCATGGGGCTTTCTATGAATGCTGGCATTACTGCATTGACCAAAACCCCTTTGGGGCCGTAGGGCAAAGACAGTGCCTTTATGTAACTTAGTAGCGCCGATTTAGAGGCGTTGTATACCGCCTCATCCGGGTATGGTTGTACGGCATTTTCAGAAACTGTCAGTACTACCCTCCCCCAGGATTGCTCGACCATGTAGGGTACCAGTGAACGACATAATCTTACTGCTGACATGAAATTAACGTTCCAACAATCAAACCAACTCTCATCGGTCATTTTGAGAGGGTCTCCTTTCGCTCCTGTGATACCGGCTAGATGGACAAGAATATCCGCGCCACCCGCTTCATTAACTCTGCCTGCAAGAAGGTCGACAGCCTGCTGATCAGTGAGATCAGCCGCGAGAGATCCAACAACTGCGCCTTCAAAGTCATCTATATTTTGCGACAATCTTTGCTCATCTGTATCAGTCAGAAACAATCGGACCCCCTCTTCGGCGAGACACTTGGCAGCTGCTACTCCCAACCCTCCTGAAGCTCCAGTAATAACAGCCAACCGCCCATTAATATTAAGA
>NZ_JBSWVF010000043.1:0-5233 GCF_056159445.1 Pseudomaricurvus sp. ABR4_320 | reverse complement strand
TGAGCAGTCTTTTTATAAGTCGTCATATCGCTTCTCTACTGACGTGATTGGCGAGTACTTATCGTCTGTCCTTTAACACTACTGGTTTAAGTGCTTTCCCCCAATGTGCACTTGTCGAAATAATGTCTGCAGCATAAGAAACCGCTGTTGAGCGTTACTTGGTGCACCAACAAGTTAAAAGGAGATACTGTTCAGAAGCTCAGAGAACGAATTCAAAAAGTAAATTTATATTTTTTCTGGTGTGTAAATTATTCACTTTTTACATTGACATAACGTGTTAATTTCACAGATTGAAAATTCTATAGCTATCAAAAAATTATTTTTGGTAGCTCACATAAGAAGTCATCACAACGATGTCTTCTTATGCATGATCATCAAATCAGATTATTTTCAAAGAAGCAGTTTATTTAATTTAGGACGAAAACCATTCATGAAGAAAACATTGACCACCCTTTCATCACTGGCAGCACTATTAAGTTTGTCTTCCACCCCTTCCTTTGCTCAAGAGTTAGGCAGCGGGTTAAGTTACGATTATGCGACACTAGGCTTTGTGAATGTGGATGTCGAAGGAGTGGATGGAGATGGCTTCAACTTCGGCGGTTCCTACGAATTTCAACAGAACCTGGTTGCCGTAGCCAACTATCAAACGGTCGATTTTGACGGCCCTGCAGATTCTTCAGCACTTTCAGCGGGCATCGGCTATATCCATCCTTACTCCAGCAAAATGGATATTGTCGGCTACGGCAGGATAGCACGCGCTGAAATTGACTATCGCAGAGGTCGCGACGATTCTGACACCGGCGTTTGGCTATCGGGAGGCGTGCGAGGCTTGATAACAGATAAAGTAGAAGCCACAGCACTTTTTAATTATGTCAATCTTGATGATAGCGATACCTATCTCGTGATAGGCGCAAAATACTGGGTGCAAAACAATATATCAGCCGGTATCGAGCTCGATATTGGTAGCGAATCAGATACGATCCTCTTTGAAGGTCGCTGGTACTTTAATAATTAATACTCCCAACTAACAGCTGCAAACCGGCAGACACAGAAATTAAAATGCCGGTTTTTTAATCGATAAAGCCCAGCCTATATTCTGGGCTTTATTAAAACACTTTCTAAATACTATAAATTAGCTACAAATATTTATAAAAATAAACCGCTAGACGTCAACAAAATTAAGCTCTAGAAATAAAACCGCTTGTCACAGCAATAATGCACAAGATCCCGGCCAATACACGTAATGCTGTATTTTTCCTTCCTGTTGCTAAAAAAGCGAAAATGAAAATTACCGCTAGAACCCCACTGACTAAAGATACCCAGCTCAACATTATGTCCATCCATCAATTCCTTATGAGTATGATTTTAAAGACGTTATTGTCTCGGATATAGGTTTCACCAATCAAGACAATTTGAATCTACGTAGCCTTTATCTCAGCTTGCGGTACGCATTTTCTTCAGCAATTTTATCGGCGTGTTCTAGTGCTTCCCGCGAGATAGCGTCATCGCCCTTTGCATTCCAGAGCGCGATGATTTCGGCGCACTCCCGCTCGCCTTGCATCAACGCGAATGCGGCCGCGTCCATATCGCTCATGGTGTCACTGTTATAGTGTACGGCACTGTCGATTCCTGCCTCTAAAAGCAGTGTAACGATCTTTGGCGAGCGGCCAACAATAGCCGCGAAAAGTGGATTTCGAATGGATGCGCTGACGTCAAGCTCCGAGCCTTGCTCCAAAAGATATTCGACGATTTCGTAATGACCTCTCGCTGCTGCGCTACAAATCGGGCGCACGTTATCTCTCTTATCACCGAGGTTAACGTTACTTCCCAATTTAATTAGTTCTTTAGTAGATTTGAGCGATCCAATTCCTGCTGCATAGCCCAGCCAAGTTTCCCCAGCAAATGGTGTATAAAATTCATTTTGGCTAGGATTCTCAATAAAAATAGAGCATATTTTTTCTACATCACCAGTTTTAATGGCATTCACTATTTGAGATGCCAAACTTGTTTCCACCATAATTACCTCCCCTTGGCACGCAAACCATGACGTTGCAAAATCTCGACTACTTCCTCTCTTTGGAAATCCAAGTCTTTTGCTAATCGCAATTCCTCAATCAGAGCTCGAGCCGCCTCTATCGTATGCCCTCGATTCGGAGCCCAAACCAAATTCTCCTGTCCGTATAAGGGATCAATATCATAGCTTCTCAATATATCCTGGCCTTCTCTAACCAAAGCCCGGTGCTCACCGGCCTGCCCATTCACTTCCAAGATATGGTGCAGATGGGCGTTTTTCATATCAAGAGGTTTAACCCCCACGGCCCGTTCTGTTTCCACACTGATATAAGGGCGAGCATACACATCCTGGACATGGGAAAGTGTGGTGCTTCCTGGGGCTCCCTCAACAAATTCTTCCGCGCCGACATCATACCTCAACTTCGAGGTATCGTTGGCATCAACTCGACGCAGATACGGCAGTTCCCTACCCGCTACCCAGACATGACCTTCCGGTGCATCAGGCCATCTTGCAAGGCAGAATTCTGCTGAACCTGATAGGGGGAGTCTGGTAAGACTTACGGTGGTTTGATAGGAGAATTTATTTTTTTCAGGGATAAATCAAGGGTGGTTTGGCCAATGAAAACTGGCTTCTATGGATGATTTAAGCCCGTATACTAAAAGCCACAGAGCGATGGCACCATCGTTAGTGTTCAAAATTGGAACCTGACGCTGTCATAGCTCAAGATTTACTGCCCGAATCTGTTGGAGAAATACATCAGATTATGATGTTGATGGCTGACACAAAGTTTTTAACATCATCAGATTTTAAGTTGTCCTAGATTCCCGCTCCCCTACGAACTGAATCAAAAGCGGTCCCATGTAATTTTCATTGATCTTAGACCTCAAATCCCATAACTGTCCAAGAATCAATAAGAGGCCAAAAATCTAATTTTAAATTTGGAGCCTTGGACTTCCACCATAATAGGCAGTTGCATGAATTTTCCTTAAATTCCAAACATACATACCCACCCATCCCATTTGAATACAAAGCCAACGTATGATCTAATTTAATAGGTAGTTCCTCGAACTCTTCAACGATACTCCAATCTTCTTCCTCCAAGAAAAAATAATCTTCAACCGGTGACAAACCCATAGCTCCAGATGCCAAATAATACCAGCCATTATGCAATTGATTATAAAAATCCTGCAGTTTATCTGGCATTTTTTTCCACACACCCATTACAGATGGATTTATTATTTTTGTATTAGGATTGCGACCTTCATAATAAAGGATTCTAGAACCGTCAGCCGATTTAATCCCATATAACAAACAGAATCCAAAACCATGATGAATTAGGTCTACACTAATAAGATTGCTCTCTAGATATTCCACTACTTGCTCAAATTCCTTTTTGAAATTCGACCAGTAAGATAAAGTGGTCGAAGTCCTTTCATCATCTTCAACACTTAAGATATCTATCCAACTTTCTGGAAAAGATTTTTTATCTATTTCTGAGAGCTGATTTATAGAAATAATCTTTGGATCAGCAACATACTTTTTTAAATAATCTAACAAAGCAACTTGCGTCATAATTCCACCTATTTAGAATCATTTTTTCTTACTAAGTTATCGATTTGCTGCTGTAGCTGAAGCTCTAAATCTTGTTCAATTTGAATCATTTGGCTTCTAAAAATTGGATTCACTGGAGTGCCAGATTTTTGATGCATAGTCCATTCAGCATAGGTTTTTGAACCTTTAGATGCATTTGCAGCTCTACTTAGACCAATAAAATTGTCCGAATTATTCAGAACAGATAGTTGTTGCTCAAATGTCAGCTGATCGAATCCTTCCATTTTTACTATTCGAGCCATAGGAACTATATGGTCTGCTTCCAGCCGTTTATTGACCGTGAAACCAGGTAATGCCTCATCAGGGAAGGGAGGAATTTTCCCTTCATTGACGCTATCCTGAATAGCTGTATTTGGCGTAGAAGCGCGAAGCTCGTTATATATTTCTTGAGAGATTCTTCTCTCACCCAAACGAGCGCCATTAGCCTGATTAGCGTCAACAAACCTACCCGCGCCGACATCATACCGCAACTTCGAGGTATCGTTGGCATCAACCCGGCGCAGATACGGCTGTTCCGTACCCGCTACCCAGACATGACCTTCCGGTGCATCAGGCCAACCGAGTTCTTTCGCAAGTTCAGGGCCTCGGGCAGGCGCGGCCACCCAGCCTTCGCCATCCTGTTCGGATTGGGCAATGCGCTCAGCCTGGTATTGTGAAGCGGCTTCCAGCTCTTCTAAGCGATAGGTAAGCTCTGCCTTTTGAGAGGATGAAAGATTGGGATCACCCCAACTCTGGCTAATGCTTTGGAACTCGAGGGCAATCTTTTGTAGCTCAAAATAGGCTTCCCAGGCGGCGGTACCGGTCTGGGGCCTTCAGAATTCAAGCTAACGATTCACTTTCCGAGTCGAGGGGAAATGCATCCACTGAGGATGCTAGAGAGGTAGGCCTTCCCTCACACCGGACTTACAACACTATTATCTCAGCTTCCGGTACGCATTCTCTTCAGCGATTTTATCTGCGTGTTCTAGTGCTTCCCGAGCGGTAGCGTCATCGCCCTTTGCATTCCAGAGCGCGATGATTTCAGCGCACTCCCGCTCACCCCTCATCAACGCAAATGCGACCGCGTCCATATCGCTCATGGTGTCACTGTTATAGCGTACGGTACTATCGATTCCCGCCTCTAAAAGCAGTGTAACGATCTTTGGTGAGCGGCCAACAATAGCCGCGAAAAGTGGATTTCGAATGGATGCGCTGACATCAAGCTCGGAGCCTTGCTCCAAAAGATATTCGACGATTTCGTAATGGTCATTTGCAGCGGCACTACAAATAGGGCGCCGATTATCTCTACCATCTCCAGCATTAACATCTATACCTACTTCGACCAATGCCTTCAATGACTTTAACTTTCCTGTTCCTGCGGCGTAACCTAGCCAGGTTTGACTCCCTACATAAGTAAATGCGGTCACTTGATCGGGAAACTGACGAAACAATTGGGCAATTACTTCGCAATGCTCATTCCGTATAGCTTCCGAAATTTGGGCCATTTTGCTTTTCTCCGTAGACATCATCTGTTCGCCGCTTCCTGACCGTGTTCTATTAAGATTTCAATTATTACTTCACGGCTTTCATTCGATTCTTGTGCATACCGCAAGTCATATACCAAACGTT
>NZ_JBSWVF010000042.1:0-5505 GCF_056159445.1 Pseudomaricurvus sp. ABR4_320 | reverse complement strand
AGCAACATTACCCCGCCTTCAAGGCCTCGCTAGAAGCTCAAGGTCAGTATCTTCCCCGCTACATCCAACAAGAATTCGAAGATTTCCTACAATGCGGTCGCCTAGAGTATGGTTTCTTGCGGGTTCGCTGCGAAGATTGCCATCACGAGCGTTTGGTCGCTTTTAGCTGTAAACGACGCGGCTTTTGCCCCAGTTGCGGTGCCCGCCGGATGGCAGAAAGTGCGGCCTTGTTGGTGGATGAGGTCTTTCCCAAAGTACCCATTCGCCAATGGGTGTTGAGCTTTCCGTTTCAGCTGCGCTTTTTACTGGCTCGTCATCCAGAGCTGATGGGCAAGGTCTTGAGCATTGTTTACCGCGCACTTTCAGCTCACCTCATTAAGACAACGGGTTTCACCAAAACGACGGCACAAAGTGGCTCGGTGACATTGATCCAGCGTTTCGGTTCTGCGCTGAATCTTAATGTCCATTTTCATATGCTGTTCCTCGATGGGGTCTACGCCGACAATGGTCACGGTAAGCAGCGCTTCCATCGCGCTAAAGCGCCTACTCACGAAGAGCTGAACTCCCTCGTCTACACCCTCAGCCACCGCATCGCCCGTTGCTTAGAAAAGCGTGGGATTTTGGAGCGCGATGCCGAGAATACCTGGTTAACGCTGGAAGATGGCGAAGACGATGCGTTGACTCAATTGCACGGCGCTTCCGTGACCTATCGCATTGCAACCGGTCCCCAGCAAGGGCGCAAGGTCTTCACGCTGCAAACCTTGCCGGGGCGTGAGGATAAAGCCGACTCAAGCAGTCGAGTAGCCAACCACGCCGGCTTTTCCTTACATGCTGGTGTGATGGCCGAAGCGCATCAGCGGGATAAACTCGAGCGCCTGTGTCGCTATATAAGCAGGCCGGCAGTTTCAGAAAAACGTCTGGCATTAACCGCCAATGGGCAGGTGCGTTACGAGCTCAAAACTCCGTACCGCAATGGCACGACTCATGTGATCTTTGAGCCGCTGGACTTCATTGCCAAACTGGCCGCGTTGGTACCCAAGCCACGAGTCAACCTCACACGTTTCCACGGCGTCTTCGCGCCCAACAGCAAACACCGCGTTCAAGTGACGCCGTCCAAGCGTGGCAAGAAGCCCGACACTGAGCCACCCGATACCGATTGGCAAGACAAGAGTCCCGCAGAGCGACATCGTGCCATGACCTGGATGCAGCGACTGAAACGAGTTTTCAATATCGATATTGAAGTCTGTGAACACTGCGGCGGTCAAGTCAAAGTGATTGCCAGCATCGAGGACCCCAAGGTCATTGAGCAGATTCTCAGGCACCTGAAGCAGAAAGCGGCCAAGGCGGATGCCGCCAAGCAGCACGAGTTACCGCCAGAACGAGCACCGCCACTGACTCCCAGCCTGTTCGACCCATCACAGAGTCGTCTTTTTGGCTGATAAGCACAAAGCTAACACTGCCAACTTTTAAGTGGAGTGGTGGGGCAGCTTATATCCTGTGAATCATCAATCAGAGAATTTGCCGCTAAGCTGAACCTTTTTTAAGCTAAGCTGGGTTGGTCCGGCAGAGAAAATTAGTGCTTGAGCGGTAAACGGGTGAGGGAATTTCAGGTAAGATACTTCGGGTGAGGGGCAAATCGGTGGTTTATACTTCCTATACCCTCGTCGACTCATACTCTGGGTCATCTTGTAACGCCACAGCCTTTGCCTGAACTTGCGCGCTGCGTACTGAGAGCCCTGGTCACTGTGGAACATCACACCTTCTGGCTTACCTCGTAGTTCATACGCCATATCTAAGGCTCTGGCTGCGAGTTCCGCATCCGGCCGGTGTGACATACTCCAACCGATAACCCTGCGAGTATGGAGGTCGATAACTACAGCAGCATAATGCCATGCTGAGCCCGCCCAGATGTAAGTGATGTCGCCGCACCATACCTGATTGGGTTTCTCCACATTGAACTGTCTGTCCAGTAAGTTCGGGATATCTGGCCGTTCAACCTGAACATTTTTATAAGCATGTTTGCCCGGCTGCTTACTCATCAGCCCTTGTTCTTTCATCAACCGGCCTACTTTGAACCGGCCCATGGTAATGCCTTCATCGCGAAGCATATCAACGAGTGTTCGAGTGCCTGCGGACTGACGACTTTTGTCAAACAGGCGCTTCACTCTGGCGCGCAGAATACGCCGCTTGGCACCAATCAGGCGCTGACGCTTTCGTCGTTCGTAATAACTGCTGACACCAACACCTAACGCTGAACAGACCAATTCTGTTGATTCATGCACCCTCAACCGGTCTATCAGCCCGTGGACTTCAGGTCGTCGGACATCAAGAGTGCAGTAGCCTTTTTTAATATGGTCTTTTCTCGTTCCAGGCGATTTACGCGTGCTTCGAGTTCTTGTATACGCTGCTGCTCCGGAGTCAACGCTTTGGACTTGGGCGTACTGCCGCCGCGCTCTGCCTCAAGTTGCCGAACCCACTTGCGCAGAGTATTTTCATGTACATCTACTGCGCGACCAGCTTCAGTCATACTGTAACCCTGATCAACTACCAGGCTGGCTGAATCATGTTTAAATTCCGGACTGAATGATCGTCTTTGTCTTTTCATTGAACACCTCGTTATTAAGTGTAATGCTACCACTTAAAATGGTGTTCGGGTTTAGTCTGCCACTACAATCAAAAATCTGTTCATATAGCGACAAGTAAACTAACTGGGAATTGTATAAGGTTAGCGATATTCATTGCGAAGTTAATAGATAAAATTTTGTACAAGTTGATGTCCTTAAAATTTACTAAACAACCTACCTTTTCGATTATTGGGTGGCTACTAATCGGCGTTGCTTTCTGCTCTGATGCGCAACAATGGGAGCACTACCCCCAAGCCCCACAAGCAAAAAAAGATGCACCGAACATTTTACTCGTGATGACTGATGATGTTGGTTTTGGATCGTCGAGTACCTTTGGCGGCTTAATTCCTACCCCAAACTTAGATGAGTTAGCTAGTGAAGGACTTAGGTATACACAATTCCATACTACCGCTATGTGTTCTCCAACCCGCGCGTCGTTATTAACAGGTAGAAACCACCATGCGGTTAATTTTGGCGCGATAGGAAATATGAGTGTGGATGTTGAGGGTTACACCTCGGTAATTCCTGCTTCTGCAGCCACTATCGGTAAAGTGTTAGGGGCAAATGGGTACGACACTGGTTGGGTGGGTAAAAATCACAATACGCCCTTGTGGGAAGATACGCCTCTTGGCCCATTTGAACGATGGCCAAACGGGTTGGGGTTTGATTATTTTTATGGGTTTAACGGTTCTCAAACTGACCAATTTAAGCCAACTCTACTCGAGAATCGCACCCAAGTAAGTGTACCTGATACACCCGATTACATTCTCGAGCGAGACTTAGCCGATCATGCTATCTCGTGGTTGCGAACGCAACAAGCGATAGGCGGTAATGCTCCATTTCTATTGTACTATGCTCCTGGCACTGCACACTCTCCCTTACAAGCGCCGCAGCAGTGGTTATCTCGGTTTAAGGGGAAATTTGCAATGGGATGGGACACTATGCGTGCACAAATATGTGAACGTCAACGTGACGCAGGTCTAATTCCAAGCGCTACTCCTTGTACTTCTCGACCTTCTGCGATACCTGCGTGGTCAAGTTTAAATGATGATGAAAAAGTATTTAGTCAAAAGCTTATGGAAGCCTACGCAGCCATGTTGGCGTTTTCAGATTATCAATTTGGTCGCGTGTTAGATGAGCTAAGGCGAAGTGGTCGGTATGAAAATACCCTCATTATCTTCATTCAAGGCGACAATGGTGCGGCAGCGGAAAGCCTGTTAGGCGAGCTTAGTGAAGTCGCCATGTTTAACCAAGTAGATACACACAGCCACGATCTGAAGTTAGCCTCCCTAATCGGTACCGATAAGTCTAAGCCTGTCAATGCTTCAGGTTGGGCGTGGGCAATGAATGCGCCTTTTCAATGGAGTAAGCAGGTTGCCTCCCATTTTGGCGGCACACGTAATGGTGTTGTAATAAGCTGGCCAAAAGCCATTGCTGAGCCTGGAGAGATAAAGCGCGAATTTCATCATGTCATTGATATAGCGCCTACCTTATATGAGGTGGCAGATATAACGATACCGGAACAGGTTGATGGTGTGAGTCAACTCCCTATTGATGGTGTAAGTATGCTGAGTGGAATTATGCGAAGCTCTCTCGAAAAAGTCACAGAAATACCTCGAACGCAATACTTCGAAATGTTGGGCAATAGAGCGTTGTACGACAACGGCTGGGTGGCCGCTACTACGCCAAGAAGGCTGCCTTGGAGTGTTCACTATTCAGAGCCTGAATATGAGTGGGAGCTTTACAATGTAGCAGAGGACTTCTCACAAGCAAATAATCTCGCAAAAACCTATCCAGAAAAATTAAAGGAGCTGCAAGCTAAATTCACTCAAGTGACGCAGGGGTATCATGTACAGCCTATAGATGACCGCTTTATTGAGCGCTTTAATCCTAATTTCCGACCTAACGTAATGGATGGACGCAAAAAATTTACGTATTTTCCGTCCCTGCATCCACTAACGGTAATGTCTGTGCCAGCCCTAAAAAGCAACTGGACAATTACGGCGGATATTAACGTGGACGGGGACGACGCCAGTGGCCCTGTATACACGAGAGGTGATAGATTTAGCGGGTGGGGGCTACAAATTAACAATGGCTATGTACATTTCATTTATCGGTCATCTCACCTGCAAAAAGACGTCAAAACACTTATAAGTGATACCCCTCTTGCGTCTGGCGAGCACAAAGTCACTACGAAAATGACACAACTCTCTAATGGCCAGCATGAACTTACACTGAAGATTGATGATTCTCCAATTACTACTTACTTAGTCATTGATGATGTCGCATTTAACCGCTTAGAGACCCACATTGGTAGGTACGGCGATATTTCTTTAGTATCACAACAGCCAGACAACGGAAAGGTAAGTACTGATGTTATTGAGATTACACTCCATTAAACGCAAACTTCTACGTTTGCGAAGGGGAACTCAATCCACCAAATCTAACGTCATCACAATACGCGGTTGACCGGCGGGTACAGGTGGGGAACGATGCACTATGCCAGCGTTCTCGTTACCCTGCCACAGCTCGCCTTTAAGCAATGCCACATCGCCAGTTTGCAATGCGTTTATATCGTGAATAGACCTAATGAGGCCCCATTCAACATCATTAGATGAGTTGCTTCTATGGCCCAGCTTAGAACGGTCTACTGCAGCGTGTTCAATCCACTGACTTCCAGGGCCTAGAAAGGTGGTGACTAACCGGCAGGGTACTCTATCAACATGAAAGCGTGGGCACATTGCCCTATCAAGGGTGGACAATCGAAACCCTACTGTGTTGTCCTCAAATAAGCACGCAAACATGTCTACTAGTTCAGCAATATAGGCATGCAGTTGTGGTGCAAAGGGCTCTTCGTGAGTTATAACTGAAAGTGGTGTTT
>NZ_JBSWVF010000041.1:0-5889 GCF_056159445.1 Pseudomaricurvus sp. ABR4_320 | reverse complement strand
TTAGCAATTTAGATAATAAGAGAATATTTGGTTTATATTTACGTGCATTTTTATTTTATTTGGCGAATGCTGAATTAAACGACAGTCAAAAGTCTCTTAAATAGAAGAATAAATAGAACAGATTCTTAGCGCCAGTAAATTACCCATTTAAGAAATTAAACCTTGTATCGACTAAATGATTTCGTTGAAAATAATTTAAGGAGTGGCGAATTTATAAATTCGTAAATTCTAATAATAATTTCTAATAGCCGTTCGAGTGCAATTACATTATCAAAAATAACAATTTAAGATATAAAACAGGGTACTTACTGAATGTTTTTTGTTGAATAATATTAACTGTCAAATGGAAATAAAAATTATGCGCCATTTTCGTCCTATTTTTATTGTATTGGTTACTCAAATAAGTTTCGTTAATTATACAGCTGCGTTCGATTGCAATAGTTTGGCTCCAGCCAGTCCAACCAACAAATCGACAGAATTTGAAGGGGTTTTGAATGGTAGAATTGATGGTTTATTTGCACGCCTTGCCGGCGCAGATCTAAATATGGAAGGTATCTATAACGAGACTTCAAAAAATATTCTAAATTCTTACCCATCTGCTGATGAGTTATATATCTGGGAACGATTAATATTTTTGCAGTGCAATTTTATCGCAGAAGCAGATGACTTAACTTCGAAAGAGAAATCAAAATTAATCACTGATCTATACACATTAAATACGCCTACTCCCAATACAGGCCAAATGATAAATGGAAATAAAAATGTTCAAAATTCAAACGGAGACGGTATTGCAGTGGAAATCCACTAAATTGATACTTTTCAAAAATAACAAGCGACTAGTGGTGAGAATTGAATCATACAAGGCAATGAAAAGTTGAATTTTAGAGATAGTAGTAAGTCAAGGAATAGTTGTTTCAATCGCAAGGTATGGGTGAACTGGGTGGAAAATATCCAAATCCTGAGTTCCTGTGCATCTCAGCCACCCGGCGATTATATTCCTGGCAGAGTAATTTACTTTCTTGATCAAAATTTGCCTTAGTTTCATCCCGAGTGTTGTGGGACTTTTCTAATTTCTGAAATTTATCATTAATCCATTTATTACGACTTACTCTATTTGCTGTAGGCATTAACTCATATAGCTGTAATGTGCTTATGTAACCTGTCTGTCTATAACCAGCATCTTTTTGCCAGTCACGTATACTGTCTCTAGTCCCTGTGTCGAAATTGCCGCTTATATTTCCCCTGTAGTATTCAAGAATAGTAAGAGCATTTTGAATATTCTTTTTTTCGTTTACAGTCAAACTAATTTTTTCTTCGGATCGAATATCACCTGCTGTTGGTAATAAGGTTTGAGGGGAAACTGGCATTTTCCAAGTAATGGCCCGAGACTTAATTCGGTCTAGTCTGGTTAATTGATAGTAAGAGAAGTCTCTTAACGAGAAAATAACGTTCGTAGCTTCACTGCTGATTCTGTCGATTAGAGCTATTTCTAGTTTCAAAATTCCCTCTGGCGGAAGCAATTTAGTGTCGGTGCAGTCCAACATTGGGGACTGGCAATTTACTCGATAACTATTACCTAGGTCATCCGTAAGAGCAAGGGATGATGGTTGAATCTCAGCCTGAATCGATGCAGATAGATTGTTGAGTATTATTGTGAATGTTTTACTATCACTTTGTAGTTCTGAAACGCTTGCTTCTACAGAAAATGAACTAGCGCTATCGCCATTATCATCTTCTATGTCTTTTTCGCTAAAGCAATAAAGTGTAATAGAACTGGACGAACTCGATGCTAGTTGAACGTTGCAAGCGCCTTGTATTATTTGTTGTGCTACTATAATTTCTGTAAAAAAAATAGCTATTAATATGATTATCGATTTAATAAATATATATATTTTATTCATAAATATTTCCAATCGTTTTTTAAAATCACAATGGTGGAAAGAGCCATCGATATAGAGATTCAGTCGATTGTAAGATCTTTCTAAATCTTAAGTATTTTATAGAGTGACGGAATTGATTCGTATTTTTGGAGTTTAATTCCATCCGCAAAAGGCTTTCCTTTTTTATTGGCCGTCATGACTATGAATAGAATGTTGGTGCCCTTAGCGCCGTCGCGATAGATAGTGGCTTATATAATATTGTTGATAGTTGTGAGTTCATTAATATTATCCAGTTTCGCGAGCAAATTACTCATGGAAAATTGCTCCTCCGTAAGTTTTTTGCTGTCTCCTTTTTTTGCATTTACGGAGCGGCGTGCCAGGCCACGTACTTGATCTTAGCTAGTCTTGTCGAGTATCCATTTTTTAAAAAATACGTAAGAAGTGGGCAGAAATCCTAGCTGATTATTTTGCTAAACAGGGTTGCATGAAGCTTATTAGCCGTTCAGCTCTACAGCTTGCCTCACAGCTATGGATATGATCGTAGAAGCTTTTCGCTGCCATTGATTTTCGACCACGTATGAGAGATTCATAAACTATTCAGTTCACAACATATTTCTTAGAGACGGTAGCTGATAAAGCGCCTTCTGAAGCTCCTAAAAATACTCTTATGTCGTCATTTCCGAAGGCATCTGATTCAACAAAATGTCTGACAACTGTGCCGTTTGGCACGTTTATCGGAAGTCTCGCCCTGAAACAGTTATTTTGCAGTTTCCGTAAATAAAACATTGTCTTAAGCCCATATCGGTCGGACTAATAATATATTTTTTAGGATGCACGTAAGCATAGTTTGCATTATCAAATAGAGCTTCCCCCATTTGGGGGAATTTTCTTTTTATTTTACGCTTCGGATAAAAGGTCTTTTATAAATGTTCTTTTTTTAAATGTTGGTATAACGCGCGCTATTACATAAGCTCTTACTCAACAGGTCTGTCCCGTTCAGCTAATCTGCCTTTTCACTGCGGAGTATGCTGGGTGAGATATCCCTATCCGTGCAGATAAATAGATATAGAGTGATCATTATTTTCATATTAGATAGAAATAGCTGTTATCGAGTCCGCGTTTTCTTTTCTATGCCGATGCGTAAAAGAGTAAACAATACCAATTGGTCTTTTATGCGGCCCAGTATCGGTTCCTGAGGTGTCTGGAAGGGGAGGTGATTCAACGCTGGCAGTGGTTGTGATAGGGCGATTTGGCAATGCAATGATGGCGAATCGCACGCCTGTTGCTAGACCCTGCAAAGCTTCAGCGCTTCGAGTTGATAATTCGTGAGTGGCGCGAACGTTTGTGTTCGTATATGGGGCGTCAACGATACCGGTTCCGTTTAACTTTCCTTGTTATTACCAGCCCATATAACCCTCGCGAGTTACTTTTCCGTCGAGCAGTTTTGTCGTACAGTCCTAGTACATCTTTCCCAGAAATTATTTTCAAAAGTTCCTTTAAAGACGCTGCGGAGCAAGCTATGTTGTCACGATACTTCGTTGAAGTTCATTTGTGCAATATTGTTAGCTTTAGTTAAAACTCTTTAGCAGGATTAACAGCCTGTTAAGCGATTTTCCAGCGTTGTACCCAAGTCTATAGACAGGAGAATAAACACGGTGAAATATTCCTATTCTCGACGGCTCCGCAATGCGCACCAACATGAAAAAAAGCAGAACGAGTCATTCTTCGCGAAATCTAATAACCAAGAACAACAGCCTTTTTTTAAGAGTCGCGTCCCTACAGGACCGGCGGTTCAGGCTAAATTAACCATCGGCAAGGCCAACGACCCTTCGGAAAAAGAAGCGGATCAGGTTGCTGCCAAAGTCGTGGCTCATAATGCTGACTCATCCATCCAGCGTGCTTCGCTAGTTTCTCCCGCTGACGATAAAAAACTAGATTCTACTAATTCTCGAATGGAGAAGGATAAACTTATCCAGGAAAAGATTCAGAAGATGGCGTCTCCGGAAGAAGAGCAGGAAGTACAAGCAAAACAGGACGAAGAGGAAGTGCAGGTTAAAGAGGAAGAAGAGGAGGTCCAGGCGAAGACGCAGGAGGAAGAATTGCAAGCCAAGGAAGATGAAGAGGATATCCAGGCTAAAGAAGAGGAAGACGAGATTCAGGCAAAGGGCGAGGCGGGTGGTCCAGTAAGTACTGGCGTCTCTCAAAAAATCGGACAGGCAAAGGGTCGTGGTAGACCGATGTCCGGTGAAACACTGAATATGATGCAGCGTGAATTCTCCACGGATTTCAGCGGCGTGCGGATCCATACCGATGCTGAAGCGGCAGAATTGAATAAGCAGCTGCGTGCTCAGGCATTCACCCGTGGTCAGGATATATTCTTCGGTAAAGGTAAGTACCGCCCCGAGACCCACTCAGGTCAACTACTGTTGGCACATGAACTGACCCATGTTGTACAGCAGACGGTACGTAAGCCGATTACCAAAGATTAGTGTCATTGCTGCTATAGCGGACGAGACCGACAGATGGCCAATGAATCAAGTCAAATCCCGCAATTTGAGCAGGCGTTAAATCGCCTGGCGGCATTTATAACGTTGAGGATTGAGGCGTATTTCTCTGCAGATGCCGGCGTTGATAGTGGACTGATTTCTCTCCTATCCAACAGTATTGTGGAAATACCGACGTTAAACCGCGTTGTTCGACAATGGCAGTTATCGGAGGAGGCTCAGGTAATTCTGCTGCTGGCTCTGGTGCCACATATTCAGGCGGAATTTTTTGATCGCACTATTCAGAACGCTCTGCCGCAGGCGGGGGATTTCCCACAGATTGGTGGCTCCCGGGGCAAGAATTTTCGTGGGCTGCTGCCAACGGGCGAAACTGCATTGTTTTTGCTTGCCGGCGATGATAGCGTAAGACGCATTCAGGTATTTCAGCTGTTTAGCGCGGATCACCCCTTTGCCCGGGACCATATTCTCTGGCTGGAGCCGGTGCCGGATGGAGAGCCCCGCATGAGCGGTCGAATCATTCTCTCCCAGGATTATGTCGACCTGCTAATTATGGGGCAGGCAGCTCGTCCTCAATTCAGCATTGACTTCCCGGCGGAACGGCTGGAATCCGATCTGGAGTGGGATGATCTGGTGCTTCACCGGGAGACCATGGAGCATATTCAAGAATTGGAAGACTGGGTTCGCCATGGCGCCACGCTGATGGATGACTGGGGCATGCGGCGCAAACTCAAACCGGGTTATCGGGCGCTTTTCCACGGGCCACCGGGTACCGGTAAGACGCTGACAGCGACCCTCTTGGGCAAATACACCGAGCGGGACGTCTATCGCATTGATCTCTCTATGATGGTTTCCAAGTTTATCGGAGAGACGGAAAAGAATCTTTCAAACCTGTTCGCGAGAGCGTCCAACAAAAACTGGATCCTCTTTTTCGACGAGGCCGATGCCCTGTTTGGCAAACGCGCTAACGTACGCGACGCCCACGATAAGTACGCCAACCAGGAAGTCTCCTACCTGTTACAGCGGATTGAACATTACGACGGTTTAGTGATTCTTGCGACAAATTTTAAAAGCAATATTGACGATGCCTTCAGCCGCCGCTTCCAATCCACCGTCTATTTCCCGATGCCGGGTGTCAGTGAACGTCAGTTATTGTGGCGCAAAGCCTTTCCGGACGAAATTCAACAGGACAGTGATGTGGATCTGATGTCGCTGGCGCAAAAATATGAGCTTACCGGAGCTGCCATTACCAACGTCGTACAGTTTGCCTGCCTGCGCTCGCTGGCTCGGGGTGCGCAAAGTATTGCTTATGACGATATTTATAAGGGAATAAAACGAGAATTCGAAAAAGAGGGAAAGTTACTGAGATGATCCTAGTAAATACAATGGCAGGCAATAAAGTCCAGTAACTAAGATAAGAATAGGCTTAGAGATGAGAAGAGAGATAACTTATCTTGTGATGCTGTAGACGTTTTTTGTACTAAGCGCTTTCATTGATAATAGGTCGA
>NZ_JBSWVF010000040.1:0-5950 GCF_056159445.1 Pseudomaricurvus sp. ABR4_320 | reverse complement strand
ACTCTACGCAGGCGTGCTTAACGCGACAGAAAAATGGACTCACCCGGTACAAAACTGGAATCTGACACTGTCACAAATGGCCATTCATTTTGAACGCCCTCTCCATGAATGAGGTCATCCCCAGCGCCCCCCCAAATTGTGTCATCACTGTCTTTAGAGGGAGAGTCCTCACTCGATCCACCGCTAATTGTATCGTTACCGGCGCCGCCATAAATCGTATCGGAGCCGCCTCCACCAAATACTACATCATCACCTTCTTCGGCGAAAATGATATCATCACCTCCTCCTGAGAATACGTGATCACTTCCTGAGCCTGCGTAAACAGTATCTTTCCCGTCGTCTCCGCTACCATCTATTGAAGTGGATGAAAAGGTATATCTATTTTCGGAATGGTCGACGTTCCACGTAAAATCTGATGCAACCCAGTTTTTATCCGAAATAATATAATCATCACCTTCATTGGCATAGATAGTATCATCGCCTGAACCTCCGGCTAATACTTCTCCTCCAGCCGCTCCGACCAATAGATCATTGCCTTCGCCTCCCGCTAGCCAATCCCTATTAGAGTTATTACCTTGGGTTGATTGGAAGTCTTCTACTTGGTTGTTGGCATATAATTGATCATTACCCGCGCCACCTGAAAGAATATCGGTTCCGGTTCCACCAATTAGAATATCGTTACCTTGCTGTCCCCAGATTTCGTCATTGTTTCCACCTCCATACAGTACGTCGTTTCCACCTCTCGCTTCAATATAGTCATTTTCATCGCCGCCATAAATGAGGTCATTCTGTGAACCACCAAACAGAACATCTCTTCGAATCTCTATTTCATTACCAACGATAAGATTACCAAGTTGATTGTACTCGACTTGAATCCCAGGCTCTGACAGGTCTTGATCTAGAGGTGCAAAATCACCGTATATTTCATTGTCGAAATTCGCATTTGATTGGTCAATAATGTTTGCCAGTGTAGTTTGCGATTCCGCATAACGACGAAAAGTTGTAGTGGTATCACTAACTAAATTTTCTATGACCTTGATAAAAGCATCTATTTGTCTTTGAACGAGTTTATTATTTAGTGTGCTAGCTTCTGAGTATGACGCTAGAGTTACTGTGGCCGTATCTATTTGCGCAACTAGAAATTCTTTTTTGTTAGAAAAATAATTAGAAAGTAATTCGACCTGTTTGGCGGGCAATTCCGAAATATAACTACTATATTCAGCCTCTAGATTATCTAAAGCTGAATTTATTATGTTGTGTATCTCAGATTCTGCAAATCCGATTAAAAGAGACTCAACAGTATCTGAGACAAATAGTATTTTATCATTATATATGTTTGTGATCGTTTGCTTTGCAGTCTTATATTCTAACTTTAAGTCTGAATTCGAAACCTCTTCAAGATTATCCACATTTTCTGAAAATTGCTCTCCAATGTCTCCAATCCTAGTTGATAGTAACGCGAAAAAATCTTCTTTTATAGATCCGCTGTCTTGATAGTCAGGATCTAAGAGAGAGAACTGTTCGTCTACATAATCATTAAAATCCGACTGTACAGATTTTGCGAGCACCGGAATATCGGTATAAAAATCGCTTTTTACCTGTGCTCTGTTGATAAATACTGACGAAACATCATTTAGGATACTAGCTGCGGCCTCGGCGACGCTTTCAGATGCGGAATCCGCCAAATCTCCGGCACCGCTAATGATAAAATCACTAATTCCATCTCGATTAGCAATAATTAACGCCGCTGCACTTAATGTAAATATCGGCAATGCTAAGGATGTTCCGGTTGCAAGTGCGCCCATGGTTGCTAAACCGGAAGCAAGATTTAATAACGACGCGACAACATCAAGAGGCTCCGACTCAGGATTGTTAATTTTCCTTGCTAAATCTGCGATAGATAATGAAGCACCCAATTTACCTAAGCCATATTTTGTTACTACAGTAGCCGTCGGATATTGTTTCTGCAGCTTTGAAAAAGTGATAGCCAAATCTGCAACAGCAACAGCGGTCGAAATGATAGCTAATTCATTCGCTTCATCAGTCTTTCCACTATCGGATTTTTTATTATAAATATCTGTTGTATTGGAAAATATATTTGCTCCTGATACGAGAATGCTTCCCCACTCTTGTGCTGTATACATTGACTTCATGTCTAAATCCCTTTCATCTTGTTAAAGTTAATATACATGTAATAAAAAAAAATACTAAAGCGCTCCCTACACCAATTCCTGAAAAAATTGTAACCAAGAAGAATACTTTTGATGCCTCTTTTAGTTCATTCTTTTTATACTTGTGGACCATTAATACGCCTGTAATTCTTGATAAAATACAAAACAATAAACAGATAAAAAGAATTAAATAGATCGTTATGAATGAATTTTTAAAGTACAGGATAGTGCCAATAGGTACATATAGTAAAAAAGTTAATAAAAGAACCATTGTATGTTTAGTAGTTTTTATTGTCTCAATCATTTTTACGTAGTCATCTTCGTCATTCATTTTGAAGCCTTTATGTTTGCAATGGTGAATAGTTTCAAAGTAAACAATGATTAATTTTATAAAAATTATCGCTCGCCTACACTTTCGTCAACTTTCCGCATCAGCGGCGACAACACAAACTCAATCAATTTTCGCTTTCCCGTTTTCACTTCCGCCATCACTGCCATACCGGGTAGCAGGCTGACGGTTCGCTGATCGATCTGCATACTGTCGCTATCCAACCGTAATCTGAGTTTATAGACGAGCCCCTTCACATCGTCGATGATCGCATCCGCCGTGACATCGATCACCTCTGCATCAATAACGCCGTACTTGGTAAAGTTAAAGGTATTAATTTTGACTTCAGCCGACTGCCCCTGAAATACAAAGCCGATATCCTTGTTATCCAGTATGGCTTCTACCTCTAAAAAGTCATTGTCGGGCACCAGCTTCATCAGGGTTTGGGCTTCTGTCACTACGCCACCAATGGTATTGACCGCCAGTTCCTGTACCCGACCACTGACAGGAGCGTAAAGAATCTGTTTTGCGTTCAGGTCTTCAGCTTTTGCCAGTTCCTGGACTAAATTGTGTTGCTGCCGCTCCAGCTCATCTCGCTCTGTCAGCCAGCGGCTTTGAGTTTCGGCAATAAGTGACAGTAGCTGTTGGTCTACTGTCTTAATGGCCGCCTGCTGTTGGCGCAGTTGTGCCTGTAAACTGGCCAGGGTCTGTTGTTGCTCGATACGTGTTTGTTCCAGTTGCAGGTATTCCATTTCGGGGGCCATTTGCCGAGCAACCAGATTCTTCAATGCCTCTGCGCGCCGGGTAATAAGTGGCAGGGTCTGCTGGTGCTGTGCTACCTGCTCCTCGGTGACCTGCCGAGCAGCTTGTGCTTCGGCTTTCTGACTTTTCAACGTGTTCAACCTGGCTTGAAACTCCAGCCATTCCTGCTGTAAAAGGATCTTTTGTCGAGTCAATTCTTTGGTTGATCGCTCAGTACTATTGGGCTCAGGCAGCTTGTTGTTCTCGTCGCTTAAAGCCGTTAACAGAGCCGACTTTCTTCGGCTCGACCGACTACTGTAGGCGAGCTCCTGGCGCAGGCGGGTCTGTTCTGCCTCCGTTAGTGTGGAATCCAGCGCGACCAGCGGGTCGCCTTGATTAACACGCTGACCTTCACTGACGTAGACGGTTTTGACCACGCCTTTCTCATAAGGCTGAATGGTTTTAACTCGAGAACCGGCGATGATTTTACCATCGGCTACCGCGACAATATCGACTTCGCCAAAGGACGCCCACACAATGCCAATGGTAAAGAGCAGTATCAGGGCAATACCCAGCCAACGGCTGGCTGGCGAAGCGGGTCGCTCCAGTATTTCCAGAGCCGCCGGTAAGAACTCCAGGGTGTCTTTCGGCAGCTCGTGGCGTAAAGATTTGCTATTTGACGTTTCCGTACTATTGCTCGACATCTGAAAAGCCTCCAGTGCTCAACGTCGCCTATCCGTGGGATTCAGTCGTTACACGACCAGGTGATGCGCTACGGTTATCCGAAACGGTTTTGATCCTGGGTGAGTGATTCTGATAGCTGTATAGCTGAGCATAGTAGCCCTGCTGGTTTAGCAGCGTGTTGTGATCACCCTGCTCGATGATCTGGCCGTTTTCAACGACGAGAATTCGATCACAGTGACGCACGGTAGAGAGTCGATGAGCAATGATAAAAACGGTACGACCACGGCAGATAGCGGCCATATTCTCCTGAATTTTGCGTTCAGATTCGTAATCCAGGGCGCTGGTTGCTTCATCAAAGATCAGAATGCGAGGGTCAGAGAGCAGGGCTCTCGCAATGGCGATACGCTGCCGCTGTCCGCCCGATAGATTGCAGCCATGCTCACCGACGGCGGTGTCATATCCTTCAGGTAGATTCAGTATAAATTCATGAGCACCGGCCAACGTCGCGGCTCGTACCACGGCAGACATCGGCAAGCCCGGATTCGTCAACGCAATATTGTCGCGAACGCTGCGATTGAACAAAAAGTTCTCTTGCAGTACAACACCAAGATTGCGACGTAACCAGGCTGTATCGACCAATGACAAATCGACGCCGTCAATCAATACCCGCCCTGCTTCCGGCACATAAAACCGCTGTATTAATTTGGTTAACGTGCTCTTACCCGACCCAGAACGCCCAACGATACCAATGACTTCCCCTGGAGTTATTTTTAATGACAAATTATCTATGGCGACAGGGCCATCGGTACGATAGCGAAAGCGCACGTTCTCAAAGGTTACTTGGCCTCTAAGGGTTGGTAAGGTACTGCGGTTGGGGTTAAAGCCTGGCTCGCGCGGCGTATTGAGAATATCGCCTAGGCGCTGTATGGAGATACCCGCTTGTTGAAAGTCCTGCCAGAGCTGAACCAGCTTCAAAATGGGGCCGGATACCTGCCCTGCCAACATATTAAAGGCGACCAGCATACCAACGGTCATATCCCCAGCCATGACGGCGTATGCGCCAAAAAAGAGAATGCCAAGGGTGGATAGCTTGCTGATAAACCCAGCAATCTGACCTGAAACATTGCCCACCTGTTGTGTTGCAAAAGACGCATTTACATACTGTGCGAGCTGTTCTTCCCAACGACGTTGCATCTGCGGTTCAAGGGCGCAGGCTTTTACGGTTTCAACGCCGTGAATTGACTCGGTTAGAAACGCCTGATTGGCTGCTCCATATTGAAATTTTTTATCCAAACGCGTTCTTAACATCGGCGTGATAATGGCTGACAGCAATACGTAGAGAGGAATAGTCCCGAGCACAACGAAGGTCAACGTCGGACTGTAGTACCACATCACCGCAAAAAACACGGCTGTGAAAATCAAATCTATGCAGAGTGTGAGAGCCGAACCGGTTATGAAATTCCGCAGCGTATCTAGCTCTCTCACGCGAGCCACACTCTGGCCAACTTGTCGAGCTTCAAAATATGCTAATGGCAGACCGATCAAATGGCGGTAAAGTCTTGCGCCTAACTCAACGTCCACTCGATTGGTTGTGTGACTGAAAACGTAATTACGGACTCCGCCTAACAGTGCATCAAATATGGCAATGACCAGAAAACCGATGGCCAAGACTTCCAGGGTACTGATTCCCCGATGTACCAGAACCTTATCCATGATGACTTGGAAAAGCAGCGGCGTTATTAACGCGAATAGCTGAATAAAAAACGACGCAAGAATGACTTCTCCAAACAGCTTTCGATACTTTAATAGCGAGGGAATAAACCAAGAAATATCAAAATGTTGTTGCAGGCGCTCATTAATACTCTCTCGCCGCGATATCAATATGATTCGGCCGGACCAAAGTTCTACGAGTTCCTTTTCACTGATTGTACGTGGCGCTTTTTCTCGAGGGTCGTGAATTAGAAAATTGCGATCTGATTCAGGTGTCGTCTTTTGACCGATGCGCGCAAGAATCAAATAGTCTCCG
>NZ_JBSWVF010000039.1:0-8183 GCF_056159445.1 Pseudomaricurvus sp. ABR4_320 | reverse complement strand
AGGTGGTCTACCACGACTGCAAATGGAGTTGGCCAATGTTTGGATTAGCTGCTTTGTTGGTAATGTTGGTTTCGCATAATGCATCGGCTCAGAGCTTTCTGGACTCGCTGGCGGCAATGAGGCCTCGGAGTCAGGTCTTGCGTTTTGCCCTTGCGATACATTGAGAGCAAAACGAGTAAAAGGGGCCAAAGCGTACTAATTTTGATCAGCCCAATAGTGACTCGGGAACAGACCTCGCGTTTTACCTTTGCCATGCCGCAAGTTACATGAACTGTCCCTTGCTTCTCTTACCACCGTCGGGAGCTGGTCAGCGCCCCTCCAACTCGCGAGCCAAGGTTTCAACAAGCTCTTCGGCCGTTCGTTCCCGGGCGAGAGGTGCGCCCTGCCCCGCCCACTGCGCTGCATATTCGGTATTACCTCGTCTGGCGGCAGCCGCCGCCAATTGTTTGGCTGCGTCATAGGCCACCGGATAGGCGGCCGGTTCCGGGCTGCCAAGTGCCTCACCGTGGTGTACCAACCGGTTCACGAGCCCCCGGGCGGGACGACCGGAAAGCACTCGGGTTAGGCGGGTTGTCGCCGCTCGGGCGCTCTTGAGGTTCTGGCGATAGCTCTCGTTAGCAGATGACTCAGGACACAGCACAAACGCGGTGCCCAGTTGCGCCGCAGCCGCGCCCAGGTCGAGCATGGCGCGAATGCCCTGACCATCCATGATCCCACCTGCGGCGATGACTGGCCGCCGGGTCCTTCTTGCCAGCATCCGGACGAGTACGGCCGTCGCCAGCCCCTCATCGCCGGCGTCCGGATCAAAAATACCGCGATGGCCGCCAGCCTCGATGCCCTGCGCCACAATGGCGTCGATACCTGCCTGCTCAATGAGATCGGCTTCGGGCACATGGGTCGCGGTTGCCATGGTGTAGATGCCGGCCTGCCGCAGAGCCCGGACCCGTTCCGGCGAAGGCGCTCCGAAGTGAAAGCTGACCACTGGTGGGCGCTGCTCCAGCAACATGTCGAAAGCGTCCTCGTCCTCCAGGAAGGATGTATAGATCTCGTTAAGCGCGGCCGGGGGTTCAACGCCGGCTTTGGCGAATAATGGGGCCAGATGCTTCAGCCAGGCGGCTTCGCGTTCCGGATCCCGTTGTGCGGGGGCGTGGCAAAACACGTTGACGTTGAAGGGGCAGTCCGTCAAAGCACGGGTTGCTTCAATTTGCTGACGCCCCTGGTCGGCTGACACGGCTCCGATCCCGATCGATCCCAGCCCGCCGGCGTTGGAGACGGCCGCAGCAAGCTGCGGGGTGGACACTCCGGCCATCGGCGCCTGGATGATCGGGAGGCGGATGCCGAGCCTGGCGAGAAATTCCTGATCTGTGTTCATGGCTTTTCCTTCTTGATTTGAGAATAAATGATGTGATATATTATTATTTAAAGAATAATCCACAACGAAGATTCTCTCAAGAGGAAAACCATGGATTCCGAATCACTCCGAATCTTCTGCGCCGTGGCCAGTGAACTGAGCATTACTCATGCCGCCACCCGGCTTGGTCGGGCGCCGTCCAACGTGACCACCCGCATCCAGCATTTGGAAGCGGATTTGGGGGCAGACCTGTTCATGCGGATCGGCAAGCGATTGTCACTGTCCGCCGCAGGCGAGGACTTTCTAGACTACGCGAGGCGCATGATGGCGCTTGAAGAGGAGGCCCGGCATGTGGTCTCGGGTGGGGTGAATGGCGGGACCTTGCGGATCGGCAGCATGGAAAGCACAGCCGCAAGCCGGCTGCCATCGGTACTGGCTGGCTACCACGCCGGTTTCCCGGAGACACGACTGGAACTGACCACCGGCCCATCGCGGCCGCTGCTTGAAAAAGTGCGTGCCGGCCAACTCGATTGTGCCTTCATCGCGTTGCCCCCATCCTTCGAGAACGCTTCGGCATTGGACGATCTGGGACTCACATCCCGCTCCCTGTGGCGCGAAGACCTGCGTTTGCTGCTGCCCGCCCATGAATCCGGCTGCGATCAGGTCGCCGACATCCAGACGCGCTCACTGGCCGCTTTCCCCCAGGGCTGCACCTATCGCAGCATTGCCGAGACCCTGCTCGGCATTACTGGCTCAACCACTTGGCGAATCCAGGAAATGGCTTCCTACCACGCGATGGCGGCTTGCGTTGCCGCAGGGGCGAGCGTGGCGTTGCTACCGGAAAGCGTGCTGACGCTGACGAGTACGCCGTCCGACTGCATAGCGTTGCCGGCCGGCCAGGCGGACACCTTACTGGTTTGGCGCGAGGGCTATAACGTGCCCGCGTTTCAGCATCTGATGCAGCAACTGCATGGTGTGAAGTCATGAGCATGTCGTCCTCCGTGCACTCGGCCTACCGTTCCGAGTGGACATCCGCGATCCAGGCCGCCCTGGTGCTGACCATTGGCATGGGCTTTGGCCGGTTTGCCTTTACTGCCATTTATCCTCACATGGTGGACGAGGGGGTGCTCAGCCTGCGCGGTGGCAGTCTGGCAGCCTCCGCCAATTACGCCGGCTATCTGCTGGGTGCCCTGCTCGCCGTCCGCCTGCGCGCCCACAAGGCTCACTGGTTTTGCCAGTTATCGATTCTGGGTACCGCCCTCTGCCTGACTGTACTCGCGCTGCTGACCTCTACCGGAACGATTGTCGCGGTCCGTGGCCTCGCCGGACTGTTCAGTGCGTTGTCCATGGTCGCTGCTTCCATTTGGCTGCTGGAACATCGCGGTCATTCGTGGGGTGCGCCGCTGCTGTATGCGGGCGTGGGCGTCGGGATTGCTGTATCAGCGGAATTGCTGGTACTTGCGGAAGCGATGGGTCTGGACAGTTTCGGGATGTGGCTGATGCTCGGCATCGCGACACTGGTCATCGGCCTGATGGCGGCCCCCGCCTTCTTCACGGGCGACGGCGGGCGGGGCATCGTCGAGGGCCTGCGTAAAACGGCACCTTCGAATGCCGATGCGGCCATCGTTGCAGCCTGGCCGCTCATACTGATTTATGGGCTCGCCGGCCTGGGCTATATCGTCACCGCGACCTATCTGCCGACACTGGTCAAAACCGCCTTCCCCGACCTGGACCCGGCTCACGTCTGGGCGGTCTTTGGCTTGGGCGCGGCACCCTCCTGCTATCTCTGGCACCGCGTCCACGAACGGCTGGGAACCAGCAGTGCCCTGCGTCTGAATCTCATTATTCAGGCGTGTGGTGTCGCACTTCCGGTGGTTTTCAGTTCGGGACCGGGCTATCTATTGAGCGCCCTGTTGGTTGGCGGCACTTTCATGGGCACGGTCACCATTGCCATGCCCGCAGCGCAGCGGGCGGCACGCCAGTCCGGCACCAACCTGCTGGCAACGATGACGCTGGCCTACGGCATCGGCCAGATTATCGGGCCGCTACTGTCGGATGGCCTGTATGCATTAAGCCATACCTTTAACAGTTCGTTGTTGTTTGCCGCCGCTGCCCTGGTCATTGCAACACTCATAAGCCTTCGTCTATAGGTTGCTTGATGTCATCAGCCACAAAGTTCCTCCGGACATCGGATGCTAACCCCGGTGGCAGCCACCTGACTGCAACTGGAACCGCCATTACTTCACCACTTCAAAGTCGGGCAGCGTAAACTGCTTGTCGAAGAACGGCTTTTCAGGGGCGTAAAGCCGGAAATAGACAAACCAGCCGTCGTCGTTTGTAACCATCCCCTATACGTTACTTATATTTGCAGTACAGAAGATGAGCGTGTTGAGTCGCAAGAAAGAGAAGACATAATTCATTCTTTACGGTCACATTATGCCTAGACTCACTCCTGACCATTCATTTCAGTTTGTTCCGGCCCTGATGGGCCTCCACCGGACGGCCTTTTCTCCGCTTTGCTGCGCAAAGGCCGCCGCTGAATATTGGCGTGTGTGTCAGGCATGGCACTAGACTAGTCAGGTGAAAGTCCTGGCACCAGGTATTCGTGAAGCCGAAGGTTAGTGGCGAGTAAGGGCGTAATCGCGAGGTTGGGTCTGAAGGAAGCTCTTCCCACAAAGTTACGGGGCTACGATCGGGGCGGCCTTCCGTAGGAACTGAATATGAGGTGTGATAGACGTGGGACCAGTGGGCACGCAACCATTAAGTCCTCCATTCACGGCTGGCGTCTATTTTATAAATTCAGAGCTTACGTAACGACAGTCTAGTGACCTTACCCTGAGAGATCTGCACGGTGTTAAAGGATTAACTGATATTAAAGCAATTTAATGTGATCGCTGTGCAGAAGTCAGCAGACGGCATAGTAGATAGTGCTCTCGCTATCGAAGGCCTGAACAAATCTGGGAGAGTCATCGCTGAGGCAGTGTTGCCAGACAGTATCTGTAAGCAGAATTTCTGCCTTTAAAGAATCCGATTAAATCATCACGATGATTAATAATTTTTTTTTACTGGATGAACTGGTAATAGGAAACTCAGTTGAATCAAAATCCCAACGAAGTTTTATCATTATTTGACCGTCTGTTGGATCGGGATAATCTGACTCGGGCAATGAAACAAGTTCTACGTAATAAGGGCGCGCCGGGGGTTGATGGTATGACCACCGAGCAACTGCCAGAATTTCTCAAACACCATTGGCCGGTCATTCGTCGCAAACTGGAAACGGGTAGCTACACACCTCAACCGGTAAAGCGCGTAGAGATCCCGAAACCCGGTGGGCGTAAGAGAAAACTCGGCATTTCCACGGTACTGGACCGATTCATTCAACAGGCCATCGCGCAAGTGCTTTCCAAGCACTGGGACTTCAAATTCCATAACAACAGTTACGGTTTTCGTCCCAACCGAAATGCACATCAAGCGGTTCAGTATGTGCAAGCGGCTATGCAAGATGGTCATAATTGGATGGTTGATTGCGATCTGGAATCCTTCTTTGATCAAGTTAATCACGATCTCTTAATGGGCAAGCTTAAATCCGCTCACGCGGATGACAGACTGCTCAGATTAATTAACCGGTACTTGAAAGCCGGGGTTGTGATCAACGGTGAATGTACAGCAACCACGACGGGAGTGCCGCAAGGCGGCCCACTGTCTCCGGTGCTATCGAACATCGTATTAAACGACCTCGACTGGGAGCTTGAACGGCGCGGACACCCCTTCGCTCGCTACGCCGATGACTTTGTTGTACTCACGCGGAGTCGGGCAGCTGGAGAGCGTGTACTCAAAAGTCTACAGCGTTATTTGGAAGACTCACTAAGGCTCAAAGTGAATGCATCAAAGAGCGCGGTAGATCGCCCTTGGAAGCGAACATTTCTAGGGTTCACGTTTAGTCGTAAAGGACTGCGGATTAAAGTTGCGGAGAAATCCTTAGAAAAACTGAAATCCAATATTCGACGATTAAGCCGTCGTACGAGAGGACATTCGATCACCACCATCGTCGCAGAAATGAGACAATACCTGCTTGGTTTTAAAGCGTACTTTGGCTTGTCCGAAGTACTGAGCCCGCTGCGCGATCTGGACAAATGGATACGACGACGATTACGGTGTTATATTTGGAAACAATGGGGTCGATCTGGCTATCGCCAACTTCGGTTACGAGGGATCGACCGCTTTCTCGCCTGGAACACGGCAAAGTCTGCCCACGGACCCTGGCGACTGAGTGCGAGCCCCGCGCTTTATACAGCGTTGCCAAATAAATATTTTAAGAACTTGGGGCTGCCTAGTGTGGCAGCGTGATAAACGATGGAGATTTGAACCGCCGTGGTACGTGACCCGTATGCCCGGTGGTGTGGGAGGAGAGGCGTCGTGAGGCGCCTCCCTATCCCGATTGAAACTGTATAAAAAAACTCCAAAAAAAGGGCTTTTCGCTAAAAACGGGTATCGCTACAGGGAGTTGCAAGATGCCAATCTTCAAAAAACCCAATTACAACCAAGACACGATGTGTTGTGATCAAGTTTGAAGAGTAGATTCGTCCGGGTACATTTGAAATTTTTCTCAATCACCTTATTTAAGAAAAGCACCACCTCTCAGCCTTATACGACAAATAAAAAATAATGTGGATGGTCGTTCCACCTACGATCCCGCGATTCTTCTAAAGATCATTCTCTTTGCCTACTACAATGGGGTTCGATCCAGTTGAGACATCGAATGGGAATGCCAAAACAACATCCTATTTAAGGCGTTGTCGTGTGATACGGTACCGCACTTTACCAGCATCGCGAGTTTTATCAGCGGGCATCCTGAAACCATCGAGGATATTTTCACGCAGATGCTGATGGTCTGCGATGAGCAGGGGTTGTTAGGCCATGAGCTCATTACTATCGATGACGGAAGGCCGCCCCGATGCAAGATACGTTCAAATGCCGCGCAGGAGCATTCCGGGGCCTTGGAAGAATTGACTCGCAAGCGAGACAAGATTCAACGTTAAATCAAAGCGTGTATGAAGGAACATCAGAAGCTGGATCGTCGTCGCAAAGGCGAGCGGGAGCTCAAAGATCAACTCGAACAATCCTTAGCGACACTCGACAAGCACTCTACTAAGATTGACCAATTCCTAAAGACAGCCTCCCCCGACAGGTTTTTGCTCCTCCAAAACATGCTTTTCCCACATCCTTGTGGGTCGATGGGGCAGGGAAAATGGCCAAAAGAGATCAAAAGTAATATTACCGATAACGAGTCGGGCAAGATGCTTACCAGCAAAGGCACTCTCCGAGGCTACAATGGTGCGGCTTCTGTGGTTAAGAAGCACCAGATCATTGTTGATGCCCAGGCCTTTGGCGAAAGCCAGGAACACCACACCTTGAAGCCTGTTTTAGGCGATATCCGACAGCGTTATGACGAGGCTAAATTTGGCGACTTGGTCGCAGACTAAATCGTTATTACCGCGGAAACTGGCCTTGCGAATGAAGCCAATTACGCCTATTTGCAAGACGAATCCATAAATGCGTATATTCCCGACAAGGCCTTCCGGTCTCATGATCTGAAATTTAACATCCAAAGACAGCAGCATGGAAAGCGCTATCGTGACACGTTGAAATGCGCCAAGTCCGTGATCCCCGCGTCCGAGTTTCGGTTTAATAAGCGCTTGAAAACCTGTGTCTGCCCGGAGGGGAAAGATATGTGTCTGCTTCACGAATCCACAGATCGCTACGGAAAACAAAAGCTCGACTATGAAGGCAGGTTAATAGACTGTCGCCATCGTCCGAGAAAACACGAGTGCATGGGCAATCTTGACTCAGCCAATACGACCAAGGGGAACTGGAGGCAAGTCTCCTTCACGGTAAGCACGTCCACATCACCTACGACCTGGATGTAAAAGCGCGTCGATAGCCACTATGGTAAGCAAGTCTACGGACATCGAATGTCCACCGTTGAGCGGGTCTTTGCCAACATCGGGACAGCGAAAGGGCTCGATCGATTCTCGTTAAGAGGCAAAAGGAAAGTGCAGGTGCAATGGCAGCTATACTGTTTGGTTCATAATATTGAAAAGATGACTCATTACGGGACAATGAATTAGCAATCTGGAGTCAAATTGCTAATATCAATGTTTCCGTTGCGTTATTAGCAAGACTTTGTCGAAATGTATTATGAAATAGACCAGAGAAATCTGGGTAGAAAGATGCTGAACTTGAAATCCATTTTTCTACAGTCTCGTTAACTGCCTATAGAGTTCGATGCATGGAAGAGAAGAAATATGATGAAGAGGAGGAGCTAGATAGGTATGTTCTTAGCTACTATCCACATCTCATGACTCAGTTAGAATGTCTGACCCAAAAAGCTGCATTTGCGGAAGAGAAAGCACAAGGATCTAGCTCAGAGAGTATGGCAAATCGCTTGCGTGACAAGTGGGGGAGTACTAATAACCCCGATGTAGTGGCTGCGTTGACTGAAGGGGTATCTATATTTAGGAGACGAGTGAGAAATAGAATCCTGAGAGAACATGGAAACGAAGTATTTATCAATCGTTGCCAAAAGTGTAGTAAATTAGTAAAAACACCAATGGCGGAAATGTGTTTATGGTGTGGTTACTCATGGAGAGAGCCCAACAGTTGACAAGGCTAGCTTGCGGAAAACCATTGCGCCGCTCCGTTTTTGGGTGTCTCCGCGACTATACCCCAAAACTGTGCTCTGCAATGTTTTCCGCAGATAGCGGTATTATGCTTAAATCAAGAATTGAACTATGAATGGAATCAACTACAAGGATTTGGCTTTGGTTTTCAT
>NZ_JBSWVF010000038.1:0-10689 GCF_056159445.1 Pseudomaricurvus sp. ABR4_320 | reverse complement strand
CCGTGCTCGGAGGCAAAACGGAGTAGCGATAATTTACGGTAAAGTGAGCTCAGCGAAGCAAGAATTATTGGAGCGCAGCTTTGTCGCTTACAGTAAAATATTATGCATGCTCGTTGTCACTTAATTTCATATCAGCCACGCATGTATGGTATTTTATACTGAACCAATCGCAAAAGGTTTCGAACGTTCTATTTTTTGGCCAGCGCTCTTTGGGAAGATGATTGCCTAGTTCCTCTTCAAAGATTTTTGTGAAATACTTTTTTATAGCGTCACCCTGACAATTTTGATCTTCGACTTCAATCAAATATGCACCCGGATCATTATTAAGATGAACTAAAGTCCAATTTTGTAATTTCGGCTCGACCGAGATAAGCCAATCCAGAAAAGCTTGCTTTCCATAGATCGTCATTAAATTAGATTCCAAGTACTTCATAGCTATCTCATTGTATACTTCATTTTGTACCCACCAGTAATTTCAAAGCCATTCGACTTGTAAAAATCGACTGTACGATCGAACTCTGGTACGGGTGGCGTACACAATTCTAGGCGCTTCCATCCTTGCTCTTTAGCGAATTCAACAATCGCTTGGATAAGGAATTTTCCAATCTCTTTGGATCGATATTCTGGAGCCACGTAGAATTCTTGAATTATGCCAAAGCTTCCTTCTGCATAAAGGGAGTGACTTTCACAGATAGCTCCAAACCCAATGATTTCATCCCGATCGAACGCGGCCATTACATGATAAATGCCATTCTTCAGATACTTTTCACATAGGTCTACCGCTAAAGGCACATCAACATCAAAATGCTTTATGCCAGTTCGCTCGATTATTTCATTCGTTAAACAAACTGCCAATTTGGCGATTTCTTCTGAATGAAGCTTATCAATAACCTTGTATTTCATGCGATCTTGAATCCTTCACCTGCATAACGCGTGAGTTAAGCCGTGCCGCGAATCGGAATCAGATAAATCATGATGTTAGCTCCTTGATGAAAAAATATATCGCCTGCAACAGGGGAGCCAACTGCTTGCATTTGTTAGCTGATGGATGATGACACATTTTCTTGCAACTCCAAAAGAGTACTAAATTCCCCAACTGCCAAATCGCTTTGCGCCCCACCGACTAGAACGCAGTCTATCGATGCTTTAAGAGAGCCGCCTAAGTCACGGCGAACGGAGTCACCAACGACCAAACACTTTTTCTTGGGCAACCCAAGCTTAGTTACCACCATTTCAAATGGTTTCGGAGACGGTTTAACCATCCCGTGATCAGATGAGAACGAATAGACCGAAAACAGCCTCCAAATTCTAAGTTGTTCAAAAGTATCAACCCACATTTGTTTTGGTGCCCAAATATCTATAACAAGTGCCAACTCAAATCTTCTTTTCAATGCGATTAAAGCCTGAACATATGATTGTGGAATGTACCCATGCTCATGGTATGAAAATGTCTGAATGATTTTTCCTTTTTCCTTTGGTGGAATGCTCACTTCAGAGCTTTCCTCGATTGCAGTTTCTAGTGATGGAAAACAATGCCTGTAATCTTCAGATGGATACTTATCTGCCAAGTAATCATAAGCGTTACTGATAATGCCGTTTACAACGTCTTTCGGCAAATCACCACCAATAGATCTGTAATATTTTGAATAATCTTCAGCTTGACCAAATCTATCTTCTCCAAACATGAATGTACTATTCATATCGAGAAGAATCGCTTCCTTTCCTTCGAACATTACTCCAGAAACCTCAATTGCAGCTAACATTATATTAAAAGGCATGCCCATATCTCACTGCTGCTCTGCCTACTATTTTTCATTCAAATACACTAAGAAACTGATTTTATTTAGTATCTTTTTAAAAACCTACGCTAAAATCAATGTCCATTACCTTTTTTAAGGATTATAAGTAGTATGTTCTGCAGCTTTGGCGCATAAACTTATATCCGATCAATTTTTAATCACCAATATTTGGATATAACGTACTCAGACCAGCCAATTCATTCTTCTTTGATAGATTTGAAGCATTCTCAAGGTGATTTAAGCAACACTAGCGTGTTGCTGATGCAGGCCCTAAGTTCTGGCTGGATGTCGAAGATCATTCGTCGAGTAGATATCATTTTCGTCACCCCTCATCATTAAGAATAGAAATTGTATGCGTCCTCGCTCAGCTGCTTGGTCAGGAAGCTTACGGGCATCCCCTGCTGAAAAACGATTATCTGACTCAAACCTATGCGTGATGAGATCTTAAGTCTGTCTTGTCGATCTATTACGGGGCGTGATTCATTATAAAGTTAAAGAAACCCGCCGTTGCGTCAGATGAGCACCCTACAGACCATCAGTAAAAATATCAGAGTTAGGACCTTTTGAAGGATGCAGTCAAAGGCTCCAGTTTTTATAGCTTTTTAACCCGATTTCATATTTTTACTTTTCGCATTAATTAACGTAACAGCCGCTACTTTTCAAAATGGATTTGGATTTTCTCGAAATACTCTTCAACAAATATGAAATTTTAAAGTGTGTTTTTAAAATCTTTATCGTTGATTTTTCTGGAGCTCTATCAATACCAATGTCGTTAAATCGACTCATAGCTTAAATATGCTTGTGAGCTTCTCTAACTTATTTTGAACTTCTGTATCGGAAAAGTTGAACTGCAATTTGACCTATGACGGCTGCGTTCTCGCATATGCAGACTACCGATTAATTGGCTTATCGTCAGAGTAACAAAAGATTAGGTGTTCCAATCAAATAAAACTGCGAGTTATTTTTGTGCACTGCGCACAGTAATGGGTCACTGCTATCGACGACGGTGTGCAGCCAAGTTCATAGCGAGATAACAATTACATTTCCACTGAAAATCCCTATTGCGCAAACGATTTGATGTATATATCTTATATGTAATCTATTATGAACTGCGCGCATGTCGCGCAGCTCTGTGCTCAGTATCTTTTCGCAGTTGTTATCGATTAACCCCATTCCAATTTATGGATGATCGATATTGAAGGAGATTTGCAGTGCCGTCATCAAATCCGATGTTCAATACGAACAAATTGAAATTAGGAATTTTCTCGGCAAACTGTAGCGGTGGCATGGCGGTTACCAAAGTTGCCGAACGCTGGAACAATAGCTGGGAAAATAACCTTGAACTGGCTCGCCTATGTGATGATGCCGGGTTGGAATTCTTATTACCGATCGCCCGCTGGATAGGTTACGGTGGCGATACCGACTTTCACGGCGGAGTACTGGAAACGGTCACATGGGCAGCGGGATTGCTCGCTCACACCAAAAATATCCAGGTTTTTGCGACCGTTCACAGCGCCTTCAACCATCCGGTGGTAACGGCCAAGCAGCTGGCAACGATTGATCAGATCGGTCAGGGGCGCATGGGATTAAACGTCGTTGCTGGCTGGAATAAACCGGAATACGACGCTTTCGGCCTTAATCTACCCACGTCCCACTCAGAGCGCTACGCGAGAGCGCAGGAGTGGTTCGATATCATCCAAAAGCTATGGCAAGAAGACACGGCGTTCGATTGGCAAGGTAAGTATTTCCAATTAGAAAAGGTTTATGGAAAGCCCCACCCCGTTCAATCCCATGTTCCTATTTTGAATGCCGCAGCCTCTCAAGAGGGGCGCGAATTCGCGATGCGCAATGCCGATTTTCTATTCACACCAGTTTTCGATCTCGATCAGGCAAAAGCCACTGTCCAGGATATCAATCAGCGAGCACAAACCAAAGGCCGCGAAGTCGGTGTCTTTACCTTTTGCACCGTAGTGTGTAGACCAACCCAGGCTGAGGCAGAAGAGTATCTTCGATACTACGCTGAAGAAAATGCCGATTGGGAGGCGGTTGATTATTTGATGGCACTGCAAGGTTTACATGCCCAGTCTTTTACACCGGAAGCATTGGCGAACTTTCGAGATCGCTTTGCCGCGGGTCATGGCGGCTTTCCACTCGTGGGAACCCCAGATGTAATCGCTGATCAATTACAACGGCTAAGCGATACAGGGATAGCCGGGACCACATTATCCTTTGTCGATTATGTGAAGGAATTTCCGTATTTTCGGGATGAAGTAATACCCAGATTGGAACGCAAGGGCTTACGTAAAGCGCTACGGTAGTATGTACGGAAATGGAGAAGTAAATGAGGTTAAATAAGTCAACATCGGGTCTCGCTGCACTGATATCTGCTGCAGTTATCTCTAATAATACAGTCTCTGACGTATTAGAAGAGGTTGTCATTACTGCGCAGAAGAGAGAGCAGAATTTACAAGATGTCGGTATTGCTGTTACGGCGTTCACAGGGGACCAAATGCGCGCTTTTGGTGTGGAGCAAAGCCATGATATCGCGGCGTTCACCCCAGGAGTGCATATCAGTGGTAACCTCGCCGGGCAAAATGTCCAGTTCTCTATTCGTGGCGTTACTCAGAACGACTTCAACGATATTATTGAAGCACCTAACGCCGTCTATCTCGATGAAGGCTATATCGCCGTCGCCCAAGCACAAACCTTTGCGTTATTCGATACGGAGCGCGTGGAAATTCTAAAAGGACCCCAGGGAACCCTTTTTGGTCGCAACGCGACCGGTGGTTTGGTGCATTATGTTTCCAAGAAACCCAGTTTCGATGCTGTTGAAGGTTATGTCGATGTAACCTACGGACAGTTTGATTCCAAGGCTAATGCTTCCCAGTATAAAGTGACTGCGGCCGTTGGAGGTCCGCTCAGTGAGACTGTCGCTGCGCGCGCCGCGATCCACTACAATTTGCAGGATGGCTACTTAAAAAATCTCTATCCCGACAGCGCCTTTAACGATTCTCCCGGGGATGGTGCTGGAGCCGATTTGGGCGATGATGATACCTTAGCGGGCAGGTTATCGTTTTTATTTCAGCCAAATGATGATCTCCAAATTAGCGTTTCCGGAAACTACGCGACGTCCGAAGTCTCCACGGGCCCCTACCAATCGAAATCTACTATCGCGGTACTGGATGACTCTGGAGAGATGATCAACGTCATTGATACGCCAGCCGGTGAAACACGCTACAGCATTCAAGGGAACGCCGACGGTGGCGGCGATGGTATCGATGGCGATGCCTTTTATACGGATCTCGGCTTGGGATTGACTGGCGGTCGACCCGTTGCTGGTGGCGACTTCTTTGGTTATCTGGACCCCGACGGCGACGACTTTACCTTCTCCGGGGATTTTGCCTTTGAAGATCAAGGTTCCACCGATACCTACGGTATCAATGCCAATATCCAGTACCAGCTGAACGACAGTATGGTACTGACCTCGATCACCGATTTTAAGGACTATGAAAAGCTCCTTTTTATCGATGTGGACTCGGCGCCCGTTAACCAGTTGGCAAACTACGCCGGTGTCGATGCGACCAGCTTCACCCAGGAATTTCGCTTAAACGGCGAAACCGAACGCTCTCGGTGGGTGACCGGCCTGTATTACCTGAATATCGACAATCACTCGGACAATGGCTTGAAAGGGCCGTTCAACAGTTTTGTTAACGGGGTCGATATTGGTGTCGTCGCCGATCTTGAAACCACCTCTTACAGCCTCTTCGGACAACTGGAATACGATTTGACCGATACCGTGACCGGCATCGTTGGGTTGCGTCTGATGAGAGAAGAAAAGGACTTCGACACCGCCATCGGAGTATTTCTTTCCGACAGCAACTATACCGTTAACCAAGGTGACTTGCTGACCAACCCTTTTGGTGCGGGCTCTCCGTTTCTGTATTCAGACAATTCAGCGGATAATCTATGGACAGGGAAAATACAGCTCGACTGGCACGTCAGTGAAGATTTGTTGCTCTGGGGCGGTATCAATCGAGGTGTTAAAGCCGGTAGTTACAATGCACCATTGCTCGGGGCTTACTTAGGATCCGGTGGCGACGACGCATTGCCCTATAATGAAGAGGTTCTCCTCGCTTACGAAGGCGGCTTTAAGCTGTCGATGCAGGATGGGCTAACCCGGCTTAATGGCTCCGTGTTTTACTACGATTATTCCGATTATCAGGCGTTTCTGTTTGTCGGTGTCGGTGGTGTGGTTATCAATGCCGATGCGGAAAATTATGGTGCGGAGTTAGAGTTACAAACATCGCCGATGGAAGGTTTGGATCTTGCCTTTGGGATCTCTCGCTTTAATGCAACAGTCAAAGATGTACTGCTGCGATCCGGCTCACCACTACCAGCCCAGGATGTTGATCCCACCTACTCGCCAGAGCTTCAAGCCACGGCCATGGCCCGTTATGAATGGGGATTTATGAATGGCCGCATGTCAATTCAAGGAGACGTCAGCTATTCCGATGAATTTTATTACAATCTGCGTAATTTTGACGCAGATAAATTCGATAGCTATGTCATGGTGAACTCCCAACTGAGCTGGGAAAATGCCGATGGTAGTTGGCTCGCAACATTGGCAATTCGTAACCTTACCGATGAGCGAGCTGGCGTGCAAGGGTTCGATCTCGCCACCTTGTGTGGTTGTAACGAAGTCTCTTATCGGCCACCGCGCTGGTATGGGGTTAGCCTGAAGCGCAGTTTTTGAGAGTGGTTATGAACAAAAAAGATAGCGGCGATGGGTCCTCTGGCGATGTGCTTTCGAGCCATCGTCCGAGACGTGATTTTTTGAGAGCTGGCGGTCTTTTACTTACCTATGCCGTAGGAGGTAACCTGCTGTCGTTGGCTCCTTCCGAAGCGCGAGCTCAAAATGTCCCGTTTACGACCTTTTCTCCCGAGCAAGCCGCCGATGTTGACGCTCTTGGTGAAGCGATGGTTCCCGGAGCTGTCGCCGCAGGCATCAGTCATTATCTTGATCATCAAATAAGCGGGCCAGACACCGAAAGTTTATTGATGGCCCGTTACCTGGGCGTGGCACCACCCTTTTTGCCCTTCTACAGCGCCGCCCTAGACGGTGCTTCTGCTGCCAGCAAACAGCGGTTTAACCTGCCACCGGCCAAACTTAACGCCAATCAACTGGCTCAGTTTGTTGCGGATATGGCGCAAGGCACGTTGGAGGGCTGGTCGGGGCCACCGTCAGCATTTTTTTACTTTGTACTACGCGCTGATGCGGCGGATGTCACCTATGGCACTCAGTCGGGATTTGAACGTTTAGGTGTGCCGTATCTGGCGCATATCGAGCCAGAGACAGATTGGTAAGTGGTATGAATATGAGTGTGTCATCGTCTGTCGAGGCTCGTCCTGAAAAAGTCGATTTGTTGATCGTCGGTTCTGGCGCAGCCGCCAGCCTGATTGCCGCTAAAGGCGCTCAGGCAGGCAAACAGGTTTTAATGCTGGAAGCCGGACCCAAACGTGAGTCCTCTAGCCTCATTAGTTCACAAATTTGGGCACGCCGCTTAAAGTGGGGAGGCGCAACCGTAGAAGAGGAAGGCGATCATAAAATTGGTAACGTCTTTAACTCCGGTTGGGGTACAGGCGGCAGTGCGCTGCACCACTATGGCGTCTGGCCTCGGTTAAAAAACTGTGATTTTAAGCTTCAATCACACTACGGTATCGGCTATGACTGGCCGATAGATTACGACGACTTACAACCGTATTACGATCGCGTGCAACAAGAAGTCGGCGTTAGCGGCGACGCCGATGCGGAAATATGGCGCCCTGCCGGTGCCCCCTATCCGCTACCCCCCATACCTGTGCTGGCACAAGGACAGGTCATTGCGAAAGGGTTTAAAGCCAAAGGATTACACGTATCACCGATACCGCTAGCGATCAACACGACGCCATACAATGGGCGGCGATCCTGCCTATATGACGGCTGGTGCGATGCGGGATGTGCCATTGGCGCCTTGGCTAATCCTTTGTCGGTGTACTTACCCCAAGCACTAAAAGGTCAAACTGAGCTGCGCCACAATGCCACGGTAAGTCGCATATTAACCAATGCCAAAGGCGATAAAGCCATTGGCGTGGAGTATTTTGACGAGCAAGGCAATCAGTACACACAAATGGCGGATGTCGTTGTCGTCGCCGCGTTTGTAACGCAAACACCCCGCTTGCTGCTGAATTCGGCAACCGACAAACACCCAGATGGATTGGCCAATAATCATGGCATGGTGGGAAAATGTTTGATGACCCATCCTGCCCAAAGTATTTTTGGACTGTTCAAGGAAGAAACTTCGCCGCATCTTGGCGTTAATGGCGGCCAATTAATGAATCACGATGGCTACGCCGATAAGACTGCAGTTGCCGGCGGATTCGGCAGCTATCAATGGTTGATTGCCAACGCCTTTAAGCCAAATGACTTGTTGGGAATTGTCACTTCCCGCCCGGATTTGTTCGGGGATAAACTGACCGAGTTTATGCAACAAGCAGTAAATCATTTTGGCACGATGGTAAATGTGGCGGAAGATATTGCTCGGCTCGAGAATCGAATTGAATTAAGCCAAACTAAAGATGCCAATGGCATGCCTCTGGCGAAAGCGATCCATAATATCGATCCTCGCACGGATAAGCTCTGCCAACATGCGATGCAGCAGGGATTAGAAATATTTTCTGCTGCCGGTGCGGACAAGCCATGGCATGGTCCGCGAGCGGGTATGCACCTAATGGGCGGGACGATTATGGGTGAGCATGGTAAAAATTCGGTGACCAATAGTTACGGGCAATGCCATGACATCGACAATTTATTTCTTGCCGGACCAGGAATCTTTCCGTCTAGTGGTGCGGTGAATCCCACGTTCACCGTTCACGCCGTTAGTATGCGTAGTGTTGAGTTTATGTTGCGGGAGTGGTCATCGATTGTATGAGTTGGAATAGGTACTAATCAGCATCAAAGGATAACTACAGTGTGTGGCCAACCGAATTCAGCAAGAACTTGGTATCGATCAGGGCGCCCATCCCATATTTTTTCTATTTTCAAAAAACCTTAGATATCGTGCTTCTTTTCATCGATTGATAAAGCCTACCATCAATAGCGATTAATCCAATCGATATGACTCCCATACCAGCCATATGAACAATATCCAGTTTCTCTCCTAGTACTAGAGTTCCTAGCAGAATTGCAGTGACTGGAATTAAAAATGTTACAAGCAACAGGTTTGTTGCACCAGCCGATGCCAATATCTTGAAGTACCACACATAGGCAACTGCGGTCGATAAAACGGCTAATGCAACAACAGCCAAAATTACCTGCGCACTTGGTATTACAATACCTATAGAGTTGTTTGATAGCAAAGCTACCGGAGCGAGAACAAGTGCGGAAGCACTTAACTGACCTACCGCAGAGACAACCGGATTTATCTTTTGTGCTTTGAATCGACGACCATAAACACTAGCAAACGCATAAGAGAGAGCGGCTCCCAATACTGCGAATTGAGCTAAAATATTGACGCCTATGTCCTCGACTGCAGGGAGGCCAATCATAATTACTGCACCTAAAAACCCTAATAACACACCAATTAATTTATTCTTGGTTAATTTCTCATCTTGAAGAAACGAGCTAGCTACCAGAACTGTAAAAAGCGGTGTAGCAGCATTAAATATCGACGCCAAGCCAGAGGCGATATATGTTTGGCCCCATACGATAAGTGAAAATGGTAGTACGTTGTTCAATAATCCCATGATTAAAAAACTACCCCATATCGCGAAAGATTTGGGCACAGATATTCTTGCCAGTATTATGTACAACCATAGAACGATTGCCGCAAGTGCCACTCTGAACAAAACAACCGTTAACGTTGACAATTCCGCAACAGCCAGCTCAATAAAGAAAAATGACCCTCCCCATAAAACTGACAGAGTAAACAACATTATCCACTCTCTTATACCCATAGATGTTGAAATTGAAGAACTCATCGGAAACTAGCCGTATTTGTATAACTTATAACGCTTCCCAACTAAATCTAGCCTAGAGTAGCCAATATGTAGCCTACTGCCTGACTTAGTTACTCCAGTCCAACGCTGCGTCGTAAACCACTACATATGGACGAACATGGACATATCTGGCACCACTATTTTGAAACATAGTAAGACACGCACCTCCACATCTTTTATCGATCAATTCAGGACAGGTACACGTGAATTAAATGGCATTGATTAAAAAGCAAGGTACTGCTTTTAATATTCAGAAGTCGATCCGATTCTTGCTCTCTTGATTGTTATTCGTTGCCTAGCAATTTAGCGGAATGTAGCGTGGTGACAGTTTGGAGAAAAATGCCGGTAAAACGCAAATAGAGAGAATTAAAAAGTGTTAGGCTAGACACAAGCAGAGAGCGCACGGGGACCGCTGAACCCCAGCTGGTCAGGAAACACCAAACAAACCTGACCGGTGATTTGAGACGTAACATTCTGGCGGTTTCAGCTTGTTAGGACGCTGAACAGGGCGAACTTCCGATCTACTACATTTAATCGCCTTTATAGAGGTCCCCTTAAATGTCTACGCTACCTATTGATTTTACTCGGCTTTAAGGTTCTGGCGTGCACTCTCCTTTTCCCAACCAACCCGGCATTCCTAATATTATTCGTAACCGCTCATTCTGCGGCGTCGTGATCGATAAGCCTTCGCGCGATAGTCTGCACCCTCACTTATCGAGGAGGCAGTATGGCAATTCAACGTCGCACCATGGAACAATGGCAAACGATTGTTCAGCAGTGGCAATCCAGTAACCAGTCAGCCGCACAATTCTGTAAGGATCAGAATTTGGGATACGCCAGCTTTTGCTCATGGCGC
>NZ_JBSWVF010000037.1:0-16131 GCF_056159445.1 Pseudomaricurvus sp. ABR4_320 | reverse complement strand
AGACATTTAAGTACGTTAAATTCATTTTATAAATACCACAGTGCTAAAGACTCTGTGGTAATGCCAAAAATCAATGAATGTATTCGTAACCCTTTTTGGGGAAACTACGCGTCGTTTCTATCATTTGCAGGAAAATCTGCTCCAAAGTCCGCCAGGCTAAAGTCTATAGTTGGGAAACAAAGAACGCTTACGTCGAAGCCAAAAACAATCAGTCAAGATGACGTTAAATTAATCGTTGAATCGTGCCGAAATCGCAGAGATAAATTGCTACTGTTGCTTTTAATTGAAACAGGATTGAGGATCGGTCAAGCGATCGGATTGAAACATGAGGATATAGAAAGCTGGAATAAGATTATTCGTATAAAGTATAGAGATAATAATATTAATAAAGCTTTTGCTAAGAGTCGCGATTCTCTGGAAGTGCACATTTCAGAAAAATGGCTTGATATTTATACAGATTATTTGATTAATGATTTAGATAATATTGATAGTGATTTTGTTTTCTGTAATCTCTACAATAAATCTGGAAAAGACAAGGCTAGCCCTTTGACCTATCCATCAGTCAAGGCGCTCTTCAAACGGATATCAAAGCATCTTGGTAAAGAAGTCACACCACATATGCTTCGCCATACGCATGCTACTGAACTTCTACGCCTAGGAGTATCAATCGAAATTGTTGCAAAGCGACTCGGTCATAAATCTGTCGAGACTACTAAGATGATTTATGAGCATCTTTCTGCTGAAGATATAAAAAATGAGATAAATAAGCACACGAATTCTTAGTCTTGGAGGTTTATTTTTTTATGGATAAAAAAGTAACGTCCTTAAAATTAAAATCAAATAATTCTTCTTTACCAGAAAAAAAGAGAGCGCTCTTTGACCAAGACCTTTGGTCAATGGAAGATCTTGGATTCAAGGAGTTGGAAGTTGCAAGAAGTAATAGTCGATCGGTAAACTTTAGAGGTTTCACCAACCCCTGGCTTGTGTACCTGTTTAAAGAAACGATATGGAGAAAAAGAGTCTCGGTCACACCGAATACTTTGAGTTCTTATATAGCTACGGGACGAGTATTGGACTCTTCACTGGAAAAGCTATTTCCAAAGTTACGAAATGTTCGACAATTAAAGCGTGAGCATATTGAGCAATTGCTCATTGATCTTTCACAAAAATCAAAACAAACTCAGCAAAGCCATATCAGTCGATTGAATGAGATATTTCATTGTTGGTACGATTGGTCATTTTTAAGAATTCCAGCCACAGACCTTATTCATAGAGGCGATGCGCCAAGACAGTTTTTAACAGCTAAGCCACGTTTTATAGAAAAGCCTTCTCAGCAAAAGCTTCGAGATGCTTTGAATCCTGTAGATATACCACTGGATAGAGCTGTAGCTATTCTATTGGAAACTGGAATGCGTGGGAATGAGGTACTTCACTTGAAGTCTGATTGTTTAACGCAAGACAGTAGCGGAGATTGGTATATCACTCGCCACAACTCTAAAATTAATGAACATCATACAGTCCCGATATCCCATAAGTTAAAGCATTATGTGGAACTGCAAATCGGTCATATTAAAAATATCGAAAAAATCGAAAAGAAAATAAATGTTTCCAATTTATTGTTTGTTCATTTTTGGAGAGGAAATTTTCGTCATTACACACTACGCACATTTTCGCGTCATCTCTCGGATTTAAGTGACGAAGCAAAAACTACAGATTCCTGTGGTGATAAGCTGACAATAACTTCTCATATGTTTCGGCATACTGTAGGAACAAATCTAATAAATGATGGAGTTCCACAGATATTCGTACAACGCTTTTTAGGTCACAAGTCACCTATGATGACCAATATTTATGCTCATATACATGACAAGACCTTACGAGAAGCTGTAGAGAAGTCAAATAACAAATTAGTAGATATCAATGGAAAATTATATGAAACAGAAGATGTTGTTTGTTCAATTAGTCAAAAGAATATCGTCGAGTTAGACGCTAAATGGCTAAAGTCGAATATTTCTGCTCAGATTTTACCAAATGGTATTTGTGCACTGCCGGTGAAGCAAAGCTGTCCACATGCTAATGCTTGCCTCACCTGCCCTAGTTTTAGAACGGATATTACTTTCCTCCCTCTTCTGAAGGAACAGTTAGCTCGAACTGAAGCAATTATTTATGAAGCTAAAGAAAAGACCTTTGTGCGTCAAGCTGAATTGAATGGCGCTATCCAAAAAAGCCTCACTAAAATTATAGAAGCTATAGAGCATGACTAAAAATCTAAAAGGCCTAGAAAAGTATCGCGAAGATAGATCTAAAGTAAAACGTGAAAAAGTTCTTCTTGCACTAAGTGATTTTAAAAGGCTAAACAAAACTATTAATTTTGCTAGAATTGCAAGCTCGGCAGGAGTATCTAGACGCTTCTTGTACTCATGTGATGATCTACGTACGCTTATTCAGGCTGAAATTCCTGCCTCGGTCGAACGCGAACGAAAAAAAATAGTATCGTTAAGCGCTTCCGATCAGAGCAAAGACCATAAAATAAAAACTCTTACCCAGAAATGTAAGAAGCTATTTAAAGAAAATGAAGAGCTTCGTCGTGAAATAAGACTCCTTCAAACTTATATAGAGGAATTATCATCCTAAAGAGTTTGTATAAAAGATAGCTATCCAAAAGCCAAACTAATAATTCTTTCAGTTGGGCAGCGAGCGGAATCCACTATTCGAGTATGCTGATTTAATCCGGGAAAGCCACAAAATATTACTCATTAATACATATGTCAAAAATTAATCTCAGGGCTCACGAAAACAATGTCTTTATATGACATTTGCAAACAATTCAAGTACCACCTTACTTATGTGTATTTACTCACAATTTCAGGATATGTAGTAGCTCAGCTCTACCCTCTAGCTACCGCTGTGGCTATCAACGGCGTAATTAACAAGAATTTGTCAGCCATATATCTACTATGTATTTGTCATTTCACAATGATGATATTAGAAGTCAGCTCAAAGATGTTGGATACGCGGGTATTTACTGCGATGTATTCAAAATACGCATCGACTATGATCCACAGCGAACACTTAAAGAAAAGCGATCCCTCATTGATTGCAGGAAGAACTTCGTTATTAAGAGAATATATAACGTTCTTCGAGCGTGATATCCCCGCAGCATTGTTATCAGTAATTAGTCTAGTGATATCAATTTCCGCAATAGTTTTTATAGATTTTTATATTGGCATGACATGCTTGGCTTTGCTATTGCCCGCTACCATAATCAACTTTACTCTATTAAAAAAGTCTGTTGCCTTCAGCAAGGGCCTGAATAATCGTCTAGAGAGAGAAGTTATAATTGTCCAACAAGGTAAAAAGCACCACATTGAAAGGCATTATGACGCTTTGTCAAAATGGCGCGTAAAGCTATCTGACGCTGAAGCAAAGTCCTATGGATATTTAGAGTTATTTGTTATTTCCCTATTCATAATCGCTTTGTGGAGAATATCACAAAAGGAAGGTATTGAAGCTGGTTACGTCTATGCAATTTTTGCCTACATTTGGAGATATGTCACTAGTATGGATAATATTCCCCAAATTCTACAACAAATGGCAAAATTGAAAGACATATCAGAACGATTTAAGAAATTATAACGTTACAAAATATCGTTGTTTTCTTCATCGAAGGTTTCTTTTCCTATTCTGTATAATCTATCCTCCTTGTGGAGCTGTAATCAATGACACTTCATACCTAGCAGCGCAATGGCCTATCATGTCCAGATCTTTCTAGTCTTTGTAGTAATTTGGCTCTGGTAGTCATCAAGCGGCATTAAAAGATTTTCGGCAAAGACGTTGGCTTCGTGCCCTACCTGCCCAAAAACAAAGTCCCAACGAACCTTATATTGATTACTGCATTCGATGCAGTTGAGATTAGTTTTTCTGTACTAGAATAACTCCATAATTCGTGAACAAGCTTGTAATTAATGCGCCGTTAGATCGAAAGGAATCGTTTGTATAAATGATATTACCCCTAAGGTAACATGTAATCGATATCAATTTTCATTACTTTCAATAATATAAAGCTTTTACTAAAGATAGCATTTAGTATTCGACATAGGGTCCTGCAGTTGTTTCTAGCCTTTCCACGTCATAAGCTGTAACGTCCAGATTTGCCGGTCGCATCCCATACAAATAAACTTTCACGAAGATTTAATGCGCTCATTCGGTCAGCACAGTTATCTATGAAGAAATCTCTTTCAGTATCCTGGCTGACATTGTCAGTCGGATTTAGCTCTTTTTGTTTGGCAGACGAAAACATTCAAAGTCACAGCGATGCCATCGAGACGATTTCCGTCACGGCGCAAAAAATCGAGCGGCCCTTGCTGCAAACACCAGCGGCAATTTCAGTGGTTTCTACAACGGATGCTTTGCTGACGCAGCCCAAACTTCAGTTAGATGAAGTGCTTGATGCGGTACCGGGTGTCTACACTCAAAATCGATATAACTTTGCGCAAAATCTGCGTATTTCCATTCGCGGCTTTGGCGCACGCGCGCCGTTCGGCGTGCGCGGTTTACAACTGCATGTCGACGGTATTCCGTTTACCTTGCCTGATGGCCAATCACAGGTCGACAGCATCAATCTTGACACCATGGATCAACTCGAAGTGCTTCGTGGTCCTGCATCGGTGCAGTATGGCAACGGCGCTGGCGGTGTCATCAATATTCAATCAGCCTACGGACATGAGCTTTCATCGCCTTTGGCGCTGGACCTACAAATAGGCAATGACGATTTCTATAAAACGACTGCCACCATTGCCGGCAGCGGCTCTCAAGGTAGCTATCGTGTTGGCTTGAGTCAGTTGAAATATCGTGGCTATCGCGAACAAAGCCAAGTTGAAAAACGTATTGTGGATGGCAAATTCTTCTGGGCGCTGGATGAAGATCGCAGTGTAACGATGATCACCACACTGCTGGATCTTCCCGTCGCCCAAGACCCCGGTGGTCTGACGCTCGCGCAAGCCGAAGAAGATCCCAAGCAAGCAACCTTTATGGCTAACCGCCTGGATGCCGGCCAGAACGTTGATCAGGTGACCTGGGGGTTGCGTTATCGTGACAGTGGTCTGTCATCGGGCGAATGGACGGCATCGGTATTTGCAACACGCCGCAATTTTTTTCAACAACTGCCGTTTCCCGGCAGCAGCCAAATCCATTATGACCGCTGGTTTTATGGTGGTGATGTCGAACTGACGCACTCAGCAGATCTCTTCGGTTTGCCGACGGTAATGAACACCGGAATCAGTCTCTATCAACAGGAAGATGACCGTTTACGATATCAAGTTACTTCAGACGCCCAGGTCGCCGATAAAACCGCGGATGAAATGCAAACCGCATCCTCTACCGGGACCTATCTGCAAGCAGATTTCCACCTGTCTGACGCCTTAATTCTCTCGGCTGGAATGCGTTATGACGTCCTCAAATTGGATATCGAAGACGACCTGGGATTAAGTGACGTAGGCTCGGGCGATCGCCGATTTGAAGAAGTGAGCGGCAGTTTGGGTCTCAGCTATGGAATTTCTGAATCGTCTCAACTGTATGCCTCTGTCTCAACGGGGTTTGAATCGCCAACGTTTACCGAATTCGCGAATCCCAACGGTACTGGATTTAATCCGGATCTGGATGCGCAGCAGGCGGTAAATGTTGAGCTGGGTTTTCGCAGTCTCTCTGAGGATGGGCTAACCTATGATGTCACTGCGTTTCAAACCAACGTCAAAGATGAGCTGATTCCCTATCAACTGAACGATCTCACCTATTATGAAAATGCCAGTGAAACTCGACGCACAGGCGTTGAAGTCGCATCGCGCTGGCCTATTAATGAATACTGGACATTACAGTCCACCGCGACGCTTGCCCGTTACGAATTCAGACAATTTGATGCACAAACTGGCCCATCGATCCGCGGCAATGAACTCCCCGGTTTACCCAGCGAACAATGGCACAATAAACTCCGTTGGCAAAACGGACGTTGGAATATTGATCTGAGCGCATCCTATACCGGCGACTACTATGCTGAAAACGCCAACGCAACGCGCATTGCATCAGTATGGCTGGTCGATACGGCAACACACTGGCAGGCGTCCGACTCTCTGGCCATTTATGGAGGCATCCGCAATCTGACGAATCAGGACTACTACGGCAATGTCCGCGTCAACGCCAACTCAGACCGGGATCTCGACAACCGAGGCTACTTTGAACCGGCTCCAGAACGGGTGTTTTATCTCGGCTTGCAACTGGCATTGTAAGCGTAGGGATAATAAATCGTGGAGCCTCCACATAGACGGCTCAATGTACCCTTCAATGTCTGAGGATAGTCTGCGATTTTGTCTGAAAGGATTTTATAAAAGAAGCGAGGTGACAAACCGCTTGCTGGAATTTACGACCCGAGAAGTAAACATCGACGAGTCATAAACGCAGCTCCAGCAAGCCGTTTCCTCAAAAACATCGAGCGCTGGCGCGCTCGATGGACAGTCCCTTAACTCGGATCAACGATTTTAATGGGAACCGCTTTTTCGTCGTAAGCTGTCATAAGCTCGTGGGTGGGTGGCGCAAAGTCCGTCAAGTTAATACCGTTCACGGCTTCTTTATACTCTTCCATACTGGGCGTGCGACCCAGAATGGTGGACAGTACAACCACTGGGGTTGAGGCCAGTAAAGACTCGCCTTTTTTCTCAGCGGCATCTTCTACCACACGACCTTGGAACAGACGTGTGGACGTCGCAAGTACCGTGTCCCCTTTCTCGGCTTTTTCCTGGTTGCCCATGCAGAGGTTACATCCAGGACGCTCCAAGTACAGAATGTTATCGTATTTGGTGCGAGCAGCTTCTTTAGGGTTGTCATCGCTGAATTCAAAACCGGAATACTTTTTAAGGATTTCCCAGTCGCCTTCGGCTTTCAACTCATCAACAATGTTGTAAGTTGGCGGCGCAACCACCAATGGCGCTTTGAATTCGACGCTGCCGTTTTTCTTCTCCAGATTCTTGAACATCTGGGCAATGATTTTCATATCGCCCTTATGCACCATGCACGAACCGACAAAGCCTAAATCGACTTGCTTAGTGCCGCCATAGTAGGAAACTGGACGAATGGTATCGTGCGTGTAACGACGTGAAACGTCATCGTTATTGACATCCGGGTCGGCAATCATGGGCTCATTGATTTCGTCCAGATCAACCACCAGCTCCGCAAAGTACTTAGCGTTGTTGTCCGGGGCAAGCGCTGGGTTTTCGCCAGATTTAATCTCAGCGATACGCTTGTCAGCAAGCTTGATCAATCCGTTCAGCGTTTGAGCTGGGTTTTCCATGCCCTTGTCGATCATGATCTGGATACGGCTCTTGGCGATTTCCAGAGATTCGATCAGGGTTTCATCTTCTGAAATACAGATCGACGCCTTGGCTTTCATTTCCGCCGTCCAGTCTGTAAAGGTAAACGCCTGGTCTGCCAGCAAGGTGCCAATGTGTACCTCGATCACCCTACCCTGGAAAACGTTATCTCCGAACTTTTTCAACATCTGAGCTTGGGTGGCATGCACGATATCGCGGAAATCCATATAACTCTTCATGTCGCCCTTGAAGGTCACCTTAACGGATTCCGGGATTGGCATGGTCGCTTCACCGGTGGCCAGCGCCAAGGCAACGGTACCTGAGTCAGCCCCGAACGCCACACCCTTCGACATACGGGTGTGCGAATCACCACCGATGATGATCGCCCAGTCGTCGACGGTAATGTCATTGAGCACCTTGTGAATCACGTCAGTCATTGAGTGATACACACCTTTAGGGTCACGGGCGGTAATCAGACCGAATTTGTTCATGAACGCCATCAGTTTGGGGATGTTCGCCTGAGCTTTTTTGTCCCATACCGACGCCGTGTGACAGCCTGACTGGTAAGCACCATCCACACTTGGAGAAATGACCGTGGCCGCCATGGATTCCAGCTCCTGGGAGGTCATCAGACCGGTCGTATCCTGGGAGCCGACGATGTTGACGCGAACGCGCACGTCAGAGCCAGCATGCAACGGGGTTTCTGACGCCACGCCCACCGCATTTTTGTTGAAGATTTTCTCCACTGCGGTCAAACCCTGACCTGAGTGAGAGATTTCTTTCGATGGCGCAAAGACCAGAGGTGCCTCAATGCCCAGAGTTTCGGCCGCAAAGGTTTGCAGCTTTTTACCGAAGACAATGGCGTAAGAGCCACCCGCTTTCATAAATTCGACTTTCTGCGGCGTAAACGCTGAAGACACGTCGACCAGTTCTTGATCGCCGTTGTAGAGCTTTTTCTCTTTGGTGTTGATGGTCAAAACCGTACCGGTGGCAACGGAATATTTTTCTTCCAATACGGGATCGCCATTGGCGTCGAGGACCGGCTTGCCATCCGCATCGACTTTCTTGACCCAGTTTTTCAGATCGATACCGATGCCGCCGGTCACACCAACGGTCGTCAGGAAGATCGGAGAAATGCCATTGGTGCCAGCCACCACCGGAGCAATGTTGACGAAAGGCACATAGGGACTCGCCTGCTTACCTGCCCAAAGAGCCACGTTGTTAACACCGGACATCCGCGATGAACCCACGCCCATGGTGCCTTTCTCTGCAATGAGCATAACTTTGGCGTTGGGGTGCTTTTTCTGCAGCTCGACAATTTCCTGCTGAGCTTCAGGCGTAATCATGCACTTGCCGTGCAGCTCACGATCCGAGCGGGAGTGAGCCTGGTTACCTGGGGAGAGCAAGTCGGTAGAAATATCACCTTCTGCAGCGATATAGGTGACAACCTCAATGGTTTCATCAATATCGGGCAGTTTTGTGAAAAACTCGGCTTGGGCGTAGCTTTCAAGAATGTCTTTGGCGATTTCGTTGCCGGCTTTATAAGCGGCTTCCAGACGGTCTGTATCCGCTTCGTAGAGAAAAACCTGTGTTTTCAAGACTTCCGCGGCGGGCTTGGCGACGCTTGGGTCATCGCCCAACGCCAGATCCAGCAACACTTCGACAGATGGTCCGCCTTTCATGTGGGAAAGCAGTTCAAACGCGAACTCTGGTGAAATTTCAGCCACCTTGGCCTCACCCAGAATGATCTCTTTCAAGAACTGCGCCTTGGCACCGGCGGCACTGGTGGTTCCAGGTAAGGTGTTGTAGACGAAAAACTTCAGTGAGTCTTCACGATGTTCATGGCTGGTATCTTTTATTTGTTCGATGATTTCAGACAGTAAATCGGCACTGTCAATTGGCTTTGGATTCAACCCTAATTCATTTTTTCGGGTCTGAATCTCTTCCATATACTCGGAATATAAACTCATAAGAACCTCGGACTCCTGAAGCTTCACACAATTTGCTGATAATTTTACCTCATCTCAGCCTGGGAGTAATCATTCCTGTAAATCGTGATGGATCGCGCGCCAAGCAGATGCTAAAGACATAAGGTTCATTAGCGATATTGAGTATAGTTCAGACCGAATCTCACACCTGTTATTGATAACGATTATCATTTATGTAAAATGCTTTGCTCATAACATCACCAACGTAAAGATCCACGGAGCATTGCATGCCGAACTCAGACATCGAAAAACGACTCGCCCCGCAAAGTGATTGGATTTTGCCCGACCTCTACCTCTACGAAGATTACGATCGTTTGAAAATAAGCCTGGCAGGCGCTATTCAATACAGCGGACTAAAAAGCGTCGGCGGTGTTGTGCTGGGCTTTCGACTTGTACAGCATGCAATAGAGCTGGCTGCTGGTACCGGTCCCTTGCAGCGTGATGGCATCAGTCTCTACACCGCCTTTCCGGGACGAGGCGTACAGGACGCCTTCGAATACACCTGCCGTGCCATCCGCGATAAACGCTATTGTTGTGACACCACTTTGCATCACCCGGGTGCGCAAGTCGGTCAACGTGGCCAGTTTCTGTTTACGTTGCGTGTCAACGAGATATCAATGGTGATGACCCCTGCCGATGGCCTGCCGGCCCACAGTTACTTCGAAGCAGATCGTAATGCCCATAAGAGCGAAGACGCAGCAAGACACTGGGCGGAAGCAAAAATTGATTTTGCCAACACACTGTTGTGCGCGCCACCGTCGCAGTATTTAAAAGTACTCTAGTCCACGAAAGGAATAGCAGTTTTCGGTTTACCGAACAAACGAATCACGCGGCACCATATTTAGAATGTACCGCTTTCAATGCTGCGTGCCTTAGATAACAGTGTACTGCCCTCTTCCAGGCAGAATGGCAATTTATACTACCAATAACGGATTTCTAAGGATCAGTAAATATCGCGCTGATAACGCTTGTTCTCTTTCAAGTCAGCCACAAACGCTTCTGCCTCTTCAAACGTCATTTGGCCTTGATTAACCACAACCTGTAACAGCACATCGTGGACGTCTTTGGCCATACGGTTGGCGTCGCCGCACACATAAATGTGAGCGCCGTCTTTTATCCACTGATAAACCTGCTCACCCTGTTCAAGAATTCTGTCTTGAACGTAAATTTTCTCAGCCTGGTCACGGCTAAACGCCACATCCAGTCGTGTTAACAGGCCAGATTTTAAATAGCTCTGCAATTCCAGCTGATAGAGAAAATCCTGAGTAAAATGCGGGTTTCCAAAAAACAACCAGTTTTTTCCGTTGGCTTCCTGGGCGTCCCGCTCCTGCAGAAATGCCCGAAAAGGCGCAATACCGGTGCCGGGACCAATCATAATGGTCGGTGTACTTGGATCGGCTGGCAGACGGAAATTATCGTTGCTTTCGATAAAGACACGTAGGCTGTCGCCCTCCTCGGCGCGCCGCCCTAAATGACCGGAACAACCACCCAGATGCTCGCGATCAAACGCGTTCCATTCCACAACACCAACGGTTAAATGAACGTCCTCTTCCACTTCCGATTGACTGGACGCTATGGAATACAGCCGAGGCTGCATTTTACGCAGGCATTCAACCAACGCCTGGGGATTCACCTTGTGGGGATGCGCACGCAAAATATCCAGCGTTTGCCGTTGCTCCAGAAAATCACGCAGTTTCGCCTTGTCCTGCGCCAAATTAATTAACCCTTGATCGCCGGTCGCCTTGCCGTATTTCTCAACAAACGCGGGATACGACTGAGTTAACTCCAAATCTTCTATCAACGCCTCACGCAGAGATTTACTCTGCTCACCCAGGGTTATCTGGGTTGCGCCATCCAGATCCAGCAGTTGCAGTAACTCATCAATGTCTGCTGCATCGTTGTTAAAATACACTCCCAACGCATCTCCCGCCTGATAGGTAAGGCCGGACCCTTCCAGAGAAATTTCAACGTGGCGAACGTCTTTGGTACTGCCCCGACCGGTAATCTTCTGCACCAGACTCAACTCGGCGGGGAACGGGTTTTTCTTTGAGTAGTGGGCGGCAGACGCCTTCGCCAAACCAGGCATTGGTACAACATTACTGGTTACTGGCGCTTTAGTTTTGAGCTCAGGCTCAAAAATATCCAATGCGTTGCTAATCCAGTCCGGTGCATGATCGTCGTAATCAACGTCCATCAATCCACGCTCGACGACAACATTCGCGCCCAGGTCACGCAAGCGATTTTCAAAATCGATGGCCGTCTGGCAGAAAAATTCATAACTGGAATCCCCTAAGCCCAGAACGGCGACCTGAGTACCGTCCAACTTAGGTGCTTTTTTTGACACCAGGAAACTGTGTAGTTTTTCTGCCGGTTCCGGCGGTTCTCCTTCCCCATAGGTTGAAACCACAATGGTCAGGTATTTTTCGTCCTTTAACTTCGCGGGCTTGAAATCTGCCATATCAACCAATTTGACATCCATGCCTCGAGTTTTGGCGGCCTCGGCCAGATCAGCGGCAACATGTTTCGCATTGCCGGTTTGAGATCCGTACAGAATCGTGAGGGGTGCGGCCTCGGGGACGGGTGCAGTAACCGGCTGGGCGGTTAATCCACCTTGAGCAGCTGCCGCCAAATAACCGCTGATCCAGGCTTGCTGCACGGGTGTCAGGGTGCCAATCAACTGAGTAAATTGTTGGGCCTGCTCTGGGGACAGAGGATTAATGCCCTGGGGTATTTGATCAATCATCAGCGTTTAATCCTGGTCGGTATGAAGTCCGCATTCGCGGTTGCTGCCGAAAAAGCGAGTGTCTTGTTCCCGCATACCATCTTCTAATTTTCGTGTCGTATGGGTATCCCCAACGCTCACATATCCCTCCTCCCAAAGCGGGTTGTAGGGTAAGTCATGCGCTTTGAGATAATAGTGAACGTCGCGGTTGGTCCAATCGACAATGGGATGAAATTTTACCCGGCCGTGTTGAAATTCCAGAATTCGTCGATCGCTACGTGTATCCGCTTGTGTTCGCCTCAAGCCGCTATACCAAGTGCCTGCGCCGACCTGTTGCATTGCACGCTGCATGGGTTCGACTTTGTTCAAGGTGTTGTATTTCTTTAATCCTTCTTCACCCTGTTCCCACAATTGGCCAAAGCGAGCTTCCTGCCAGGCGGGAGACATCTCTGCCCGAAATACGTGCAGATTCAGACTGAGCCGCTCGGTCAATTCATCGACAAAACGATAGGTTTCGGGAAACAGATAACCGGTATCGAAAAACAGTACGGGAATGTCCGGCAATTGTTGTGTCATCAAATGCAGAGTCACCGCAGCCTGAATGCCGAAGCTGGACGAAACAACATGGTCCCGCGGTAAGTTCTCAATTGCCCAGGCGATACGGGTTTGCGCATTTTGCGCTTCCAGCCATTCGTTGGCGGCAGTAAAGACTTTGGGTCCGTTCTGAGGGGCGACAATATTATCAGCCGGATCGGTTGCGATGGTCATAATACGTATCCTGATGCGATTCAGCTGTGGAAATCAGTTTTAGAAACCTTCACTTCGGCAACGATGCCTGCGCGTATCGCAAAATCACCGAAGCCTTCATCGGCTTGTCTTTCCGATACCCAACGCCCAATCAAACCATCCAATTCAGACAGAATGACATCGACGCTCACGTTTTCCTTATAGAGCTTGGGTACGCGCGTACCTACACGGTTACCACCGAGGTGCATGTTGTATTTCCCCGGCCCTTTACCCACCAATCCCACTTCTGCCAGCATGGCGCGACCGCAGCCATTGGGACATCCAACCACGCGTAAAATGATGTGATCATCGGGAACACCATGTTTCGACAGCAGACTTTCAACAGAGGCAACCAACTCGGGCAAAAAACGTTCTGACTCCGCCATTGCTAAAGGGCATGTGGGCAGCGCCACACAGGCCATGGAGTTCTTCAATTGGTTGGTCGCCGTGTCGTCAATCAGCCCGTGCTCGCGGGCAATCGCCTCAATGTCTGCGCGGTCTTCCGGCGCTACGCCGGCGATCACCAGATTTTGATTGGCCGTCATGCGGAAATCACCTTTGTGGATTTCGGCAATTTTGCGCAGGCCGGTTTTGAGTGGGCGCCCAGGGTAGTCGAGGATCCGGCCGTTCAGAATGTACAATGTCAGGTGCTGCTTACCGTCGATACCATCAACCCAACCAAACCTGTCACCACGGGACGTAAACGCATAGGGGCGTGAAGGTTCGAAGGTGACACCGGCACGTTTTTCGACTTCGGCTTTAAAAACATCGACACCCACCCGATCCAATGTGTATTTGGTTTTGGCGTTTTTGCGGTTGACCCGATTACCCCAGTCGCGCTGCACAGTGACCACATGCTCAGCCACCGCCAAGGTGTGCTCCAGTGGTATAAAACCAAAATCGTCCGCTTTGCGCGGGTAGGTCGAGGTGTCGCCGTGGGTCATCGCAAGACCGCCCCCAACCAGTACATTCCAACCGATTAACTTGCCGTTTTCAGCGATGGCAATAAAGTTGAGATCATTCGCGTGCACGTCGACTTCATTATTTGGTGGCACAGTCACCGTGGTTTTAAACTTTCGCGGTAAATAGGTTTTCCCCAAAATTGGCTCTTCGGTGGTTTTGGTTTTTTCACCATCCAGCCAGATTTCCATATAAGCTTTCGTTTTCGGCAACAGGTGTTCTGAGATTCGCTTGGACCATTCGTAGGCTTCTGCGTGCAGTTCTGACTCGACCGGATTGGTTGAACAGAGAACATTACGATTGACGTCACCGGCTGTCGCGATGGAATCTATGCCGCAAGAATTAATGGTCTGGTGCATGTTCTTAATATGCGGCTTCAAGACCCCGTGAAACTGAAACGTTTGACGGGTTGTCAGACGCACTGAGCCGTATAGTGTGTTCTCTTCGGCAAACTTCTCAATAACCAACCACTGGGCAGGGGTAATGATGCCGCCGGGCATGCGGGCCCGCAGCATAACATTGTGAAGAGGCTCCAGTTTCTGCTTAATGCGCTCGGCGCGAATGTCCCGATCATCCTGCTGATACATACCGTGGAAACGAATCAGCTGAAAGTTGTCAGCCGTAAAGCCACCGGTTATCTGATTTTGCAGATCTTCGGTGATGGTGCCGCGCAGGAAATTACTCTCACGTTTTAAACGTTCGTTATCGGAGAGTTTTCCCTCGACAATCAGGACAGGCTGAGCGTTGTGACTATCAAGCATAATGACGGACCTTCAATCAATTTTAGAGGTGTCCATATAGACATTGAGGCGCAAAACCTCTGCGCCTCATCGCTATTTTGTTAGTTTCGTGGGAATCAGGAAGGATCTTTGGTTTTGCGCAGGTAAGGCAGGACCGCTTCGAAATCCCCAAATTTTTCTTTGGCATCTGCATCGCTGACACCGGGCGGGATAATGACGTCTTCACCGGGAACCCAGTTGGCCGGTGTCGCCACACCTTTGCGGGACGTGGTTTGTAAACCATCCAACGCGCGCAAAATTTCAGCGAAATTACGACCGACGCTCATTGGGTAAGTCATGGATAACTTCAATTGCTTGTCGGGACCAATGATAAACACCGTGCGCACCGTGGCACTGTCAGCAGGTGTTCGGCCGTCTGGCAGGTAAGCTTCAGCTGGCAACATGTCAAAGGCTTTGGATATCGCAAGATCGACATCGGCAACAATCGGGAAGCCCGCTTTGGCGCCGCCACAGGTTTCGATATCTGTTTTCCAGTTTTTGTGATCTTCAGCACTGTCGACCGACACACCGAGAACCTTAGTGCCGCGTTTTTCCCATTCGTCAGCCAATTGCGCAACCGCAGAGAACTCAGTGGTACAAACGGGGGTGAAGTCTTTCGGATGGCTGAACAAAATTGCCCAACTGTCGCCAATCCACTCGTGCAGACTAAACTCGCCCTGATCGGTGTTAACCGTCAGGTTGGGAATCGTATCGTTTATTCGCAGTGCCATAGGTCTCTCCTCTTCATCTATCGGAATGAACCGTTGGAGCCGAGACGTCGGCCCATCGGCGATTAGAACGTTTCTATCAATGGCAAGTAGGATAGCGAAATTCACTTAGCGGAGAAAATCATATAAACGCATTAGCTTATCGGTAAAACTTATAAGGCACGCAAGAATGCTGGCACGTCCTCTTTTCAAGCGCCCTATAGACCCATTTAAACGCAATTTGCTTTTGTTAGCATGCGCACTATAAGATGAGAGGAGTTCTCATTAGCTGTTGTTAGCCGCCCATGGAGGGACGCTATCTTGTCAGTCGTAGAAACGCCTCTTTCACACAATTTTGACGCGCTTTACATGGACCACCACCGTTGGTTAAGCGGCTGGTTACGCCAGCGCCTGAACTGCTCAGAAACGGCTGCAGATATTGCTCAGGATACGTTTTTGCGCCTGCTGCAGCGAGATCGTGAAGGCATTCTGGTACGGCAACCTCGCGCCTATCTGACCCGCATCGCTCGAAGCCTGATCATCAACCACTGGCGGCGCAAGGAAATTGAACGCGCTTACCTAGAAGCACTGATGATGCAACCAGAACTACGAGCGCCCTCCCCTGAAGAGCACCACCAGATCATTGAAAGTCTATTGGAAGTTGACGCCATGCTGAGCAATCTTCCTGATAAGGTCCGAGAGGCATTTTTAATGTCTCGATTGGAAGGCTTGACCTATGCTCGCATTGCGCAAAAACTCGGCTGCTCGGAACGCACAGTGAAAAACTACATGTCTCAGGCCATGTACCACTGCCTTTTGCTTGATGCTGAT
>NZ_JBSWVF010000036.1:0-16585 GCF_056159445.1 Pseudomaricurvus sp. ABR4_320 | reverse complement strand
ACGCCGCTATGTCAAGTTATTCTTCTCTGTTAATTTGCCCCTGTTGTTAGCTCTGAAACTCTAAAGTCGAGTTAATTGTTCAATTATTTTAATTACGATTCTTTACCGCTACAATGATCAGACTTTGACCAGGGATCTTCGGAATTGCAGCTATGGAATACCGACCGGCGGACAACAGCTAGAGAACCAGGATTATGCGGGGACAGCTGGATTTTTTCCCACCAAGAGTGTGGCTACAGCAAGTAACGGCCGACACCTTACGGGCGGATGCGCTAGCGGCGTTGACCTCAGCAATTATGGCGTTGCCCCAAGCAATTGCCTTTGCCGCCATAGCCGGCTTACCCATTCAGTATGGTTTTTATACGGCAATTGTTACCCCGGTTATAGCAGCTCTACTTGGCTCTTCAAATTACATGGTTTCCGGCCCGACGACGCCAATATCCGTATTGGTCTTCGGTTGTCTCGCCGGCGATTTTGAACCAGGTTCAGAAGAATTCATCCAAGCGGCAATATCGTTAACCTTCCTAGCAGGCTTTATCCAACTTCTATTAGGGTTTCTAAGACTGGGGAGTGTTACCAATTTTGTCTCCCCTGCAGTAATGACAGGATTTACCGCTGGCGCAGCAATCATCATATTCGTCAGTCAACTACCAAGCGCGCTGGGTTTTAGTATTACCGATGCGACAAGCACCATTGAATCATTTGTTCTTCTGGTAGCGCAGTTAAATCAAACGAACCTCCATGCATTAACACTCGCGGCTACGTCTTTTGTCACAGCGGTATTAACGGCGTATTTTGCCCCAAGCCTGCCCAGTTACTTACTCGCACTAGCGACAGGCACGCTAGCCGGGTTTATCATTAATGGCCAAGCACATGGTGTTACCTACGTGCAGAATGTCTCTGATGTCATTCCAACATATTCCCTCCCTAATTTCTCTCAAATAAGCCTCATCGATTTAGCCCAAAGCGCCTTCGCGCTAGCGTTGGTGGGACTGCTGGAAGCGACAGCAATTGCACGCAGCCTGGCGTCTCGAGCAGGCGAACAAGTGAATATCAACCAAGAATTTATTGGCCAAGGGGCCTCTAATACACTAGGTAGTTTTTTTTCGACCTATATGGGATCCGGTTCATTCACACGATCCGCCATGAATTACGATGCCGGAGCGAAAACACCCCTTGCAGCAATTCTCGGCTCGCTGTTTCTCCTACTGATTTTATTGTTCGTCAGTGACTGGATAACATTTATTCCCATTCCTGCCATTGCAGGGATAATCGTATTTGTTGGCTTCCGGCTGATTGAAGGGCACAGAATCAAATACATCTTGAAGACCAGTCGCCCCTCCAGCGCAGTCATGTCAATCACCCTGTTTGCAACGCTTATCATCGGCTTGGAGTTTGGCATTGTCACGGGTATATTCTTCTCTCTCGCCCTCTACTTAAGACGCTCAGCCAATACCTATCTTGCCATTATCGCACCTGACCCGAAATCTGATGGGCGCTATTTTCGCCATGCAAAAGCATTTCATCTGGATGAATGCCCGCAACTTGCTTTTGCCCGGCCGGACGGTGAACTGTATTTTGGCTCCCTGGATGTTATGCGTGACCAACTTTTCAAGTTGGAAACCCAGCGGCCAGAACAAACACACTTAGTGATGTTGATGAAAGGCATCCCAGGAATTGATATGTCAGGGGCTCAACTGATCATAGAGGAATCAGAGCGTCGTAAGATGCGAGGCGGACGTTTGTACATAACCGCTCGGCCTAGGCAGCGGGAAGGACTATTTAAACGCTATGGTATCGTTGATGCTCTTGGGACAGATACTATTTTTCCGAATAAAGGCGAAGCAATCGCATCGATTATCCCGACACTGGATTTAAACAAATGCTCGGCCTGTAGCAATCGAAACTTTAGAGAATGCCCAGGCGCTACGAATCACATTCAAAACTAAAATAGCAGAACAATCTGCAAGAATTTCATTGTGGTTGACTCATGTCTCTCAGTCACAATTTTTTCAGAGAGAACAGGCTTTCGAAATTGAAAGCCAAATAAACGGGCAACGATATATTGCCCTGTATCAACCACAACGCTTTAACGGTTATTATGATCGATCAGATGCACACGCCAAAGTCTCACCCAGCGCCCTCTCTCGATAAGCGAGTCTTCTTCCCCGCTATGGCAATAGTCATTATTGCGGCGCTCGATTTACTGCTTTTTCCCGAAGCATCAGCAATTCATGCCAATACCGCTATGTCCTTTGTGACAGACAAAATGGGTTGGCTGTATTTACTACTTGGTGTAGCCGGCTTTCTCTATGCCCTATGGCTTGCCTTTGGGCCATTCGCTCACGTCAAATTGGGCCAACCAGGTGAAGCTCCTGAGTACTCAACACCACACTGGGTCGCCATGATGTTTACGGCGGGTATTGGCAGTGGACTGGTCGCCTGGGGTTTTGCCGAATGTATTTTCTATCTGGAAGATACCCCCATGGGCATCGAACCCCACTCCACAAAAGCTACAAATTGGGCTCATATGTATCCCTTGTTTCATTGGGGAATCGTGCCCTGGGCATTCTACGCACTTACTGCGGTACCTATCGCCTACATGCTGTATGTTCGCAAGCTACCCTATTTACGCATCAGCAGTGCCTGCGATGGTGCGCTACCTCACCGTAATCGAGAGCTTTATAAAATCGTCATTGATCTAGTCATTATTCTTGGCATCGTCGGAGGCACATCTACAGCCCTTGGAATAGGAGTGCCTGTGGTTTCCGCTTTGTCCGCTGAGTTGATTGGCGTCGAGGATTCGCTTTTAGTGAAACTGGTCATTTTAACGCTATGGACCTTGCTCTTTGGTGCCAGTACCTATCGCGGCTTAAAAAAAGGCATCAAAATTTTAGCCGACCTCAATATGGCGCTGGCGGGTATCTGCCTGATATTCATTCTGATCGTAGGCCCAACACTCTTTATTCTCTCGTTAACCGTGAACAGCTTTAGCTTAATGTTCAGTAATTTTTTTGCGATGTCACTCTGGATGGATCCGATTGGACAATCCGGTTTTCCCGAACGATGGACGCTATTTTACTGGGCTTGGTGGGTCGCCTATGCAGCATTTGTTGGATTATTTATTGGAAGGGTTTCACGAGGACGAACCATTCAACAATTGATTCTTGGCGTTCTCTTATGGGGCTCAATGGGTACTTGGCTATTTTTATCAATCGCCGGTGGTTACTCAATTCATCTAGAGGTGGAAAATATTTTGCCTCTTTCAGAAATTCTTGCCAGAGATGGCATGGCGACCATGGTTGCCAAAATCATTGCCAGCCTGCCGTTCAGTAAAATTTCTCTGTTTCTGTTTATTGTTCTAACGATAATCTTTTTAGCGACCACACTTGATTCTGCGGCATACATTTTGGCGAGCGTTTGCTCAAAAAACTTGCAAAGCCATCAAGAACCGGCTCGCTCGAATCGAATCGTATGGGCGGCACTGCTTGCCATTTTAACGGCAGGTTTATTAGTAACCACTGGTCTGAATACGGCGCAAGCAGCGACTGTGGTAAGCTCTCTTCCTCTAATTCCGGTCGTTCTTTTGATGAGTCTTTCTACGGTGCGCTGGCTGCGCAAAGATTTTCCAGAATTGGTACGGGTAAAAGAGCACACCAAAACGTCTCAATAGCAACCTCGGTTGCTGTCCCGGTGCCTTTTTAGAAAAAGTGAGAAAGCCCGCAATGGCACTGAAAATTCCAACCATCAAGGCGCTAGGGATCCAGCTCGCTCTCAATTGCCTCAGGGTTGGCAATTAGCCGATCCAAAGCACCGGCCACTTCGAGTTTGACAGTCTCTCGATCAAACTGCGCCATCTCCTTGAGACTGTATTTTTTATGGATTTCTTGAGCGATGAGAAAACCGAGATAATAACCCCGACGAAAAGGAAGCTCCGAAGCCTCATTGCTGTAGTTTAGATACGGTGACTTAACGTCTGGATCATGGGAATTGAACATCGTTTTGAATTCCTGCAAGGCTTCGGCAAGCTGGTTATTGACACTGACGATCATTCCCTCGGGAATGTTTAACATCAATTCGTCGATATTCGCCTCCGGGTTCAACTCCAGAGAGACATAGGTTGCCAGCCCCTCCTGCCAAATAGAGCACCAGAGCTCCTCACCACAAGATAGGTATTGCCCATGATAGACGTGGAAAAGCTCATGGTGAAAGACCGGTGTATCATCTTCCCAGTTATGTAATAAAGCCATCATATCAGCTCCGAAAAGTAGAAAGACTTGCCCTCTACGTTCGGTAACCTGGCCATTAAAGCTGCCGAGTGAGTGTACCAGGTATATTGGATTATCGAGTTGCAAGTCAGGAAAAACCGCGAGAAAGCTCGTCAAACTTATCTCAAATTTAGCCGATAACGCAGTTTCTTTTTCCCGGTAGGTTTCTTGTAAGGAAGGGAAATGGGCAATAGCCCCCTTCAGACGTTCACGAAAAGCCTGCTTAAAGGTGTCGAGATCAGTATCATCTTCGCGGTAGAAAATCGAATAATCATCAAAAAATTCGACATAAAAGCGATCTACGCGTTCATTTTCCGGAAGGCTCGTCGTCGCTTGATAGAGTCGGTCGAAATCATCGGCAAGATTAATAATGCGATCATTTGCGAGCTCTGCCTGGGAAAACGAGAAAAAACTCAAACTCAAGCAATAGACAATTGACGCAAAAACCGTCCCTATAAAGTGCTTTGGACTTTTCATCTACCCTTCCTTGGTAACCGTATTACGGATAGCTCTAAAAGCAACTCGCTACATTAAGGCTCGGCGTAAACACGCCGATCCCCAAGTCTCTTTAATAACTGTGTGGTGCTTTTACTGTAAACGCTTCACCAGCTCAACCCGTCGATTTAACTGCCGGCCATCATCCCTTTCATTCGTCGACGCAGGCGCATAGGGACCCACACCTTCCGCCTGCAAGCGTTCGGCAGCAATGCCATAGTCAGCGGTCAATGCAGCAACGACAGCCTGAGCTCGGTCGCGTGATAACCGCAGGTTCGACGTCAAACCACCGGTATCATCCGTATGGCCAACCACATACAGTGATAGATCCCCGTTGTTGTTCAGCAGTGCGCCAATCGCATCCAGAGCTTCCGTCGACTCGGGTTTGATGGTTGCTTTACCCGTATCGAAATAAATCCCGTAGATTAGCGCTTTACCCTGTTCCTCCAGCTGCTGCATAAGAATATCTTCATTGATGGCCACCAATCCGGTTGCGACAGCACGCTCCTCAACGATGACTTGTTGAACACGCACATCCGCATCAAAGCCACCGATAAACAATGCCACGTAGACATCTCCCTGCTCACGCTGCCGACGTGCAAGGAAGTAATAGGGCTTGCGGTAATAGTTATAGACACTTTTTGAAAGCGCCACGTCGCCACCGAGAGTCCGAGCTGACTCACACGCATCCAGCTCGCAATGGACAATGATGTCAAACTGAGCAGCCTGCAACGCTTGTTGATAATTGCGATAGACCTTCAATGTAGAGGTATCTTCAATCTCATAGGAATGCTGCGCCAGATCCCCAGTCAAATTCAAAGAAGAATCCTCCCCAGCGCCAACCAGGGGTAGCGTGGTCGTTTCTGTGTCTGTATTAGAAAAATCGATCAATTCTGCACCCGGATATCGGGGTAACATCGGGTGGTCTTTCGCGCGCTCTTTCTCAGACAAAGGAGCGTTTGGCGTACTAATTAAGGGTAAGCCCAGCGCGTCAGTATCAATGGTGATCAAATCTGACTGCAAGGGCTCACTAAACAACGCCGCCTGCTGAATCCAAACGTCGTCTTTATAAGCACCCACAAACCACGCCATATACACAGGACCTGGTTCTGCAGACTTTTCCACCAGCAAATAATAGGGTTTGCGATAATAGTTACTGAGCGTCAGTCTCGGAAAAAACTTGGTTCCCAGGCCCCTAGGGTCGTCTCCGCATTGTTCCAGCTGACATTCATAGACGATGTTAAAACCAGCCTTAAGAGCCGCCTGCTTGTAGTTCTCATAGACTTTCAATGAGGAAACCTGATTGACCTCATAGCGATTGAGAAAGAGGTCGCCGGTGGCATCTATACCTTCATAATCTTCTTTGTCCGCCGAATCCGCATTGCTGGGGAAGCGGAAAGCTTCATAATCCCATTGATACGCAGCCTTCGATGTTGCCCCAGGGTAAGGCTCGAAAAGCTCTGACTGAGTCGCGGCATTCGCCAGTCCAGTGGCGCCTGCCGCTGCCAGGAAGGTGGCGAGCGTTTTTTTCAACATCATGATTGGGTCATCCGTTTCTTTCTAAGGTCACAAATGTCTGGGACGGACAGAATCCAGTTACTCACAGTATCTGTGGATAACTTGAGGGATAAACTGAAGAAAAGTGCTCAGACGCGGCTTTGTGACAGGTTTATTTCCGAGAGTACAAATTTTAACCAGATATCCGACCGATAGGTCGGCAGTATCCTTAAGGTATTGAAGGCTTGGCAATCGACTCTAACGTGACCGCCATCTCCAGCAGATCGACGGGATCGCCAAATTGAGTATAGATGGCGACATCAGCCGCATCACGCCCATAACCAATAACGATACGCCCGCCATTCATGGATGCTTGCGTGGGATCAAAGGTATACCACCGCCCACCGACGAAGGCTTCAAACCACGCGTGTAGATCCATGGGCGTGAGATCTTCCAGATATCCGACCACCAATCTTGCGGGTATGGAAAGCGCGCGACAGCAGGCGATACCCAAGTGTGCCATATCGCGACAGACCGCCTGAGACATGCCCATTACATCGCGGGCACTGACAATTTGCTGCCCTGCCCCCGGCGTGTACTCAATGGTTTGGCGAATATGCTCGACAATGGCAGCACACTGGTCATAACCGGGATCACGATCGACTACGATAGATTGGGCCAGCTCTGTGCAGCAGTCAGATTCACAGTAACGACTCGGCAGCAGGAAGGCCAAGGTGTCTTCGGGAAGTTGTTGAATTTCGACAAATTCGGCGTCGTAATCGATATCGGCAACCGCAAAGGTCTCGATATCGAACGACGTATGCACAGACAGCCGCCCTTCCGGTGCCATTACACGCTGGCAGAGGTTACCGAACACATCAGTGAACTCAACAGCAGAAACCGATGGCGAAAACAAATATTGTCCCTGCCCGACCCACTGCTGAAAACCACTGCGCGGTCGCAACATAAAAATGAAGGGCATGGGCGCTGGAACATCCAATTCCAGCTTACAGGTGGCGCGCATCCACATAACTACCTCAATCCTTGAAGGAAAATGGTGGGTTGATTAATCGTTGAGTAGCTCGTCAGTGGTGACAACACGGCAGTATTCACCACTCAGATTGCTCAAAAACACATCGTGCACCGCTTCGGCAGACACAGACTTGCCACCCAGGGTATCAATTCCACCGGCCGGTGTCGCATCACCCACCAACGTCACCTCAAACCCCAGACCACAGGCAACCCGCACCGTGGCATCTACGGAATTATTCAGCAATACTCCACACACCACCAGCTCTCTGGCATCTTGCTTCTTTAGTAGATTTTCCAGATTCGTACCAAGAAACGCACAATTTTCCCGCTTGGTGATCACCGGCTCACCGCCTTGGGGCATCACCTCACGCTTGATCGCGAAATGTCGTGTGGAATGATACGGCGAATCGTCGAATTTGGAAGAATGACGCACATGCACCACCGGCCAACCCCGACGCCGCCACAGCAACAACAGCTGTGTCATCTTCTCTTCGGCGTCTATATGGCTTCGCGTTAGGCCGGGCATATGGTCGATGGCGTGTTGAACATCAATAATCAGCAGCGCAGGATGAAATGTCTGAAACAGTGACATAGTGGGCAGCCTCTTAAACGGGCCAGATTATTGAGAAAACACCATATTCGCAAGATTTAGAGCTTATCAACAAACTACATGAACCAGTAACATTCAGTACGCATAAACACTTGTGGATTTTGCACGCTAGGTAAAGCTTCGAAATTACCAACCCTCTCCCTAGCAATAGGTTTGGCTGACAGTTATTATTACTCACACACCCGCTAAGTCTTCGAATGACGCGCCTTTTGAAATGGCTGATCTGAGTTATTGCTCAATGAATGACCATTTCGTCAGTGCAGATTCCTGGGTCTTGGCAGACTGACGGTATTAAAATGTCCCGCTTGAACAGCCACTGTATCTACTCTCCCCCCGTGATACCGGCTGCTCTACCCCGCACTTCTACAAAAATTATGGCGATGGGTACGCGGAGCTTTGGATGTGAACTAAAAAGCACGACGATCAGTAAAGTGTAGTTTTCGGTTGGTTGTTCCTTCTGCACAATCCGCCAGCAGTGGCGCTCCGCTTCTGTATCTCGTCATACAGCAGAAACCAAAACCGTATAATCTCTATCAAACGTCAAAACTAGGGGAATTATTATGCTAAAAGTTGCCATTAATGGGTTTGGAAGAATCGGAAAGTTAACCTTCCGAAAAATCTTTGGCGATGAGCGTTTCGACGTAGTGGCTATCAACGACTTAACCGAGCCTAAAATGCTCGCCCAGCTGCTGAAATACGACAGTGTGCAGGGCCCCTTTACCGGCCATACCGTAGAGAGTGACGAGGATTCTCTCATTGTTGATGGCAAATCCATCAAGGTTCATGCAGAACCAGACCCCAGCAAACTGCCTTGGGGCGACTATGGCGTGGATATCGTCCTCGAGTGTACTGGCTTTTTCTGCTCCAAAGCGAAAAGCCAAGCGCACATAGACGCTGGCGCCAAGAAAGTGCTGATCTCTGCCCCCGCCGGCAGCGACCTGCCAACCATCGTTTACGGCGTCAACCATGACACCCTGACCAAAGACGACCTGGTCGTTTCCGGTGCCTCCTGTACCACCAATTGCCTGGCACCGATGGCAAAAGCACTGAATGAGTATCGCGAGCTGAGAACCGGCTTTATGACCACCATTCACGCCTACACCGGCGACCAAATGATCTTGGATGGCCCCCATCGCAAAGGCGACTTCCGCCGTGCACGGGCTGGCGCCATTAACATCGTTCCTAACTCGACCGGCGCAGCCAAAGCCATTGGACTGGTGATTCCAGAACTGGACGGCAAACTGATTGGTTCTGCCCAGCGCGTTCCCGTTGCCTCCGGCTCGATCACCATTCTGGATGCGACCCTGAAAGATGAGACCGACACCGTCAGCGTCGAGGGCTTGAACGAAGCCATGAAAGCTGCTGCAGATGATTCTTTCGGTTATACCGAGGAAGAGCTGGTTTCCAGCGACGTGATTGGCAGCAGCTACGGCTCATTGTTTGATGCAACTCAAACCTTGGCACAACGTTGCGGCACCAATATCTATGAAGTTCGTGTTGTGTCTTGGTACGACAATGAAATGAGCTATGTCAGCCAGCTGATTCGCACGTTGAATCATATGGGTAGCCTGACCGAGTAAGTCTCTATTTAGACAGGGAGCTTCCTGTTAAAAGGAAGCTCTCAGATTTATAGAGCCAAAAAGTGTACGGTTGACCTTTTCAGCGCTTGGAATAGCGAAAGCAATTTCAATTTGCCAACTAAGACAACCTGTACGTTCACTAGGGATTTTTCCCAGCAACGACAAAAAAATCCATCTCTACCTTCCGTACCCCATCACCCCAAATTTCAGCGATTTTCTCGAAGCTGTCATTAAAAAAATTGTCACCTCTCGCATCCATACAGCGCCGTGTCGCCGACCAACTGTGCAAAAAGGCGAAAAACTGCTCCACAGACCAGTGCATCGACAAATCGAAATGTGGAACATCGACCGGCTCAAACGGCAAAGGAATTCCAGTGAACCCATTCCAGAGCAATCGGTTTTGATTCGCCCAATAGGGCTGAATCACCGTAAGAAAGCTCCTTTCCAATAAGCTGTCGATCTCTGAATCGACATGGGGCCAACTATAGCCCCATGCTGCAAAAACCCCACTGGGCTTTAGTACACGCTTAACTTCCGGCCAAAATCGATCGTAATCAAACCAGTGGAGGGCTTGCGCCACGCAGACTGCATCAAAGGAATGATCGAGGAAAGTGGTTTTTTCTGCCGGCTGGGCGGAAAAGTGGATGCCTTCCTGAGTAGGAGCATTCGCAATCTGAATAGGACTGACATCCGTTGCAAAGACCTGCCCAAAATAATTACGCAAATCGACAGCAGCTTGACCGCTACCACAACCAACATCCCAAACCGTATGGCAAGCTGGGCTAACACCGGCTAACCACCGGTAAAGCTCTGCCGGATACCTTGGCCTGATCTCGGCGTAAAGGTCAGATTTATCATCAAACAGCTTATGAAGATCCATTACCTTCCTGTTTCAGTTCTGTGCTGATTCGATCACAAACTTCCTGAAGATCCTGAGGAAGTTCCCCGTAAATTTTTGCCTTCCTAAAAGACTCAAGTGAATCTTCGATTTTCCCGCTGTTGTAAAACGATAACGCAGCCTCCAGATGAGACCTAAATCGTTGTTCCGCTAGATTGCTGACTGCCCCACCAGGAATAAAAGAGCTTATTGCAGAAAAGAAAAATAACGCAGAAAAACCAAGCAATAAAAAACCCGGTTTGCCAGCAAGAGCGTCAATCCTACAGAGATGATAAAAACAATCACACCAACGATGGCAACTTTGGCATTCCCTCCATCACCGTGAAAAGTGAAGTCGCCACCGTATCGTCTAAATGCCATAACAGTCCGCCAATCAAAATATCAGCTCAATCCTAATCTCGTCAGGAATTGACGACGCTTCCCGATACTTCTTTGTGACACCTACAAGGCAAAAAGCAGCAAACGAATCACATTGTACCTGGGAAGGCGCCACCATCAATCAGAAGGTTTTGCCCAACAAAATAGCCAGCCTGCTGAGAGCACAAAAAGGCACAGGCCGCACCAAACTCTTCCGGGATACCAAAACGCCCAGCCGGAATGGTAGACTGACTTTGAGCAATAGTCTCCTCGATTGTTGTTCCTGACGTTTCCGCCATACCACTCAGAGTATTGCGTAACCTGTCTGTTTCAAAGGAACCAGGAAGAAGATTATTAATGGTCACGCCGAACGGAGCAACTTCTCGAGCCAGACCTGCGATAAAGCCCGTCAGGCCAGACCTTGCGCCGTTAGACAAACCTAAAATGCCAATAGGCGCCTTGACCGCCGACGAGGTGATATTGATCACCCTACCCCAGCGGCGTTCCATCATGCCTTCGACCACCTCGCGAATCAGCTCAATGGGCGTTATCATGTTGGCATCAACAGCGGCTATCCAGTCCTCCCGTTGCCAGTCACGGAAATTCCCCGGCGGCGGTCCACCGGCGTTATTCACCAAGATATCTGGCTCTGGCATGGCATTCAATACAGCACGTCGGCCTTCAGCACTGGTAATATCTGCAGCCACCGCCACACACTCCACACCATAGTGTTCGCGAATCTGCACTGCAGCCTTTTGCAGCTCACTGTCGGTGCGAGAATTGATGACTAGGTTAACGCCCTCCGCGGCTAGTGCATTGGCACAAGCACGCCCCAAACCTTTGGATGCCGCACAAACAATCGCTTTTTTGCCCTTAATTCCTAAATCCATTGTTACCTCAACTGGTGGCTAGCTTATAAGCAGCACATTCACCAAATGATGAAAAACCACTGCATAATCTCTCTGGATTTTATGCAGCAAAAAGAGCGCCATAGAGGGATTAGCCTAAAAGACTAACTCACCAAAGAACAGCGATCATAGATATTTAGGCGATTTCATAGATTGAGAAGACAAACAGCCACAGAATTTGTGAGCCGTAACTCAATCGCTGATGCAATCCAGGAGTTGATTGTTCTTTAAAGGCTATGCTTAATGTGTAAGAGAAGTAAAAACAGCTAATAAGACACAGAATTGAAGTAATCCGCAGCCACGCGGGAAATACACCTGACAATACAACAATACCGGGTGCAACGATAAACGAAATCAGCATCACAAAACCAGACCAGGTATGAATATTTCCGCTGATCGAGGGGCTGGTCGTATAAGGATCTTTATCCATCGGAAAAAAACCACAAATCCAAGTACAGATCCCATGGATAATCACCATCCAACCGATGGCTAGCGTCGCTTTATCTGGCTCAGCAAAAAACGCAAGATAAACGCCGAACAAGATAAAGAGAAACCCTAGTGGGTAATTATTGACAAGCGGTGATAGCTTCTGAGTTGGACTGTCTTTTGCTCCCAACTCGCTGCAAAATTGTACTGAATGGCTGTAGTTCGGATAAAACAGCGATGCGGTATATATCCCTATAACGATCCATATTGAAGCGACGATTCCTGAATATTGTATAAAGCTGATCATTTTTGAACTTTTCCATTAACGCAAATGATTTCCTGCAACTAAATATACAATAATGTTCGGATTAAAAAACTACAACCTCATTCATTGCATTGATTACTAAATATTTTCTTCCGGTAACCAACTAGATTTGTTCGGAAGTAACAGCTTGAAGGATCTTATACTTCCAAGAGTTGAAGCAAAAATTGCGTAGATAACAACAAAAAGTAATGGTAGCAACAGTGCTAAGCCTATAAGCCCAGATGTAAAAAAAACTATAGGGTCTAAGACCGCCAATCCGAACCCCATTAAATTCATCACCACACTTATGATAACGGTCAGAAAGAAATAGACTCTAAAAATTCGCATCGCAGCCTTTGTGTGACTCGATACGAAGTCATTTTCATGGTTTTTATTAACAAAATGATAAATCAAATAAGGAACCAATGTAATCAGAGATAATTGAACCCCGAAAAAATACAGATCATAGTTCCCTAGAATATTTCCATTAATTACCATTAAGAGAACAAACAAATACGGGATAGCAGCCATCCATTTTATTCGATCCAAGCTCATAGCATCCTCCTTAATTCTATGAACTCTATACAATACTTTAAAGAGCACTAGAAAAGAAAGCGGGAGTTAGAAATCGATCAAAAATAGCGCTCAATGATTCCTACGCCAACTAATGAAATCAATACTCCTTATCTATTATCCGACATTAAATAAACTAGTTTGAATATAATTCGAGGAGGATAGAAGCGCATCAACGAAATCTCGCATTTTATCTATGAGAAAGATTTCAGTTAGCGCCGACTATAAAAATCACTGACCGCTCTTTTCTGAATTCTTTGTGAATAGCGCTTCCCGCGCGAGCTGCAAAGCCCTATCCAGCGCCTGCTCAGCAGAAACAAGAACATCGGGTTTCACACCAATATCCTGCCAGTTAGAGCCCGTCACGGGATTGATAGATTTACCTTCCGGAAGATCGACTGCGAAATGCGGATGCACACGCCTATACTCGAACGGATGAGCACCGCCACCCGTCACCTCTCCAATTATCATTGCGCGTTTTAGTACCTGCAAATCATAGGCTACGGCTTCCGCCGCTGAAAATGTTTTGCCAGAGGTTAGAATAAAAAGAGGCTTGGTCGAACCAAAGCGCCGTCCAGGAACCCAAGCGGGCGAACTTGAGTAGGTACGAGTCTCTGTCGGACGATCGTAAACACCGCTGAGAGGGCTACCAGGCTCTAACAAATATCCTGTTAAGAGATTAGCGGTTTCCATACCACCGCCATTTCTGCGGAGATCAATAATTAATGCGTCTGCCTGGGCAACAACATTCATGGCGGCAGAAAAGACTTCCTCCCCGTTCCCTACAGGAATTTCTTCTGCGCTATAACTAAGACCTAAATGACCATCATTGGATATTGCACGGAAAAACGTAGTTGCAGCCTCGGCAAAAGACTCACATTGCAATGGCGTTTGCCAGCGCTCGTCCGATTCCCGCAATAACTTAGCGATCTGCCGCGCCTTCTGGGCGTCAACGTACCGAGACTCGATAAGGTCTGCCGCAGCATGAAGGACATTAATTTGTTCGTTTGGAGGGATGGTCTGAGCGCAAACACCTAGAGAAAAAATTAACAAGGCTGCCGTCATCGTTAGCGTTTGAGCATAGATATTCAAGGTCCGTCTCCAATCTTCACTCTAAGGATAGTCAGTATGATGACAAAATTTTCCACGGTGTTAGCAAACTCAAGAGCGCCACCGTTGATGTTAAATGGGATCAGCGCTATTAGTCCTTGTCAGTAAAAATTTATAACGTTTTCTCCGCGGGCTTTTTCCATTGTAGAATTCAACTTCAGCAACGCTTTTGGCACTAAAGTTACAAACACCCAAATGTGGCGTGTTAAGTGCCAATTCACGAGTTTTATGTCGTTGATCTCCACATCATGATCATAGTCTCCACGTCGTGATGCCGCGCTTTATGTAACTCTTTAAATCCAAGGCGCACATAGAGGGGAATATTGAAACTCTCGCATTGCAGATAAAGCTCTTCAATACCAAAGCTAATCGCCATTGATTTCGCTTTTTTAAGGAGATTGCTTGCTACACCCTGCCTTCGAAATTTTGCATCCGTATAAACGCCGCCAATCCAGTTCACATATTCGGGGTAGTGTTTATTTTCACGAAGCTTTAGCTCTAAAACCCCTGCAAGCTCTCCCTCAATATGAGCAACCAGGATTAGAGGAATTTTATGTCGATTAACTGATTTCTCCTTAATGTCCTTTAACACCTTTTTTTGCGTCATAGACGGTGATAGGCGAGCCCATTCTGCGAAGTACCAATGAGCTATTTTCTCCGCGACACTAGGATGGTCTGCTAATAGAGAAATTTCCATTTTTCGACTTTACCACAACCTATTTTGATATTAATCATGACTATCGCCAAAGAAACAAAGGCATCTCTCTCTGTGAGAGCCATTGATTCTATGTTTACCATAGAATTTTCATCACAACCGTAAACACCGTACCTCCATTTAGTTTACCAAAAGCATTGTATTACGGTGCAGCTCATGCCAATCAGTTTACCGATGAATCAGTCTGACCTACAGCCCCTGAGACTTAGCGCCGATTGCCACCACTCGGAAATAGGCCACCGCTACACTCTTATCCGGAAAGGCCATAGCCCAAGCCACGGTATCCGTCTCGACAGAGGCAAGAATTCTCACTTAACCGGTAGGTGTATTTAACAGAGGTCGTTCTATCATCAAAAAGGCTTTGTGTTGACTAAAAACAGTCCGAACTCCGCGCGAGCGTTATTTGATGAGATTGAGTATGCCCTTAAACTCAAGAGCACGGCAGTCTTTCACTAATTCATAAAGACACATTTCCAAGCCCGTTTCCTGAACTCCGCTTGCGACTAACTTGCGGATTGCCAACTCTTTATTGGCAAGCTTTCGGGATGAGACACCGTCAACGACCACATGGACGTCGTGACCTAATTCTTTGAGATGAGTGGCCGTTTGATAGACACAAATATGCGCCTCGATACCACAAATCAGCCAAGAGGTTTTACCGGATTCCTCAATCGCCTTTAGAAAAGCCAGCTCGCTGCAGGCATCGAACGTGTATTTAGCGATTGGCTGCTTATTTTCTAGCTGCAACTGTAATTCTTCAACGGTTGCACCCAATTTATCAGGATTTTGTTCCAACCATACGATGGGAATTTCCAGAAGTTGAGCACCGCGCACCAGCTTTATACAGTTCGAAATAAGCAAATCGCTGTTAGCCACCAAACGAGCCAGCTTGCCTTGGATATCGACGATGATGAGGCCGGTGGTTTCTTTACTTAACATACAGAGTCCTTTATCTAATAGCCTTAAATCAATTGCCGCCCTGCTAATCCGAAACGAGCTCTTCTCTAGCGGCTTCCGCTAAAGACTCCCTATCTATTCCTAGAACCTTAAACGCTCGAGGTACCACTCCATGCTCTATGGATGCAGCCACAATGATGACATGTGCGCCTTGTAGAGATCGATTTTTATCCTCCTTTTTCAGCGTATAAAGAGATTTCATTAAATCCTGACCTGAAGGCTTCGAGTCGTGAAAGATCTTGTCTGATTTTATAGGCTCTGGTTCTATATCGGCAGCTTGCCCATGGATTCCGACAGAGTTTAGCGCCTCATCATATTGCGCTTTAATGGCGCTTTGGAATTTTTTAGCGTCTATTCCAAATCGGTCAAATGTTCGCTTAGCCGTACCGTCGTCAAGATTGAGCGCAGAGAGCACAAAGTGCTCAGCTCCCGGCTTTTCTTCGCCCATGATATTTGCCTGTTCATCGGCTCCGGGTATTAACTTTCCAATTGTTTTAATATCTTGAAAACGTAATAAGAGACGCTTAAACATCGCTTTTTCCCTTTCGGCCCGTTGTATTTTGAATATGAGCGGCGTGGCGTTTATGAGCTGCTTGTTTTGAAATTCCCAGTGCCTCGGCAATTTGCGACCAACTCCACCCTTGAGCAATCGCTTCTTTGACGGCTTTTCTCTCTAACTGCTCTGCCATGCGGCGAAGCGAAACGACAGCAGCAAGTGCGTCTTCAGGATTGCTTGGCGGGGGAAGTGATTTAATATCTGTCATGCGTCAACAATAGTTGACGGAGGAGTAGCTGTCAACTGTGGTTGACGCACCTAAATTGAACGAAGAGCTTGGCCCTCTAACGCCGTGCTCG
>NZ_JBSWVF010000035.1:0-18791 GCF_056159445.1 Pseudomaricurvus sp. ABR4_320 | reverse complement strand
GCGCAGCACCCTTACCGGTTTCTCTCAGAAGGACTTAAACAAGGTGGCGCACAAACTGAACACAAGGCCAAGGAAAACACTCGATTTTCAAACGCCAGCTGATATGCTGAATCAACTGTTGCAGTGACCAGTTGAATCCAAGTTAGCTAAATATTGGGGGATTACTGTGTGACAAAGGGTTTGTGCGATAATCACGTTTGCACTGCCCATAGATCAGTGTAAGGCTGCGGTCATCGAGCTTGGTGGTGAGTATGACATCTACGGGGACAATATGGACCATATAACAATAGACGTTAATGTAGATAATCGGCATTAGTTTCAAATAGGAGAAAGTAAAGTACCACCATCCACAACCAACGATGTACCGTTGATAAAGGATCCGGCATCACTGGCTAACAATAATAGAGGACCATCTAATTCATGGTATTTTCCAAGGCGTTGGGGTACAAGCTTTTTAATGTAAGCCTGACCTCGTTCGGATTGAAATTCTTTGTCGTTGATGCCAGTAGCAAAATATCCGGGACAGAGTGCATTGACACGAATACCTGAGCGGGCCAGTTCCAAAGCCATATTTTTAGTGAGTTGTTCAACAGCAACCTTCGACACATTGTAATCTGTTTTCATAATACCGGTGCAACGTGCATAGATGGATGCGGTATTAATAATAACGCCACCGTTGCGGCCTTTCATGCGCAGGGCAGCTTCTCTACCGACTCGCCAGATCCCTTTAAAATTGACATCGATGACCTTTCCCCATTCCTCTTCCTCAAGGTCTAAAAATTTTGTGGGGGTAGAGCTAATACCTGCATTGTTAATCAAAAGATCTAACGGACCGAATTGTCGATCCAGTGTTTCGAATGCACGTGCAACACTGGTTGGGCTGGTCACATCCATGGTAATGGCATGTGCTTTTCCACCAGACTCATGAATTAAGTCGACCACATGATTAAGCTTATCTTGACGCCTTGCCGCTAAAATAACTTCGCAACCGGCCCGGGCGAGTACTTGTGTAAAGTGAGCTCCTAAGCCGCTGGAAGCGCCGGAAACTAGTGCAAGCTTATGGTTCAATGAAAATAAATTATCCATAGAAAATGCTAACCATCAGTGAATAAAAATAATCGGAGTTACACATGGGGCTTTCCATCTTTAACCCTGCTTATAAAGCGCGGAAAAATAATCGGTAATTTCCTGCCTTGCCTGCAAGGGCAAGATATAACCGATATACTGGTCAGGTCTAACAACGATCATGCAGCCATTGTTGCGATCGATACCTCGCATGCGGTAGATGTCACCAACGCCTTTGTGGTCTATACAGAAAATTTTCTCATGATCTTGCAGGCCTAATTTACCAATCTTCGGCTTAAAGAACCCAGGCATTGCTCCATAGTCCAGCCGGTAAAATGTGGTTGGAAAGATCACTCGTATGTCGAAAAGCGCATCGACATTCTCATCAGGACGGCTAAAGCATTGAATAGGCGAATTACTATCTTCTTGTAGCCATTGGGCCAGTTCTGACAGCTCATTGCCTGGCCTGCCATCGTCTCCTTCTTTACCAAAAATATAGATCCGCCAGCGGCCATCAGCGTCTGCACAATGACCCAATTGCATCTGCTTAGCATCGGATAGGCGAACGACGGGTGCAGAGTGAAAGCGACGTCCGATAATCTGACCGGTTGCCAACGCTTGATAAGTTGGTGCTGCCGTTAGATGAGAGCGGGTATAAAGAACGGACAAGCCGCTGGTAAATTCGAGGTTCTCTTTAAATTGGCGAACGATTCTGGGCTCTTCTGTAGAATCCAGTTCGGACTCACCGGGTGGTGCCGACATGGTACGGGCCCACTTGTGATCCATATCGATTAAACGCTGGGCCTCTGCCCGACGCTCTTCAGAATAGGTTGATAAAAGGTTTTGATCAGCGCGTCCCTGCAGGACGTGAGCTAACTTCCAGCCGAGATTAAAACTATCCTGCATCGAAACATTCATCCCCTGACCAGCCTTTGGACTATGGGTATGGCAGGCATCTCCGGCGGTGAAAACTCTGGGCGTTTTATTAGATGAACCTTCTGTTGGAACGTCATCGAACCGATCGGTGATACGATGACCTATTTCATAAATAGACCACCATACGACTTGTTTAATATCCAACGTATAAGGTGCCAGAATACGCTTTGCCCGCGCAATGATATCGTCGATACCCAGATTGAGACTGGATATCCGCGTTTCTTTATCAAGCTTATCCAGCTCAACATACATTCGGAAAAGTACGCCTACTTCCCGCGGGAGTATCAGCACATTCTCCGACGTCGCAGAGGCAATCACACATTTCTGCCGAATATCAGGAAAGTCCGTATTGGCAAGTATATCCATAACTCCCCAGGACTGATGGGCGGCTTCTCCAGTGAGCTGTCCTCCTATCAGGGTGCGAACCTGGGAGCGAGCACCATCACAGCCAACCACGTACTTCGCCTGAATCTGTTTTAATTGGCCCCAGTTAACACCGGTATCTTCTACTGTTATAGAGACGGGAAATTCCGATTGCCCTTCGTATACGCTCAATGACTTAATTGACCAGTTATAGTCGGGCTCTAATCGCGAAGGTGAATGCTTCATAACCTCGAGAAAAAACTGATGCAGGCGGGCTTGATTGATTAAAATATGGGGCATTTCAGAACTATCATCGGCGACGTCCTGGACTCGCCCCATTCGTTTTATGTGGTTTGTATTTTCTGGATCAGGCATCCAGAAATTCGTTTGATTAACCCAATAGCTTTCTCGCTTGACCTTCTCGGCAAAACCAAACGCCTGAAACATCTCCATGGTCCGTGTATTAATACCATCCGCTTTACCTTTTTGTATGTTGCGTGGACTTGTTTCAATAATGAGCGTTTTAATCTCTGGATACTGTGCGAGCTGTGCGGCTAAACAAAGACCCGCAGGTCCTGTACCGACTATCAGAACATCAACGGTAGAGGGTAGGGTTTGATATTCCGCAGAAAATTCACGGCGCTCATTAAGGGCAGGCTTAATGTCGGGATTGCCAGGACGAAAGCCATCAAGATAATATTTCATACTTTTTATCTGAGATTGGATGGATGGGAAAGATCAAATTAAAACCGCATTTCTGGTACCTCGTCTGGAACAATCAAAGGCCCCGCAGTTAACTGTTGAATATCGCTTATGGCGACGCCCGGGGCCCGTTCTTTTAAAATAAAATGGCCATCAGCAATATCAAGCAGGGCTAGATCTGTTAAAACTCGGGTGATACAGCTGACTCCGGTCAGTGGTAACGAGCATTTCGACAGTAATTTGGATTCACCATTTTTTGAAGCATGAGTCATAGTTACAATGATATTACTCGCTCCCGCAACGAGATCCATTGCGCCTCCCATGCCCTTAATAATCTTACCCGGGACGGTATACGATGCGATATTTCCTTCGGCGTCGACTTCGAAAGCACCGAGCACGGTGAGATTGATATGTCCCCCGCGAATCATGGCGAAGGAATCAACGGAGGATACAATCGCTGCGCCCGGTTTTGCTGTGACGCTTTGTTTTCCCGCGTTTACTAAGTCAGCATCGACTTGATCCTCAAATGGAAAGGGGCCAATGCCCAACAAACCATTTTCGGAATGAAACATAACCTCCAATGTTTCAGGGACATAATTTGCGACGAGTGTAGGAATACCGATACCTAAATTCACATAGTCGCCATCTTTGACCTCACGAGCGATCCGCTGGGCCATTTGCTCTCGGGAAAGTGACATAAGGAGTCATCTCTAGTTATAGCGAACGCTACGTTGTTCAATTCGTTTTTCGAAATCACCTTTGATAAGGCGATCGACATAAATACCAGGCGTGTGAATCTGATTAGGATCGAGCTCACCGGGTTCAACAATCTCTTCCACTTCCGCGACAGTAATTTTGGCAGCTGTGGCGGCCATAGGGTTAAAATTCATGGCGGTTTTTCGATAAATAAGATTGCCGAACGTATCAGCCTTCCAGGCTTTAACAATGGCAAAGTCACCTTGGATTGCCTCTTCCAAAATATAGTGACGCCCGTTAAAAACTTTGGTTTCTTTACCCTCACCAACCACGGTTCCATAACCGGTGGCGGTATAAAATGCAGGTATACCTGCGCCACCAGCGCGCATTCGCTCCGCTAACGTTCCTTGGGGACTGAGTTCAATCTGAACTTCCCCGTCGAGTAGCTGTTGTTCGAAAACACGATTTTCTCCCACATAGGAAGAAATCATTTTACGAATCTGATGATGGTGCAAGAGTAACCCCAACCCGAAATCATCAACGCCACAGTTATTTGAAACGATGGTTAAATCGGTGGTGCCTTTGCGAACGATCTCTGCAATTAGATTTTCAGGAATTCCACAAAGCCCAAACCCACCAGCGATCACGGTCATACCGTCTTCCAATCCGTCCATAGCGCATTTATAGCTATCGACAAGTTTATTCAGGCCACCCATTTTGTAATTCCTAATCAGTAATCACGAGATAAAGTTCATCAACCAATACGACAGTTGAGTAGTTTTAAAAAAAGCCTCTTTGATGTCCAATTATCGAAGAGGCTGTATCGCAGAAGATATAAGCGAAAACCTGCATCATTGGTGCGATTGATGTTGAATCTTAATAAAATCGGTGATGTCGAGGATGGCTTGATTTGCCTGACTCAGGCCAATAGCATCTGTGAAAAAACCATGCATGGCGCCGCCAAATTCTTTATAGCGGGTTTTTACTCCACAATCTGCCAGTCGCTCAGCATAGCGCTTGGCTTGGTTTTTTAATAAATCGAATTCAGCACTCAGTACCAGAGCAGGAGGAAGATTGCTATGATCGACGGCGTCCATGGGCGAAACTCTTGGATCTGTCCGACTTTCAGAGTTGGGTGTGTATTGATCGTAAAACCAGAGGATTTCAGGCTTTTTAAGTAACGGAGATTCGAATTCATCCAGATCCGGGCTCGACATGTCCGCTTCCACTGCCGGATATATGAGAATTTGTCCGGCAATATCAATATCGAGTCGGTCACGACAGGCTATGGCGGTTTCCGCCGCAAGGTTACCACCGGAGCTGTCTCCGCAGACAAATAAGAGGCTGCTGTTGGTGGCCAGCTCATCTTTGTGAGAGTTAACCCATTGAATTGCAGTTAATGCATCATCATACGCCGCTGGAAATGGGTGCTCTGGCGCTAACCGATACTCAACGGATACAAATGTAGCTCCAGTCGACTTTGCCAGGCGTCTGACTGCATTATCGTGAGTATCAATTGAACCGATACACCACCCCCCGCCATGGAAGAAAATCACAATATCCGAGGGTTGCTCGCACCCTTTATAGATACGTATGTGAACGTCATCATTAATTTGTACATCGCTTACTTCAGGTAGTGTTGGACCTTTGCCCATCAATGCGGCACCCATGGCAAAGATTTCACGAAATTGCGTAGCAGGCACAGAGCCAATCGGGGGAATATTAGCTTTATCCATTCGATGACGTAACTGCTTCATTTCACGATGAAGCTTCGCACGGATACCCGTTTCAGAGCGCGAATATTCGATATCCGCCTCAGAAGGTGAGAGGGGACTGCCGTCCACTTCAAGGCCCGGCAAGCAACTTACGTTGCGCCAATCTCGTAAGAGACCATAGAAATCCGCCGCGCCGGCAGAGTATTCGAATTCCCAAAGACCTCCCTTAGCTTGCGGGTCACCCTCTCCATTGTAATAACCCGGTGTACAGCTCCCTAGAAATTCGCGACGTTTTTCGCCGCCGGAATTTTTAATGGCCTGATCCCAACCCTTTTCTCCGGCTTCAGATACTTCAACAGTCCTGCCGCCAACGGCCTGAGTACATTTGATAGCGTGAGTAATATGCTGAGCTTGCTCATTTAGGTGCTTGGTAATGTTAATACCCACAGCAGCGTGATTGACGCCGGTCATAAAGAGATTTGGGAAATCTCGAATTTGTATACCATATTGAGTTTTGGGGCCTTGGGCCCACTTTTCTGAGAGGGTTAATCCATTACGACCAGCAATATCATACCCAGCTCGACGGCTGAATGACGTACCTATCTCGAAGCCCGTTGCAAAGATTAAGCAATCAATTTCATATGCCTGGTCACCCACATAAATGGTATTCTCACCAATTCGCGTCAGTCCTTTGCCTTCAGTATCCAGCAAGGTAACATTGGGTAAATTGAAGGTCTGTAAATACTCATCATGAAATCCTGGTCTTTTGCACCATTTTCGGTACCAGCACTTAAGCTTCTCTGCCGCTGCGGGATCTGTCACGACGGCATCTACCCGATCTCGGATTCGTTGCATGGAATAGAAATCTGCCTTTTCCACCAGTGCGTCCAAATCTTCAGGTGAGAACTCTCCGTTGGCCATCATCATGGAAATAATAGCTTCCGCGAGCGTAGCCATATCAGTCCAACCATCGTTGATGAGATCCTCATCCGGTGGAAAACCAAAAATCAAATTATCGAAGTTATCGCACATCTCCTTATGCCATCCAGGTTTTAAATTTTTAAACCATTCTTCATCGGTTTTGGCATTGTTACGCTCGTCAACACTGGTTGGTGTGCGCTGTACCACATAGAGATGTTTCGCGTGCTGACCAAGATGGGGAACACATTGTAATGCCGTAGAACCAGTTCCAATAATCGCGACTCGTTTATCGGAGAGCTTATCCAATCCGCCGTAAAGATCGCCCCCGGTATAGTCATAGTCCCAACGGGAGGTATGGAAGCTGTGGCCTTTAAATTGATCGATGCCAGGAATACCAGGTAAGCGGGGTTTGTCCAGAGGGCCATTACAAACACAGAGATATTTAGCACGCATTTTATCTTTGCGATCGGTGACGACCTCCCATAGTTGGTCGGTACCATTCCAGGCAACGGAAATTACTTCAGTTTGTAAGCAAACATCTTTATCTAGCTGATACTGTTCGGCGATTCGTTTGGTATGTTCGTGGATCTCGTCGCCAAAAGTATATTTGAGAGAGGGCATATATCCGGTTTCTTCAAGCAGCGGTAAATAAATGTAGGATTCAACATCACACTGTACCCCTGGATAACGATTCCAATACCAAGTCCCGCCGAAATCACTGCCTTTTTCAATAATACGTATGTCCTCATAGCCGGCCATACGTAAATGCGCGCCAACGAGTAGCCCTCCAAAGCCACCTCCAATAATGATGATCTCCTTTGTATCAGACAAAGGCACCCGATCAATGGTTTCTTTGATGTAGGGATCATCAGAGAAATAAGAAAATTCACCACTGATTTGGATATATTGATCATTTTTATCTTCGCGGATTCGACGATCGCGCTCATAGTCGTACTTCTTGCGAATAGCTGCTAAATCGAGATTTTTAATGGTGTCAACATCGAATACGTTATTGTTAGACATAATTTACTACCATTTTCTGTGGGTCAATATATGCAATTTAAATCTCATCATTTAATAAATTTATATTGCATGTTTAATTTTCTTTTAACGTGCTGAATATAAAAAAACATCCCATGATTAATTTCTAAATAATAAGATGTCTTTACACGTTCTATCCTGTAGAACCTCTGCCTAACGTCAGCGAGGCGGTCAGCGCAAGACAAAAAAGACCGAAAAACGCTGGGACCAACCCTTCGGATTTACGTGATGTCAATGAGCAATGTGAGGCAAATTTTAACGAACCGATGACAACGTAAGTAATGAATCAGTCGTTCTCTAGCAATAATGCGTTTAATCCCTGTGTGACATCGAGTTGGAATACTCTAGCACTGGCCTGTCAATAGAGCATGACACTATTCGGGACATATTTTTGTCCTATTTGGAAGCGCTTGCTGTAATGCTTAATCGTGCATTTTTGTTAGTCATAACGTCATTTAACTGGCGAACAATCTATAGAGTGAATTACCAAATAGTGCAGAGAGAGCTTCCTAATAGTGCTTAATTAGAATCTCCTTTTTGATACTTTGAAGTTAAGCAATGTCGATAATATAGAAAAGGTCAGCGCTCTTATGGATAAATTCGCCTCAATGGAAGGCAAAGTCGCTCTGGTTACAGGCGCGGCCTCCGGTATTGGTTTAGCCTGTGCTGAGAAACTCGCCTCTGGAGGTGCTAGCGTTCTATTGACCGACATTAACGAGCAGCGGTGTGAGCAAGCCACTGCAGAACTTTCGAATAGAGGCTTTTCTATTGCCTGCTGTAAACAGGATGTGACTCAGGAAGAACATTGGAATCACGCCGTAAACTATTGCTTGAATTGCTTCGACGGGCTTGACGTTCTTGTAAATAATGCCGGTGTATTTTATGGAGGACTACTTGTCGAAAACACCCTTGAAGATGTCCAGCGAGTGCACAACATCAATGTACTTTCCATTTTTCTTGGGATGAAAGCGGCAACACTAGTGATGAAACCCGGCGGTAGAGCAGGGAGAGGAGGATCTATTATTAATCTCTCTTCTGTTGCAGGACTAAAAGGTGTTCCTGGTGAATCGACATACGGGGCAAGCAAGGGCGCCGTTCGACTTTATACCAAGCATGCCGCGATGGAATACGCGGCGTTGGATTATGGTATCCGCGTTAACTCAGTGCATCCTGCCGTAATTGATACCTCGATGGGAAACCAAGTATACGAGGATTTAGTGGCTATTGGACTCGTACAGACGCTCGCTGACGCCCAATCCATGATTGCTAGGATGACACCCATGAAGAGGCCGGGTACGACTAGTGAGGTCGCAGCCATGGTCCGTTTTCTCGCGTCGGATGAATCCAGCTATTGTACCGGCGGTGAATTTACCGTAGACGGTGGCGCAACCTTTGGGTAACGCTGAATTGAATTACTGAGAATAATCCCATTGGAAACTTATAACAAAAGGGCACTAGCATGAATTTACAAGGCAAACGAATTATCGTCACTGGAGCAGCTTCTGGAATCGGTAAAGAGACCTCCAAACTCATCCAACATTTGGGAGGTCGAGTAGTGGGATTCGACCGCAACACACCAGAACAATTTGTTGATGAATTTATCCCTGTTGATCTATCAGACCCTATTTCTATCGATACGGCAATAGCAAGCTTGTCTGGAAAGGTTGATGCTTTGTGTAATATTGCCGGAGTTCCGCCGACGGCACCTGTAACAGCTGTGATGTTAGTAAACTTTATAGGCTTGCGATACTTCACCGAGAAAGTGGTTGAAAAACTTTGCGATAATGCTTCTATTGTTAATCTCGCTTCTTTAGCGGGCGTTGGCTGGCCCCATGCCATTTCCGAAATTAAAACGTTTATAGAAAAAGCCAACTTTGAAAATGTTAAAAATCTTTGTGCAGAGATGAATATAGACAAGGATAGAAGCTATTTCTTTTCTAAAGAGCTGCTAATTGTTTGGACCTTTCTCAATTGGAATACTTGGAAACAAAGGGGTATCCGTATTAATGCAGTCAGTCCTGGTCCAGTAGAAACACCAATTCTAGATGACTTTATCGAAACATTGGGAGAGCGAGCGGAAGAGGATATGAAAATAATGGGTAGAGCCGGAAAACCCGAAGATATTGCCAAAGTAGTAGCATTTCTCTGTAGCGATTTCAGTGTCTGGGTGAATGGAGCAAATCTGGCTTCGGATGGCGGGATGAATGCCCATGTTCTTCAGCAAATCCACAATCTATAACGACGAGCGAGTTTCTCATGTCATTACCCAATGACTCAACTGAGAAAGGCTCCGATAGCTTTTTCTATGTGGTTTGCAGTGGAATAGTCATGGCTTGCGTTATCGTTTTTCTGGCCAACGCGTTGATAGCGCTATTTGTTTACAGCTTCGGCATCACCTTTTACATCGACTGGATTGGTACACTGTTTATGTGTGCAACGCCGATGCAAATTATGTTTGCGATCATTTGGCAAAATAATGAACCAAACATTTTACGTCGCATGGCGCAACCCCAAAAGGGATTATTGATCACAGGACTCTGTTTTATCTGTGGATTTATCGTAATGCAGATCTTTGTCGTTACCGTCGGTCAAGGACAGATTACGCCCATTTTTATCCACTTTATCGTTCTGACCGTATGCATGGTTCCTGTTTTGATGATGTTATTTGCTTGCTGGCCGGTTAACGGCTGGACAAACAAACCGATCCTTGTGGGAATTGGCTGTCTGGTTATTGCTTATCTATTGGCAATGGTGCTTTACGATCGACTTTATCATTACGATTTCCTTGCTGATACGAGCTTCTACGCAAAAGTTTGGCATCCAGAGGGCCTTTTTAACGGTATTGTCGCGCTAACGTTTTGCGTCACTGGGGTTTTCGTTTTACTGGCGTTGGTAACTCTTGACCTATGGCCAGTTTCCACCTTGATGAAAGACGGGCGTCAGCCGATGACGGGTATATTGTCGTTGTTATTAGTGCTCGCTGTTTCCTTCGTTATTCATACCTTGGCAATCCAATATATTGGTATGGAACCTCTTGATTATATGGTACGGATTCCTGTTAGCGGAATGTTCGGAATATTTCTGGTTGAAAATATGATGCAGTTCCGCTTATTCGCGAGCTTTAATCAGCCAATAAAAGGGCTACTTAAACTCTTTGTTTGCGCCATTTTGGCAATGGTAATGTATCAACTCTATCGCTTTTTAGCGCCTTGGATTGCAGGAGTATCCTTACAGGCTGGTCCGAAATCTGGATACGCGCTCGAAATATGGATTGCTACGGCTATGCTAGCAATCACTTTCCCGTTAATTAATGTTTACTGTAGTGCTCTGATGTATTGGCCCTTTTTTCCAAAAGATTAACGGTGGCACAAGATCATATTCCATCAAGTGAATCTTTGAATCACTCACGTAACTAAAAAAATCTGCCAGGACATAGAAATGACGAAACACTATCAATTATTTATCAATGGTAGCTATAGGTCCGCCTCCAGTGAAAGGACAGACGCGTCTATCAATCCGGCTACCGGAGATGTTTTTGCAACCGTAGATCAGGCCAATATCGCTGATGCTCTCTACGCAGTTGATATGGCAGAGGCAGCCTTTCAAAACTGGGCTCAAACGGCTCCGTCGGTTCGCGAAAAAATTCTGCTGCAGGCCGCTGAACTTGTAGAGAAAAAAGCAGAAGCGTTAGTGGACACATTAGTTGATGAATCTGGCTCCACACTATTGAAAGCTCGATTCGAGGTTCATCACAGCGCGTTGTTTTTAAGAGCTATTGCCGGTGAATGTCGAAGAGTCAGTGGTGAGACCTATGTATCTGATTATCCCGGCGTAAAATCCTATTCTATTAGGAAACCTTTAGGGGTTGTGTTGGCAATATCGCCTTTTAATTTTCCGTTGCTGTTAGGCATTCGAAAAATAGCCTGGGCTCTAGCTGCCGGGAATTGCGTTATTTTAAAGCCATCAGAGGTCACTCCAGTGGTTGGCTTGATGCTCGGTGAAATTCTATCTGAATCCGGACTTCCTGATGGTGTTCTTAACGTCATCCCGGCGAACGCCAGTGACTTAGGCGATACCCTAATCGCTGACGAGCGAATTAAAAAGGTGACTTTCACAGGATCAAGTTCCGTTGGCAAACTTATCGCGCAGCAGGCTGCCAAATACCTGAAAAAATTCACCATGGAGCTTGGCGGAAAAAACCCGATCATCATTCTTAACGATGTTAATTTAGAGTATGCGGTTAATACTGCGGTGTTTAGCAATTTTATGCACCAGGGCCAAGTGTGCATGACAGGTTCACGAGTTATTGTAGAATCCGGTATCTATGATGAATTTTGCCATAGGGTGACTGAAAAAGTTAAACGGCTAAAGGTCGGATCCCCCAGAGATCCGGAAGTGGTCATCGGTCCATTGATACGTGCTACCCAGCCGCCTTTTATTCAGTCAGTGGTAGATCAAAGTGTTAACGCGGGCGCTAGATTAATGATCGGGGGAAGCTACGAAGGGAATTACTATCAGCCTACGGTGCTTGCTGACGTAACTACGTCTATGGATATCTTCCATACAGAATGTTTCGGCCCCGTTATGTCTATTGTAAAAGCGGATGATTACCTGCACGCTCTGTCGCTCGCGAATACTTGTGCCTACGGCCTGAGTTCTGCGGTCATGACGAACGATTTGCAAAAGGCTGTCACGCTTTCAGAGCATATAGAGGCTGGTATGGTTCATATTAATGGGCCGACCATACGTGATGAACCCTGTATTCCATTTGGCGGTATGAAGGATAGTGGTTTTGGTCGAGAGGGTGGCCGCTATGCCATGGAAGAATTTACCGAGATTAAATGGATAACCTTGCAAACAGGGTTTCAGCATTATCCTTTTTAAACAGAGTTAGGTTGGACAGTAGTGTAATTTATAGGGCCTTTGGGCCCTTTTTTTCGCCGCTCGGAGTGACTTAGATGACTTGATTTGAGCGGATGGTCTAGAGGGGAGCTGCATGGAACTTAGCAATAAAATTACGTTAGTTACCGGAGGTGCCAGTGGTCTCGGCGCTGCTGTTGTCAAGCGCTTGCAGGAAGAAGGCGCCACAGTGCTGTTCACGGATCTCAATAGCGAACATGGAAATCAATACGCCAGCGCTTGTGGGGCTCGTTTCTATGAGCATAATGTCGCTGACCTCGGACAATGGCAGGGGATCGTCAATGATATTGTTCGTGACTATACGCGGATTGACGTGTTGGTGCATTGCGCCGGGATAGGTGGTGACGTCAGCCACGGTGGCCTAGAGACAACTCAAGCCATGTGGAACCACGTTATGGCCGTTAATTTATCCGGAAGTTTTTGGGCTTGTAAAACGGTTATGCCCGAGATGCTCAAACAGGGCAAAGGTTCGATTGTCCTAATGTCGTCCGTGGCGGCTTATCTGGGGACACCCAATTTATTGGCATATGGTGTCAGTAAGGCAGGCGTTACCCATTTATCTAAATCTATGGCGCTGCTGGGGGCTGAGCAGGGAGCGAAGGTTCGCTGCAACACCATTCATCCAGGTATTATTAATACTCCAATGTTGACAAGCACAATGTCCGAATTTGCTAAATCCGGACATTGCTCAACCGATGAGATCGAAAAGGCTATGTGTGAAGCGGTACCTTTTGGCCATGTAGGTCATCCTGATGATGTGGCAAATATGGTGGTTTTTCTCGCATCAGACAAGTCTTCTTATATAACGGGTGGGGAGTTCAAGGTTGATGGTGGCTGGTCAATTCACGATGAGCGCCCCTAGACGGATGTGTAACCACCATCCACCATATGCACACCGCCGGTAATCGTACGGGTCTCATCGCTCAATAAAAATGCCACCATAGCAGCGACATCCGCTTTGGTAACACAACGACCAATACTGTGCTTATTTTCCAGCTGTGTCCAAGTGTCCGCATCGATGGTGGGCTCCGTTAGCGGTGTTTTAATATAGGAAGGGCAAACCGCATTACAGCGTATGCCATCTCGCCCGTAATCTGCAGCAATTGATTTTGTCAGCCCTATCACACCATGTTTGGAGGCGACATAACCGCAGATATCCCCTTGTCCAACAACTCCGAGAATCGATGCAACATTAACGATTGACCCGTTGCCGGTATTGAGAAGCAGTGGGACTTCTGCCTGAACGCAGTAGAAGACGCCATCTAAGTTAATACTCATTACTCTTCGCCAACTGGCGACCGTATAGTCTGCAACTTTCGCTCTATCTCCACCAATGCCAGCATTATTGACGGCGCCATCTAGCTGTCCGTAATGGCTTTCAATCCCGTGGAAGGTTTCTTTAATACCATCACTGCTGGTGACATCTCCATAAAAGTAAGTAACATTATCATGCTGCTTTTGAATCCGCAGTCCATTTTCCCGATCTACATCAATCAGTGCGACCTGAGCATTTTCATTTATCAGCTTCTTGACGATCTCTTCGCCTATACCGGATGAACCTCCGGTGACTGAGATAACTTTTCCGCTAAGTAACATCCTAATATCCCATGGTTGATGGCAGTAGAGGATTGCGATTGTCCATAATCCCGCAACTGACCGTTAAAAATACTGTGAACTGTTTACTTTGATAGTCTAACGCGTTCAGGATAGTGCTGTATCTGTATCCTCCAAATAGGACATTAGCTGGTTCCCAATAGTGTTACCTTGGACGATAGGGTTTGTTATCTTGCGGGACATAGCGTATGCACAGTCGCGACCCGCCTATCAATAATCACGGGTGAGACGGTGGCGACTGATAGGCCTAAATCTATAAAATATATTCATAAGATATCAAATACTGATCTAGAACTAACCTTCCATTCAAAAAATAATATAGGAGTCTATTTGATGAAGCGTTTTTTTCCAGGGGCTACGCTCAGTCAAAATATGCTTTATCCGTCTGTTGCCAGTTTCGGATTATCATTGCTAAGCGCGTTACCTGCTTTTGGAGATGGTAGCCTTTTACTAGAGGAGGTTGTTGTTACTGCCAATAAACGGCAGGAAAATCTTTCGGATGTTGGTGTTTCAGCAACGGCGTTTTCGGGTGAGGCATTAAGCCAACTGGGTCTGGTCAATACAGAGGATCTTACCAAAGTCACGCCTGCGCTTAATGTAAACTATGCTAACCCTTCCGTTTCTCAGCTCAGTATTCGCGGTGTTTCTCAAAATGATTTTGCCGATCACTTAGAGACGCCGATTGCGGTTTACCATGATGAGGGTTATATCGGTACCAGTGGCGCTACATCCGTTCCACTTTTCGATATTGAACGGGTAGAGGTATTGCGAGGACCGCAGGGGACACTTTTTGGTCGCAATGCGACGGGAGGATTACTTCACTTTATCAGCCGCAAGCCCTCCGATGATCTTAATGGCTATGTGGAAGCGAGCTACGGTCGTTTCAATACGTATAATATACAGGGTGCCTTGGGAGGCCCTATTACCGATGATATTCGTGGTCGTATCGCCTTTACGCGCAATCAAAGTGATGGGCCATATAAAAATATTGTCACTGGCGATAAAGATGTCGGCGACACGAATAACCAAGCGGTACGCGGACAAGTATCTATGGACATTGGTGATTCGACTGTCCTCGATTTTCTAGCCTCCTATGACAATGTTGACCAACATGGTCCTGTCTGGCCTTTTCGCGTGACTCAGCCGGGAACTAATGGGCTTGGTGTAGAAGTTCCGTCCAATCAAACCGCTTTACTGCCCAATATCGTCCTGGGTGGCGAGATCAGTGCGCCCTGTACAGGGTGTAACCTGGTGGGCTATCAGGATTCTGACGGAAATCCCTGGACCGTAGCCTCAAACGTTCCCGGTTATTTTAAACGGGATATCTACAAGGGACAGTTTAAGCTTAGCCATGATTTTGATAGTTTCACCTTCACCGCTATTTCCGATGTTCTGGATGTTGAAAAAGATACGGTTTACGACACGGACATGAGCCCGCAGAGTTATTTTGTCTATGCCGCGACTCAGGATTATTCCCAATTCAGTCAAGAGTTTCGGTTCAATGGTGAGAGCGGCGACCTTAAGTGGGTCACTGGTGTGTACTATTTAACGATGGACGGTTCCTATACCCAACCATTAGATTTGGATTTAGGCGTTTACGTCGGGGCACCACTCTGTGTCGGGGTCGACTGTGATATCACCGAAGACAGCACCATTCACGCGCACTTCGAACCACAATATGATCTTAATGTTGATAGCTATGCGGTGTTTGCCCAAGGAGAATATGCATTATCCAACAATGTCGCAGTGACTTTGGGATTGCGCTATACCGACGACGATAAAGAGTTTGATTACTACTGGAGTGATGTGTATCCCTTCTCTGAAGATACCGCTGCCTTACACTATAGTGATGAAGCTACTTTCGAAAATATCGCGGCAAAATTGCAGGTAGATTGGCGTCCCACTGACCATACACTTATTTTTGCCAGCTACACTCGTGGCCACAAAGGCGGCAACTGGGCAGCACCTGCGTTTCCTCCTATCGATACTGAAGCCTTACCCCATGATCAAGAAGTGCTTATTTCTTACGAAGTGGGAATTAAGACGACACTTCTCGATGGACTTGCGGTACTCAATGCCTCTACTTACTTCTATGACTATTCAGACTATCAAGCGTTTTCTCTACAAGGTTTAGGTCAATCAATTTTTAATAAAGAGGCAGAAGCCTATGGAGGAGAAATAGAACTGCGTATAGCGCCCACAGAGGCACTGGAAATTTCAGCAAATGCAGCGTTAGTTGAAAGTACAGTCAAAGACATTAGCTTGCCCAATGGCGACGTCGTCGATCGCGAGTTGCCTAATTCAGCACCTGTACAGTTGACTGGATTAATTCGCTATCGCTGGGATTTAATGGCGGGGGAATTATCGGCCCAGGCTAGTGGTAAGTACATGGCGGATCATTATTTAACGGTATTAAATGAACCGGCAAATGAGCAAGAAGCCTACACCACAGTGGATTTGCGACTTGCCTGGCTCAATGCCGAGGGCAACATAGAACTCTCCCTGTATGGCAACAATATTACCGATGAGTACTACAAGGTTTGGGCTCTGGACGTTTCCGCTCTTAGCTTGGGTAACAGTGTTCCTGGCGCACGCAAAACCTGGGGAGCCAGGGTTAAATATAACTTTTGATTGTCATCTTCCTTAGAGAAGTTGCTCCAACTGTTAGAGAAGTCCGCAGTTCCTATTCGTGCAATAGCAAGTTCCGAATAGTGCCATACGACACTGGCGCCCTCGTTCACTATTAGCACTGAAGGTATCAAAACCGTTTGCAAGATAGTAGAGCAGTTTTGACCCTAAATTGAACAAGGACTGCATCAGTAAATAGGAAAGTTCAATGGATGGTAAAAAATTAGCCAATAAAGTTGTCATAATTACGGGGGCCGCCAGTGGTATCGGACAAGCGTGTGCATTAAGACTGGCGGAAGAGGGGGCTAATCTGGTACTCGCTGATATCAATCCCTGCGACAAAACTCAAGAATTGATCCTGGAGATGGGGGCCAACGCGATACAAACACGGGTCGATACCACGTCAGACGAGCAGTGCGAGAAAATGATTATTGACGCTGTCAATCATTTCGGGCACATCGACTCAGGTGTATTCTCTGCAGGGATCCTCCATGAACCCGTCTCCATTTTAGATATGGATATGGCTTTGTATCAACGGGTCGTAGACATCAACCTGCATGGTGTGTTGCGATCAGCAAGAGCGTTAGGTAAGCATTTGGTCCGGCAAGGGTCCGGGGGTACTATCGTCAATATCGCTTCTACAGCCGGAAAAATCCCCATCTCGGGTTCCGGTCCTTATTGTATAGCAAAGGCAGGTGTCATTATGCTCACGCAAGTGATGGCCCAAGAGTTAGCTGAGCTGGGCATTCGGGTAAACGCACTGGCACCTGGTTTCACTTCAACCCCAATGTGGAATGTCGAAAAGGGTAGCGAAGAAGACCAGTGGGCGATGGGAATAACACCGATGAAGCGACCAGGAACTCCAAGGGAACAAGCGGAAGCCTGCTTATTTTTAATTAGCGAGGCGAGTAGCTATACAACCGGTCAAACACTGTATTCCGCGGGAGGACAATTTGTCGGTTGAAAGGCTTCTGTAGGTTATTACTTAATTCACGAGACCTGTCCTGATTGAACTTCATGCTGGACATTGTACAGGAGCTTTCAAGCTCCTTTTTTTGGGCTCGAAAAATGGCGTAAAGCTTGGCTGCTCGAATTACTGCGGAATAAGGCAGATGAATATCACTCTAACACAGGCAAGCGTTACATATGACTAGTTACAACTGTTATTGATTGTCTATGATCGAGCTATTGGCGTTCATCAAAAGTTGGCTGGCTCGATATTCTCGTGGTGTAACGTTATAGTGAGACTTAAATTCCCGATTGAAATAGGAAAGACTGTTAAAACCCCAACCGTAGGCGATCTCACCAATACTACGGTGACTGTTAGAGGGTAGCGTCAAGTCAGTAGCGCAACGCTCTAACCGTCGGGCCCTTATCCAGCGAGTAATGGATGTGTCTTCATATTCAAGTAAGGTATTTAGATACCTTACGGAGATGCCGTGAGCCTTAGCAATTTGAGTCGGTGTTAACGACTCAGATGTTAGATTATTATCGACATATAGCTTTATACGTTGTAGTAGCGCCTGCTTACTGGATGAGTGTTCGCCATCCCGTTGAGGATAAGTCGCAGAGACTGCCGCTGCAGTGCTATCTAAAATAGCATCAATGGTATGCCATGTCGGTTCGGAACAATGGCTGGCATCTTCTTGAGACAATATATTAAGGAGTTGCACAACGACCTGTCCCACACCGGTTCGTCCATCCATTGGGCGAGCAATTAAACTGCTTAGACGAGGGATTTTCTGGATCAACTGGGCCCGTGGGATTCTTGCAATCAGATGATCGCAGTCTTCAGTCACGTCTAGTTGATGGGGGAGGGTGCTGTCGTATAGCGTAAAGCACCCTGGTGTCATGGTAACCGTACGACTTGCTTGCTGGAAAATCGCTTTGCCTTTTCGTTGATAGACCACTTCGGCAAATTCATCCGTCGCTCGACTTACGCTGGTTCTTCCGCGCTTTACCGTGTAAGCAGATGTTTCAACTCGCATCAGTTTGAGCCGTTGAAAATCAGAGACTGCGATCATGCCTCGGGACATACTATTGCTACTGCCAGAGGGAATCAGGGTCGTATGTTTATCCAATGGGTGAGTGCAGACTAGCTGATGCCAGAATTCGAAGCGGTCGCCCCTAGGGACATTATTTATCGAGTATTGTTTCAACGTCATGACTTATTTGTTTGTTATTATAGAA
>NZ_JBSWVF010000034.1:0-21275 GCF_056159445.1 Pseudomaricurvus sp. ABR4_320 | reverse complement strand
GGAACCTCTGATTAATGTCGGCAAGGCGGCCAGTGCAAGGCAAAAATGACCGAAAAGTGGTGTTTACGTGGTGTAAATGAGCATTTTGAGATCATTCTTTAAGCACCGATGGCAATGCAGGTAATTAATCAGAGGTTCCCTAGGTCGCAAGCATATACCTGTTTATCTTACGGAAAACTTACACAGATGATGGGCCATTTACTCAGCGTATGAATGCAGTGAAATCACAGTAGGTCATATGAAAGTTTGGCCGAGTTATTTTTTTGTTTCTTAAGATTTTTGCCAAGAATATCTATGTTCATTGCATGACGGCTTATGTCTGTTCCGCTCAACTGAATTCCATTCTGATTATTTTTTGACAACTGCGATAGTGGCTTTGAAGGCCGAAAAGGCGCTGCAAAGTTATGCCCTAATGTCTATTGATTTTGTGTTGAGAATGGCCGCTGTCATGACGACATAGCCGAGCAAACTCTCCCGGGAAACGTCAATGGGATTATCCAAAATTATTGTTCTTGCTGTGACTCTTTTTTGCAATTGCCTGCGCTGGATTGTTGGCAGAGTCAGAATTATCTGAACTGTCTGTTTTGCATTGAAGGGGGACGCCTACGTCCCCGCCTACTATTTAAAACGATACAGATAGCCAAAGAAAATCATAGATTCGCTAGAGCGATCTGTTAGGGGACTGTCTTTAATTTCCTCGTCGAGAGCCGTTACGCCAGCCTGTACGAAAAACGCTTGTTTCTGATCAAGCATATAGTCTAATCGCAGAGACTGCTCTACATTGGAACTGCTCTTATCAATATGATAGTAAGGGCGGTCTGCGCGTACCTCTGATTCGCGAACGCCATAGTAGTAGTCGCCATAGTCCTTATCTATCCATGTTGTTTATACGGCTGGGGTGAATATAAAACGATCACGGATGTGGAATTGCCGCTCGATGTCCAGGGTGGCCCGTTGTCCCTTACTGTTTCCGGATACGTCAAGTTGCCATTCTCCAAAAACACTGAAGGCAGGGCTGTACCAACTGAAGGATGGTCCAGCAAAAATACCCGCTTCTCGTTCGTCCATGCCTTCCAGAATTGGCGCATCATCCTCTTCATAACCATCGAACCCGAAAAGCTGGGTACGTAGGGAAAAAGTGAGTTCTTGTTCGTTCTGCCAACGGATGCTGGGTAATTTGAAGTCCAGCCAGGGGCCCATCAGTTCTACCCAGCGGTTCTCGAAAAACAGAACGGGTATCGCAAAGTTGTCTCTATCGATGTCTTTGTACATCTGCTGCTGACTGAGGGCGGCTAGCCCCAGACCCCAGGAATATCCATCGTCTGCGACTGGTTGTTCGAGATCGGGGGAAAGGTTGGGCTCCGCACCTTCTACGGATGCCGTAAAAAGTAGCGTGAATGAGATCGATGTGCACAGAGTGGTTGATTGGCGCATAAGTGAAATCCATAGGCGGTAATTTGAGAGTGAATTGTCTCCCAGGATTCATTACTCAAAACTTACTCGAGCCAGACTGGCTGAGAGCCAAGGATCGTAAAAACGCTGTGTCCACCCACGGAATTGATACATTGATATATCCTTTGGCGCGAAATCTGCTTCAGTAATCTTGAAATCTGCTTGAGTAACTTTAGAGAGGCTCGACAGGAACTCGACTTTGATGGGGTAGGGAGATTAGGTCATGCAGGTAAGCTTCACGAGGCGAATGGGTACCATGCGTCTGCGCTACATCGAGATATTCCAGGCAATCCTTGAAACCGGTACGGTGACTGACGCTGCAGCGTTACTGCATATTTCTCAGCCTGCGGCGACCAAACTCCTGCAGCAGGCTGAACGCAGTTTGGGGTTTCCACTTTTCGTGCGCACGAAAGGTCGTTTGCAGCCAACTCCGGAAAGCAATCTGATGCGCGAGCAGATGGAGCGCGTCTTTGATGAGCTGCGGGACCTGCAGCGATTGGCGTCAAACATCGCTAGAGCGGAGAACTACTTATTGCGCGTCGTGAGTACGCCGACATTAGCGAACGCAGTGGTGCCGAGCTCAATCAGTCACGTGCGGCGGCAGTTGGGGCGTGTGAATATTGAATTATCAACGCAGCATTCCTGTGAGATGGTGCGAACCCTCGTATTGCGCCAAGCGGATATCGGATTTACGTTGCAAGAAACCATACATCCCGATTTGGTGTGCGAGCCTGTTTACAGCACCGAACTGGTGCTTATTTCTGCCAGCGAGACCTGGGAAGACGCAGAATTGTCGCGACCTTTGAGTCTCGATTCTCTTGGGGGAAGCTCGATGATTGGTATCGCTACCGACGACAGCCTCGGTAGGCAGATTGACGGGATTCTCAATCAGTTAACACCAGCACCAGAAATATCGACCTGGGTGCAAACCTATTGGATTGCTCGCGAATTAGTGAGTGGTGGCGAAGGAATGGCTCTGGTCGATCCGTTTACTGCATTATCCGGTGGTCCTTCGATTCAAGTTCGGCGTGTGGCCGAAGCGCTGCCCGTCACCTTGTACGCAGTCTATCGTGTCGATGGAGCGCAAAATGTTGTTCGTAAAGCGTTTATGGATGGCGTGCAGGAAACATCCGCTCGATTAGCCGGTGCGTTACCTGGTGCCGAATTAGAAAGTGCGGCATAGTCAAAAATAGTCAAAAGGGACTTAACTATTGCTGTTGGATAGTCGGATTGTGGCTCCGGGAATTGTCATAGGCACAGCTAAGATAATGACGATCAAATTTAACAGTATACTGATGATTTGCGCAAAGATAGTGCCTTATGAAAATTATGCGCCAAATTTGAACAAGCTTACTTGTTTTGTTTCGTGAATTTCCCCCTCTTATCACCTGCTTTCGTGATGGCGTGAAAATTGCCGACTTACATCTATGAAAAATGAACGTTGAAGTTTGGTATGAAACGTCGATATCGCTCGTCTTCCATTTCAAGTGGTTTTTACAGAACCCATTCGAAGCAACAATTCCACGATAAATTTACGTTATCCAGGATGTAACATCGCCGCACCTCGATCCCTTAACGGATGAATTTTTCCCGATCTAACATTCACAATTCTAAAAAGAGAGCGCCAGTCTCAGGCGTATTTTTGATTCCAAAGAGAACATATCTATGAGTTTAACCAACCGCATTTTGATCGCCATGGCGCCGGTATCTTGGTCGGTTCACTACTAAATCTACTACTCGGCAGTAGCGGTATCGCTGAAGGTCTTCGCCATTTTATTCAGGTGTATGTTGTTGATGGCGTCTTCGAGGTGGTTGGCCGCATCTTTGTCGCTTCACTAAAACTGCTGGTCGTCCCTCTCGTTCTGGTGTCATTGATTTGTGGCTCCAGCTCCTTAGGTGACAGTGCGCGCATGGGGCCAATTGCTGGGAAGTCGTTACTGCTGTATTTGTTGACAACGGCAATTGCAATCGCTGTCGCACTTTTGGCCGCTGTGTTGGTGGGCCCAGGTGCTAACGTTGAGCGCAGCGGCGATGTGGCGAATTTTGAGTCTCCACCGGCGCCGCCGTTGGTAGATGTTCTGGTGAATATCGTTCCGTCTAATCCCATAGCAGCTCTGGCAGAAGGTAATATGCTGCAGATTATTGTTTTTGCTCTCTTGTTTGGCTACGCCATATCCCATGCCGGTGAGTCGGGACAGCGGATTGCAAACCTATTCCGTGACCTTGAAGAGGGGGTTATGCGGATGGTTATGGTACTTATGGCGATGGCACCCTACGGGATCTTTGCGTTATTGACGTCGTTGTTTTCTGAGTTGGGGTTCAGCGTCATTCGCGAACTTGCCGCGTACTTCTTCACAGTTTTGGCGGTGCTTATTTTCCATGTCCTTGTAACTTACAGCGCATTGTTGAAATGCCTTTCCGGTCTTTCACCTCGCATCATGTTGCAGAAAATGCGTTCCGTTTGGGCGCTTGCTTTTAGTACAGCCTCCTCAGGTGCAACACTTCCGGTGACGTTGGAAACGGTTGAGCATCGGTTAGGCGTTCACAAAGAAGTGGCCGGTTTTACCGTACCGTTGGGCGCGACCATTAACATGGATGGCACAGCGATTATGCAAGGGGTTGCCACGGTTTTTATCGCTCAGGTGTACGGCGTTGAGATGACAATGACGTCCTATTTGACCGTCATTCTGACCGCAACGCTCGCGTCTATTGGTACGGCTGGAGCGCCGGGAGTCGGGTTGATCATGCTCTCTATGGTACTGACGCAAGTGGGTTTGCCGGTGGAGGGTATCGCCTTGATTATTGGTGTGGATCGATTACTGGATATGGTGCGCACTTCGGTCAATGTCACGGGTGACGCTATGGTTGCTGTGTTGGTGGGTAAAAGTGAAGGGAAGCTGGATGAGGCGGTTTACCTCAATACCAAAGCGGATATCTAACTTAATCCTGTCGTTTTCGGTGGGAGCATAACTCAGGGTTATGCTCTCGCGGCATTTATTCATTGGTGGTGAACATAGACGAGTTTTACTCTGAGGTTGCCATTAAACGAAGTCATCTTTCTCGCGTTAGATTCGCGTTTGAAAGGCAATAGCACCGCAATTTGGATGATGTACGCTATGACAATTCAACACGCAGAAAAAATGGGAGAGTTGGAGAGTTCCGGAACCCTCTGGGCGGAAACTCTGTCGACGGAAATTGGTAAGGCGGTACTGGGCCAGAAGGCCATCATCGAGCGACTGCAGATCGCGTTGTTAACCGGCGGTCATGTTCTTCTGGAAGGTATGCCGGGTTTAGCGAAAACCACGTTGGTGAATGCGCTTGCGAAAGCGTTGGGAGTGAGTTTCGAGCGCATTCAATTTACGCCGGATCTGCTGCCCAGCGATATTGTCGGCACCATGGTGTATTCCGCTGCTGACGGTAAATTCACGCCGCATCCAGGGCCTATCTTTGCGAATCTGGTACTCGCCGATGAAATCAATCGCTCGCCCGCGAAAGTGCAGGCGGCACTGTTGGAAGCCATGCAGGAACGTCAGGTCACTATTGGCGGCAACACTCATCCATTGCCAAAACCTTTTCTGGTGATGGCCACACAGAACCCGCTGGAGCAGGAAGGGACCTATCCATTGCCTGAAGCCCAACTGGATCGCTTTCTGTTTAAATTACAGCTTGATTATCCGACTCAGGACGAAGAACTGGAGCTGATGCGCCGCTGGGGGCAGATGACGTCTCAGCCCGAGGTGACTGCGGTCGCCGATGGCGATCAGCTGCTGGCGTTGCGTGAGCAGGTGGATAACCTCTATATAGCCGAAAGCATTCAGACCTATATCGTCGCTCTGGTCCGGGCGACCCGCGAGCTGGCATCTCAGCGGGGTCATGACGAGGAATCCACCTTGTCCTTCGGGGCCTCACCCCGCGCGTCCCTGAGTCTGTTTCAGGCCAGTAAAGCGCTGGCCTGGATTCGCGGAATGGATTTTGTCAGTCCGGCGATCGTGCAGGAAATATTTCCCGATGTGATGCGCCACCGCGTCGGCCTGAGTTATGAAGCCGAAGCCATGGGCATTACCACCGATTCTGTTTTGCAGGGATTACTCGATAACACGCCCGTTCCAGACGCTGTGGCTGGTTGATCGGCGTCGCCATGCCTGCGTCTTCACGTCATCCCGAAACACCCTTGCCGTTGGCTCCCCGAGCCGTTCTGCGTCGCCTCGAATGGCGAGTTCAGCATGCGGTCAGTACAGCGCTGAGCGGGAATTACCGCTCGGTATTTCGCGGAAAAGGCATGGAATTTGATCAGGTGGTGAAGTATCAGTGGGGCGATGACCTGCGTGATATTGACTGGAATGTGACTGCTCGTCTCGGGGAACCCTATCGCAAAAAATTTATTGAAGAGCGCGAGCTGTCTTTAATTTTTGTCTTTGAAGATACGCCGGCGCTGCAGTTTGGCACGGGTGCACGCAGTAAGCGCGACACACTGCTGGAGCTTGCCGCACTGATGATGTTGCTGGGCGCCACGCATCGCGATCGTATCGGCCTGTTTTATTGTTCGCCCCAGGAAAACTGGTTTCAGCGTCCTCAGTCCGGCCGCAAGAGTGCGCTCCGCACGGCTGCCCGTCTACTGGGGCAACCGGCACCGGATCTGAGCGGCGCACCTGATGCGGATATGCCGTGGCGAATGATTCGTCGCGCGGCAACGTCTGGCAGTGTTGTACTCTGGTTCGGCTCGTTTTTACCGGGGGAAATGCCAACCGGCTGGCGAGCGTTGCAGCAGCGCTGTCAGACGGTTGGTGTGCGGGCGGACGATCCGTGGGATACAGAGCTGCCACGCCACACCCGAATTTCTACCTACGACCCCGTTGCGGGACGCATTGTCAATCTCGATACGGAGTCGACCGCAACTCGAAAATCCCATACCCACTGGAAACACTGGCGCGAATCCTGGTTCGATAAATTGTTTCCAATGGTGGATGCGAGACTGAAAGTCGGCAGTGACGCTGATACGCTCGACACTCTGGTGCGACATTTTCAGCAACACCATGCTGGCATGGGCTGGTAGGGCAGAATTATGGGCGAATGGGTACTGCATGATCCCCTCTGGCTGTTTCTCCTAGCGCTTCTGCCGCTCGCCATGTGGTTGCGCCGTCGTCGGGGGACGTCGGTGTGGGTGGTGCCCGAATCCGAACAGTGGCGAGGTTCAACCCGCAGTGATGCGCCGCCCTGGACGGTGGCTCCGGTGTATCTGGCGTTGTCGTTATTGATCCTCGGAATGGCGCGGCCTCAATGGGTGGCGCCCAAGCCGGATTTTCAGAAACAGGGTTACGATCTGATCGTTGCCATTGATCTGTCCACCAGTATGTACGCGGAGGATTTTCAGCAGGGTGGGCAGACGGTCAATCGTCTGCAGGCGATCAAACCCATTATTGCCGCGTTTATCAATGAGCGTCCCAATGATCGCATCGGTATCGTCACCTTTGCCGGTCGCGCCTATACCTTTGCGCCGCTGACCTTCGATCACAACTGGCTCAGAAAACAGGCGGCGCGACTCAGTATCGGTCTTATCGAAGATGGCACGGCTATCGGCGATGCCATTGGTGTTTCCCTTAAGCGTCTCAGGCAGGGCCGCAAGTCGGAGGGTGCAGGTGGTATCGTCGTGCTGCTTACCGATGGTGCCAGCAACAAAGGGGCTCTGGATCCCCGCCAGGCGGCCTCTCTCGCCGCCGATGAAAATGTTGCGGTTTACACCATTGGTGCCGGCGCTGAAGGCGATGTGCCCATGCCAATCTACGATTATGCGGGCAATAGGGTGGGCACCGAGATGCGCACCTCGGAGATTGATACACTGCTACTGCGGGATATTGCGGAAGCCACCGGCGGACTCTTCTTCCGCGCTACCGATGAGGGCGCGGTCCAGCGGGCATTCAGTCAGATAAACCAGGATGCCAAGGTGGAATTCGACGCACCGCCGCCTCTGATCAGTTATGAACGGTTCTATCTGCCGGTAACGGCCGCGCTGGTGTTACTGGGTCTCGCCATTATTGGAGGTCGCTACTGCCGACCTCTGGCCACGGTAACCTGAAGGGAGCTCTTATGAAATCGCTGATGATGGCTTTCCCTTTTCAGAACCGACAAGTGCGCAGCCGGACAGTGAGTACACAGGGATGATGATCTGGGCCACGCCACTTTTTCTACTGTTGTTATTACTGCCCTGTGCGGGATTGTTGCTGTCTCGTCGGATGACGCGATCAACTCCGCAAGCCCGCTGGAAGGCGATGCAGCGCGTGACGGTCTCTGGGAATCGAGTCCGGGCGCTCATTGCCAGCACGCCGAGGACTGCCTGCTATGCCAGCCTGCTGGCAATGGCGCTTGCGATTCTGGCACTGGCCCGACCTCTTTGGGGAGAGCAGGGGGATGAGGTTTTCAGCCGTTCCCGGGAAGTAATGATCGCTCTGGATCTGTCTCGCAGTATGCTGGCGACCGATGTTGAGCCAACCCGGATGCAGCAGGCGACGGAACTGATGGAACGCCTGCTCGATGGCTTGGAAGGGGAACGGGTCGGTCTGATTGTGTTTGCCGGTACTTCCTTCGTGCAGGTACCCCTGAGTCCTGACTACCAGATTATTCGAGAATTTATACCCGAGCTGGGGCCGGATTATATGCCTCAGGGGGGCTCCGATTATACCGGCATGTTAGGCGCATCACTGGAAGGGTTTGGCGAGGCCGGAGATGTCGATCGCTATCTGGTGGTGATGAGTGACGGCGAAAGTACGACAGAAGGTTGGGAGCAGCCGCTGGAAAAACTGGCTGAACAGCGGGTGCACGTTCTTTCCATGGGTCTTGGGACGGTTGAGGGTGGCTTTCTCGATAACGGCTATGGCGGGTATTACAAAGATACGGAAGGTAATGTGATTCACTCCCGACTGATGCCCGCCACACTGGAAGCACTCGCGAACCGGACTCAGGGCCATTACTTTAATGTCAGTGATATTGATTCGGCGGTGTCTTCACTGGTGACTGAGATTCAGTCTGGAGAACAGGGACGATTTGAAGGCGACGGTAGCGCCGGTGTCAGAGAGCAGTTTCAGTGGTTCCTGTTGCCTGCCGTCATTCTGGTTTTTATTGGCCTGTTGCGGGAATTTCAGTTGCGGCCAGCCCCAAGGGATATCCGTCGCAGTTCTGCGGCGACCACAAAAGCCCGTCGCGGTGTTCATTCCCTACTGCTTCTACTGATCACCAGTGGACTGCTGTATAAACCCGAGGCGCAGGCGCATTTTGATAATCAGGCCGATTTTGAAGTGCGGGAAGTCTTCGACAGCAATCCGGTCGAACGGCTGCGCGCAATTGTTCGTCACCTCGCCGAATTCGACTATGACGCCTACGATCTGCGGTTGATGGTTGAGGAGACGATCAAATATGGCCTCGATCAGAAGCGGCTGGATCTGCCGCCGGAAGAGGGGGTCATTCGTGATGCGATAGAGGCGACGCATCTGGGCGAGGCTAAGGATACCAGCGTTGCCGACTGGGCGTTCTATCGTGAACGGTTGGAAATGCTGCTGATTAAACCTGACAGTGAGCTGGCAGAAGAGCCGTCTGAACGACCGCCAGAGGCGCTGGATGAAGAAGACACACCGCCTATGGTTGCTGGCCAGAGTACTCAGCAGTCGGCGACAGATTCTTTCGGCCAAGGGGCATCCGCGAAAACCGACGCCGCTCTGGGTGATATGACGGCCCCGGATGATGTGAATATTAAACGGGAAGGCAAGCCGCCACCGCCCAAAAATGCCCGTATGGCCGCCGTTCGCGCCGCCCGTGGTGATCGTTCGGGCTCCAGTGATCCCATACTGTCGTTTTCACGGCAGCGACTGGAAGAGGCAGCGAAGCGGGATTCACCGGGACGCCTCCATCAATTGCTGACCGAGACCTCGGAGCAGCAGACTCAACCTCAGCAGGATTGGTGAGATGCGCTGTCCGTTATCAATCATTGGTTTCACGCTGTGGCTATTGTGTTTTCCGACCTTTGTCAGCGCACAGGCGTCCGCGTTGGATGGTGAGTCATCTGCTTCTGCGTTGCCACCGGCGATGCCGGTTCCGGTCGGGCAGATTGGGGATTCGGTATCGGTCGTGCCGCCTCTGGTCTGGCTGCTTCCTGCCATTATCTTACCCCTGTTGCTCTGGGGTGGGCTTGCCTGGTGGCGGGCCTGGCAGACAGAACCCATGCGACTGCGCCGCAAAGGTGTGCGGGAGTTGAAGCGGTTACAGACTGCTGTTGGTCAGAGTGGACGGGCACCTTCATCCCGTGAATTGTTTCAGTGCCTGCGGGCGGTTGCGATGAGTTGGGGCGTTACAGAGGCAACACCTGCTTCGGGCCAGATTCGCACGGCGGTTCTGAAGCTCACTGGCAAATCAGATGAGGCAGACCTCTGGCATTCTCTCTGGCGCTTGACGGAGCGGGGGCTGTACGCGCCGCAGGGCTGTTCGGTGACAGATTGGAAAAGCAGTCTCGACGCCTGTATCGGGCCTCTGCAACCACCTGAGCGAGTCCACCGTTTTCCCACGCTACGGCAACACTGGTTACCGTCACTGAGCCTTCTGCCTTTTGTCTTCGCCAGTGTGCTGCTCGTTCCTGAACAGGGGTATGCCCAGCCGAAGAGTGACGCCAGGAGTGACTGGGTTGGGGCGCTGCAGGCCGATGGTCGGGATTGGGCCGCGCATCAGAATCTGGCCCGTTCGCTGTATGATGAAGGCCAGTCCGGTCCGGCATTGCCGCATTCGCTGGCGGCGTTTCTTCTGCACGCCAGTGACGACAGTCGTCGGTTGTTGAACGTCAATCTGGATGCCATCGGCACGGCGGATCCGACCTTGCAGGGGCTGTTTTCAGAGCCGTCCCTGTCCGGAATTCCGGGCCACTTTTCTCCAGCCAGCTGGCAACGCTTCGCTGTTCTATCGGCAATTGTCCTGGCGCTTGGACTCGTTATCGCCATTGTCGGGCTCTACCGTTCGCAACGGCGTTACTGGTTAGTGCCGGGCACCGTGATTGCGGTATTCGGTATCGCCGCGCTGGTGGTCTGCCAGCTGAGCTGGTCCTCCTGGGGGGATCTCCGTTATCCGGATGCCGCCATGCTATTACAGTCTGTCAATCTGTTGCCAGAACCCACAGATCTCGTTCCCCAGGAAGAAAGCTCTCCACTGCAGGAAGGCGCCATCGTGCGTGTAAACCGGGAATTTCTGGGCTGGATTCAGATACACCAGGAGGGCGGCAACACGTCTGGCTGGGTGCGTTCCGCCAGTGTCATGCCGTTGTATGGTAATACCAATGTGAAAGACGCATAACCTCTGGTTATGTGCACCCGGTGCTAATTCATTGGTTGCTGTAGCGGCCTCTTGTTTAAGGTAAAAATTCTTGTGACCGCGGTCGCCTCGCCCGTCACTCAACAACATGTAACGTCAGATAAGAAGGGTTTCTCATGAAAATGCTGCGCCGATCTTTTGTCGGACTGATCAGCTCGGGACTGATGGTACTAATGCCTCTGTTTGCCGATGCACAGTCTGTCTCCAAAGCCGCTAAGGCAACCACTAAACCAGTACGCATTGCCGTGTTGAAATTCGCTCACGAAACCGTGACCTTTCTGCCTTACGATACCACCATTGATGACTTCACGTTTGAGGGCTCTCCCGCGCGGGGAGAGGCATTGCTGAATTCATCACCCTCCGGATATATCGGTGGATTCGTTAAGGTTGCCCGTGAACATGCGAACGTCGAACTGGTCGGTATCGAATCCCCGCTCGGCTCCAAGCGTGGTTCCGGTTCCGGCTGGATTACCAAGGAAGCTTACGAGCATTTCGTCGGCAAAATGATCGCCGAATTAAAAGCCCAGGGCCCATTTGATGGGGTGTATCTGTCGGTGCATGGCGCCATGGGCGTGAGGGATGTGGCCAAGCCAGAGGCGGAACTGGCGCGCCGTGTGCGTGAAGTGGTCGGCCCGAAAGCGTTTATTGTCGGCACTTTCGATCCTCACGGCAACGAAGATGAAGATTTCCTGCGTTATGCCGACCTCGCATTCTGTATTAAATATTATCCGCACTATGATGGCTATCTGCAGGGAGAGCGGGCAGCGCGCACGCTGATCCGCACAATCCGTGGCGACTACGAGCCGACAACCGCAACTCGCAAACCGCCGATCATCACCCCTTCGGTGCTTCAGTGGACCGGTCAATCCCCATGGATGGATCTTGTGCAAAGGGCACTGGTGTGGGAAGCCCGCGAGCCGGATGTCTATGTGAATTTTTATTACGGCTTTGCGTTTATGGATTCCGTCGAAGCGGGTATGACCTTTCAGGTGATTACCAACGGCGATCCGGAACTGGCCAATCACATTGCCGACGATATGGCTCAGACGGCCTGGCGTCTGCGTGAAGATCTTTACTACGGCACCAAAGTGTACGACATGAAAGAGGGCGTCGGTCTGGCAAAAACGGCCATGGCGGAAGGCAAATTTCCGGTTGTGCTGGCCGATCACAGTGACCGTTCCGGTGCGGCCACCTGGTTGTTGGATCAGGTCATCAAGCAGGGCCTGAGTGACACACTTATTGCAACGGTCGCCGACGAAGCGCTCATCGAAGAACTCCGGGAAAAAGGCGTTAAAGTGGGTGATGTGTTTGATTATGACGTGGGCGGCAAACTCGATGTGTCTGCGGGTGAGCCGGTGCATGTAAAAGGGGTTGTGAAAAACGTCAGTGGCGGTATGACTCGTGGGCGGGCAATGGGTTCCCAGCTCTGGGTGGGTGTCGAATTTGGTGATAACAACCTGCTGTTGATCAGCCCCTACCTACATCAGAACACGGAGCCAGAAGCCTTTGCCGCCATTGGAATTAACCCCGACGATTACAAAACCATTGCCATTAAGTCGCGGGTTCATTTTCGTCGCGGCTATCACGACAACGGTTATGCAAAAACCATCCTGCTGGTGGAGCCCGACCAGCCTTTCCTCGGCACGATTCGCCTGGAAGGTCTCAACTATCAACACCTGAATCTGGAAAAATTTTATCCCTTCGGTAAAGACGTAACTTACCCATAAGTGACAGCAGCATGATGACAATGATGTACAAAACACTTCTGACCTGGCTGTCTCTGACGCTGCTAGTGTTCACTGCAACTTCGACACAGGCTCAGACGCGTAAGGGCGATACCACCACCAAGCCGGTGCGTATCGCGGTGATTAACTTTATGCACGAAACCGTGACTTTCCTTCCCTACGATACCGAGCTGGACGATTTTATTTACGAGGGATCGCCAGCCCGTGGCGAAGCACTTTTAAATTCGTCTCCCAAAGGGTATATCGGCGGTTTTGTGAAAGTGGCCCGCGAACACGCCAACGTAGAACTGGTGGGGATCGAATCGCCATTATTTCCGAAGCGTGGCACGGCCACCGGCTGGATCGATAAAACCACCTACGATCATTTTGTGAATAAGATGATCGCAGAAATCAAAGCGCAGGGGCCGTTCGATGGTGCCTATCTTGCGGTTCATGGGGCGATGGGTGTTCGCGGTGTGGAGAAGCCCGAAGCGGAACTGGCGCGACGGGTTCGGGAAGCGATCGGACCAAAGGGGTTTATCGTCGGGACTTTTGATCCCCATGGCAATGAGGACGAAGACTTTCTGCGGTATGCCGATCTGGCATTCTGTATTAAGTACTATCCGCATTACGACGGCTATCTGCAGGGAGAGCGTGCGGCACGCACGTTGATTCGCTCCATTCGTGGCGATTACACGCCGACAACAGCCACGCGCAAACCGCCAATTATCACGCCGTCTGTGCTGCAATGGACCGGCCAGTCTCCGTGGATGGATCTGGTGCAGCGCGCGTTGGTCTGGGAAGCCCGCGAGCCGGATGTCTATGTGAACTTTTATTACGGCTTTGCCTTTATGGATTCGGAAGAGGCCGGTATGACCTTTCAGGTGATCACCAACGGCGATCCCGAACTGGCCAATCATATTGCCGATGATATGGCTCATACCGCCTGGCGGCTGCGCGAAGACCTTTACTACGGTACCAAGGTGCACACCATGAAAGAAGGGGTCAGCCTTGCCAAGGAAGCCATGGCGAAGGGCGAATATCCGATTGTGCTCGCAGATCACAGCGACCGATCCGGGGCTGCCACGTGGCTTCTGGAGCAGGTGATAGAACAGGGACTCAGTGACACATTGATCGGTACCGTTGCCGATGCGGATCTTATTGAAGAGCTGCGTGAGAAAGGCGTTAAGGTCGGCGACAAGTTCGACTATATGGTTGGAGGACGTCTCGACGAGTCTGCGGGTGATCCGGTACATGTGGTCGGTACGGTGAAGACTGTAAGCGGGGGTATTTCCCGATTCAGCGGCGCGGCGGCCAGCCAATTGTGGGTCAGTGTCGAGTTCGGCGATAACAATCGTCTGCTCATCAGTCCCTATCTGCATCAGAATACCGAGCCAGAAGCGTTTATGGATATTGGTATTAATCCGGACGACTTTAAGGCGATCGCGATTAAATCCCGGGTGCATTTCCGCCGCGGCTACGACGATAACGGCTATGCGCCCACCATTCTGCTGGTGGAGCCGGATCAGCCATTCCTTGGAACCATTCGTCTGGAAGGTCTGAATTACCAGCACATGGATCTGAACGATTTCTATCCCTTTGGGAAAGATGTTACCTACCCATAGCCATGCAAAGCTCTTCCTCGCCGGCAGCAGGCAGTTTGCTGTCGGCTCTTTTTTATTCGTATACGCCATTTTTATGCGTACTTTAGGGCTGGGAACGTGTGTTGTATGAGTAAGACGATGAGACGCTTTCTATGTTGGTGGCTATACGCCAGTGTAATGTCATTTTTGCTGGCAGCTTCAGCATCGGCCTCTCAAGCCTACGTCGATTTAAACATTGATTCATCAGGCCATATTGGTGGTCAAATGCGCGTGAGCGTGTCTGAACTACAAACGGAATTAAAATTGGATTCCAATGGCGATGGTGACGTCACCTGGGAAGAGCTGCGACCCCATCGTGCGGATATTGAAGCTTATCTGCTAACGCCTTGTGCCTTTTGGGTGAACGAATTGGCGGTGATTCCTCGGTTCGGTGAATTCAGTTACGGAGTTCAAGGAGACGTTCCGCAGGTCGCTGCTACTGTGACTTTCAATGGCCAGCCACCCATCCGCAACGTGAGTATTGATTGCAGCCTGAGTCACCTCAATCTCAGCGAATACCCACGTAGTGTCTCTATACGTTGGCCCGGTGGTGGGGCGCACCAAGCGTTATTGAATACAGCTATTCCAGGCGGATATTTTGATGAGGCGAGTGCTCATCAAGATGACATTTTCGATTTTATCGTGTCCGGTATCTGGCATATATGGATCGGCTACGACCATATCCTGTTTTTAATCGCATTATTGATACCGGTGGTTCTGCAGCGCAATTCTACCGGACGTGAACCGGTCGCAGGATTTGGGAAAACGCTCCTGCGGGTCGCGGTGATCGTCTCTGCATTTACAGTTGCCCATTCGTTCACCTTGAGTCTTGCCGTGACAGGGGTGGTGCAATTACCGCCGAAAGTGGTGGAGTCTGTCATAGCGGCGTCTGTGGCATTGGCCGCACTGAATAATTTACGACCGTCAGTAGCCGGATCTCAAGGAGTCTGGATCGCCTTGTTGTTCGGGTTATTGCATGGCTTTGGTTTTGCCAATGTCTTTCAAGACGTGGAAACCGGCGGTCGCTTTTGGTCAGCATTGATTGGTTTTAATGTGGGCGTGGAATTGGGGCAACTAGCCATTGTGGTGATATTTGTTCCGCTAGCCTATTTTCTGCGGCGGACTCGTTTTTATCGATTGGGAGTGGTCTATGGCGGCTCGTCACTGGTGGCGCTGTGTGCTTGTGTATGGTTGGTGCAACGAGTGTCTGCCTAAAGCCGGAAATCGTCAGAGCTATAGGAATGATCGGAGCCAGTAAGTGTTTCGATGTCGTTTGCTATGTAACCGCTCATTCTACGGAGTCATTGACTTCTCTATACAAATCCGAGCGTAACGGATTTTCGGCAAACGTGTCCTTCCAAAGGCGTGGGGTCAGTTCTTCGATCTGGCTTGCCGGATGTTCATTGATTCTCAACAGTACATCCGTTAGACAGGTGTACGCGTTAATGTCGTGTAGGCGGCAGGTGCTGATCAGGCTTTGGATGATGCCGACGTGCTCAGCCCCAAGTTCTGTCCAGCAAAAAAGCCACGACTTGCGCCCCATGGGAATCGGCCGCAGCGTTCGCTCCAGATGATTGGTATCCATCGCCACGTCCGGCTCTTCCAGAAACACCCGCAGTTTGTGCTCTTTGTTGATGACATAACCCAAAGCCTTGGACAATGGGTTTGATGGGATCAGGTCAGTTCGCTGCAACTGTCGCTGACACCATTCGAAGAATCGATCCACCAAGGGCTTGCTGTGCTCAAGACGATAGTTCCGTTTGCGGTCATCCGTCAGTACTTTATCTGTAATAATCGCTTCATGTTTATAGAGTGCCGCGATGATATCCAGAGCTTCTCGTACCGCTGCCGGCTCCTGCTCTTCTGCCTCAATAAATTGCCGACGACTGTGCACCCAACATTGAGCGTGCGTTACTGCCTGACTGGCGTCAACGTAACTGGCATAAGCCGAGTAGCCGTCACTGAGTAACGTGCCTTTGAAGGAGCGTTTAAGAATCCCCTCGATATGTTGTCGGCCTCGACTGTTCGAGAAGGTAAACACCACCTCATCCTGATCCCCGTAAAGTGGCCAGAACCAGCTCTGCTTGAGTTTGCCTTTGCTGGCTTTGCCTGCCTTGATGGGCGTTTCATCCATCGCAAGGACCCGGCTTCGAAGGACATTCTGCAACTGCGCTTCGACAATGGGGCGTAGCAAGTCTATCGCCCGCTTGACCAGATTCGTCAGCGTGGCGCGACTGAGTGTAATCCCGGCGTGTGTCAGGCGTTGATGCTGACGATAAAGGGGTAAATGAAATTGAAATTTGTCGATGAGCAGTCCAGCCAGAAGACTGACGTCGGCGAGACTTTTGTCCAGCACATTAAACGGTGCTGGGCTTGGGAGGGGCTGCTCACGGTCTTTGCGTTTGATGACGGGGCGGTCATAGCGCAGCACCACATAACTGGCCGGACGCTGGGCCAGACGAAAGGTGCTTTTGGTACCGATAATGTCGTATTGATCCGCTTCAGGACCCTGTAATTCTGGGGGCTGCACCTCAATCACATCAACCGGCACCTCATCGGTAAACCGCAGGCCGCTGTCGTTAACGCAGTCATCGGGGCGCTGCTTGGGAGCTTTACCTCGCTGGTAGGTCACCGTGGTGGTTTCACCTTCTGGAGAAACGGGTTCCGAGGCGTCGCCCAGCAGGCTCGGTTGGTGGGGATTATCAACGGGCCGCTTTTCGGATTTTTGGCCAAACAGCTGTCGCTCAAACCACGCCACTCTCTGCTTCAAAGCCGCATTTTCCTCGCGCAACGCGGTGACTTCGTCACGCGATGTTTGAGTGCTGTCGTCGGCCTTTGATGAAGGTTGAGTGGTCTTTTGCATGGGAAGGATTATATCACCGGATGCATCATATCGGTCGCTGATAACGCTTGAATTGCCGGGATTTCTGCACTTCAATGCCATCCAACATCAGCTGCAGATCCGTCCGCGTCAGGGATCTTTGTCCAGAGGCGGAGGCCGGGTATCGAAACTGCCCTTGTTCCAACCGCTTACACCAGAGACAATACCCGGACGGCTCAAAGTACAGGATTTTCATCTGCGTCTTGCGACGATTGATAAAGACAAAATATTGTCCACTTAACGGATTGTGCCCCAGCGGGTTTTTCACCAGGGCACTCAGCCCGTTAAACGACCGACGCATATCCGTTGGTTCGGTACACAACCAGATGCTGGATTGTGTGGCCGGGGAAAACATCAGTTCTGCGCCAGTCGCAATTCCACACCATTGCCAAGACTCAGGGTAATGGTCCAGCCCGTGGCGTCGCTCTGAAGTGCCCCGAGACGAATGAATTGAGCGGGAGCTTCGGATGGCTCAAGCAATACCTCTCTGGTCAGACGCTTGCGCCATGAGCAAAAGCTGGCGTATCCCAAATTCTGATCCTTACAGAATTGTGCGGCTGACTGGTTACTGGATTGCCACTGCTGAACAATCGTTTGCCATTGTTCCATGGTGCGACGTTGAATTGCCATACTGCCTCCTCGATAAGTGAGGGTGCAGACTATCGCGCGAAGGCTTATCGATCACGACGCCGCAGAATGAGCGGTTACTTTGCTATAGCACTCCGTTACTAATCCGCTGAGGGAGCTACCCCTTGTTAAGGGCTTGGTTAAAGTCCTCGGTGACATTCTTGACCGGGTGCTAATTCTTTCAGTTGTTTGCCTGTCCCCAAACGGCAGCCTTTCACAACTCCCTGTTATTTCTAGAAAAAGACCTAATTTGTGGCGCTTGAATGCGCGGCTGCACTGATAAGTGGCGTTCGCATGGCGCCTAACTTACAAATATAACGAACAGTTATGCGACGTTATTAACTTTTCATTGGTGGCGCCACAGTCCTGCCAGTAAGTTTGAAGTGCGTTCGTTGTGATCGTATCCGCAAGGAAGAGGAAGCTATAGGACGTCGAAGGCAGTCGAGCAAATGGTGTTTGGTGTCTAGCGTCTTACCGGAATAAGCAAGTCAGTTTTAAGGTAGCACTCTGACTTGATTGACTCGCCGGGCAGGTTCCGATTTGTGGTCAGTCGCCATCGAAAAATTTGGGGGAGTATTTCATGTTACATGCAGACAACGTTTTATCAGAAAAGGGATTCCAATTGTCCGCGGCGAGTATGCTCCGCAAGATGATTGTATTGAGTCTATCGGCGGGGGCAACATCGCTGGCGCAAGCACAGAGTGATGCGGGCTCTTCCGGTCAATTACTAGAGGAAGTTGTAGTAACGGGAACCAGTATTGCCCGTGAAGATACCGAGGCGCTTCCGGTCACCGTGATGAGCCAGGAAGAGATGGATCTGCGCGATGCCGGTACACCGGTTGATCTGCTGACCTCACTGCCGTCTGTAACCGGCGTTCCGCTCAATGAATCCACCCAGGGTGGAGCGGGATCACGGGGTGACGTAGCCGGTATTGCCATGCGTGGACTGGGTACAGGCGCGACGCTGGTACTATTAAATGGCCGCCGCATGGCTGCCCACGGTATGGCCCAGGGCACTACCATGACTGTCAATGCGAATACCATGCCTGCACGGGGCTTACAGAGGGTTGATGTTCTGCGCGATGGTGCCTCGTCAATCTATGGTTCCGACGCGGTGGCCGGGGTGGTCAACTTCGTGGTTGATCCCAATTATGTCGGCAACCAGCTGGAAGTGCAGACTGGATTTACCGAAGCCGGTTCCGGTGATGAAAGACGCTTTACTTTCACCCACGGTAATTATTATCTGAACGATAAATTACACATTACGTCGACCTTCGATTACTACGATCGCGATCCACTGTATACCCAAGACATTGTGGGCGATGCTGACAAGGTTTCTCAGGTCCCTTACGGTTTCAACGCCGTCAACGGACCTTTTTTTGATCGTAATGCCTCCAGCCAATATCCGATCTATTCGGTTCCAAGCCTGGGTACTCAATACTTGGTACCTACCGGCAACGGCACCGCAACCATCAGTGATAGCTCTCCCGCTCGGGACGGTGAGTTCTCCCGGGATGCCTACTTCAACATGAACGAAGGCTATGCACTGCCGGAAACCTCACGTCTCAACTGGTTTACCCAATTAGACTACGAATTGGACAATGGCATACAGCTGTTTGGTGAAGCATTGTATTACGCCGCTGAGTCCACCATGGAGCGTGCGCCGGTAGCCTACAGTGCCTCTGCTAACCGTACCATCACCATTGCCGCCGACAATCCGTTTAACCCCTATGGTGAAGAAGTCACTCTGAGCAACTACCGCTTCGTCGATAACGGCAACGAAGTCGCCGAAGTCGATACCGAAGCCTTCCGTGGTGTCTTCGGTGCCCGTGGTGATATCGGCGCAAACTGGGGGTGGGAATCGGCGGTAACCTACTCAAGAAACCGCACTCGTGACGTCTCCCAAAACGCGATTCGTGAATCAGCCACCATTGCGGCTATCGATGCAGGTCTCTACAACCCCTTTGGTTATAATTTCGAAACCATTGATGGTGTAGTAACGCCTACCACCGTCTATGAGAATGACCCGGACGTGATTGATACCTTCTCCCAGAAATTCAAGCAGACGGGTACCGATATTCTGGCTACCGGTGATGCGCGGGTAACCGGTGATCTGGTCGAAACCTGGGCGGGACCATTGCAGGTCGCCTTTGGTGCTGAGTACCGCTATGAAGACTATTTATTGCATCGTCCTCAGTATGCTGGTTTGAACTACGAGAATGATCTCGGTTTGGACCCCACCGATAACGACTTCATCCAGGCTTCTCCATCGGCAGATATTTCCGGCACACGAGGGGTTTCTGCAGGCTTCGTTGAAGCGGTAATTCCTCTGGCAGCGCCAGAGAACGAGATTCCCGGTATCTACAGCCTGTCTCTCGGTGCATCTTTGCGCTATGAAAACTACGATGATTTCGGAAGCACTACCAATCCGAAATTCACCTTGGATTATCGTCCTTTCGAAGACATCATGATCCGTGCGTCCTACAACGAAGGCTTCCGCGCGCCTAACCTGGCGATGTTGGGCTACGAGCGTACCACGGTAGCGTCTTACAATGACCCTTACCGTACCGGTCTCACCGGTGGAGACTCTTCACCGCGTTTGCAGACCACCGGGGCTCTTGGCGAACTCGAACCAGAAACCTCGGAAGGTATCACCTTGGGTGTCGTGGTTGATGTGCCTTGGGTCGACGAACTGCGCTTCTCGGTGGATTACTTCAAGATCGAGATGGATAACGTAATCGCCACGCCGAACGCCAGCCAGATTCGTAACGATGATGCGGAGCGTCTGCAAGCGGCTACCCAAGCGGCATTAGCCCAAGGTATTGCCATTGAAGATATCGATCTTGGTAGTGGTACCGATAGCTATGTTGGTAACGAGAGTGTTATCCGTGCTGCGGTTACTGATGAAGATCGCGCAGCCTTCGCCGAGTACAATGCCAGCCGTCCGCAGTCGGAGTGGCTAGCGGCAGTGGGTGAAATGCAGAACACGATTACGTCCTTCGCTAACGCGGATTCTCAGAAAGTATCCGGTTACGACTTCAACATCACTTACAACATGCCGGATTTCTCTTGGGGAACCATGACCTTTACCACCGACTGGACCTATCTGGATGAGTTTACCCAGACAGGTGGTTTGTCCGGTGTTTCCGAAGTGCTGTTGGAAACCGATGGTAATGCCAAGCTGCGTGGCTCCATGGCTTTATCTTGGCAGTATGACACCTGGGCTGCGGGTATCTCCGGTTACTATATCGGTGAATACGCTGATACCGGTGCGACATTCAGCCCCGATGAAACTTGGGATGGTAGCATTCCGAGCTACGTGATGACGGTAGACGGCACCAACTACTGGAAAGTTGATGAAACCGTTACGTTCAATGGCTTCGTTTCGAAAACATTCAACGCGGGCGACTCTTTCCTCGATGGCACTACCGTTCGCCTCGGCGTGAAGAACCTGCTGGATGAAGAGCCACCGTTGACTTCAGATACTGCCGGTTACGATGCTTCCGTCTACAACAGCGTAGCTATGGGGCGCGTTTGGACTCTGCGTTTAACCAAAGATTTCTAAGGATTAACTCGCACCGAACGCATTTACTCTAACGGGATAGA
>NZ_JBSWVF010000033.1:0-21838 GCF_056159445.1 Pseudomaricurvus sp. ABR4_320 | reverse complement strand
GAAACCTCTGATTAACTATCTGCGTTGCCATCGCTGCGTTAAAAAATGATCTCAAAATGCTCATTTACAATTTGTAAAGCCGAAGGGTCGGTCCCAGTGCTTTTCGGTCATTTTTGCCTTGTGCTGGCCGCCTCGCCGACATTAATCAGAAATTCCCTAGTATATCGCACCTATGAGGAGGATGAGCCTACGAGCGCTGATTTGAACAAAGCGGCACAGGTTTGATCAAAATGTACCCATTCTCAAGCAGCCCAAGGCTGTTCAGGAATTATTTAATTTATAAGCAAGACATGAACCCATATGCATAATTTTCCGCCGTGATTTCTTTTCAGGCAAGAGCGGCATGGTTTTCGCTCTGTCTTCTTTGAACGTAGAGAGGGGCTGTATTTTTGAGGTTTTATCTTAAAGCGAAAGGAAATTTGTTCAAAACAAATGCAAATATTTCTCTTGCTGTGCGGGCTCTACCCGTTTAAAGGGGCAAAAACAACTTAGAGGAGAGTGTTATGGAAATCGGTGGAATACTGGGTTTTATCATCTTCGTCTTAGATGTCTGGGCGATCATTAAAATTGTTGGATCTGGCGCGAGCACGTTACATAAGCTGCTCTGGAGCCTTTTGATCATTTTCTTGCCGGTAATCGGTTTGGTCATATGGTATCTAACAGGGCCTAAAGACGGTGTTGCCAGCACGGCGTGACGTCGATAATCTACCGGTGGGTCAAATAGCAAGCAGGCTGCCACTTATAGGAGTGGCGGCTGCTTGCGAAGAGAGGGGCAGCGGACTGCCCCTATTAGTAAAAGTGGTGATTACGCATAATATAATCTAGATCACCACCTGCCCGAAAAAAATGGGCTATAAAGCCCTTTTGGTTCATTGCTTAGTTGCAATAAGTGACGTTGTCGAAATTGACGTTGTCGAAATAAATTTGGGTTGTTTTGCCTTTGCTCTTCATGTGAGATAAGAGGTTTTTGTGAACGTAGAGCTTCATAGGGTTAATGTACGCCAAACCGTTGGGGCTCGTCTCAATCGGTGAGTACATCCAATTCTTAATGCTAAATATCGTGGTCAGATTGCCGGCCTTGTCCTCTACTTTCAGAGTAAATTTACCTTTATTACCTTTCCCTTCTGAAAAGTAGTATCTCAGTTTTATCCACTTGTTGAATGGGATTTCGTATCGCTCATTACGCTTGGACCAGATGTATGATGACCAGGCGCCGTTGACCTTGCGCTGCGCGCGGATGGAAAATATCAATGGTGATCCGGTTTGATAGTTCTTTTTTGCAATGTTTAGCGATATACGGAAGGGTTTTCCATCGCCCCAGCCTGGCTCATTCCACCATTCACTGATGGTCATCATCCCCATCATGCCAGGGTAATCGCCTACGGCTTTCATCGCCCAAGGTAAATACATGTCGACTGAATAGTTAAATTTCTTGGTGTTGGTTATGGAGTAAGCATTCAGCTGGACTCTGCCCTTGTCCCCATCATTGGGCTCTTTTACCCACATTTTTAATGCTTTGTCGGAAGAGTTGGTCGGATTATTTACAATCTGAGCGGCACGCATGGATGAATTGCCGCCATTGTACTGGACAGTAATTGGACCTAATCCAAGAGAGCAGGAATTTTTATCCGAAATAACATTAAAAATTGATGGTGAGGTAGCGTAGTTACCTTCTGACATTGTAACGGCAGCTTGTGTAGAGGATGCGGCGGTACTTGCCGCGAGGACTAGGAGTCCATTTAATAGTTTTCGTTTGCCTGTGAAAGTGATCATGGTGATGCCTATATGGGTTTTGGCCGGATACGCGCTAAAGCCGGAGGGAGCGTGCATTTCTGGCTTATCAACGGTTGTGTCAAATCGAAGGAGGGGCCACGATTGACCAAAGATTGGTGTATAGTTAACTTGTGTTAACTATAGTAACGATAGCTAGGACCACAGTTTTTTCAAGTTGTTTGATCAAAAACAGAAAAATTTTCATTTTTATTCTTATTTTGAATTAAAGTAATCTTTTCTAGTCATAAATGCCCTTCGATTAATGCTATTTAGGATAAAAGTTTAGAAAGTGTTGATATTTAGCGATATCGAAACTGTTATCGCTTCTGCATTTATCTTTACTTATACTTTGGAATATTCGCAAACTCCTAGACTAATTTCAGCTCAAATAGGGTTCGTCTGTTAATTGCACCTAATTGCTTGGCGTGAAAGTAGACGGCTCTGGTCGAGGCGGTTTATGGTGTTACCCGGCTGAATTGGGGGCTCTATGACCGGAGCGAAATTGGGCTCCGCTTTTTTGAACCGCTGATGAGCGACTTGCGTTACCTGTGCTGTGTTAAATATGGTTTCAGAAGGTTCGCTTAGATTCCGGTAAGCTGTGTCATTGCTACGTTGCGCTGAGGTCTCGCCAGCTTTAGTCAGGATAAGGCAAAATTGTTTGTGGGGGCTTTTGTGGATTGCTGCATCTGCTTTGACTTTATTTGCCAGCAGATTGTCTTAAGTGAGACTTTTAAACATTGGGGAAGGCTGACGTCCTCCGTCTAATTGCCTTTTGTTGATAAATGGTAATGATCTTTTCTCGCCACTTGGTCTACATTCATTCTCTCATTATTTCCTAGAGCTGCATCGATTCAGCGAAATTATCGAGTTGTTAAGGATAAACTTATCTATGCTGCGGATTTATTCATTTGATCGCATTCTCTTATCAGTATCTCTGTCGGTTCTTTTACCTTCCGGCGCTTATGCTCTCGATCCTGCGGCGGTTCGAGTTGGGGGGGTGAGTGTCACACCTGAGTTAACACTTGAAGAGCGTTATACCGATAACCTGTTTAACCGGCCGGACGATACCCTAGATACTTGGTATAGCGTGGTGTCCCCCTCTGTTACTTCGGAATACGAAAATAATCTTTATGTGATGGAGGTCAAGCTGCAAAATATGTCGGGCTTTTATGAAAAGAGCAGCGATGATGATTATTCAGACAATCTGGTCAGCGGCAAGTTTGGGGTAAAATTTAACCACCGAAACAATCTTACGCTCACGGCAGGCTATGATGACCGGCATGAAGCGAGGGGGACAGGTTTGACCGAAGGCGATCTCGCCGATGTCATTTCAGAACCCTTGGAGTATGAAATTTCCCGGTTGGGTGCTCGATATGTTTATGGGGCTCAAAGTTCACGAGGCCGTTTGGAGTTTAAAGCGGGCAGTATGGAGAAGGAGTATCAGAACTTTTCTCAATATACGGATCGACGTAATTACGATGAACTAAGTACTGTCGCTACCTTTTACTACAAGGTTGGTGGCAGAACTGATTGGCTGATCAGTTATGGTCATCGGGACATGGATTACACAACGGACCCTGTCTCTGAGCCAGGTGTCTACGATACCCGTGATGCTCAAACGCAAAATGTCTCTACGGGGTTTACCTGGACGACGTCTGCACAAGTAGAAAGCCGGGCGAAAGTCGGGTATATCAAGCGTACCTTTGACGACAGGGATCGTGTTGAGTTTGATGGTTTAAACTGGGATGTTGACGTCACTTGGTCGCCGGTCGAAAGATCAGCCTTCATCTTAAAAGCCGGTAGGGAAGATCGCGAGACAAATGGTCAGGGGAGCTTTGTAGACTCGAAAATGTACAGTCTCGGATGGGATCATAGCTGGGCTTCGCGGTTAAGCACGGAGCTTTCCTATGAATACCGAGATAACGATTACGTCGGCGATGATACGGGTAGAGAAGAAAAGATATCGTCATACGAATTTGAGATGACGCACAATTTTCGGCGTTGGATGGATGTGCGTTTAAAGTATGAGTATCGGGATAAAGATGCCAGTAGTGTGCAGTATGAGTATTCCCGAAATGTCTTTTCTGTCGGTATTGATGTCAGCTTGTAACTTGCGGTAGGTCTCCGTTGCCCCTGATGGCGACAGTATCGTCAATTATTTCGAGGTTCTGTGTGGCTGAGAAATGATTGCCTGTTAAATGACAAGTGCTTTTGTCGAGCGCCTATAATCTGCATTTTTATTGTGAGGGAAGAGGAGCATCGTTAGTCATATTTCTGAAAGGTAATATCTGCTATTAATCTGAACGCCGTGGCTGTTGGGGTGTTGGCCAGCTCGGTGTTATTGGGTTAACAGTAGTGTTGGGTTGACACTATTCGATACTTTCGATGGTGTAAATTGGTGTTATCGCATAGTTTCAATGGTTGGGGCAGTGCCTCCGTTATCCCTTTTTATTGTTTTTCTTGGTGTTTCATAATGTTCAGACCTTTTTTGATAATGCTCGTTCTTCAAAGCGTGTTTTTTTCGTGCCTGGCTTCTGCAGAGGTCGGAATGTCAAGCTATAAGCTCGGATCTGGAGATGTTGTAAAGATCCAGGTTTATGGCGAGGAAGATTTGACGGTTGAAACTCAGCTGACGGATGCTGGGACGATTTCCTATCCATTTCTGGGGGAGCTAATTGTAAAAGGTATGACCGTAGGCCAGCTCAGAAACCGAATTGGCGACGGTTTGCGAGGTGATTACCTAATCGACCCTAAAGTTAGTATTAATATTCTCCAGTATCGTAACTTTTACGTAAATGGCGAAGTGAAGCAGCCGGGGGGATATCCGTTTCGCCCTGGCTTAACCGTTCGTAAAGCGGTAGCGCTCGCGGGCGGTTTCACGGAAAGAGCTTCTCAGAGCAACGTTTTCGTTATTGCTGACGACGACCAAGCCCAAACCCCTCAAAAGGTTTCTTTGGGTGGACAGGTTCAACCCGGAGATATCATCACTGTCGAGCAGAGCTTTTTCTAATAGATTGAAGGTATCAGCTCAGGCGGTATCGTCGCCGCCGAGCGCGTTATTCAATTTTCTTGATGGTTTGCAATGGCCTTTAATGGCGTGACACTAGTGCGCAATTGGGCAGAAAGAAGGATGTGTCAGTGTGAGTGAGCTTGCGTTACCCGTCGTTGGTCGTCGCAATAGTCTGAATGATTTGGTTTGTTTTTGCCTCGCGATCTATTTTCAATTCTGTTTACTGATTGAAACGATTAATGGCTTTGCCATTTATATTGGCTTATCGCCTGTCAGCATGCTTTTAAATGCGTTGAAGTTTGGCATTGCCCTCTGTGCCGTGCTGTATCTCGCGATGAATGATCGACGAATGTTCCCGTGGGCGCTCAGCTATTTTTTAGTCATAACACTGCTGATTGTTACTCAGCAAGTTATTGGTGTCAGTGATGACTTAAGAGCAGTCAGTATCTGCTTCAAGATCTTTACCAACTTGTTTGCGGTCTATTATTTTTATGCCGTCGTGCTAAACGCCTATGATGGTCTGGCTTATGCGAAAAAGGCAGTACTCATTAATTTCAGCGTGTTGGCATTCAATATTTTCCTATCAACGGTTGGAATCGGCTTTTCAAACTATGTGTCTGGTGCTGGCGAGGGGTTTGGAGGCACTGGATTTCTGTACGCAGGAAACGAGGTTGGTATTGCTCTCGTGCTGGGGTTTTCTGCGATGTTGGTTGCCTTTTACGATAATCGGATCATTCTACTTTGTAGCACTGTTGCGGCATTGGCGTGTGCGGTTCTGGTTGTCAGCAAGACCTCATTGTTGGGGATTTTTATCCTGTGTTCTGTCTATATTTTTATTCGCAGCCGTCTGTTGTTTTTGATCGGATGTGGTGCAGTTTTCACGCTCGCTCTTGCCAAGTGGTCTGATATTCTCAATTATTTTGAGTTCGCCATTAAGCGCTGGAGTTATTTAATCGATCAAAATGGACTTTCAAGCTTTTTACTTGGAGGGCACAAGCGGGTTGTTGCTATAGAGCACTATTTCGCCAAAGTATACGACCAACCTGAGTTGTTGTTGGTCGGCTTAGGGTGGACTGGCTACTCTGAAAACAATCTGTTTGATTTGGTCGAGGCGTTTGGGATTTTTGGACTCTTTCTCTTCTGCGTTTTTGCCTATATTTTAGCCGGTCGCAACGTGTTATCTAAGAGCTGTAAAAACACCACCAATGCACCGGCGATGTACACGTCTTATGCGGGACGTTGCTTGGCGCTCTTTATTTTGATCTTTGCTGGGCATACGATTCAGTCAAGTCTTGTGGTGGTTTTCTTTGGTTTTTTATGTAACACAATGTACTTTTTACTCGTACATCAGAAATCCAGTTATCAGCACCAGTCATAGTGTGGTGTAATCGCAAAGTTTGTGTTGGCTGGGGATTAGAACGGCTGTTGTTCGGCGGCTAGTTTTTGCCCACAACCCAAAATTACAGGTTGTGGGCGTTTCGCTTTAGTACTGTAAATCGACGATCAGGTCGTCGGGTGCGGCAGGCGGGCTGGCATTAGCGAATTGACAGGATTTCGCATTGTCTTGATTGGTAAAACGAATGTCGTCCCATAGAATATTCAGGTCAGCGTTTTGAGAAGCCATGAAATCGGTGAGCTTGTAGCTTGTATACAGTTTTATCGGATTAAACATCGATATGCCGTCTGGAGATTTCGCATCTGGATGATAAGTCCAGTTGGTCACATCAATAATGCTATGTTTGTAGCCTTTATTGTCGACGATATCAATCGAAAAGCGCCCGTTGTTGCCATTGCCTTCTTCAAAATGATATTTCAGTGTCATCCACTCTCCTGTCGGCAATGGATAATCCCGGTTCTTTTTGAACCAAACGTGATCTGCCCATTGGTTGGTGGTGGGATCTTTTACCTGTGCACGGGCATCCAGAACGAGTGGTGATCCGACACTGGCATCCAGTTTTACCAAATTCACAGAGATGCGAAATGGCATACCGTTGGTTGCCCAGCCTGCGTCATTCCACCATTCGCTGATGGTCAAGAAATTTGAGGTCCCGTTGTAATTGGAGATCTTTGCCATGTCCTTCGGTAGATACATCCGAACTGAAAAGTCGAGAGTTTTCGTGTCGGCCAAGCCGTAGGCGTTCATCTGCACGCGGCTCCTGCCTTTAGATCCTCCAATGTAAGATTCTGTCGTCCAGAATTTCAACGCCTGATTGTCTGGGTTGGCAGGATCTTGAACCAGAGTCGCTCCCCGCTGATCGCTGTCGCCCCCCTGGTATTGAAGTGAGAGGTCGCCAATTCCTGAGCTGCAGTTGAAGGGGGAGAGTACAGCCTCAACACCGGTTGTGGCGAGATATTGACCACCTTCAATTCTTACGGAAGGCAATGACGAGTCCGCATTGCTCTGGTTTACTGTTAGCGCAGCGACGGCACAGAACAATGCCCCCTGAAGTAATTTTCCTAGAGGATTCTGGCGAGCGTAGGTTGAAGCTATGCTTGCTGAATCTGAATGGCGTGTGTGTGGCAGATTCGTCATGGTGTGGCCCTCGAACGTTAAATCGGCGTGTGTGCCTGTTTGATCTGTAAGCACATTTTGAGGGGATCCGGAAAAAAAATTGGGGTGTTTGAGCACAGTGCGTTTGAGAAATGCTTCCGGTTTTCGAAATCTCACAGTGCAAGGCTGTCGCAAATATCATCTTCTGTGATACTGCATTTGTGTGGCGAATAGTTAATCCGTTTCTAGTCTACAGGTTATAGGTGGTGTTGCCAGTAAATCTTGTTCAAGAAGTATAATCTGCATGGCGCATTATTCATTTTAATTGGCGCCGAAATTACCGGCCTAACAGGAACTTTTTGGATTTTCTAAGGTTTAACTGAAGGTAAGCTTTGTGATCTTTGATAGGTGTCGCCATTTGGTTAGACATCGCGTGTGGTGGGTTGGTGTGATTTGCAGAGCTTTGCTATTGGTCTCAAAAAAACGGTACTTTTGCTATTTATTACCGCTTTCTACGTAATTCATTTGTAGCAGTCGTGTCGTTTTGGCGGCGCAGTGCCTCAAATCGTTCTAAGTATCATTGGACGATTCCATGGTAATCTGTGAGCGCTGTATTTAAGTTAGCTTAATTTTTGTACGCTAGTTGCTGGCGCTTAAAATTGAGTTAGATAAAAAAGGGCTATTAGTATAGTATCCTGATCCTCCTGGAATGTTCCCCTGCATATAACCCTGTTGTCGTATATACGGTTATTCAAAGATCATGAATGACAAACTGTATTGATGGTTTGTTCTTGATGGTCGTCATTAAGGAGCTTTTGATTGATCGTTGGCGGGCACTGCCAGTGCAAACAAAAATGATGGGAAAGCAGCATTTACCTATTGTAATTGCGTATTTTGAAATCATTTTTCGTTGAGCGATGGTAACGCTGATGGTTGACCAACGGTTCGTTGGCTTTTCGCTGTAAACGCCAATATCGTTAACGTCAGTATGATGCAGTGTTATCCACTGATCGTTTCTTGGGGTTCATTAATATAATTTCAGTTTTGCTCTCCCCAGCTCCATAGACTTGTCCAGCTCTTGCGGTCGGATAGGTAATGTTGTGCTGGTAATAATTGAATTTCGCGTGAAGTAGGTATGGAAATATGAAATACATTATAGGCACAGGGTGGTGGTGTAGCGAAGAAGACAACAAGACGGTAAAAGATGCTTCCGGCGCTGTTGTTAAAATGGGGAAAAATGAGTTTCATCGCTTGTGGGTAGATTCCATCGAGCGCAGTACCAATCCTGATAGAATTGTCATGGTGGACAGTTGCAGTCCGGTAAAACCGGAGCATTTTGTCGATGGTATTGAAACCGTCTATATCAAGCTAAATGAGAATTCTGGCCACGTAACCAATATGACCGGTGACTTCTGTGGTTGGTCAAAATCTGTTCTAATGAGTATGGAATACGCTTCGCATTGCGATTGTGACTTCTATGTCTACGTAGAGCAGGATGCGTTGTTAAAAGGTAAGGATATCATTGAGCACTGTATTGCTCAGATGCCGGAATCACAGGATTACATGTTTGGTTCTGATGCGCAGCGTCCGCAGCCACTTCAGCAATCCTTTTTTATTGTTCGTAAGCGAGCGATAAACAAGTTCCTATTGCGGTTTAGAAAAATATCTCTGGGAGATGACAAAATTGCCCCTGAGGTACGTTTCGCGCTGATCACGTCGCCACTGTTCCCCATTATTCCTAAGTTTCTGTTTATCAAAAATCGAAGCACGTTAGGGAAGGTCGCTCGGCGTATTCAGTCAAATCTTTCTGAATGGTTGGGGCGTTATAAAAAGCTTCCTATGGGGCATGGAAGAGAGCGCCCAATCAATTTTGATGAGAGTTACTACTACTTTCAGCACGGTTCTGTAGAAGAGCTGGAGACGTACTTACGTACCTGTAATGATTAAATATTTTACGAAAAGCTCGTCGGCCGTAAGAATATTTAATACGTTAATTATAAACTTCGGCTTCTCTTTTCTATTTTCCGTGCTTGTTGCGCGACTTTTAAGCGTTGATGATCGGGGCGCTTTCTTCACATATCAGGTAACGTCGTTATTTATTATGGGGGCAGCGAGCTTTTCGCTGCCCAATACGATCGTATACAAACTAAGAAGCGCTGGTTTTTCCAGGTTTTGTCGCGTCGATATCGTCGTATTTGTTACGCTTTCTGCCATACTCTCTGCGATTCTTAGCGGCCTGTTTTCGGCTTTGGTCTTTCCGGACTTGTCCTTTGGTCTCCTGTTTTTCTGTTCTATCTGTATGCTGCTCACGTCAGCTCTGACCAATGTGTTGAAGATTGAGCGAAAGATGCATGAGTATTCTATCGTCATGTCGGCAACGCCAATCGCATTGGTGGTTGGATTTGTACCCTTGCTTCTGTTTGACAGTGTTTCCCTCGTTGATGCGGTCGTAGCATTTATTCTGTCACGCTTTTTGTTGGCGGCATTCATCTTGTTTCGAATGGAGAAGTTTCGAGAAGAGAATGTGACCAAAGGCGCCGTTTTTATGACTGACTTTTGGTCTTATGCCGGGAAGATGTCGCTGCTGAGACTTGTTGGAGATTGTGCAAGGTTTCTTGATAAGTTTATTGTCTCCTATTTTTTTCCGGCAACCGTCGTTGGTTATTATGCGGTAGCTATGTCACTCGAAACCATATCTTCGCGGTTTTTTCAGTTGGTCACGGATCACACCTTCTCGGAGTTGGCTGGACGATCAGGAAGCGTTACAAAAAAGTTCTATATGTTGGTCACTCTTGGATTGGCAGTGGGCATCGTTGGGATTTTATTTTCTTATGGTCTCGGTGGCTTGCTAATTACCAGCTTGTTTGGAGAAAAATTTTCTCCTGCTGCAGAATTTTTGCCTCCGGTCATTATTAATTCCGTGCTGGCGGGTTGGAACACCCTCTTTACTCAGTATTTTGTTGCGAACGGAATTTTTAAAGTTATCTACATAAACCAGGCGATCGCCATTCTTTTTATGTTGGTTGCGATCCCGATGGTCATGTATTTTGATCACATTATCTATGTACTTTACGCATTCGTATTCGCTACCTTGATTCGGTTGGCGTTAATTTTAACCGCATTTTATAAGGCAACCAGATGCCACAGCTAACGGAATTAAAAGATAAACTAAAGGGACTCGTCGACGTTATTAAAGGGTATGACGTGATCTACCTTGATTACGCCATTCACTTGAATGTTGGTGACCTGCTGATCTATCACGGTACCGAAAAGCTTTTTCGGGATTATAAGATCAATGTCATAAAGCGCCTTAACTTGCTGGAGTATTTTGAGGGTGCTTTAGACAATTTGGTTAACGAGCGAACAGCGATTGTATTTCATGGTGGAGGTAATTTTGGTGATATCTACGATGTGCATCAAAACTTCCGTAGAGCGATAGCGCAGCGGTATCCAAACACGAGAATTGTGATTTTTCCTCAAACCCTTTTTTACGGTGATGAAAGCAATCTGGCTGCGGATGTGGAGCTCTTTAGAGGGGCTAATGACTTGCACATATTTGCCAGAGATTCATCAAGTGTGTCGTTGGCTGAAAAGCTAACTGACAATGTCTATCTGATGCCTGATATTGCCCATCAGCTCTTTGGGCAGTTGAAAGCGGACTCGGGGGAGCCTGCGAAAGGTGAGCTGCACCTATTGAGAACGGATGTTGAAACAGCAGACCAAGTGCAGTCTGACAAAGCCGTGGACTGGAAGGTTTTGCGCAGCCGGGAAGATAAAATGGTTTTTCGTTTAATTCGTTGGCTCAGTAAGCTGTCAAAGAAATGTCAGGTAAGTCTTCTCTCCGGCTTGATTTCATGGATTTGGTTTACCTACACCAAGCGTATTATTAAAAGAACCGTAAATATGTTCTCTCGTCATGAGAGGGTAGTCACATCCCGTTTGCATGGCCATATTTTGGCGAGCTTATTGGGGGTTCATAATGATCTTATCGACAATTCCTACGGTAAAAACAGTCGTTACTACGGTGAGTGGACCTTTGATCTGGATACATCCAATTTACAAAAGGTCTAGTTGTCTGCATTTCGACTTCAAAGATTGAAAGGGGTATTGGCACACCCCTTTCACATTTCGCGCGCCTTTTACTAAGCTGTTATACCCGTTGAGTTACTGTGCCGAGACCGGCTTTTTTTCTGCGTTCTTGCAGTGCCTGGTGTCTTTTCTTGTAGGTAACGGCCCTCATTAGATAGTATCTAGCTCGATAAATCGGCTGCAAGAGCATTGTTAGCTTGAGCTGAAATACCCATGGGGCATAGATTTTGTTTTTTCTTGCTGTCTCTAAAATTTGCTGGAATTCCACCTCTACAGCTTTCTGAGGCAAGGTAATTCTAAAGATATCTTTCGCATGAATATCTGATCCTAGGCATTTGGGGGGATTCAGTCCATTAGCGAAAAAGTTCATTTTGGTTCGGGTGCACTTCTCACATTTTCCGCAATTGGCTCCAGTTTGCTTTCCTTTCCAGCACACCCGTAAGTTATTGACGCCTGTTTCCCATTGAGATATGTAATTTACTTTCTCAGTGCGATTGGCGCCAGCACCTTCGTGTATCACAGAGAAAGAACCACTGCTCAGGAGGATATCTGAAAGAGGGTTTGATCCGTAAGGCAGAACAAGATCATCGTAGGGTTTGGATGAGCTGATAATACAGTTTTGAGCAAGCCCCTTGAAAAACTGCATGGCAGACACGAGTCCTATGCCGTGAGAGTGAGACCAGATGGTATCGATGACGTCTCTAAAATTTGTTTTTATCGGCAGGGTCTTGATATCGATTGCGCTTAAGGTTTTAGAGGCAAGCTCTAAGCTCTTTTCAAATTTATCGTCGTTATCGATGCTAATATCAAAGCCGTGTACAAGAACGCAGGCTTTAATCTTTTGGCTTCTGTTTCCAGCTTGTTTGGAATAATGACGCCAAATGGAATAGGTGGAGTCCACGCCCCCGGTAAACCCTGCGACGGCGGTTGGTTGCCCGCTGTTCTCGGTTTCAGCGCTCGCTTCTGAACGAATATCTGTCGCCTCAATAGAAACCAAGTGGAACTTGTTGGGTAGCCATCGATTCCAGCAGACTTGAAATTCCTCGAGATTCGATAGTAGCGTTCTAGATGCTGAGCCGATGGCTTTTATTGGCCATTGGTTTGCCATTGCATCTAATATAACTGCGATCAGAAACGGCTCTATATCGTTCGCGCAGATGGTTGGGATGGATTCAGGAACTTCGTACCATAATTCTCGTTTGCCATCAGGCCGATCAAGTAGGCATCGGTATCGATAGCCGTGCTCGGACTTCTCGGGGGCAAGTGGCCGTAATGTGATCATCAAGTGACTCGCTAGGATCATTTATATTGACTGAATCGTCGAACAAAAAGTACGACGCAAAGGGTAGAGCTGAAGTTCAGCGCTACAAAAACAATATCAGTGTGTTCGGGAATTATGACGGAAATTCGAGAAAAATCCCTTTAGGCTCTGAGGCCGCTGCCTGGTAGTGACTACCAAGCTTTAATTTCCCTATATATCAACAAAAAAAGTGTGTTATAACGATTACAAGCAGATCTGCTTATGTAAATAATTCGACAAAAGCCTATCAAAGCGATTGATTGAAATCAATTTGCCTAATCGCTGAGTGTTGACAATTGTAAAGAATACCTGCTTGATTTTTCAGAAAGTTTTCAACTATCTTGAGGCGACATTATGGCATATAAATTTTCTTTTAGAGAGAGCTAAGTTGGCGTGCCAGAGGGGTAATCTGTAAATTAGTGTTTTTGCCCCGTAATGTTTTTAACCGCCATTTGAAGATATCTAATAGTCCTCTTGTCATATTTAAAAAATATAGCGAGATAAAACGGAAAAATAAGCACACTGTCGAACGAATATGGTAGATTTCAATGCCAGTAAACTGTTCCAGGTGCCGATATTTATTTTGACAATAAATTCAGCGCCGAAAGCTGAACTTATGAAACCCTGTCTGGTCACATCCTACAACCTGTATCAGATGTAATCCGATTTAGCTTCACCTTCTCAGCCTCATACAACAAGATTTCAAGTATTTCTCAGGCATCCAATTTTGCCTTTGAGCTTGCACTGCTGTTATTTGAGAGGTAGTTTCGCGGCCCATTTTCATCTGCATGGTGTGCTCACGAACGTGCCGGCAAGCTTCGGTAGTTGGAGTTTGGTCAAGTTTCATACAGGTTGTTTTGAGTTTGCATTTCTTGATTCGACGGAATCTGCAGTTAGCTGTTATGTGAGGTGTTTTGTCGCCTGCTGACAACGACGTTGTAAATTAGGGACAGTGTTAATCATGGAACCTTTCATCGGGGTTTGTAGGTAATTTGAGGAGAGGGTCGTTGATATCGTCTGGGCAGAGCAGCAAAGGGAAGAGTGTCGCAGTTGCTGAAATCGATCTGCGTTATTACCGTAGGGTAGTTTTAAATCACAAGTATTCCATTTTGGCTTTTGTGGCCATCGCGACACTGGTGACCTTCCTGGTTGTAAATTCAATGCCGCTACTCTACAAGGCGGAATCTACAATACTCATTGAGAGTCATGAGGCTAAAGTCCTGTCATACGAAGATGTTTATGACAGAAATGACACAAATGCAGAATACTATCAAACGCAGTACGAAATTCTAAAGTCTCGCCAGTTGGCTGAGAAAGTCGTTTCAATGCTGTCTCTTCATACCAACCCTCTGTTTAACGGAGAGGGTGATAGCAGCAAGATTGAAGATTGGATTGAGCAGGCGAAAACTGCGGTTGGTCTAAAAAATGATCAGCCGGAGTTGACGGAGGGCCAGCGCTTCCAACAAACAGTGCGCAAGTTCCAGCAGGCGCTTTCAGTGTCTCGCATTCCAAGCACACAGCTCATCCGAATCTCTTTTGAAAGTCGCGACCCTGAGTTGTCCGCACAGGTTGCTAATACACTTGCGGATGTCTTTATCGAGAATCAGTTGGAAGCGAAACTGGACGTTGCGAAGAAGGCGACGTCCTGGTTGAGTGATCGCCTCGTTGGCTTGAGAGACAAGCTCATGGCTTCCGAGGCACGTTTACAAGCCTATCGCGATGAGAATGAACTGATCGATGTCAATGGTGTGCAGACCGTAGATGCAACCCAGCTTACTCAATTGACTAACCGATATATCGTCGCCAGAGATGAAAGAGCTAGGGCTGAAACCATCTACAATCAGATTCAAGCGCTAGGATCCGATCCTGATCTGAATCAGCTGATGTCTATTCCCAGTGTCTTGAAGCATCCACTGGTGCAGCAAGCGAAACAAATACTGGACAACTCTCGCCGTCAATTAAATGAGTCTGCGTTGGTATATGGGCCTAAGCATCCGACGCTAATTAAGGCTCGAACAGAAGTTGCTTCTGCGAGAGCCGATTTGGACGAACAGGTCCGGCGAGTGATCGCCGGCTTGAAAAGTGACTACCGATTTGCCGTCGATAATGAGACTTCCATAGGTAAGCTGCTAGAAGCTTCAAAGGGTGAGATTCAAGGCATCAACAAGTCGGAATTCAGGCTTAAAGATCTTGAACACGAAGTCGAAGCTGACCGTATTTTATACAATAACTTCCTCGTTCGATCTAAGGAAACCGACCAGGCTGGCGGTTTACAGGCGCCTTTGGCAAGAATCATTGACGAGGCGATTGCCCCAAGCTACGCCTACAAGCCAGCAAAAAAATTGGCTGTGATTGTCGCGCTGCTTGGCTCAACCATCGTTGCTGTAGGCTTTTCAATTCTTAATGACTCAATCCGAATTACACTTCGTACCGAAGGTGAAGTTGAGGAAAATCTGGGATTAAAAACGGTTTCTGTCATACCAGAAACCAATTTGAAGCGTCTGCAGCTTCCCGCGAGTGGTCTGCTCCATGCAGGAGATCCGCATTTTAGGGAATCGATTCGTACCTTAAAAACGAACCTCTTCCTGCGAGGGAGGAGTGAGCCAGATAAGATTGTCCTGGTAACATCAACTGTCCCGAACGAAGGCAAATCGACAGTTTCAGTCTGTATAGCAGAAGAGCTCGCGAAGTTTGAGAGGGTCTTACTCGTTGAAGGTGACTTTAGAAGACCTTGCCTGGCGACAATGCTGGAGACGGGAGTCAGCCACTCTGAGTCTGATGGATTTGACGCTAATACTGGTTTGATCCCTGCGATCAATCAGTTTATTCGACCTGTTGGTGAAAGTGGGCAATTGCAATTGCTGAGTTTTGATGCCCCGACTGCAGGTATGAGTCAATCCTTTTCAATTAGCGAGTTGTGTGATCACTTGCGGTCAATTGCTGACCGCTACGATAGGATTATTATCGATTCGTCTCCGGCTGGCGTCGTCAGTGACGCTGTCGAGTTTGCAGCAATTTCTAACATCGTTTTATACGTTATCCGATTTGATAGCACAGCATCGCCTATCGTCAGAAAGTCGGTTAAGGCACTCTACAACGTTGGAGTGCAGATCGATGGGGTTGTCTTAAATCGGACGGTCAAAGAGAAAACTGATTTATACGATTACAATTTTGACGACTACATTGCCGGGGGAAAAGTTTCTCCGATACGGACGAAAGACGCTAGGTCTCAATCCAGCAAATCCGGAAGGGGTAGTCGCGGTACTTCGATATAAATGGCTCGTTCAGTCTTGAATTAATAACAAGACATTGCGAGCCGCCATGGGCATATATGCCGTTTTGGTTCGAATCCGATTTTTACGTTCGCATTCAACATTGGTTTTTGGGGGAAGATTGATATGAAAAGAGTTCTGGCAGTCGCCTCTGGTGGCGGGCATTGGAAGCAGCTTATGCTGTTAAGGAACGCTTTTGAAAACTGTGATCAGCTTTATGTCACGACAATAGAAGGGCTCGCAGAAGAAAACCAAATTGAAGACTATCGATTGGTCAAAGATTCCAATAAAAAGTCCTATTTTTCAGCCTTTGTGACGACGTTTCAGCTTTTTAAGATTGTCGTCAGTTATCGGCCGGATTGTATTATCTCAACGGGCGCGGCTCCCGGTGCACTGTGCTTGCTGCTCGGAAAAATGTTTCGATGCGAGACAATCTGGGTAGACAGTATTGCCAATGCGGATGAGCTGTCTCTTGGAGGAAAAATGTGTCGGCACTATGCGGATGTTGTTCTGACGCAATGGGAACATCTTGCTGACGGTGGCAATGTGCGTTACGAGGGGTCGGTACTTTGACAAGTCAGATCTTTGTCACGACTGGAACCCAGCTACCCTTTGATCGATTGATCGTCGCCGTAGATAACTGGGCAAAAAGAAATGATGCCGTTAAGGTCGTGGCCCAGACGAGCGCCTCTAAGGTCCAGTGTCAGAATATAACGACCTATGAGTTCCTGACGCCAGTTGAATATTCAGAATACGTTCGGCAGTCAAAGTTAATTGTCGGACATGCTGGGATGGGGACGATTATTACAGCGCTGGAAGAGGGGTTGCCGGCCGTGCTTATGCCGAGAAAGTTCTCTCTTGGCGAGCATCGTAATGACCATCAGCTGTCTACGGTTTCCAGATTCGAGGGTGTGCCCGGCATCTATATCGCTAAAGATGAAGATGAGTTGGTTGAAATTCTCGATCATTTGGAAGAACTGGTTGCGGCAAGTGACACAGTTTCTGAAGGACGCAGCCGGTTAATCGGATACTTAGAAAATAAGCTCCTGGACGCTAATTTAGAAAGTATCAAAAAAAAAAGGGTTCTTTACTTAACAAACTTATACCCCACCGATGATGCGCCAAGTTTCGGGACTTTCGTAAAGAAATCCCTCGATGGCTTGGCTGGGTTGGGCTGGAATGTCGAATTGGTATCGCTTACCCAGTTTGGCAGTGGCGCGCTCGGCTACCTGAAATTTTATCTCGGTGCGTTTTTAAAGCTTCTTCGGTTCAAAGGGCTTGTCTATATTCACTATGTGAGCCACTCTGCGCCACCGGCACTTCTCGCCAGCTACTTCAATCGGAAGCTCGATATTGTGCTTCATTACCATGGCAGTGACGCTTTTCCTGAAAGCTATGAAGGTGGATTGAGGCGAAAGGTTAAGTCGATGATTTGTCGGTGGGCAAATCGAAGAGCAAAACTGGTTGTCGCACCATCGAGAACTTTTTCTCAAAGACTGTATGAAAAGTATTCAATCCCTGCTGATAAATTGATTTCGTCTGCGTCCGGCGGTTTCGATCCCGGGGTGTTCTTTCCCGGTGGAGAGAGAAACCCAGGTAGCAGAAAACGAGTCATTTTCGTGAGTAGAATGATTGCCGGTAAGGGTGCAGATGTCGCAGCGAAGACAGCCGTTAGCCTGGTCGAAAATGGTGTAGATGCCGACTTTGTTTTTGTGGGTGATGGTCCACAAAAAGCTGACGTTCTAAACATTTTGCAGCCATTAATCGAGCGTGGCGTGTGTGAAGTGCACGGCGCTCTTTCCCAAGCAGAGCTTGCGACTCAGTTTCGTTTGTCTGACTTTTTGCTGTTTCCTTCAACTCGTCAAGGTGAGTCGTTAGGGTTGCTGCTCCTGGAGGCTATGGCTTGTCGCGTGGTTCCTATTGCCTACTATCAAGGCGCCAGTCCGGAAGTACTCAAAGATCTAGCGGAAGACTTGTTGTGCAATCCTGCTGAAGATTTTTCTGCATTCACGGTAGAATTGCTGCAATGTGATGATGTTTTACTTGAACGCTATAAGACTCGTGCCGAAGAAATTTCAAGAGATTATCGGACTGTAGCTGTTGCTAGAGATCTTTCTGAAGAATTAGAGGCTTTGTTGTAGTTGACTATGGATAGATTTGTAATCATTGCAGGGACAGAGAAGGCGGGCACTACGTCTATCTATCAGTATTTGGCGGATAGCGGCTTTTTCAATATTTCAAAGACAAAAGAAACGGATTATTTCCGTAGATCTGGCGCTTTAAGTACCGAGGAGTATAAAAGCCTCTTTGAAAAAAATGCAGACAGAGAATTTTTTTTGGAGGCTTCACCAGGTTATTTATCTGAGAGCCAAATCGCGGCGCCAAATATTGGGCAGTTAATCGCTGATTCCTGCTTTTTGATTTTTTGTCTGCGGTCGCCTCTAGACCGGTTAAAGTCGAGCTTTTTGTTTCACAAAAGCCGCTTATACATACCGAAAGAGATGAGCTTTGATGATTATTTTCTGGCTTGTTTAAACTACGAGGCAGGTTCAAAACAGACGCATGGTTTAAGTGAGTGGTGTTTAAGTGTTCCCGATGCGGGGAAATATCACAAACACCTTTCTGATTTTTATGACAGCGTTGGTTCTGAGCACATTAAAGTCGTCTCTTATGACGATTTTTCCAAAGAACCCGCCAGCATCATAAAAAGCATTTGTTCTAATTTAGGTTTGGACTCAGGTTTCTATGATGAGTACGATTTTGGCCGTTCGAATGTGACCCAATCCCATAATTTTGATGGGATACAGAAAATGGCGTTAAAGGTAAATAATCTATTAGAATTTTTCTGGACCAAAAACCCGAAGTATAAGCGGGCGGCATTAAAGCTGTATTATGCCGTTAACGGCAAAGGAAAAGAGTCATTAGAATTTAGCGAAGAAACTCTATTATCCATTTATAACTATTATCAAGAAGATATCTCAAGATTGGCTGCTTCTGAAATACTGCCCATTTCTGTAACAGACCGCTGGCTCGAGCAGATGTCGGCCGAAGACCGCGTTGTTGAAAAAGCGTCTTCATTTTAGATCTCAGTTAATCTAATAACTATATAATAAGCAGATGGTTAGGCTTTTCATAAGAAAAAGCCGGCTTTCAACACACTAGCGTTTTTAAATATTTAATAATGAGGTTAGAGATGTACGCAGGGACGCCGCTAACAAAAGATGACAGCTATTGGATTGATATCGCAAGAATCACAATGATTTTTGGGTTGGTCATACACCATGTATTTGAAGTACCAGGTTCAAATTTTTATCCCAGAGATAGTCTAACTCTGGCAACAACGAACCTGCCAAATCTTCTCAACAGCTATATACATTGGTTAACCATGTCGGCGGTGCCTGTGTTGAGTATTATGTCTGGCTATCTGTATTTCAGAGGAAGATCGGATCATTCAAAGCAGTTGCTAAAACGACTTAAGACGGTCGTGGTTCCCTGGGTTGCATGGACATTTATTTGGATCGCATTTTTATTTGTCATCTATAAGCTAGGCTTAGGGAATTACAATCGATCCAATTTAGAATTTGATAATCTTGGCTTGATTGACTTGGTCAAGTCGACGTTTGGTATCAAAACCTCCACTTTTGTCATGCAGTTTTGGTTTTTGCATGATCTCGCGTTAACCCTCTGCTTGGCGCCGGTAATAGGTTTTTTTCTAAAACGCTTTCCGCAGATATTTGTATCGGCCGTGGGTGTAGTGTGGTTTTTAGATTTAGTCCCCTTTCCTTTCGTTAAGGGCGATGTACTTATGTTTTTCGTTATTGGCTCCTGCATTTCTTTGTATTGCCAGTCGATAACAGGGCTTATCGATCGTGTTATGCCTTGCCGAGCCTATATCTGGCTGCTATTTATGGTGACGATCTTGGGGCGCTCTTATAAAACGATGATGCCGTTTTTAGACACGATTCAATATTTGTGTCTTTTACGGATTGTGGGCACTTTATCGGTTTGCCTGTTTTTACGATGGTTGATGCTGAGATATCGAGGTAAGAGTGAGCACCTGCAAAATATGGTCGGGTTTAGCTTTTTTATATTTGCCTGTCATTGGCCAATCATCGATTTGGTTAAGGCGGCGATTCAGCAGCTTCCTGAGAACGTCTTGATAAACCCACTGGTTCAGACGGCTGCGCTTATTACGATTCCACTTTTGACAGCAACAATATGTTGCTGTCTTTTAGTGGTATTGAGGCGCGCGAGCCTTCCCGTGGCGAAACTGCTAAACGGCAGCCGATAACGGGCTAAAGGAGTGAGTTTTAATACTGAATATTGCCCATGGTTATCGTTTGTTTTGAGAAAGCGCTAGAAAACCCCTCGTTATCGATGGCTTTTACGCGAATTTCGTAATTTTCAGGTGGAAGCGTGAGTGTGTGACTCGTGGTATAGACATTATCGATGGCTATTGACGTAAATTCCGTCGCACTGCTGGATTTATACTGAACCTCGTAACCTTTGAGTTCATGGTTATACAAATCCTCACCGTTTTCCCGGTTTAAAGGGGTGCTCCAGTTTATGGTTAGATTGATGGTGTCAAGAGGGCGATAACCACAATATTTGGTAACGCCAATGGGGTTGCCAAATACGGTGTTGTTGCAGGGTGTTCCGTCTTTGAAAACACCGCGGTGAAATTTACCATTTTTACCAAAGCGTACTTCCGCCCAACCAGAGAATTCACAGAATTCACCTTGCCGAGCGCAGTTTGTGTAATAGTCGCTTGCGTTGGCGTTTTGGGTCGGAAGAATCGTGCACGCAGTAGCAATTGCAAGTGCGGGTACTGAACGGTAAAGGAAAGAGATTGTCATTTTGTCGCCTCACTGTATCCAGCTCAGATACGGTCTGGGTGGTTGGTATGTGGCGACGATAAGGTCCTTTAGAGCTGGATAATACGCGGGTTGCTGGCGAGCTTTGAGATCTGGAATGAAGGACGCATGGTAAGTGTGATGATGTCCACACCATTGGCGCTATTTTCCCTATTTGACAATGAGCTATTTTGGGACAGAAGTGCTATGGAGCTTCTGATTGCGAATACTTTTAGTTTGGGTGTTTATAGTTGATGTACAAGAGAATCAGAATTGGATTGGATCGAATTAAGGGGGCGTCTAAAGACAATTCGATCCTCATATATCAGATGGGAAAAGTTGGATCTTCCTCGTTAGAGTCGAGCATCCCAGATTCTGCCCATATGCATACGTTGTACAGTAACCCACCGTGCCCTGTACTTTTAAATCTGGAGAGACCCGGGTTTCTGATGAAGGGCGTTGGATCCATATACGACTTTGTTCGACGGGCAACGGTGGTCAGAAGAAAAGACGTCAAAATTATAACCGTGATTCGGTCGCCAATGGAGAGAAATGTCTCCATGTTTTTTCAGGATTTTCCATTTTGGTATATCCATTATCGGCGGATCAATCGAAAAATCAGCCGCTTTTCCGATGAGCAGTTGTTTTCAGAAATTTTTGAAAATGTCTTTCCTCATGATTATGTAAATACATGGTTTGATAAAGAAATACATCGTCTTACCGGTATTGATGTCTATTCGGAGCCTTTTGACAAAGAAAAAGGCTTTCAGACGTACAGCAACGGTAAATATCAATTGTTGTTGGTAGAAGTTAAAAAGTTAGATTCAGTATGGAATGAGGTAGAAGCCTTTGTCGGCGCTCCCATTGAAAAAAACACTACTAACGTTTCAGAAAACAAATGGTATGCGCCGCTCTATAAAGCTCAGAAATCCGAGCTTCTTCAAAATACAAAGGCTCTTGAAATAGTCAGGAATGGCAAGTTCTTCAAACATTTCTACGAGTAATGTTACTAACTCGATGGAATAAATGAATGCTCGGGGTGGCAACCCC
>NZ_JBSWVF010000032.1:0-28669 GCF_056159445.1 Pseudomaricurvus sp. ABR4_320 | reverse complement strand
ATACGGACAGCTGAATGCCGATGCGTTGAATTGTTCTGGTCAAGTAAAACCGGACACCAAAATTTTAGAATTTAGCGGCTAACGCGCTGCGCTTGTTTTCCACAGAAACCACGTGCCGAACCTGCTCTGGCCGAGCAGAACCGCCCCGCAGTTTCTGCGGACACTTATCTTTTTCCTCAAAGGCCACCGGCGACAAATCATCGTTGGCGCTGTGCAACCGATGAACATTGTAGTAACGCATATACTTCATCACATCAGCCTCCATATGCTCACGTGTAGGTTGCGCCACCTTTAAAATCCAGTCGTGCTTGAGACTTCCAAAAAAACGCTCAACAACCGCGTTGTCCCAGCAAGCTCCGACACTTCCCATGCTTGAACGCATACAATAAGACGCTAGGCATTTCCGAAAACGCTTGCTCGTGTATTGCGAGCCTCGGTCACTGTGAAACACAAGTCCCACCGGAGGCTGTCTCAGGTTGTACGCTTTTATCAACGCTCGGCTTACCAAACTCGTGGTCATGCGTTTATCAATGTGCCAGCCAACGATTCGGCGGGAGTACAAGTCCATAACAATCGCCAAGTACATCCAACCTTCGCCCGTTTTCAAATACGTTACATCTCCGGCCCAGACTTGATTTGGGCCAACTGGATCAAAATTTTGGTTGAGTAAGTTGTCGGCTACGGCGTCTGAAGCCTTGCGCTTGGTCGTCACCTTGTACGCCACCCGCTGGTAGACGGTGAGACCTAGCTTTCGCATCAGCTTTCGAACTCGATAGCGCCCGATCTGAAAGCCTTCTTCACGTAATTTTTTCATCATCTCACGGCTGCCCAAACTCTTGCGACTTTGCTCAAACAGGCGCTTCATGCTGCGGTACAAGCGAAGCGACTCTTCAGTGATGCGCTGAGCTGGACGCTTTCGCCAATCGTAAAACGCGGTAGTGCAAACGCCCATAACCCGACACAGCTTAACTATTGGAAAACGACAGGACTCCGATTCAATGAAGCGGTACTTTACTTCATTTCTTTCGCGAAGAAGGCACTTGCCTTTTTTAAAATTTCTTTCTCCATGCGAAGCTCTTTATTTTCTTTGCGCAGCCGCTTCAGCTCGGCCCGCTCATCCTCCGCCAGTACTTTGCCGCTCAATTCAGATTCGATTTTCTCCTTCCACTTGTAGAGCATGTTGGGGGCTATCCCCAGTGATTTAGCGGCTTCGGGAACCGAATAGCCTTGATCACAAACTAAGGCCACGGCCTCTTCTTTAAACTCTTTTGGGTACTGCTTGTAGCTTCGTTTCTGACTCATGATGACACCTTAACAGTTGACTGGTATTGTCTCTTATTAAGGTGTCCGGTGCTATTGGACCACTACACCAAGTGCTGAGTGAACAAAGTTTGGAAATGTATTACGGTCGTCACGTGGACGAAGGCAATGGCGATACATTTTACGGATACGGATGGGTAACGGCAGATACACCGATTGGGCTATTGCGTTACCACGACGGAGGAAACGGCTACTACTACGCACAGATGTTAACTTTCCCAGAAAAAGAGCTGGTGATTATTACCCTCGCTAATGAACACAATATGGCGTCTGAGGAACTGGCTTGGAATCTGGCGCGCGCTGTAGTACCCGAATTGCGACAATGGTCCGGCTCATTCAATGAATAATCACACACGGCTAAACAGATTGCTGTAATAGGTTAAATGATTGGCAGCGATTATTATGGTGGCAGTAAAAGTATTAATACTTGAATTTCCCCTTTAGCTGATGATCAGGCGGATATTACAAATTGTCTTAGATTTAGGTCATCACTATAGATTTAAGCGTTTTTACTGATCTTACCGTCGGGCGTGCTGTCTATTTATTCGGACTAGCAGTGCTGTCTTACACTGCATATTAACCCGCGGATAAAACCCGCCGGGTTAATGGTGGATAGCCTTGTTCCTCTTTATTTGTCTATTGTCTGCGCTAAATTGTGCAGTTTTCCCTCTAGCTCTTTGTCTAACTCGGCCTGAGTAATGGTTTTGCCATCCACATCAAAATTTTTGTGGAAGCTGGGTAAGGAAAAGCCAGCAACGATGTTGCCACCGAAGTGGGGCATAGAGTTGCTCGCAATATTTAAGACGTTGCTGGCGCCTCCGGGCCCTGGTGAAGTGGCGAGCAATAGAATAGCTTTGTCTTGAAAAATATTTCGGTCTACCCGCGAACACCAATCACTGAGTTAGAAACTAAAGCACTAATGTTTTTTGATAGCTCATTTCTTTAATCGCGTATTTTACACCCTCGCGGCCAACACCACTTTCCTTTACTCCGCCAAAAGGAAAGTGTTCGGCTCGAAAACCTGGGCCGTCATTCACAACTAAAGTGCCTAGGTCTAACTGGTTATATAACTGTTTAATGGTGGCGAGGTTTTGTGTAAATACACCTCCTTGTAGGCCATAGGGGGAGTTGTTAATGATCGGGACAATATCTTCAACCCAGTCAAATTTCTTCACTGGAATAACCGGGCCAAATACTTCTTCTGATAATATCTCTGCATCATCGTCAATGTTTTCGATAATAGTGGGGTGAATAATATTCCCTTCCTTTATTCCACCTAGCGTTAGTTTAGCACCTGCTGCGATCGTTTTATCGATGATGGCTTTGATATCGTTTGCAGCTTTTTCATTAACCACTGGCCCGATAAATGTATCTTTTTGTGAAGGATCGCCAATTTTCAATTGTTTAACCTGGTTTATGAGTATATCCATAAAACTTTCGTATACGTCACTGTGCACAAACAAACGTTTGGCGGCTGTGCACCGCTGACCTGCGGTCGCCAATCTCTGATTGATAGTTGCGTGTACAGCGGCGTTGAGATCCCCATCATCCATAACGATTAGTGGATCATTGCCGCCTAATTCTAATAAAAGCTTTTTATAACCTGATAATTTTGCTATAGCTTTGGCGGCATGCGTACCACCAGTAAAGTTTATTGCGCTGACCACAGGGTGTTTGATCAACATTTCCATATCGGGTATGTCGGGTATACATATTTGAATCATTTCTTCAGTCATCCCGGCTTGATAACACAGGTTGATGAGTATTTCTGAAGACTTGATATTTTGAGGGCTAGGTTTTAGCAATATGGTATTGCCCGCAGCAAATGCTGGGCCTATTTTATGCATGGCAATATTGATAGGGAAGTTAAATGGTGTAATACACAAGATGGTGCCCAATGGTTGCCAGCGCACAATACCAATTTTATCTCGTTTCGGGGGGTAGGCGTCCGAATCAAGACATTCCCCTTCGATTTTTCTTGCTTCTTCGCTGCTGGCGATCGTAGTGCTAATAGCGCGAGCGATTTCGACATGGCTATCTGATATTGTTTTGCCAACTTCTTCTGTTATTGTCTGCGCTAGAAGCGTTTTATTTTCGTCAAGCAAATCAGCTAAGATCCTTAGGATTGTTGCGCGTTCGAACGGTGCTAATTCGGCCTGTAATTTTCTGCCCACCATAAGTTTTTCGAGTTTTTCACCAATGGTGTTGGCGCTTGTATAGGTGTGTTTTCCAATGATGGCGCTGTTGTATGGGTTGCTAACTTCAAATGTATTCGTCATAAGTTATCTCTCGCTATGAGGTGACACCAAATATTTTCAGTGAAATATATAAACCTGAAAAAAACAGTACCCACCACATTATTCTGAAAAATAGAACTGTAGGTATTTTGTTAAGTATTGTAATGCCAAGTTTTGAGCCTAGTATGGCGGCCACGCTTAGTGCGGCAATCAGGGGTAGATATTGCTCGAAGGAGAAACCTAAATAAATAAAAGCAGGAATTTTTGTTGCGTGTGCAATACATTGCATCATGGATTTATTTGCAACAATTTCTTCCTTTGAGTAGTCTTCCCGCAAAAAAAAGGCGGCGAGAAGTGGGTCAATAGCTCCAGCTACAATGCCTAAGCTACCTGTGGCTATTCCTACCCAAAAATACTGTTTATCTGTAACCCTAATGCTTGGTATTTTTTTTGGCTTGAATAGTGTGTATGCAATAAGTGTGAGCAAGATTAAGAGTGAAACTTCTTCACTTATCAGGCCCAAGACGAAGTAAGTGGTAATAGCAGTGCCTAGCAAGGCGCCGAAAGCAAAGTAGATGCAAGCGGTTTTTTTTATAGAGTTGCGTAAAAACCAACTTCTTGCTCCGTTATTAATGACTTGCACACTGCCATGAATGGCGATCAGCGGGCGCAGAGGAATAAACAGATAAAGTGCGGAGAACATCAGTACACCACCTGCCATTCCCGTCACAGAAGAAATAAACGCAGCAAAAAAAACTGAGAGCAGAATAAAGCCGAGACTAAGATATGATAGATCAAAAGGTTCCATTTTTAGAATCGAAATTTATCTTCATCATTTAGCCAATACCACTGATATAAAAATCGCTGCCCTACACGCCGAAAAGGAGCGAGGGCTTGTGATTCAAATCGATTAAAGGCAATAGGGTATGGGAGAGCTTTATTGAAAATCGGTAGATCAGGTACATTTTTTTCAGCGATCAATTCAGCCATACGCATGCCGGCTTGTGAGGCATACATGACGCCGTTCCCACCGTATCCCAGTGCATAGATGATTGTATTATCTTCTTCGGTTGTAGTGATTCGAGGCATCATATCATGCGAGACGTCAACCCAACCCCACCAGGAGTACTCGATCTCAACATTTTTTAGTACTGGAAACTTGCGATGCATATCTTCTTCAAGCATTCGTTGGTAGCGTATATTTGGTGCGGCTTGCCCGGTAATCGCACTGCGACTACCGATCTGTAATCGTTTACTTGGTAGAAGTCTGTAATAGTGGCGTAGTACTCTAGTATCTGTTAACGGAATACCTGTTTTAATGCCTAGTTGCTCTAGTTCTTCGTCAGTAAGTACTCGGGTCACCATATTATTGGATAGTACAGGCATCACCCTGTTTTTAATACTGGGGTGCAGCTTATTTGAAGTATAACCTCCTGTTGCAATTGCGACTTTTTTTGCCTTTACCACACCTCCTGGGGTTTGTAATAAGTGAAATCCATCGATTGTTTTCCAAGCGGAGACTGGGCTGGATGTATGTACTTTTGCACCTAGCGATCGAGCTTTATCTAGATACCCGAATGCGAGTTTGGCAGGCTGAATGCTTATACCTTCTGGTTCCCACATAGCTCCATGTGCTTCGTGGTCATTCACGTATTCTTCTTTTAAAGTTCCCGCATCAACAAAGGTGGATTTCAATCCATAGATGTCATTTTGGATTTTGATTTCGTTTTTAATCCATTCCGCTGCGCTGGCCTGGTGGGCAATATAGAAATGCCCACCGTGCACTGCATCGCAATCTATATCTTTGATGAGGTCTTTAAAGTTTTCCATTCCTTCCATGACTTCTTCATGGAGTTTAAGCGCCGTGCTCTTGCCAAATTCTTTAAGCCATTGTGAGCGCTTTAGTCTGCCAGTGGCGATCTGCGCTTGGCCGCCATTGCGACTACTGCATCCATAACTAACTTTATTTGCTTCGAGGACGGTTGCTTTAATGCCGTGCTCTTGAGCGAGATATATCGCTGTTGTGAGCCCTGTGTAGCCTGACCCAATAATTGCAACATCAACATCGATATCACTAGTAATTGGGCCATCGTCTACTGGCGATCGGCCCGCGTCAGAAATCCAGAAAGAGGGCGCATAATCTCTTCCTCTTCCTGGAGTGGCGTCTTTTAAAGGGTCGTATTTAGGATTGTAAGTATCTGTGATATTGGAACTCGTCAACGAAGGCACTCCCAAAAATAACGTAACGGTTAATCGGCTAATGGAGCTAATAGTGGACGATCTTTACGAAAAGCATTTTTCTTAGTAATTTTTCCGCCACTAATTGAAAAAAGATCGACTCCATTTGCTTTGATACGTCGGCCATCTTTTTGGGTTGCGGTAAACGTCCATTCGGACACGCCACCGCTTTCGCCAAATGAGCTGTGTTTTGCATTTTCCCATTGAACATCGGGAAAGTTTTCATACACTTTTGAAAAGGCTGTACGAATTTGCTCTATGCCTACAAAACGGGTGCCAAAGCTCTCATCTCCTGCTGCAGTTTCAAATATGCAATCGTCAGCGAAAAAAGACATAACTTTATCAATATCACCAGCGTTGAAAGCTATAAACAAGTCGCGTTGTAAATTAATGTTCTCGATACTGTCGGACATTTGGAGGTTCCTGTGTATATTTGAAAACCCCATACTATATCGAACAATTGATTTTCAATAGTGCCAGTCTCAACAATTTTAAGTGACAGAGGGTAAACGCCTATCGAAGTGCGTCCTAGTCAAGTGACACATTCCATGGCAGCAATGCTTCAATATCCTCTATGCCTTGCGCATTGGGCAGCTCTTTAAAAATCAGTTTCAGATAATCATAAACATTTAGTTCGTTTGCTTTAGCTGTCTCAATTAAGCTGTAGAGGTTTGCACTCGCGGTGGCACCTGCTTGGCTTTTGCTAAACATCCAATTTTTCCTGCCAATGGTGAAGGGTCGGATTGCTCGTTCGGCTGGGTTGTTGTCAATCGGGTAATTACCATCATCCAGGTATCCAATGAGCCTGTCCCATTGGTTATGCAAATAGGTCAGTGCCTTACCTAACGCAGTCGTTGGCAATACCGTTGCTAAGCTTTTGTCTTTCCAAGCTTTGAACTTATCGATAATGGGTACTGCTTCCAGCTGTCGGATTCGATAGCGTTCGTCGGGCGGTTGATCTTTAATGCGGTTTTCAATGGCGTAGAGTTTTTGGATAAAGGCTAGAGCCTGATCAGCTTTACCGGTCTTTTTCTGTAATTTTTGTGCGTCGACGAACTTACGCCGAGCGTGTGCCATGCAACCCAGCCGTTGAATGTGGTAGGTATCGCAGGCTTTTTGGTACCACTCGTAACCATCGACCATAATGGCTTTGCTTTGGTCGGTCAGCAATTCTAAGGGCACTGACTGTGACCGGCTGTCTCGATAGTGATAGACAACGGCCGATTGTATGCCGAAGGTAGCCATTAGCCACAGGTAACTTTTACTTTGGGCCGTTTTACCGGGCTCGTCCAGTACTTGCAGCGTAGTTTCGTCCATGTGAATCAAAGACTGCTGCTGGATATGCTCGGTGAGCAAGTTGATCAGTGGCTGAACCAGTTCGCCACACTTCACCATCCAGTTGGCGAGATTGGTTCTGTCTAAAGCAATACTGATACGCTTTAACATTTCGCTTTGGCGATAGAGCGGCAAGGCATCGGCGTATTTCTGTACGGCGATGTAGGCGAGTAAACCCGGACTGGCAATGCTCTTTTCGATGGGTTGCTTCGGCTTGCTCGCAGTGATGATGTGTTGCTCGCAGCAAGGACAAGCATACTTCAAACGGCGATGTCGAAGCACTTTGATTTGTGCCGGGATAATATCAAGTTGCTCGTGATCTTCGCTGCCGATGACTTCCAGCGCAGCACCGTCTTTCGGACAGGTCTTTTCTTCTTCCGGTATATCGTGAACGATTTCTTCGCGGGGTAACTCATCGGGAATACTGACGCGGGGTCGAGTTTTGCGCTCGTGGCTTTTTACAATAGTGGTTTCAGAGACTACGTCGGTTTCGTTGTTGCTATTCAGTTCCTCGGCTTCGTTGAATAAGCCGAGCTGGTCGACCGATATTTTTTCCGAAGAATTGCCAAAGCGCTTTAACAACAATCGTTGGATTTCTTCTTTTAATGCGGCCAACTGCGAGTCACGCCGAGTGATCTCGTTATCTTTTTGAGATAACTGTTCGCGTAGAGTTTCGATCTCACTTTGTAAAGCAGCCACATCATTCATGGCCGGTATTTTACTCGAGCTTAGACAACATCTCGATAGTAAATTGGTGAATGTGGATTAATTTTGCTGATATCAAAGCCTCTGAGTAACCAACACCACTGCTCATGGTCGAGTGTGATGATTTCATTGCCTCCCAGACGAGGCCATTTAAACTTGTCTCGCTCCAGACGTTTTTGCCAAAGCGCGAAGCCTGTCTGATCCCAGTAAAGTACTTTGAGCTGGCGCCGCGACTTATTACAGAAGACGAACAGACTGGCCTTTGTTATCGGCAGCGCCATTGATTCTGCGACTATCACAGATAAACCGTTGATCGATTTACGGAAGTCGACCGGGGCCTTATGGAGATAGATCGGAACGTCACTGCGCCATTCGATCATGCCAGGGCTCGTATCACATCAGCAAGATAAGCAGCTGGAGTGGACGGTGAAATTTTTAGGGTGACCTTTCCAACCTCCAGTTCGATAGCGAGGTGACTAACTCTGGGGCGTTCCACTGTGACCTCAGTGAAAGCCGGAACAGCGGTGGCATCCTTTGCTATAAGTTTACTGCGTTTGAGGCTAAAGTATTTTGGATTGAGATTGCGCTGTTTGCAAAATTCGGTTTGGCTTTGACCACTCGTTTCGAATTCCGCTATGAGTGATTGCCATTGCTGGCGAGACAGTCTAGCCATGATGTCCTCCGAGATTGATTTGCTCGGAGGTTAGTTGAAGAAAGAAGCTTGCGGTAGGGTGTGGTTGCTTTGGCGCTTACGACAGAGGACCGGGAAGAGGGCTGGAAAGAATTGAGATGGTTTCGGGATCGGGTTGCTATTTATCTGGGCACTCAGGCGCTGTACGCGCCTGCCCGTACTCGAAGACCAATAGCCCTAAAATAGAGTATACCCAGAGTTGGCTTGAACGAACCAGATAATTAGTAACCTGGCGTCGATTTGGAATGCAAGTGAGCAGTTGTTACTTTCTTATGCTTTTCCTTTCCACGGTATGACATAACTTTCGATTGCCCGCATGATAAGCTCAATGCCGTAGCCTATAACGCCAATAATGATAATGCCAATAACAACAACGTCTGTTTGCATGAAATTTTTAGCGATCATTATCATTGATCCCACACCCTTATCTGCTGCGACCAGTTCCGCTGCAACAACGGTTCCCCAACAAACACCCATGGAAGTTCTTAAGCCGGTGAATATCTCCGGTAAGGCGTTGGGGAAAATCACATAGCGGAGCACTTGGATTTTAGATGCGCCTAACGAATATGCAGCATGTACTTTTGATACCTTGATATTGGATACACCTGATTTACTGGCGATAAGCATTATAAATAGCGATGCTAAGAATAATAAAAATATTTTTGATGTTTCATCTATTCCAAACCAAAGGATAATTAGGGGGATTAACGCTAATGGTGGAATGGGTCGCATAAATTCTACGACAGGGTCAAAAAGTCCCTTGATTGGCGATGATAGCCCCATTGCAAAACCTAGAGGTATGCCAACCAAGGCACCGAGAAAAACACCGGTTAATACCCTAAATAAAGAGATGCCGATATGCTCCCAAAGAGTGACGTTTCGATAGCCTTCTCCAATCAGAGTGAGGAGTCTGTTCCAAGTGTCCGGCAGTGTGGGCCAGTAAAAGGTGGTAATAAATCCGAGAGCGCTAGCTGTGTACCATGTGATAAATAGTAAAAAAAATATCAATATTGAATAGATGCGCCCGCCGTTTATTGCACTTGCATCACCAAATTTGACGGTTTTTTGTCGAGTAAAATCACTGTCTTGCAATCCCAGCCAAATTTTTATATTTGATAACCTGTCTGTTTTCTTCATAATTTCAACTCTCAATCGTTCTCTATACACATTATTTTTTCTTCCATATTCCAAATCAAAGATAGGATCTCCTCTCGTTTTGTAGAGAAGCTCGGGTCCGCCTTAACTTCTCTTGGAGGGGTGGTGAGACCCATATTTGCGAAAGGGAAATTATATTCTTTTAGAATCCGTCCAGGCCTAGGTGCCATTACAACGACTCGCTCTCCGAGAAATAGAGCTTCCTCGACTGAATGAGTAATTAAGATGATGGTCTTGCCTGTTTCCTTCCATAACTTAAGTATTAAACTCTGCATTTTCTCTCGTGTGAGGGCATCTAGTGCACCTAACGGTTCGTCCATCAAAATAACCTCGGGGTCGTTTACAAGGCATCGAGCAAGAGCAACACGCTGCTGCATGCCTCCAGACAGTTGATAAACTGGTTTTTTTGCAAAATCTTTCAGGCCGACAATGGAAAGTAGCTCCTTTACTTTTTTCTTTATTAACGATGCCGGCTTGTTCGCCATCTTAAGCCCAAAGCCAATGTTTTGCTCTACATTCATCCACTCGAATAAAGCACCCTGCTGAAAAACCATGCCTCTATCAGCGCCAGGGCCGCAAACAATATTCCCTGCGCAATCTACCTGTCCGAAAGTGGGTGTTAGAAAGCCGGCAATGATATTGAGCAACGTGCTTTTACCGCAACCTGAAGGTCCCAATATTGATACAAGCTCCCCAGGGTTGATCTTGAGGTTTACATTCGACAATGCATTAACATCATTTTCTCCTGGTATAGAAAATACCATTGAAACATCGCTGATATCGATACTATTCAAAATTTAACCTCGTTTTTCGTAGCGTATTTAATAGATGGCTTAGCATTAATGTTCTATATGCAATAATGAGAATACAAAAATAACCATTACTGGTATTTGCAATCTGTTGTTTAATTCAGACGCATATGCAGTAGTGTAATATCTATATGTAAACAGCGTCTGAGTCCGCCAACTGCTCGGCTTTATCTCCCTGAATCGCTCTAGCGATTACCTCCCTATAATCGTCGGCTTGTTAGTCCAGGAATTGATTGTCAATAAACGGTGAATAATCATCTAAAGCAGCTTCTATTCCACCAGTGGAAGCCATAAAGTCAGCGATTGTTTTTGCTGCTTTTTGTGACCCGCCTCCCAGCCAGGCTTCGCTTCTTTGCTCTGCATTACTTGGGAAATTAAAATTCTTAAGCATGTTTTTTGCGGGCTCTAAATCCATACCAGCTGCTTTAGATATATTTTTAAAATAGGACTCTGGGCTGGCGTTGTATTTGATATTTGCATCATTTGTGATGCTTAGGAAGTTTTTAAGTAAATCAGGATGTTGACTGGCGAATTGATTGGATGCGCTTACAACGTCAAATGCATAGATGCCTAGCGCTTCCTGTTCTTCTCCTGTCATTAGTGGTCGGCCAACCAAACGCATTCTGTCCAAAGCGCCACCGAAGCCGCAACTCATGGCGACATCATTTCGAATAAGCGCAACGGCAGCGTCGGCTGAGTTCATTTGAACGAGGGAAACTTTATTAATGTCTACATTCAAGTGTTCAAGTGTTTTAATGAGCTTATAGTGGGTGACATTGCCAATAGGTGTTGCGATCTTTTTACCTTCAAGTTCAGTCGCATTTTTTTGTGTAATTCCAGAATCATTTCGCACAAAACACAAGTCATTCTCAGAATAGGTAACTGCAACGCCTACCATTTTGACCGGTGCGCCGGAGGTTACGCCAACTACAAAAGATACAAAGCCCATACTATAGGCAATGTCGATATCACCAGACACCATGGCCTGGACCATCTCGTTGCCGTTGCCAAAGGCACGCCAGTCGACTTTAACCCCCATCTCCTTGTCGTAGGTTCTTTCCAGTTGAGCGATTTGATTGGCAGTTGGCCATTCAAGAAAGTAGGCAACGGTAACTTTGTCTTTCTCTTTTGCAATCGCCATGTTTCCACATGTTAATGCCGTAACAATAAGCGTTTTAATGCTGCCTGCTATTATTTTTTTAAACATATCGAGTTCCCGCTATCTTTAACCTGACTTTTATAAATTTAAACCCCAGTACCTGCAACTACATGTACAGACATGAAATTGAGTAAGTTCCGTGTCCTATGGCTTAAAACATAGATATAGAGTAATTTACTTATGCCCTATGAATAGATCCAGTTGCTGTTAATTATGGAACCAGAGAAGATCATCTGTTTTTAGATCATCCTATTGGTGTCGCATAAATTGAGCCAACTGTTCCGGGGCTCTGTTTGGAGGGCGTATTCCACCACGTGATAGCCTTTGATATCTATTTTGAGTTTATATAAAAATTTCAGAAAGTAGGGTTTATATGTCAGATCTGTTGATTGAAATTGAGTTTACAAAGGACTTAAGTTATCAATGTCAGCTACGTCAAAAGCTAATAGAAATAATATTTAGTAATCAGGTTGGTGCCAACCTCTTGCCTTCTAGTCGAAAATTGGCATCAGATTTAGGTATATCACGCAATACGATTACATTGGTTTACCAAAGTCTCGTAGATGAGGGTTATCTCATTTCTCAAGCGCGCAAGGGGTTTTTGGTTAATCCACAAATATTTCAATCTGAGGTTTTTTTAAAAGATCGCGCATCAAAAAAGAGCGTGACTCTCGATATTGAGCCAGATTGGGGCGGCAGGATTGTGCGGCATGTAACAGATTTGGTCAGCCTTTCGAAAGATCCCAACTGGCTGGGCTACGATTACCCTTTTGTTTATGGGCAAGTTAACCCTAATGATTTTCCGATCGAGCAATGGCGTGAATGCAATCGTTGGGTGCAAAGTAAGCGCGGCGTAAAGGGTTGGGTAGAAGATTCGATCGATGGAGATGATGAAGAGCTTATCCGTCAAATCTCTCAGATTATATTGCCTGCCCGAGGATTTTCGGTGGAACCGGACGAGGTGCTTATTACACTTGGCACACAAAATGCTCTGTTTATGCTCAGTTACTTGTTAATTGATAAATCCGTCAGTGTAGGGGTCGAAGACCCAGGATATCTGGATTTTAAAAATATCGTGAAGCAAGCGGGTGGGCGGTTAGTACCGCTACCACTTGATGAGCAGGGTGTAGTGATTCACGATAGTTTAAAATCCTGCGATTACGTTTTTGTTACGCCTAGCCATCAGTACCCAACTAGCGTGACAATGTCCTTGGAACGGCGTAAAGCTCTTCTTGAGCAGTCAGTTCAAGATGATTTTTTCATTTTTGAAGATGACTATGAGAGCGAAATTAATTTTCTTTCTAAGCCTTTGCCTGCACTGAAAAGCATGGATAAATCCGGGCGAGTAATTTATTTTGGGAGTTTATCAAAATCCATATCGCCCGGACTTCGTATCGGTTATGTGATCGCCAATAGGGATGTAATTCGAGAGTTGCGCGCGACTAGGCGTCTGAATTATCGTCATCCTCCGACAAATAATCAGCGTACTGCGGCATTGTTTATGTCGCAAGGTTATTTTAGTAGCCATGTTCGCAGAATGAAACAGCTCTATGAGGAGCGATGGCATTTAATGCGTGCGGGGCTACAAAACCATTTGTCCGTATGCGATATTACTGCCACTCCGGGGAGTTTTTGTTTTTGGGTGCGCCTACCCGAGAATGTTGATAGTACGGAGCTCGTCGCTTTGGCGGCCGAGGAAAGTATGTTTATTGAGTCGGGCGATAGTTTTTTTATGGGCGGCCCTAAAGTCGGCAGTTATTTACGTTTGGGGTTCTCTGCAATTAACTCCGATAAAATTGATACCGGCTTGCGTCTATTAGGGGGCATTCTTAGTGAGTGTGCCCTAAAAAGGTAATATTTACGTTTACTCCTACCTGCTTGTTCTTGTTAGTTCTTATTTATACCTACCCGCTTGTTCTTGTTAGTTCTTACTTGTAAATGAAAATCCATATATTTCGCTCATAGAAATGAAAAAATAATTGTTTTTTTCATATTTATATTTATAGTCTTTAAAAATTCATTTTTAACAGCTAAGTGTTCTAATTATGAAATCACACTGTAGAGTTTTGATCATTGGTGGTGGGTCGCTCGGAATTAGCCTTCTCTACCATTTAACTAAAGAAGGTTGGACAGATATTGCTCTTGTAGAAAAGGGCGAGTTGACAAGCGGTTCCACATGGCACGCAGCGGGTTTATTGCCAAATTTTAATGGCAACATGGCTATCTCCCAGATACATGAATACACCCTAAAGCTTTACGACGAAATTCTTCCGAAAGAAACAGGCGAAGAATCTGTGGTGCATCGCTGCGGCAGTCTGCGCATCGGATTTAGTGAGCTGGAAGAGCAATGGTTTCGAAATGTGGCTAGCCGCGCTAAAAGCGTTGGTTGTGAATATCATTTCATTAGTAAGCAAGAAGCACAGCAACTAAACCCGTTAATGAATTTTGACAATGCCCGTGTAATTGTCAGTACGCCCAATGATGGACATGTTGACCCTACGTTGGTGGCGATGCCAATGGCTCAGCTTGCCAGAAAAAATGGTGCTGATATCTATCGATTTACGCGAGTGACAGATATTAATCAACTTCCTTCCGGAGAGTGGGAAGTGATTACCGATAAGGGCGTTATTGTTGCCGAGCATGTTGTAAATGCGGGTGGATGCTTTGCATCTGAAGTTGGCGCTATGGTTGGTGCTAATGTACCGATAATTAATCTAGAGCATCAGTACTTAATTACTGAAGGTCACCCTGAAGTTGCTGCACTTGATAAAGAATTTCCGGTTTGTCGAGACTCTTATACTCAAAGTTATATTAGACAAGAAGGTGACGGTTTGTTAATCGGTCCTTATGAAACCTTTGGCTCTAAACCTTGGGCGCTAGACGGTATGGACTGGGGTTTTGATCGCGAACTATTTGCGCCAGACTTAGAGCGGTTGATGCCTTTTTTAGAAAATTGCATGGAAATAATGCCAGTCTTTGGCGAAGTGGGCGTTCAGAGAGTAATTAATGGACCCATCGCGCATACACCCGATGATAACCCTCTGGTAGGGCCACAAGCCGGACTGAAAAACTTTTGGAATCTTTGCGGCTCTAGTATCGGGATTGCTCAAGGCGGTATCGGTAAATATATGGCGCAATGGATGGTCTACGGTCAGTGTGAAATCAATATGTCTTCGTTAGATAGTCGTCGTTTTGGCCCGTGGGCTGATAGACAACACAACACAATAAAGGCAATTGAAGCTTATGAAAATATGTACACCCCAGGTGCTCCCAATGACAATAGGCCTCACGCCAGACCAGCTCGGCATAGTGTTTTATATAGCACGCTCAGTGCTCAGGGCGCGGTTCACGGTGTTGTTACAGGCTACGAAAAGCCATGGTGGTTTCGTACCAAAGATGTGCGCGAAGAAAGTTTAAGTTGGGCTCATGCTGAATCCCATGAGGTGGTGGCCAGGGAATGCAATGCGGTTATGGAGAAGGCTGGCATTATTGATTTATCCGGTACATCTAAATTCGATATCACCGGTAAAGATGCAGCCGTTTTCTTGAATAAATTATCTGCAAACAAATTGCCGCCAAGAGATGGGCGGATGGGTTTAAGTCTACTCCACGGGCCTCATGGCGGGATTATGGCTGAGGTGTCTATAACCCGTTTGTCAGAAAGCCATTATTATCTTAATAGCGGCATAGCCTCTCAGTATAAAGATTACGATTGGTTGCAGCAGCACGCTATAGGTTTTGATGTTGAAATCAATGATAGTACGGATGAACTTGGGGCTGTCCTTCTTACAGGGCCTGAATCACGTAATATTTTGCAGAAGCTCACTCAAGATGATCTTTCCAACGACAACTTAAAATGGCTCAGTGCGAAAGATGTGATGCTCGATAGCGCTAAAGTTAGGGTTATGCGCGTTTCCTATGCGGGTGAGCTGGGTTTTGAATTGCATATGCCCGCTTATCAATTGCTCTCTATTTACGAATCATTAATGCGCGTTGGTAAACCCCTAGGTTTAATAAACTTCGGTACCTATGCGTTTAATTCAATGCGTCTTGAAAAGGCATATCGTGCTTATGGTCATGAATTTACCGAGGAATTTAATGGCTATGATGCAGGGGCAGAACGCTTCATTGATATGTCTCGTGACTTTGTTGGGCGAGATAGTTTAGAAAAATCGTTAACACAAAAAGATAGGCTGAAATTAGCTTATCTAGTTTTTGACGATGATATTCCAGCCGAATGTTTTGGTAATGAGGCTGTTTTCTCAGGGGATACGCATGTTGGCTTAACCACTAGTGGCGCTTTTGGGCATCGTGTGGGTAAAAGTTTGGCCTTTGCATATATTCCGCCTGAATTAGTAAAACAAGATACGCCCCTAGGTGTTGAAACTTCATTGGGTTTGCGCAGAGCGCATGTGCATATGGATGCAATCTATGACCCTCAAAACAAACTTATGCGAGTGTAAAATTAAGATGAAAATACTTGTACCTATTCGTCGCGTCGTCGACGCCAATGTCAAAGTTAGAGTCAATACTGAAGGCACAGATGTTGATATTAAAAATGCAAAAATGGTGATTAATCCATTTTGTGAAATCGCATTGGAAGAGGCGCTACGCTTGAAAGAATCCGGTGTTGCTACTGAAGTTGTTGCTGTATGTGTTGGGCCCCAGCGTTGTCAGGAACAGCTGCGTACAGCATTGGCGCTTGGTGTTGATAGAGTTGTGCATGTGTTGACCGATGAAGATTTGCAGCCCCTGGCAATTGCAAAAACACTCAAAGCTATCATTGAGCGAGAAAAACCCGAGCTGACTATTTTTGGTAAGCAGTCGATTGATTCAGACAATAACCAAACTGGTCAAATGACTGCCGCTTTAACTGGTATGCCTCAAGGTACCTATGTGTCAGACGTTGAAGTAGACAATGATAGCGTCATTGTGACTCGTGAAGTCGATGGCGGTTTGCAAAAAATTAAGCTCAAATTACCCGCTGTTTTAACTACAGATTTGCGTTTAAATGAGCCTCGATATGTCACTTTACCGAATATGATGAAAGCGAAGCGCAAGCCGATTGACCAGATTGCGTTTTCTGATCTTACACTTACTCTGGGGCAAGCTCAGCAAGTACTTTCAATTAAAAGCCCACCCGAGCGCAATGGTGGTAGGATTTTAGACAGCGTCGAAGAGTTGGTGGACAAGTTACGAAATGAAGCGGGAGTAATCTAATGTCGATTTTAGTGCTAGTTGATCACAACAATCAAAAAATAAGTGAGGTAACGCTTAGTACCTTAACATCAGCTCAACGACTCGCGGAAAAATCTAACCAAAAAGTCCATTTGCTTGTCAGTGGTTACCAATGTCAAGCGGTTGTAGATGCGTGCTCGATAATTAGTGGCGTCGATACAGTTTTTCACGCTGACAATGAAGTGCTGGCTCATCAGCTACCTGAGAATTTGGCGCCATTACTTGTCGATATAGTGAGCAAGCAGAAAATAACTCATCTAGTAAGCTCCTCTACTACGGTAGCAAAAAATGTTATGCCTCGTGTTGCCGCATTACTCGATGTGGGCCAGGTCTCGGAAATTGTAGCCATAGTTGAGCAAGATACTTTTGTTCGTCCCATCTATGCCGGGAATGCGTTGGCGACTATTAAAACTACCGACGCCGTTAAAGTTATAACCGTACGCACATCAGCTTTTAGCCCCGCAGGTACAGATCCGGTTACTAACGCCGCAAATATAGTAACGATCCCTGATGTTGTAGATGTGGGTCTATCAACGTTTATTAATGAAGAGTTGAGCGAGTCAGATAGGCCCGAGCTTGCCACGGCAAAAATCGTGGTGTCGGGTGGTCGTGGTTTAAAATCAAAGGAAAATTTTTCCTTGCTGGAAGGGTTGGCAGAAAAATTGGGAGCAGCTTTGGGTGCTTCACGTGCTGCAGTTGATGCTGGTTATGTCCCTAATGAATTGCAGGTCGGTCAAACAGGAAAAATTATCTCACCGGATCTGTATATTGCCGTAGGTATTTCCGGCGCTATTCAGCATTTGGCCGGCATGAAAGATTCAAAAATTATTGTCGCCATTAATAAAGATGAAGAGGCGCCGATTTTTAACGTTGCCGATTATGGCTTGGTAGGCGATCTGTTCGATATCTTACCTGCGTTGAGTGCAGAGCTTGGTTAATGGCATGCTTTGTAATTGCTTTCTCGCATTGCGTGTACGTCACGCATTAAGCTTTCATTTTTAGTTATGAAATAAAGGGGAGTATACGTTGTCACAGTCCTATCATATTGTTTTTAATTGCCCTGACGCTGTCGGTATTGTTACTCGTGTTGGCGCATTAATCACCGATAATAACGGGTGGATTTCTCGAGCCACTCATCATTCGGATGAAGAGAGTGGCTGGTTTTTTTCACGTATTGTTGTTAGCGCCGACTCACTACCTTTTGGTCTTGATGAGCTAAAAAGACGTTTTGTACCCATTGCCGAAGACTACAAAATGGAATGGAGTATAACCGACAGCCGCAATCTTAAAAAATTAGTAATAATGGCGAGCAAAGGTTCTCATTGCTTGTCTGATATTCTAGATCGGTGGCATAGTGGTGATTTGCAATGTGATATTCCTTGTGTCATCGCCAATCACGAAGATCTGCGTGGCTTGGTTGAGCTATATGGTATTGCGTTTCATCATGTTCCAATCGAAAAAGAAAATAAAGAAAGAGGTTTCGCCGAAACTGAGCGGTTAATCGCTGAAAACAACGCAGATTGTGTAGTGCTTGCACGTTATATGCAAATTATCCCGCAGGCACTATGCGAGAAGTATCGGCATAAAATTATTAATATACATCACAGTTTTCTGCCTTCTTTTATTGGTGCCAAACCCTATCATCAAGCTTCGCGCCGAGGCGTTAAGCTTATCGGGGCTACTTGCCACTACGTGACAGAGCAATTGGATGAGGGGCCTATCATAGAGCAGGATGTCGTACGAGTCACTCACCAAGAAAATGCAAGCGAATTAGTTCGCCGTGGTAAAGATGTTGAAAAAATTGTACTTGCCAGAGGTTTGCGCGCACATCTGGAGGACCGAATTCTTGTACACGGTAATAAAACAGTAGTTCTTAACTAGGTTTATATCATGAGTGGTCACATTCCGAGTTCAGCTAAAGTCGTGATAGTAGGTGGCGGAGTTATAGGTTGTAGCCTAGCTTACCATCTCACTAAAATTGGTATTAAAGATGTTGTTCTATTAGAGCGTAAAACCTTAACTTGTGGCACTACTTGGCACGCAGCGGGCTTAGTGCCCACCTTGCGAGCAAGTTACAATATGTCGATGTTGGCCAAATATAGTGCAGATTTGTACGAACAACTTGAGAAAGAAACAGGTCATGCAACGGGGTTTGTTCGTAATGGATCCTTGACCATTGCTACTAATAAAGAGCGACTTTCCGAGATTAAACGTGGCGCCTCTATGGCGAAGGTTGCGGGATTTGCTTGCGAGACCATCAATCCAGATCAAGCCAAAGAAATGTGGCCACTGTTAAATATTGATGATGTTTTGGGAGCTATCTATTTGCCCATGGATGGTATGGCTAGTCCCGTAGATGTGACTACATCCTTAGCGAAAGGTGCTCGTATGGGCGGCGCTAAGATTTTTGAAAACACCAAGGTCATTGATATAAAAACGCGTAATGGTTATGCCTCGGGTGTAATTACTCAAAGTGGCGATATTGATGCTGAGTATGTTGTGAACTGCGCTGGTATGTGGGCGCGAGATTTTGGTCGAAAAGCTGGCGTGAATATTCCACTACACGCAGCAGAGCACTTTTATGTTGTCACAGAAAACATTCCCGAGATGCAACGTGGCATTCCCACATTGCGTGATATGGATGGTTACTGTTACTACAAAGAAGATGCGGGAAAACTTTTGGTAGGCATGTTCGAACCCGGAGCAAAACCCTGGGGCATGGAAGGTATTCCGGAAGATTTCAGTTTCGATGAGCTACCGGAAGACTTGGATCATCTTGAGCCCTATCTTGAAGCGGCGATGCATCGCGTACCCGTGCTTGAAAAAACAGGTCTACAAGTATTTTTTAATGGCCCTGAGTCCTTTACGCCAGATGATCGATACCATTTGGGAGAGGCACCGGAATTACGCAATTATTTTGTTGCGGCAGGCTTTAATTCCGTTGGTATTCAATCGGCGGGTGGGGCAGGTAAAGTGCTCGCTGAGTGGATAAAGAATGGCTATCCCAGTAATGATTTATGGAGTGTGGATATTCGCCGAAACATGCCTTTCCAGGGGTCAAAAGATTATCTGTATGAGCGCACAACTGAATCATTGGGCCTTCTTTACGAAACACATTTTCCATTCAAGCAATTTAAAACGGCACGCGGAGTCAGGCGTTCAGTATTGCATGATAAATTAAAGGCTATGGGAGCCGTTTTTGGCGTAGAGAACGGTTGGGAGCGAGCGAATTGGTTTGCACGACCTGATCAAAAAGCAGAATACGAATATTCATACGGCAGACAAAATTGGTTTGACAACAATAAGGCTGAGCATGAAGCTGTACGTAATGCAGTCGGTGTTATGGATCAAAGTTCATTTTCTAAATACGAAGTGGCTGGCCCCGATGCTGAGCGTTTTTTGAATCGTCTTTGTTGTAATAATGTCTCTGTAAGTGTTGGGAAAATGGTGTACACCCAATGGTTAAATGATCGGGCTGGTGTAGAGGCGGATGTGACGGTAACGCGTTTAGCAAAAGATCGTTACCTCATTGTCTCGGGCGTGGTTTGTCAAAATCGCGATATGAATTGGATGCAGCGTAATAAGCAAGACGATGAATTTGTAGTGTTCACCGATATGACGTCAGCCTATGCTGTAATTACGGTTATGGGCCCACGCTCACGAGATACATTAGCTAAGTTAACCAACAGCGATTTATCTCTTTCGGCTTTTCCATTTGCAACCTCACAAGAGATTTTTATCCATCACGCTCTAGTTCGTGCCTCACGCATCACTTATGTTGGTGAACTTGGTTGGGAACTATATATGCCGACGGAATATGCTCCGAGTGTATATGACGCAATATTTGACGCCGGCGAAGCCTATGGCATCAAGCCATACGGATATCACACAATGAACTCCCTCCGTATTGAAAAAGGTTACCGTCATTGGGGACATGATATGGTCGATGTGGACTCGATTCTTGATGTTGGTCTTTCATTTACCGCTGATTTTGACAAGCCTGGTGGGTTTATCGGTAAAGATTCGTTGCTGTCGCAGAAGGAAAAGGGTACACCAAGTACACGTTTTGTTAGTTTTCTTTTCGAAAACCCTGAGCCGCTGTGTTATCACGAAGAGCCTATCTATGTTAATGGTGAAATTGCTGGAAGAACAACATCAGGAATGTTTGCACACACTTTAGGTGCTACTGTCGCAATGGGTTATATCAGTCACCCTAAAGGTGACGCAGTGAGTAAAGAATGGTTAGAAGCATCAGAGTTCGAAATTGAGGTCGAATGTGTACGCTATAAAGTTACACCATCACTCAAGCCTTTTTATGACCCAAAAATGGAAAAAATTAAAGTTTAGAATAAGAGGCTAAGACCATGTCCGCACTAATTCTTGATGGTAAAACACTCGCCGAAAATCGCGAGCTTGAGCAAGCTGAAGCCGTTGCTAAACTCTTGCGAAAAAATGATCAGCGTATTCCTATTTTAGCGACCATTTTGGTAGGCTCGGACCCCGCATCTAAAACGTATGTGAAGATGAAAGGGAATGCGTGCAGGAGGATCGGTATGGATTCGTTGCTCGTTGAAATGCCCGAGCAAACCACTACAGAGCAATTACTTTATAAAATTACAGAGCTAAATAATAACCCTGATGTGCACGGTGTTTTGTTGCAGCATCCGGTGCCGAGTCAGATCGACGAACGTGCGTGTTTTGACAATATAGCTATTGAAAAAGATGTCGATGGTGTTACCACTGCGGGTTTCGGCTTAATGGCGATGGGAGAGTCAGCCTATGGGTCGGCAACGCCAGCAGGTATTATGGAGCTGCTCACAGCTTACGATGTAGATCTATCAGGAAAGCATGCGGTGGTCGTCGGTCGTAGTCCGATATTGGGAAAGCCCATGGCTGCTATGCTGTTAAATGCAAATTGCACAGTGACTATTTGCCACTCGCGCACTCAGGATTTGCAGGCACATATTGCGCGAGCGGATGTGCTTATAGGCGCGGTGGGTAAACCAGAATTTATCAAGGCGAAATGGATTAAAGATAATGCTGTTGTTGTGGATGCAGGCTATCATCCGGGTGGCTTAGGCGATATTGAAAAAGCAGGCCTCGAAACACGTGTTGCAGCATTGACACCTGTGCCAGGTGGCGTCGGACCGATGACAATCAACACCTTGATTGCTCAGACTTTAAAAGCGGCGCAGCTAGCTGCGAAAACTTAATATACCATTACCACTAAAAATGATGTAACTATTCAGCAGTGATTGATTATTGTAAGTTTTGAATTTGAGTTGTCGAATAGCGGGGCATTTAGTGCTGGGGTGTTTGTATAACACGTTAGAAGCTATACCCAAGGTTGGCTTCAATGTCCAAGATAATTCGCAATTCCTGCCCCAGTTACTACACCGTTGAACAGTTACAAATAATTTAATTAGAGATATGTTTACTATGCCATCCATTTCCAAATTGATTCCTAATAATAACAAGCAAGATAATATTCAGTTAGGTAAGCAAATTCGAGATCTGCGGAAATCAAAGGGTATAACTCAGTCATACCTTGCTGAAAAGACAAATAAGTCTGTAGGTTATATTAGCCAACTGGAAAGAGGTATATCGTCTGTATCGATACCTGTGTTGCAGAAAATTAGTGATATTTTGGATGTAAAAATTACCTGGTTTTTTCACGCAGACGGTGAACAAAATGCGGATGAGCGTAATCATGTTGTACGTCGAGATCATCGTCGCCAGTTGAATTTGTCAGGTGTTGGCATTAAAGAGGAATTATTGTCCCCTTGGCTGAATAGTGATGTATTGATGATACTGACAACTCTTTCACCTGGGGCTGGCTCCGACCTGGAGGCTAGGAAACGCCGGGGGGACGAAGCTGGATATATCCAAAGCGGCGATATTGAATTACGTATAGATGAGACAGTATTTAAGCTCACTGCGGGTGACAGCTTTTCAATTGGCGAGGCTGAACAGTATCACATTGTAAATTCCTCGCTGAAAGAGCCCGCAATTATTGTATGGGTGCTGCCTTCAGCTTCGTATTAGGGGTAAAGCTATCATTCTTGAAAGAACGAAAAGAAAAGCGTTAATTATTTTATTAGCCAATTAAAATTATGGCTTTCATTGAGACTGGCTGTTTGAGGTTGGAAATATTTAATTACGCTATGCTGGGTTTGGAGTTGTAAATGTTAGCCGCCTACAAGATGGTGGTTTTGTTAACTGACCTGAAATCGCGTTGGGTTGAAAAAACGATCACCGGTATGTATTGGTTTAATGTTTTGCAGGGTTTTTTTGTATATTATTCCCTGGGGTTTTAAAAAATACGTGTATTACTTTTCTAATAATAAATATTAAATTATTTTTAAATTGATTTGACAAAAAGCAATGGTGGGGTGGTATCTCATTAATTGTTTGGGCTGTTAAATATTTTTCGCTGGCCGGATGAGATGTTTAAATATTCGCAAATCTAAGTATTTTGATTTTATTTACTACTCAAACAATTTTCTCGGGGGAAAAATGTTTCAAAAAAAACCATTGGCAATAGCTGTAGTTAATGCAACGTTATTTCTGTCTTATCAAAGTCATGCTCAAATCGAAGAGGTGATTGTCACTGCGACTAAGCGAGCTGAAAGCACACAGGACATACCAGTTTCTGTAAGTGCGGTAGGTGAAGAAAGTTTAGAGCAATTTGGAATTTCTAATTTTGACGATTACTTAATACAATTACCGGGCGTGACGGCAGGTGGTGATGGGCCAGGGCAAAGTACCATTTATATTCGCGGTGTCGCATCTACTACTCCCGATTTAACTTCCTCTGGTGTTGCAGGATTAGCGCCTAATGTTGCCTTATATCTCGACGAGCAACCTCTCTCGCAGCCAGGTAAGAATCTTGATGTATACGCAGCGGATTTGAGCCGTGTGGAAGTACTTAAAGGTCCCCAGGGAACTCTATTTGGTGCGAGTTCGCAAGCAGGTACTGTACGGTTAATTACCAACAAGCCCGATTTAACCGAGCAAAGTGGTCAGGTTAAGTATGGTGTGGCTTATACAGAAAACGGTGAGCCGAGCAACAGTGTTGTTGGTGTTGTTAATTTACCTTTATCTGATAGCGTTGCCGTGCGAGCGGTCGCCTACGGAGATCGCCAAGGAGGTTACATAGACAACGTCGCCGGAACACGGACCGCGAGTGAAAGCCAGCGTTTTCAACCTGGAGGTTTTCAAGAAGGCGCAGATCTTAGCGATGTCAGCTTCATAGCCGCTGATAACCGAAACATTGTCGAGGAAGATTTTAATGACGCGACATACATCGGTGGCCGAATAAGTGCTTTGTGGGAAATCAACGATGATTGGAGTTTTAATACATCTGCCTCTCAGCAGACACTTGAGACGGAAGGCGTTTTTTATGAGGACCCAGAATTAGATGATTTTGAAATACAACGTTATGAAGAAGATAGACTTGTAGATAGCTTTAGTAATTTTACTTGGACATTAGAAGGTCGTTTGGGTCAACTTCAAGTGTTGTATACCGGCGCGTATACGGAGCGCGAAGCTGATACACGAGTTGATTACACAGACTATTTGTTTGTCAGTCAGTATATTCCTTACTATATTTGCGATGCCTCTGTTTCTTATCCTGGGGACGCTAGTCCATCAGGTGTGTGCCAAGCTCCTAATTTATTTGTCGATAGCGAAGTTGATACTGAAGTGCAGACACATGAATTACGCATTTCTACAGACGATAGTAATGCTGTTCATCTTACGGCCGGCGCATTTTATAGTGATTTTTCACTTCGGGAAGATAATCAGTTTACTTATCCAGGCTCCGAATTGGCAATTGCTTTCAATGGTGAGCGGGGCTTTGGTCCAAACTTCTCTGCGCAAGGCGCGTCTTTGAGCGACCCCAATCAATGGGCCGAAGGAGTTATTTTTAGAAACGATATACTTCGTACCGATAAAAACATCGGCGTATTTGGTGAATTTACTTTTGATTTAGGTGATCAGCTAAGTTTGACTACCGGAGCGAGGTATTACGAGGTTGAAGTTGATATAAAAGGCAGTACAGCCGGATCTTTTGGTAATTTTGGCGCGATCGAAGACAATAACGCCGGTAGGAATCTCGATGAATTATTCAGTGGAGATAACGATGTCGCTGAAACAGATGGCGTTATCGGAAAAGTCAGTATATCGTATACCCCTTCGGATAATCAGCTGTATTATGTTACTTGGTCTGAAGGCTATCGCCCTGGCATGTTGAATCGACCTGGTGGTACCGTTTCGCTAGACGGGAATTACACCGTGCCATTTTCTGTTGATACCGATGATGTGGTGAATATTGAATTTGGCTGGAAACTCGATTTGTTCGATAATACTCTTCGCTTTAATGGTGATATCTTCAGGGTCGAAATTAGCGATTTGCAAATCGGTATTTTTGATACGTCTATTACCAACCTTTTCTTTTCCGATAATGCTGCGGATGCTGAAGTCACCGGTATTGAAGGCGAGTTGATTTGGGCTCCAAGGGCTCTAGATGGCCTAACTGTTAATAGCGCGTTTTCGATACTTGATACTAAAGTTACCGAAAGTTTTGTCACGGATTTTGTTCAAGAAGGCGAGCCACTTGCGTTTGCACCAGAACTTCAAGGTAATTTAAGTGCGCGTTACGAATGGGATGTCGGTGAGAATAGGCTGCATATAATGACTCATATGGCTTATTCAGACGGAGTGTTTACCGATATTGTCGTGCCCAATCGTGTTGAACTAGATTCTTGGCTACTTGTTGGTTTCACAACAGGTATCAGTCGCGAAGATTGGACTGCGGAAATGTATATCGATAACCTTACGGACGAGCATGCAGCAACCTCCGGCAACGCGACATTTGACCGTGATCGTATTGTTGTGAGTCGACCTCGCACTTTGGGAATGCGCTTAACGTATAATTTTTAACACATATTTTGGGGCCTCTAGAAGGCCCTGTTTATTATTGGGTTTTTAATTGAAGTAGCTATGGTGCCCCAACTTTCTGATAACACTTTACTAAGTATTAAGCAAAACCTAGCTAACGGCGAATACCAACAAGCGCGGCGTAAGCTTCAGGCCTTGCTCGAAAATCATCCCGATGACATCCAGCTTCATTATATGGCTGCAGTCTGTTGTCGCTATTTAGGCACTTACCAGCAGGCTCAAGCGCATCTTGATACCTTAAAAGCAGCGCAAGGCGGGGGAGATCGAGGCCGAACCTATCAAGAGCAAGGCTATTTACATAAGGCTCAGAAACGAATTCTATCCGCGCTTAATGCATTTATTACGGCAACCCAGCTTAACGCTGCGTTGATTGCGTCATGGAAGCATGTAAGGGATCTAAGTCAACAATTAGGGGATAGTGAGCGGTCGGAATTTGCCAATCAGCAGTTTATTCACTATAGCTCACAACCCAAAGCTGTATTAGCGGTGATTGATTTATTTGCACAGGGAAAAACACTAAAAGCAGAATCCATATGTAGACAATTTCTGCAGAAAAATCCGACACATATACAAGCAATGCGCTTACTCGCGGATATCGGTGTGACATTAGGTCAGTTTGAGGATGCAGAGTTTTTATTGGAAAGCGCTGTCGAACTAGAGCCTAACGACATTGCGCTTAATATTGACTACATCACCATTTTACGGAAACGTCATCACTATAGAAAAGCGTTGTCAACTGCCGAGGCTTTGTTCAAAAAAAATCCAGAAAATCCACAAGTCCAATCTGTTTATGCCATAGAAAAAATGCACATGGCGGAATACTCAGATGCGGTGTCTCTGCTTGATCAAGTTCTTGAAAAAGTTGGCCCTGATCCAAATACCCTAACTTCAAGGGGTCACGCCTTAAAAACATGGGGAAAAACCAATCAAGCGATTGCTTCATACTGCGCAGCACTTGAAGCTAATCCTTGGCATAGCGAGGCTTGGTATTCACTCGCAAACTTAAAAACCTACACTTTTGATGATCATCAAATTGAACAAATGATGGCTCATGAAAAAGATATCGATCTAGGGCCAATGCATAAAGTGCGGCTCAATTTTGCTTTAGGTAAGGCTTTTGAAGATGCTTTTGATTATAAAAAAGCTTTCGATCACTACAAAGTCGGAAATCAAATAAAGCGTCTCGCCAGTAATTATGATCAAGAAAGAATGACTCAAGATCTGTCTTCGCAACGCGAGTTTTTCACCGAAAAATATTTAAGCAATAACAAGAATAGGGGATGTGAAGCTCCAGATCCTATTTTTATTGTCGGATTGCCGCGTGCGGGTTCTACTCTGTTAGAGCAAATTTTGTCTTCTCATAGTCAAGTAGATGGCACACTGGAATTGCCCAACATACTTTCAATAGCGCAAACATTACGCGCGAAGGGATACCCTGATAAACTGGCGGAATTTAGCAGCAATGAATTAAATGCGCTGGGCAAAAGATATCTTGATGAAACGCGTGTTCATCGTAAAAGCGCACCCTTTTTTATCGATAAAATGCCGAACAATTTTCGGCACATTGGGCTCATAAAAATGATCTTACCAAATGCTAAGATTATTGATGCAAGACGGGATCCGATAGCCTGCTGTTTTAGTGGCTTTAAACAACTATTTGCAGAAGGGCAGGAGTTTAGTTACTCATTAAGTGATATTGGTCATTATTACAATGATTATTTGAAGCTAATGGATCATTGGCAGCATGTGTTTCCTGATCAGATTTTACTTATGAAGTACGAAAATTTAGTCAGAGATTTTGAAAATCAAGTGCGGATCTTGCTTGATTACTGCAAGCTTCCGTTTGAAGAATCCTGCTTATCGTTTTATAAAACGAAGCGTGCGGTTCGAACAGCCAGTTCCGAACAGGTTAGACAGCCGATCTATAGTAGTGGGCTTGAGTCGTGGAGAAATTTTGAGCCCTACTTACAACCGCTATTCGATATTGTGAAGAAGACTGGTAAGGGGAGGGATATCTACTAAAAACAAATTTTGCCTGAAGCTTAACCCAATTGTCGATCTGGCTGGTGTTGTTTCCATTAAGTTATGTGATGGAGTGGAGAATACCTATATCCTACTAAATATAGCACAATTAGTTAAGGAAACTTTGATTCTCCAAAAAGCATAGATATTCAAGTTGGCTGGGCGGCCTATTTAGAGCTTATCGGTCGTGCACTCGTTTATGATACAGCAAGAAATGCACCAATGCCTACAATACTAATACCCGATACGGCTTGTTGGCCGAACCTGAAATGCTTGCTTGAGCTCCATTTTTTCTCCATGGGTTTGGAAAAGTGTAGTAGTAAACCTCTCGTTGACCAATGCTCTACCACCCAGCTAAGTGTGTGAGATAGACAACCTGATGCAGAGTTACCTAGTCGGCAAGCGATAGATACAATCCGCCTATTACTTGAAAGAGACTGGGTAACAATTAGCCTTTAGACAGGTGGGCGCCAACAACTGTTTCCGTTTGCGGGTTTCAACCTGATATAGCAGTTCGGCTATTGCCGCCACTTTCTGTTAACACCCGTCATATTTAGCTTGTTCAGGACATAAGGGTAGTTTTGGTTGAGCCGTTTATCACTGATAATCGCTCGTAATAATAGAATTTGAGTTATAGTCAAATCTGGTGTATCGCCAATTAAGCCGCCTCCTGTTCAACCTTGAGCCTATCTTAAAATTCTACGCCCTCAATAACATCTGCCAACAGGTTTTAACCCCTCAGGCGGTGCTATTGTTTCTGAGCTGACTGGATTAATTTAAATGCCATCGTCGAGATCGC
>NZ_JBSWVF010000031.1:0-31411 GCF_056159445.1 Pseudomaricurvus sp. ABR4_320 | reverse complement strand
TTCATGGATACTCAGGGTCAGACTTTATCGATGGCGGAAAAGGCGATGATGTAATCGACGGCGACTCCAACTCTCCTAATTTTACAGCAATTCACTACGGAAACGATCTAATCTATGGAGGTGAAGGCAATGATGAAATTTATGGCTCTGGTGGTTCAGACGAGTTATTTGGTGAGGATGGCAATGACATCTTATTCGGCGACAATGGTCTTTTAGATTCTTCACTTCATGGTAATGATCATCTTTTCGGTGGTGCCGGTGATGACTTATTAATTGGTGGCAGCGGCGAGGACGAGCTGTACGGCGGTGAAGGACTCGATGAATTGCAGGGCGGAGACGGTAACGACGACCTATACGGTGAAGCTGGTGACGACAGGCTATTTGGCGAAGCGGGCGACGATATTCTGTATGGTGATGACGGTCTAGATGAAATACAGGGCGGCGATGGATCCGATGTTCTTTATGGTGGAGCAGGGGATGACCTACTGTTTGGTGACAATGGCGACGATCTTCTATATGGCAATGAAGGTAACGACCAGCTCCGAGGTGGAGACGGCAATGAAATCCTTGAAGGCGGAGAAGGTGACGATAAGTTTTTCGGTTACGAAGGTAACGACGTTTTAGTAGGAGGGGCCGGTAAAGATGTAATGCAAGGGGGAGAGGGAAATGATACTTACATCTTTTCTTCTGGCGGTAATTACGATCTTTTGAGAGATACGGATGGCGATTCAACGCTGGTATTCGAAAATGTTAACCTAAGTGAATTTACGATCGTAAATGACTCAAAGTTTTATCTACTTTTTGGTGATAGCGATGGTGTAATTTTAGATCATGATTCAGCTAGAAATATAGCGACCATCAAGCTCGATGAGCTGAGCTACACGCTACCAGAATTTCTCGAGGCGCTATCACCAGACAACGGTAATTTAGTTTCTCGTGTTTCTCAAGGGTTCTCATCAAGAAGCCGGAACTTTGCGCAAGTATATTCAATGCCGCAGGTATCTTCAGAAATTTTTGATTACTTACCTGCTGAGGGCTCCGCTGTTGCCGGAGGAACAATGATTGGTTTTTCTAGAACCAATTATGATTTGAACGTCCATAATATTTCTTCAAATTCTATATATTCAAATCTGATTGGCCGGCAATCGTCAAACAATCCAGGTAGCACTGGAGTTCAAGAGTTTTATGGGGATAGCAGAGACAACATAATCATTGGTGATTACACTTTTAGTAACATCATCGACGGTGGTGAGGGTAACGATCAACTCTGGGGCGGAGAGTTATCGGACGTCTATTATGTGGACAATAAAAATGATGTGGTAAATGAAGGATATTATGGGCGCTTCGAAAGTACAGATAGAATTATATCTACTGCGGAGCGATATACATTACCAGAAAACGTCGAAGTATTAGATCTCGTGGCAGAAGACGTTATTTTCGGTGGTGGAAATAATCTCGATAACATTATTGATTTACGCTCTAACGCTGAGGATGTCACCCTTACTGGAGGTGCAGGTGATGATTTCTACATCATTAATTCGTCATCGAATATCGTCGAGAATGGCTATGGAGGAGAGGATACCGCTATTGTCATCCTAGAGAATAGCTCCTATACGGTGGCAGATAACTTGGAGAATGTGAAAGCGCACGGTGCGAATGCGACATTGGTTGGTAATAGTCAAGATAATACGCTTTGGGCTTATGGCTCAGTAATAGAGAGTAAAATACCTGACGTTAGATGGAGCACAACTCGAGGGCAATATTACGACGCTAGAGTGATGGGAAGAAGCTTGTCCTTGGCGAATAACCAAGCCTCTGGAACGTCTGTTTTACTGGGATCAACACTAGACGGTGGTGAGGGTGACGATAATTTGTTTGGCGCTAGACTAAACGACGTGCTGGCTGGGGGGTTAGGCAACGATACGTTGAGCGGGGGCGGTGGTCACGATAGGTACATCTATAGGTTAGGCGATGGTAACGATACAATTTATGACGAAGAACCGGGCACGATGTATGAGACCGATCGTCTTATTTTGGACGGTATCAATGAAAATCAAGTTGCGTTTTCACGAAGTAACGACAACCAAGCTGATCTATTACTATCTTTTTCTGATGGAGGATCTATCCTCGTTAAAAACCAGTTCTCAAAAGACTATGATTTCAGTACTGTTGATCGTCTAATCATTCAAGATGATAACGGTGATGAAATCACTTTGACTGCGGACGACATTCGCCGGAGCGCAGGAGTCTTCGTGCCAACGATTGACGACTACACCATAGTGAAAGATCAATCGATCACATTTTCGGTTTCAGAGTTGTTTGCGAATGATAGCGAAAATCCAGCCACGCCACTTACTCTAACATCTGTGTCTTCGCCTTCCGATGGAACAGCTACCTACAATGAAATAGATCAAACGGTAACTTTCACCGCCGAGCAGGATTTCGTCGGATCGGCTGGTTTCTTTTACTATGTTACAGACGGCACCTTTACCGACAGCGCAAGAGTGCGTATTGAAATCGACGCCCCGGCAATTGTAACAACCAATGGTGACTCAACAGATAATATTCTTACAGGCAGCTCAACCGACGATGAGATATATGGTAGAGGTGGCGATGACATTCTCGCCGGTGTCGGTGGCAACGATATTCTCTTTGGCGGAAACGGCAACGATGTTTTATCGGGAGGCTCAGGACATGACCTTCTAAATGACGGCGCAGGTAATGATCGTCTGGAAGGAGGCAACGGTAACGACGTCTACGAGTATTATGATGGTGACGGTAGAGAAACTATTACCGATGAAGCCGGCGACAACATCATCAAGTTCAAAAATGCAGCAGCCAATCAATTATCCTATCACAGAGACGGTGATGATTTAGTGATATTGGTTAACGGTAAAATCGATGAGCAAGTTCGAATAGAAAGCCATTTTCAAAATCGAGAGCATTTAATAAAAATTTTAGCAATGGGTGAAGAAGAATATCTTCCTGGAACATCAATCTTACCTCTTTTAACCAATATGCCTTCAGATGTCGCGAATGACGGGGTCGACGACGGAAACTTTGTATCAGTGGTCACCGGTACAGCCAGTGATGAGCAGGTGCTGGGCACGAGTGAATCTGATTTAGTACAGGGCTTTGCTGGCGACGATACTTTGTTTGGCTTTGCTGGAAACGACCGTATGGAAGGTGGAGATGGTAATGACTATCTTTCGGGTGGTAATGGCGTAGAAAATAATTCGGGCGACGATGTACTGATTGGTGGCGAAGGCGATGATGTTCTGGTAGGCGAAGACGGTAATGATCGCCTGGTAGGCGGTGATGGAAATGATCACTACTATTACTATGCAGGATCAGGCAAGGATGTCATTTTGGATGACGGTAATGGCCAGGATATTGTGTTCTTTAATGATGTCACCTCAGATCGATTGAGCTTCCATCGCGAAGGAAGCGATTTGATTGTTCTCGTAGATGGAGATATTGAACAGCAGGTTAGAGTGATAAATCATTTTCTCGGCGAAAATAACGAAGTTATGGTTCAGCCGAGCGGCAGCTCTACACTTACGCCGGATACTATTGCATCACAGTTAACTGAGCTACCGTCGACTAACGGCTCCTCGGACGGCAGTTCGTCTGATGGAAGCTCTACCAGTAATCAGGCGCCTATTGCTACAGATGAAACGGCTGTCACTTTTGAGGATGAGCCATTGATCTTAAGTGCCTCAGAGTTACTGTCAAATGACAGTGATTTGGACGGTGATAGCTTGAGCATAAGCCAAATTCTTGCAGCTGAACATGGAGCGGCAATTTTTAATTCGAGTACCGGCGAAGTGATCTTCACACCAGAAGCTGACTTCAACGGCGTCGCGACTATCGACTATGAAATTACTGACGGAGAATTAATCAGTTCGGCGACAGTGACTGTTGAGGTAGTACCGACAAACGATTCACCAATCGCCCAAATCTCTTTACCAAGTCAATCCGCTGTAGTGAATAGTCCAGTGTCATATAGTCTGCCTGCAAATTTGTTTACTGATATCGACGGTGACGACTTGATCTTGAGCGTGACCTTAGCAGACGGATCACAATTACCTAACTGGCTTTCATTTGACTCAACTAGAGGTGAGCTAAATGGCGTTCCTCCTATAGGTGCTGAGGGTGACTTGTCTCTTGTAATATGGGCGGATGATCAAAACGGAGCAATAGCAAGCAGCCCTTTAACCCTAAGCGTTGTGGAGAACAGCGAACCTGAAAATACGTTCTTTGGCACTTCTTCTAACGACTCTTTTAATTTGGGTCGTGATGATGAAACTATCTACGCTGGAGACGGTGAGGACACCATATTCGCTCGCGGCGGCGATGACGTCTTATATGGTGAGTCCGGAGACGATGAACTAAAAGGTGGCTCAGGTACAGACACATTAGATGGCGGGACTGGTAATGATATTGAATACGGTCAAGGAGGCAACGATACACTCTATGGCCGTGAAGGTAATGACAAACTTTATGCCGGAAGTGGCAACGATAGCCTTGAGGGTGGAGAAGGACGAGACATATTAGTCGGGCAAGGTGGAAATGATATCCTACAAGGCGGATCTGGAAATGATTTTATGAAGGGCCTAGCGGGAGACGATGTCTATGTCTTCAATGCTGGCGACGGCCAAGATGTTATTGAAAATTATTATTCAGGATCCAATGGCTCTGACCGGGACTCGCTCCAATTATATGACGCCGATCCATATAGTTTGTGGTTTAGCCGTGAGACAAATAATCTCATCATTGATTACGTGGGAACACAAGATAGAGTTACTGTGAGGAACTGGTACAAAGGTGAAGATTATCAGATCGAGGAAATTGCCGTTGCGATCCCAAATGGTTCTGGAGAATCTTACCAATTGGCCGCAAATCAAGTTGATCAATTAGTTAACGCCATGGCCCAGTTTAATCCACCGAAAGGTGTTGGAACCGTAATGACTCAGGAGCAACGGGACGTCTTAACTCCCGTGATATCAAGCAACTGGATCGCATCATCTTGATATCATTGTCGTAATCTATAAAAGGCTGGCCATCTGTAGTCCAGCCTTTTATTTTTCGACTACATTCAGTAAAACTCTTTAAAATTACCAGCGATTACTAAATGCTGACGACGGTTTAAGATTCAGAGATCGCTAGGCTATATTTTCGATAGCCAATGCCAGTAGCGCCTCCCAAACTGCCAATCAGTTTCCTTCGGCCTATGCCCCCAAAGATTGAAAAATCCTCTGTAGGAAATGTAAGGTGCTGCCTACCGTTAGGTATTAAGTTCCTGCGAATGGTCGCCTTAAAATTGATATTTTCCCAAGTTACCGACGACGTTCCCTTGACGACCTTAATGACGCGGTCATTTTCTTGTCCCTCAAAGCTATTCATTATATTTCTAGGGAATTTAGAACTGAAGAAAATGATTGCAGTCGTTACTAGACCAGGACTTCCTTTCCAATCTTGTATCCCCTCATCGCAAAACCGACTGAACAATCGGATCGCGTGGCTAGGAATGTTGGCACGTATCGACAATAGCCTGTATGTCTCGACATTGTAGCAGCTTGCCCCCTCAGGTAATCCAGTCGTGTCTTTGTGCTGAACCCGCAGGGCACTCTATACTTCGATGGTTGGATAATCTGACATAAATATCAAATTCGAAATGTCTCAAACTTCACCTTCGTAATCCGCCAAAGCAATGGTAATTACCTGAGCGATCAACAGAGAAGCAGAGAGGGAGCGGAAGGCGTCGATACGAGCCTCATTGACGATAAACGACAATTGGCTGGTATTGGCAAGAGGCGAGACGGGGCTGTCTGTGATCGAAACAACCGTAACACCCCGGTTGGCGGCATTAGCGGCCAATTGGCAGGTGTTAGATGAGTAGGGACTGTAGCTGATGGCAAAGAGGACATCGCCACGCTCGACGTTGGACATCTGCTCGTCGAACATACCTCCCGTTCCACTGATCAGAAATACTTTTTTATCGATGTGGTTGAGAGAATAATGGAGATAGTTGGCAACAGTATGGGCGCGGCCGTTACCTAGCAAGAAAATATGGCGCGCTTTATCGAGTAATTCCACAGCACGTTGAATATTGGCCGTATCGGTGGTTTCTTCAAGATTGCGCAGGGCATCCCGGTTCGCCTTAGAAAAACGACTGAGCAATTCGTCACTTTTTAACGGTTCTTCTCCGCGCACCATGCGAATGCGATTGCTGTAATTCGATGTGTTGACCAACAGGTCTTCTTTAATCGCACTCTTCAGTTCATTAAAGCCGGAAAAGCCTAAAGACGATGCAAAGCGAATCAGGGTTGAAGGCGGTACCTGAATCTGCTCAGACAGCACGGCGATGGTTTCAAAAGCCACGCTGCGCGGGTTTTCCAGAATAAATTCTGCTACCTGCTTGAGTCGTTTACTGAGATGAGGGTATTCAGCTTTGATGGCCTCTTGGAGTTGAGGCCAATCGTTAATCCCTTTGGCGTTGTTTTCGCGAGCTTTTGACACGCTACCTTACCTGATGAAAAACACCGATATAGTATGAAATATTCATTTCATTAATGCAAAGATTATTGGCTAATCGTCTGCTTGAGGGCATTGATAGAGGTTTCGATACCGGCTTCGACGGACATGGTCAGATCTTCCATTTCCAGTGAAACTACATCGTCGTAACCACACATCTTGACCACCGAGAAGAACTCTTTCCACCATTGCAAGTCTTGTCCGCAACCCACGGCGACGTAATTCCACGCTCGAGTGGCAACATCCGCAACGGATTTTGTCTCCAGGCAACCATTGGTTTCGATTAAGCCCCGCTCCATACGAACGTCCTTACCGTGGACGTGGTGAATGGCATCACCTAAGGCGCGGGCAGCGGCGATAGGGTCTGCTCCCATCCACAACAAATGGCTAGGGTCAAGGTTGAGACCAACCACTGGACCTACGGCATTGCGCAAGCGGAATAGGGTTTCCGGATTGTACACCAGCTGACTGCTGAAATTTTCTAGGGCAATTTTTTTAACACCGCACTCTCCAGCCAAGGTCACCAGCTGTTCCCAATAAGGAATAGCCACATCGTTCCACTGGTAGTTCAGCATCTGCTTGAGTTCTGGTGGCCAGCTGACGGTGTAGGTAATCCAGTTAGGCGTTTTGTCTTCCGGCGTCGCTGGTGGTAAGCCACTCATCATGACGATTTTTTCGACACCCAAGAGCTCGGCCAACTGAAAGGTATTCTGCGTGTCCTGGCGGTGCTTGGCGCCCATTGGACCGGGATCAAGAGGATTACCAGAGCAATTCAGCGCGGCGATTTTCATCCCGCGGGTTTCTAGAGCGGATTGAAATTCCCGACATTTACCGGCGTCACTAAGCAAGGCTTCTGCTCTGATATGTGGTGCAGTAGACCAACCGCCCACTGCCATTTCCACATGATAGATATCATAGGAAAGTAGCTTGTCGAGCATTGCTTCGTAACCCAAATTGCCGAGACTGTCTGTACAAAATGAGAGTTTCATAGCCTTTCAATCCAAAAAGAGGTGTGATTGTTTTTATGCGGTTGCATCATGCCACAAAAAGAGCCGGGGATGGTGTTTCCCCGGCTAAATGAGTACCGCCGTGAATATTAAAACTGAGCCCGGAAGCCGAGAGCGTAGCGTGGGCCGGTTTTGCTGTACCAAATGAATTGGTTGTCGTATCGACCATGCTTACGCAGCTCTTCGTCTCCAAGGTTGGTGCCTTCCACAAATACCGACATGCTGTCGTTGATGTGGAAGGAGAGACGAGCATCAATTTGCTCGTATTCTTCAACAAAGACTGGCTCTACACCAGCTTTCGGATTCACCAGAGACTCGAGGAATTCATCACGCCAGCTCCAGGAAACCCTCGCTTCGAGGCGATCAGTTTCATAGAAGATGGATGCATTCATTGAGTCTCCCAAGCCAGGAATCGCAAAGGCTTGATCCAACGGTGAATCAGAAGAAACGCCGGCGTTGGAATCCATGTAAGTAGCGTTAGCCGAGAAACCAAGACCAAAATCCAGAACATATTGACCGGCAATTTCCCAACCTGTGACCTCTGCGGTTTCTGAGTTCAGTGGTCGCTGTACATTGACATCAACTGTACCTGCTGCAACATCGATGGCGGGATCAGCAAGGCCTGAAGAGAGCAGGTTGCCAATTTGAACGCCTTCAACGGTAACGTTTTCGGTTCCGACGATAACAAAGTCTTTAACTTCTTTCTCGAAGTAGGCTAAAGAAAAATAGTTCAAATCACCCCAGTAGTACTCCATGCCGATATCCCAGTTGGTCGACGTATAGGGCTCGAGCTCAACGTTACCACCGAAAGCATTGATGGAGTTTGGCCGTAAGTCCGCATAGGAAAGACGTGGCGCCATATCTGCTAACTCGGGTCTGGCCATGGTCTCATACATGGCAAATTTCAGGTTTAAGTTATCCGTTGGCTTCAGGGTCAGCGCTAAGTTAGGCAGAATCTTGCTGTATTCATTGGTCTCGCTTTGCAAGATTACTGAGCTACCTTCTGCGTAGGTGGGCGCATACTGAGTTGCCGTACCCTGGGACAGAGCAACCAAGGTTTGCTGCGCACCGGAGGCTTCATCTTCAGTCCAGACATAGCGCAAGCCAGCGTTTAGTGTCCATGTCCAGTTGCCGAACATCTCACCATCGAGAGTGACATCACTGTACATCGAGAAGATGGATTCCTTGACTTCAAAACTGTCTGGCTGACGGGTACCCACAAAGCCGCCAGGTTGATCCGCGTAAAAATCCGCGTAACTGGAATAACCGGAAGGTAAAGCTACCGTGGGATTACAACTAGGATCGGTGTTACAGGCATCTAGCGCTGCGAAACCTGCTGCTGACGACTGCCAGCCAATATAATCGGACAGGTTAAAGCGATAGACATCCCGGAAGGTATTGGGAGAAGCGCCGGATAAAAGGCCAGAATTATTGCCATCGAGAATCAATTCATTGGGAACATCAACAGAGAAAAAGCAGTAGAGACAGAAAACTTCGAAAGGTGGTCTGACCACATCGACAGTTTTCTCTTCTTCCGAATAGGACGCACCGAAACGAATTTGTGACAACATACCACCGTCGTTAGGCGAGTAGACGTTGTCCAACTTAAACTCTTTAATTTCACCGGTAACGCTATTACCGCCAGTGCCATCACCGGCTTGATCACCAAACTGGGCGACGTGGGAACGATAGCTGTCTTTGTCCAGTAAACGGTTGACGATACTTTGCGGATAGATTAGTTCTGCTTCACTGCCGGTGTTTACAAAGTGGAAGTCATCGCTAGGGTCGGTAGGGTCATCGGTGAAGCCCATCACTGCCTGACCATTGCCTTTACTCTGCTTGGCTTCAGATTCAGACCAGGAAATATCCAGGCTGGTTTGCAATTCATCGGTGGGTGCCCAGTCCAGGTTAAAACCAACAGCGTGAGTTTCCGTAGGACGGCCTTCCAAGCGGTTCATAATACCGACTTCACTGGAAATATCTTCGGCGAGAACGGTACCGTTCATATCCAAGACAACGTCGTTGATCGCATCCGCGCTACCAAACCAGGAGCCCAGCAAATTCGACGAGGATTCCACTTCATACTCGTTGTAAAAGCCATCGACAGTCATTCTTAAGTTGTCATTAATGTCGTGCTGGAATACACCCTGTAAGTTAGTCCTCTCTCGAGATTGTATACGGCGGCCAGTTTGGGTTTCTCGAGGAATAAACGCAGTGTCGACATTACCGGGGTTGGAGTTAGCATCTAAAAGATCCAAATTTGCCACGGAGGTAGGAATCCAACCGTTAGTATTGGTGTAATCTTCTTCAGATTCTCTTTCCTGGTAAGAGCCAGAAATTAAAAATGCGCTGCGATCGTCGTTAAAGACTTTCGAGAACAAGGCGAAGCCTTGGGGCGTGATCTCGCCACTATTGCTGTCATTGAGGGCTTTCCCAGATATCAGCACCTGATCGCCGAGGGTAAACGGGCGAGCGGTATTCAAATTGATGGTGGCGCCAATGCCGCCTTCTTGTAGATGCGCTGTTCCACTTTTGTAGATTTGTGCCCCAGAGATTAGCTCTGCCGGATAGAGATCGAAGCTAAACTCGCGACCACCGGTTTCAGAAACAATTTTGCGACCATTCACTAACACCGTATTAAAGCTTGGACCAAACCCACGCACGGTAACGAATTGTCCTTCACCGCCGTTGCGGTCAATGGCGATGCCGGGAATTCTCTGTAAAGACTCAGCGATGTTCGAATCGGGGAATTTACCTAATCCCTCGGCAGAGATGGCATCCATCACCCCGACAGAATCGCGCTTGATATCCTGAGCTTGTTTAAGACTGCGTTGAATTCCTTGCACAACAACTTCTTCAATCTCTGTGCCTTCTTGAGCGATAACTTCGCTTGCCCCCAAGGCAACAGCACAGGAAATACATTGAGCGAGCAGGTTTCTCTTACCGTTAAATCTCATGGGAATTAGCTCCTGGTTTATTTTTTTTATCTATCAGTCGGTCAAAACAGCTAACCGCTTTTTTAATAGTTAAAGCCGGAGAGGCTTTCTGTTTAACGTTATTAATTGGGCGTTTATTAATTTTATTTTCTGCCGAGCTGCGAGCCACGCTAATCTTCGCAATCCAGTGCAAAATAGTCCGCCTGTGTACGGTATGGATTTTCGAATGTCGCTGATACCGGACTGACGAGAAATTTATAGAACATAATTTCGAGTGTCAACAAATATGAAATAAAAATTGCGAAATGGAAAGGCGTTCTAATTTCGAAGAGAAGTTTTTACAAATGGTGTTACTTAAAGATACTTGTTTTTACTAATTGTGAAATATTGTGACATAAAAATTAAAAATCCGTTTTTTATGTTGATTGTTATGCCATAGAAGCAAAATATTTTTGAAATTTTCGTTATAGAATTGCATCGAAATTTTGTCGCTCGAGGTTTTCAAAACGGATTTTGCGCGTTTCACACTGATAAATAGGGTGGGCAATAAGTAAAATTATTATTTTATAAAATATATATTGAAATATAAATTTCGTTAGAGTTATTATGCTGCTTGGCCAGAGCCGTTCTATACAACAATATTTCTCATAATTAATAACGATAGTAGGAGGGACGACAATGCCCCAGGTCGCCGTAGCACAGACCCAGGCTTCATTACCAAAAGATGAAGCGGGACCCCATCATCAAAGGCTAGGCATGATTGCCGTCATTGCGACCTTTGGTGGACTTCTCTTCGGTTACGATACCGGCGTTATCAATGGTGCCTTGGAGCCTATGAAGGCCGATCTGCAGCTTACCGCTGCAACTGAAGGCTTTGTGGTAAGTATTTTAATCTTTGGCGCGGCCATTGGGGCCATCATTGGCGGCAAAATGGCGGATTATTATGGACGCCGCCATAACATTCTCATGCTTTCGTTGGTGTTTGTGGTCGGTACTATCGGCTGTGTGCTTGCCCCAAGTTGGCAAATTCTTGCCTTTTTTCGTTTTGTTCTCGGTTTAGCGGTGGGTGGAGCCTCCACCACAGTACCTATTTATCTCGCTGAGGTGGCTCCTTACGAGAAGCGCGGTAGTCTCGTTACCCGCAACGAGGTAATGATCGTGTCCGGTCAATTCGCTGCCTTTATTGTCAATGCGATTCTGTTTAACGTTTGGGGAGAGCATCTCTCTATCTGGCGCTACATGTTGGCGGTCGCCGTCTTGCCTGCCATTGCGTTGTTTATCGGTATGTTACGTATGCCGGAGAGCCCCCGTTGGTTGGCCTCCCAAAATCGAGAGAAAGAAGCGCTGGCAGTACTTAAGCAGGTTCGTTGTCCGGCTCGTGCTCGAGCAGAGATGGCGGATGTGGTCGCGGTATCCGAAGATGAAAACAACGAGGTCACCGGTATTAAAGCCTTGTCCGTACCCTGGATTCGTCGCTTGATTCTCATCGGCATCGGCTTGGGTATGTTCCAGCAACTTACCGGTATTAATTCCATTATGTATTACGGGACCCAGCTACTTCAGGGAGCCGGTTTCTCAAGTGAAGGGGCTATCGTTGCGAACACGCTTTTTGGGCTGGTTAGTGTCGTAGGGATTCTGGTTGGCTTGGTGGTCATGAATCAGATCGATCGCCGTACTATGTTGCTTGGTGGTTTTGCGCTGACCACGCTGTTCCATTTGCTGGTGGGGCTGTCCGCTTATTTCTTACCGGAAAGTGATATGAAGCCGTACTTCCTGCTCGCGTTTGTGGTCGCCTTCGTATTTTTCATGCAGGGAACCATCGGACCCTTGGTATGGCTGCTGCTGGCGGAGATGTTTCCGTTGAAGATACGTAGTTTTGCCATGGGCGTTTGTGTCTTCATGTTGTGGGTGACCAATGGCTGTGTTGCTTTCGGTTTCCCTCCTCTGGTGCATACCCTGGGAATCGCTTCAACATTCTTTGTGTTTGCTGCTCTCGGAGTCTTAGCCATCGTCTTTATCTTCTATTGTGTGCCAGAGACCCGCGGTAAATCTCTGGAAGAGTTTGAAGAAGAATCCAGAGCCGTTTATCAGTAATTGATCGCATCCTGTGATGCCATTCATTAGAATGGCTCACAGACTTTAAAAGAATAAATTGTTCCAAGGTAAGCAAAGACCGGGAGGGCAGAAAAAATGTTTGGCAAGGTTTCTCTATTTTCCCAAGCTGAATGTGAAAAAATCATTTCGGATCTGACGGCGCTCGAGTGGTCAGTCGGTATGTCTCCAAGCAGTCTTTATCGGGAAGAGGTAAAGCGCAATCGCGAGATATCGCTGCAGATGTCCGAGCACACGGTTATCGCCGATGAGCATATGAAAACCATAACTCGCAAGATTATGGAGTCTCAATTTTTGTCGGATCGGCTGTTTCCGAAGTCCATGGTAAGTCCCAAATTCAATCGCTACGGCGTCGATGAACAATATCGACCCCATGCGGATGCCTCACTGATGGGGAATGCCCGCAACCAAGTTAGAACAGATATTTCAATTACACTGTTTTTGTCTGACCCGAAGAACTATGAAGGTGGTGAGCTGGAGCTCTGCTATCCCAGCGGCAGCCGTTTCAAATTGAAAGAACCGGCCGGTACCTTGGTGTTTTATCCGTCTGGCGTTATGCACCAAGTTCACAGTGTGACCGCAGGTGAAAGGGTCGCTTTTATAGCCTGGATAGAATCAAAAATTCAAAATCCTCAGCAGCGAGAACTGCTGACAGAGATAACACTATTGTGCCGAAGCCTGGAAGAAAACCCGGAAACCGCACTCTCTGAGGCTCATGTTCAGGCCCAGAATATAAAGCACAATCTATTTCGAATGTGGTGGCATAATTAATTTTGTCTAACTAACGGCGCCGTTAGACAAGAGTTTGGGTGTTTGTCTAGGACACCGTACTCGTGAAGAGGCCAGCCCAAATGCAAAGGGGGATGTCTTTCACTGAGTCGTAAGGCTTAAAACGAAAGGGGAAAAACCCTGCTTTTGGTGCTCATATTTCATAAAATATATATTGAAATAAATATTCCATTGTCGTAATCTTCAGTCATTGCATGGACAGTGCAGAAGAAACAAAAGATGTCCGCCTACAGAAAAAAGCGGCATCCGCGAACGGAGAGAATCTATGAATAGTAATAACAAAAATCTCGATCTAATCTGTTTGGGAAGAGTTGCGGTAGATTTATACGGCCAACAGATTGGCGCTCGTCTCGAGGACGAAGCGACTTTTGCCAAGTATCTGGGAGGTTCCTCCGGCAACGTGGCTTATGGCACCGCCCGAATGGGTCTCAAATCATCTATGTTGGCTCGGGTTGGTAATGAACATATGGGACGCTTTGTTCGCGAAGAACTACAGCGTGTTGGCGTTGATACCAGCCACCTGATTACCGATCCAGAACGTCTAACAGCTTTGGTTATTCTTGGTATCAAGGATCAGGACACATTCCCGTTAATTTTCTACCGCGATAACTGCGCGGACATGGCGATTACTGCTAACGACATTAGCGAAGACTATATTGCCTCTGCACGGGCATTAGCTATCACCGGCACTCACTTATCCCATCCGGCGACTCGTGAAGCGGTTTTAACGGCATTAAATTATGCCGGCCAACACGGCTTACGGCGGGTACTCGATATTGATTACCGTCCGGTGCTGTGGGGATTAACCAATCCCGGTGACGGTGAAACTCGCTTTATTGCTTCAGAGAATGTCACTGCCAAGTTACAGGAAGTGATTCACCATTTTGATTTGATTGTCGGCACCGAAGAAGAATTTCATATTGCCGGTGGTTCCACGGATACCGTCACGGCGCTACGCCAGGTACGTGAATGTACCTCTGCGACATTGATCTGTAAGCGCGGCGCTCTGGGTTGTTCTGTGTTTGAAGGGGTTATACCCAATAGCCTGGATGATGCACTTACTTTCTACGGTGTCGAAGTGGAAGTGCTCAACGTCCTGGGTGCCGGTGATGCGTTTATGTCTGGTCTGCTGCGTGGCTATCTTAACGATGAAACCTGGGAGCAGAGTTGCCAGTATGCGAATGCCTGCGGTGCCTTGGTTGTCTCTCGTCACGGTTGTTCGCCGGCGATGCCGAGCAAAGAGGAGCTGGACAATTATCTGTCCCGAGCGGAGTCAGTACCGCGTCCGGATCAGGATTCATTGCTAAATCATCTACACCGAGTGACCACCCGCGATCACAGCTGGGGCGAGCTCAATATCATGGCGTTCGACCATCGCAGTCAATTGGTGAAATTGGCGCAGGAGGTTGGTGCCGATGAAGCGAAAATTCCACAATTAAAGCAGTTGATATTAGAAGCCGCTGACGAAGTTCTTAGCGAAGAACAACTGACCGGAAAAATCGGTGTCTTTGTCGATGGAACTTTTGGCCAGGATATTCTCAACGCCGTTACCGGTCGCGGCTGGTGGGTGGCCCGTCCAATCGAATTGCCGGGATCCAGACCCTTGCGTTTGGAACATGGCAACATTGGCGCCCAATTGATTGATTGGCCTCTCGAGCAAATCGTTAAATGTCTGGTGTTCTACCACCCTGAAGACGGCGCGGAATTGCGCATGGACCAGGAGCGTACCATTCGTGAGGTATATCAGGCTTGCTGCAAAACCGGACATGAGCTGTTACTGGAGGTTATTTTGCCTTCGGACATGGAGCGCAGTGACGAGCTTTATATTCGCACCATCAAGCGCTTTTATAATCTAGATATCAAACCCGATTGGTGGAAGATTCCGCCTCTGGCACCGGCTTCTTGGGATGAGCTCACCCAGCTGATTGAGGAGCGGGATCCCCATTGCCACGGCGTTGTGATCTTAGGTTTGGATGCACCCATGGAGCATTTGCAAGACGGCTTTAGGCAAGCTGCAGGTAAAGAGATCGTCAAAGGTTTCGCGGTAGGTCGCACCATATTTATGGATCCTGCGCGCAACTGGCTGTCTGGTCATTATGACGATCAAGCCTTTATCAAAGCCATCAAAGCAAACTACGTGCAACTCATTCGTATGTGGCAGGAACGCGGTTAAGGCCCGTCAGCGCAATAACAATAAGGTACTTATTACATGGCGAAGACAATACGTTTAACAATGGCGCAGGCAGTCGTTAAATACCTGCAGGCCCAAAAAGTCATGATCGATGGCGAGATTACTCCTTTGTTCGCGGGTGTCTGGGCTATTTTCGGTCACGGTAACGTCGCTGGCTTGGGCGAAGCTTTATTTCATGTCAAAGACTCTTTTCCGACTTACCGGGCTCACAATGAACAGGCAATGGCTCACGCAGCGATTGCGTTTGCGAAAACCAACAACCGCCAACAAATGATGGCTTGTACAGCATCGGCTGGCCCTGGTGCAGTCAATATGGTGACAGCTGCCGCCGTCGCCCATGTTAATCGATTACCTGTACTGTTTTTGCCGGGAGATACCTTTGCCACGCGTTTGCCGGATCCTGTGTTGCAGCAGGTTGAAAATTTTCATGATCACACCCTGACCTCCAATGATTGTTTTAAACCGGTGAGTCGATTCTTCGATCGGATTACCCGTCCCGAGCAGTTGCTAACGTCATTACCACAAGCAATCCGAGTGTTGACCGATCCCGTCGAGTGCGGTCCTGCTACCTTGGGTTTACCTCAAGATGTGCAAACCTTGGCTTGGGACTATCCCGTGGAATTTTTCCAGGAGCGAATTCACCGTCAGCGTCGTCAAGGCGCGGATATGTTCGAATTGGATGAAGCCGTAGCGATGATTCGTGAGGCCGAGAAACCGCTTTTGATCGCTGGTGGCGGTGTGCATTATTCTGGCGCTTTAGAAGAGCTGTCCCGTTGGGTCAGTGATCAAGCGATTCCTGTTTGTGAAACCCAGGCGGGGAAGGGCGCTTTGGCCTGGGATCATCCCCAGAATATGGGCACCATTGGTGTTACCGGCGCTGCCTCCAGTAACTATCTCGCCTCTGAAGCGGATTTGATTATTGCCGTTGGTACCCGCCTCGGAGATTTTGCCTCTGGTTCTCGCTCTCTTTTTAACGCCGATGCCAAGCTGATATCGATCAACGTCGCTTCGTTTGATGCCATCAAACACAAAGCCCAGCCTTTGGTTGGCGATGCCAAATTGACTATTCCCCAAGTTCACACAGCTTTGGAAGGCTGGCAGCCTGCTGGTCATTGGATAGAAACCAGCGTGCATCAAAAGGCTCGCTGGGATGCGATCGTCGATAAAGAAACTGCGGATAAACACAGCGACTTACCCGGTGATGCCGAAGTTGTTGGAGCTGTAAACCGAGCCGCGGGTGAAAAAGACATAGTGGTCTGTGCGGCGGGTGGTTTACCCGGCGACTTACAGAAATTCTGGCGTACTCGTTACGATCGCGGCTATCACATGGAATACGGCTATTCCTGTATGGGCTATGAGATAGCCGGCGGTCTCGGCACCAAAATGGCTAAGCCGGATTCAGAGGTTTATGTCATGGTTGGTGATGGATCCTACCTGATGCTCAACTCCGAAATTGCCACCTCGGTCATGCTGGGCCACAAGATGACCATCGTTGTTCTGGATAATCGCGGCTATGGCTGTATTCATCGTTTGCAACAGGTTTGCGGCGGCCCTGGTTTCAATAATTTGCTGGACGATTGCCTGACTGTCGAGCAGGGCGCGCCAAAAACCGATTTTGCTGCACACGCAAAATCTCTGGGTGCTGCGTCTGAAAAAGTCGATAGCATTGCCGAACTGGAAGAGGCTCTGCAACGAGCTAGAGCCTCGGATATCACCTATGTGATTACCTTGGATACTGATCCGCTATGTGGTTCTGAAGGCGGACATTGGTGGGATGTTGCGGTGCCGGAAGTTTCCGAGCGCGAAGAAGTGCGCGCAGCGCGGGAGTTTTACGAGTCCAAGAAATCCCGTCAGTTCGACAATCTTTAATCTCTATTTGGACCAGGTTATGTCAACGGTAAAGTTGGGAATCAATCCACTCACGTGGACAAACGATGATTTGTATACCCTCGGTGATGAGACGCCTTTGGAAACCTGTCTTACCGAGGGGCGCCGGGCAGGCTATGCCGGTTTTGAGCTGGGCCATAAATTTCCTCGGTCGCCGGAGCAGTTACAACCCATTTTGGAACAACACAGTTTAGAGTTGGTTTCGGGTTGGTACTCAGGTTCCCTGTACGAAAATAGTGTCGAGTTTGAAATCGACTCGGTACAGGAACATCTTCATCTGTTGAGGACATTGGGTTGCCAGGTCATGGTGTATTGTGATGTTACCGGATGTGTTCATGGGAACCAGTCGATGCCGGTTTTACATCGAACGCCAATCGCCTCAGAACAATGGAAAGCCTACGCAGCGAAACTGAATCGTTTTGCCGAATATACCTTATCCCAAGGGGTGCAACTGGCTTATCACCATCATATGGGCACGATCATTCAATCCGAAGCAGAAGTTGACTCCCTGATGACCTACACCGATGACAGTGTTGGTTTGTTGCTGGACTCAGGACATCTGACCTATGCCGGTGGTGATCCGGTTGCGGTAGCACGCCGCTGGGGTAATCGCATTAATCACGTACATTGTAAGGACATTCGCAAGAGCGTGATGGATGAAGCCATTAATTGTAATAAGAGTTTTTTGGATGCGATGTTAGATGGGATTTTTACCGTCCCCGGAGACGGTTGCGTCGACTATCCCGCCGTGTTTGCCGCGTTAAGGGAAGTGAATTACCAGGGCTGGCTGGTGGTCGAAGCAGAGCAAGACCCCGCGATCGCAGAACCAATGAAATACGCACAGCTTGGTTATGACAACCTTCAGCAAATGGCTCGCGAAGCGGGCTTGTTACAGTAAACAATAATGACACTTTCTCGAAAGGAGAAAACTCAGTGAAGACTCTCGGTAACTTCGTCAATAATGAAATCGTTTGCTCCAGCGAGGAGCGTTACACACCGGTTTATAATCCCGCCACAGGCAAGCAGATCGCTCAGGTTGCTTTGTCTTCAGCCGCAGAGGTTGACCAGGTAGTCGCAGCAGCCCAGGCTGCTTTTCCAAAGTGGGCAGCCTTAAGTCCATTAAAGCGTTCGCGAATCATGAATCGCTTTTTAGGGTTGTTGGAAAAAAATGCCGACAAATTGGCTGAGCTGATTACCATGGAGCATGGTAAGGTCCATTCGGATGCCTTGGGGGAGGTCACCCGTGGACTGGAAGTGGTCGAGTTTGCCTGTGGCGGGCCGCACCTGTTGAAAGGTGAAGTTTCTGAAAATATTGCCTCTGCCATCGATAGCCACTCGCTGCGTCAGCCGCTCGGCGTCGTTGCTGGTATCACACCATTTAACTTCCCAGCGATGGTGCCTATGTGGATGTTTCCCGTCGCTCTTGCTTGTGGTAACACCTTTGTATTGAAACCTTCCGAGCGCGATCCCTCTGCGTCTTTGTATTTCGCCGAGCTGATCGCCGAAGCGGGATTTCCTGAAGGTGTTTTCAACATTGTACAAGGCGATAAAGTCGCTGTTGATACCTTGCTGGCACACCCCGATGTGAAAGCCGTGAGCTTTGTTGGTTCAACGCCCATTGCGAAATACATTTATGAAACCGGCGCTCATTACGGCAAGCGTGTGCAAGCGCTGGGCGGCGCCAAGAACCATATGATCGTGATGCCGGATGCGGATCTAGATAAAACCGTCGATGCTTTGATGGGGGCGGCGTACGGATCCGCCGGTGAGCGCTGTATGGCGATTTCTGTAGTGGTTACCATTGGAGATGAAATAGCCAATCAGCTGCGCGAGCGTCTCGTTGAACGTCTGAAAACCATGGTGGTTGCTCCAGGAACCGATCCCGCTGCGGAAATGGGTCCGTTAGTCACCCAGCAGCATATGGATCGTGTTACTGGCTATGTCGATGCGGGCGTGAAAGAGGGGGCGGAACTCGTCGTCGACGGGCGTCAGTTTAGTATGGATCGCGAAGGTTTTGAAAACGGCTTCTTTACCGGTGGCACCTTGTTTGATCACGTCAAACGCGACATGTCCATTTATCTGGAAGAAATCTTTGGACCTGTACTCTGCATGATGCGTGTACAAACGTTTGCCGAGGCGCTGGAACTGGTGAATACCCATGAGTTCGGAAACGGTACCGCGATCTTCACCCGCGATGGTGATTCCGCTCGGACGTTTGTCAATCAAGTTCAGGCGGGTATGGTCGGAGTTAACGTTCCCATTCCAGTGCCCATGGCATTCCACAGTTTTGGTGGCTGGAAGGCTTCACTGTTTGGCGACCACCATATGCACGGACCTGAAGGCGTACGGTTTTATACCAAACTGAAAACCGTCACCTCTCGTTGGCCAACAGGTGTTCGCAGCGGCGGCGAGTTCAGTATGCCGACAATGGAGTAAGGCATTTTACCAAGGTATTGTGCTAATCGCGGTAGCCGGCCAAATGGCAACAGAAGAGAAGCACGAATCGTTAAACGATTGCGTTGCCTCGATGATTCAAAAAATAATGAGATCTGCCTTTTATGTCATCTGCCACATTAAGATTCGCTCTAAACCATATGGCCTGTCCCGCCTTGTCGCCAATGCAGCTATTGGATGCGGCCCAGGAATTAGGTATTGATGCTGTAGAGCTGCGCAATGATGTTCGGGAAAACAGTATCAACAATCTCGATATCGCCAAGGTTGTAGGCGAAAAAGCGAAAACGATGGGGATACGGGTTCTTAGTATCAACGCGCTCTATCCCTTTAATGTTTGGGACGATTCCCGTGTTGAACAGGCTCGCCAGCTATCCGCATTGGCGGCCGCGGCGGGCGCTGAAAACCTGGTTTGTTGTCCATTGAATTCTGGTGAGCATTCCCGCGATGACGGGGTACGTCTGGAACAACTACGAACTTCACTCGCAGGTCTCAAACCAATTTTGGAAGAGTTTTCTCTCAAAGGGTTAATCGAGCCTCTGGGTTTTCCGGTGTCTTCACTGCGGCTCAAGCAAGAAGCCTTGGATGCGATAGATGCTGTGGGAGCTGCTGATGGCTTCCAATTGGTACACGATACCTTCCACCATGTGGGAGGGCAGGAGTCGGACTTCTTCCCAGCGCGTACCGGACTGGTTCATGTTTCCGGCGTTGAAGATGACGTGAGTTCCGACGCTATGCTCGACGCCCACCGTGTCTTTGTCGGCCCGAAGGATTGGTTGGGAACCATCGCTCAAATCAAGCAACTCTTGTCGAACGGATACCAGGGTTATATCTCCTTTGAACCGTTTTTCGATGGACTTTGGACGTTGGAGAATCCTGTGAACGAGATTCGCAAGTCCATCGAGTATATCCGTAGTCAGTTATAATGATTTTATAAAAATAGATAATTTGAGGACGCCAGAATAATGAAAATTGCGTTAGACCCCTATATGCATCGTCATATCTCTTTGGAGCAACTTCCCGCTTTCGTGAAGCAGATGGGATATGACTATATTGAATTATCACCGCGCGCGGATTTCTTGCAGTGGTGGACACGTCCCCGTGTCTTTCCTGCTCGAATTAAAGCGTTCAAACAGGCCATGAAGTCAGCGGATTGCCAATTGGCGACGTTACAGCCCATGTATCGTTGGTCAAGTCCTTATGAGGACGAATGGAAAATGGCAATTGACAACTGGAAGCGCTGTATCGAAGTCGCGGTAGAAATGGATTGTGAGTTGCTGATTTCGGAGTTCGGACGGGGAGCATCTCCAGAGCGCTCACAAGCCTGTACACAGGGTATCCATATGCCGGAGGCCTGCGAAAATGCCTTCTGGCGTTCTATGGATGTCCTCGTTCCTATCCTGGAACGTGAAGGTTTGATATTAAGTATCGAACCGCACCCGGAAGATTGGGTGGAAGAAATTGGACCGGCGATGGATATCATCAAGACCATCAATTCCAAGTCGATTAAAGCGTCCTACATTGCGCCGCACTCCTATTACTATGGAGAAGATCTCGCCGCGTCTATTCGCGCTACCGAAGGTGAATTGGTTCATGCGCGTGTGGCAGATACCTTCAACCACAAGGCGTCTTCACAATTGAGATATATCGTCAATCCTCCCGGTTCCAATGCACGTGTCCATCAGCACTTGAATATGGGCGAAGGGGAATTGGATTGGGATACCTTCTTTAAAACGCTCCATGAAATTGGCTTTGACGGTGTCCTGTCCAGTTGTGTTTTTGCCTGGGAAGAAAAAGCGGAAGCGTCATCGAAATTTATGCGCGAAGAAATCCAAAGCTACGTCGATAAATATTGGAATAATAAATAACTCAACTCTGACTTGTCGCTTATTCACAGCGCATAATAAAGGTAAAAACCTATGACTATACGATTTGGTGTCATCGGAGCAGGAATGATCGGTAAAGATCATTCCAGACGTATTACCAACGTGCTCACTGGCGGTGCCGTGGTTGCCGTAAATGATGTGAATCTTAACCAGGCAAAAGCTTTGGTCGACGACCTGAAGCTTGACGCTGAGGTGTTTGATGATCCTATCGCCCTGATCAATTCTTCAAATGTTGATGCGGTTATGGTTACTTCTTGGGGGCCAACCCACGAAGAATTCGTACTGGCGGCGATCAAAGCGGGTAAGTATGTTTTCTGCGAAAAGCCCTTGGCGACCAGCGCCGTTGGCTGCCGTCGAATTGTTGAAGCGGAGATCGAGGCCGGGCGTAAGTTGGTGCAAGTCGGTTATATGCGCCGCTACGACAGTGGCTATCGCTTGCTGAAAAAATCTATTGAAGCTGGCGAGCTGGGCGAAGTGCTGATGTTGCATTGTGCCCACAGAAACCCAGCAGTCGATACCAACTACATCACTAAAATGGCGATCGAAGATACCCTGGTACACGAACTGGATGTGTTGCGTTGGTTGCTAAAGGATGATTACAAAACCGCTCAGGTTGTCTTCCCTAAAACCACCAAATACAGTCACAGTAACCTGGCTGATCCACAAATTGTTTTGTTGGAAACGGTTTCAGGTGTACGCATCGATGTAGAAATTTTTGTGAACTGTCAGTACGGCTATGACATTCAATGTTCTGTTGTCGGTGAAGAGGGCGTCGCCAACCTGCCAGAACCCCAGAGTTTGCTGAAGCGTCAAAAGGGCAATTTGGGTACGAAAATTCTGGACGATTGGCGTCAGCGTTTTATCGATGCCTATGATGTCGAGTTACAGGAGTTTATTGACGACGTGAATCGCGGTACTTTGCGTGGACCATCAGCTTGGGACGGTTATGCAGCCGCTGTCGCCAGTGACGCTTGTGTTAAAGCCCAAGCCAGTGGAGCTATCGAGCAGGTTAGTATGCCAGATAAGCCCGACTTCTATGGCTAAAGATTAAAACCTAAAGAATATTTGTAACTTGCGCTGGCGGCCTCGATTACGGTTGTTATCTACAGCGGTATCGTTAGAAATAAAAAAAGCCCGGAAAATTCTCCGGGCTTTTTTTATGGCCAGTAAAACAGAAAAAGTAGATATCGAGCTCTTATTTCACATTTCTAGTCCGGAATATTACACCTATAAGAATACTGAATTACGTTAGAAGGGCTTCTTAATCTATGGACAAACGACATCTCGGTATTGGCTCTGGAAAGGATTTTAACAATAGATATTTTGACTTGAGAGTTTAGAAAGTACACTTAGTGAACAGGCATAAAAAAGGCGCCTTATTAGGCGCCAAGCAAACTATTTAAACGGGAATCAAATAGTTGTACAACTCTATTTTGCGGGGTAGTCAGGACCATTAACCCAATTGTGGTCTTGTTCCCAACTGAAGCACCATTGCCGCTCCGGGCCCGCCATAACATTCAGATAATAACTACTGTAACCGGCAACTGTTGCTACCGGGTGATAACCCTTTGGTACTTTCACAACGTCTTTATCGTATACCGCCATGGATTCATCCAGGCTACGATCATCGGTGTAAACCCGCTGAAAAACAAACCCCTGGGGTGGATCGATCCGATGGTAGTAAGTTTCTTCCAGATAGGTTTCATCTGGTGAACGGGACTGGTCGTGCTTGTGCGAAGGATAAGAGCTGGTGTTGCCTTCGTCGGTATAGACCTCCACGACCAGCAAGCTATCTGCGGGCTTGTCCTGAGGCAGAATATTGTGCACGTAGCGTTGGTTAAAACCTTTGCCTCGGGCTTCCGCGTCAATGTCAGCGGGAGTAATCAAACGGGCTTCATGGTTACCATTACCGGGTGCTTGGCAGATCGCCAATTCCATATCGGTTAACGCGGTAACCTCATAATGGTCACCATTCGGCAGGTAAACGGCAAACGGTTTTTTCCGCTCGAAAGGGGACATGCGATCACCGACTTCACTGAGCGTAAGCGTGTTGGACGTTAACGACATTTTTCCAGCGATAAGAACTAAACAGACTTCGTTGTCGCCACATTGACCGCTGAAGGAATCTCCCGACTTGAGCTCACAAACTTCAAACCCGACATAACTCCATCCTGCGGATTCCGGAGTTATTGACTGGGTTTTTTTCGACTCGCCAGGCGCTTGATACTTTGAGAGTAAGCTTGGCACTGTTGAAACCTCTTTATGAATTTATGCAGGCTAGAATACCTGAAAGAAATATATATTTCTACGTTAAACAAAAGAAAATATATATTTCATTGTGTTGGCGTGAACCACTATCGTAAGGATAGCATTTCCGTTCGTAGAACCAATTCAAGCACGCACTAAGGCGACGACTATACTTAGATAGAGAGCCACTGTAGTCGTATAAATTGTCTACTATAGAAACGACTATACGATTGGCGAATACATGCTGACAACGGCGCAAAGCTTCCCGCAGAAATCAAAGTAACCCCCTTTAATCTTACCGAGCACGGTGAAATTTAGGCTGAAGAAAACGGGTTGCCTTGAAAAGGTAGACTTCGATTCGAAAAGACACATGCGTGAGCGACATTATTGATTATATTTATGTCTTTTTAATTTGAATCAATTGAGCTTATCGAAAAATGACGGCATTAAAATGAACGACGACGACTTCAAATAAATGATTAAAGCGGTAAAAACAACAAAACATATAGCAGCCTTCTTTTTTCTTAATAGCGTGCATTTCAACGTTAACAAGCTGATTGATTAGTAAACAGATCAAGGAATTTATAAAGATACCAACTTTCATCAAAGACGTATTTCTATGAGCTTTGCACCCTGTATTAAAGAAAGTCTACGCCACAATATTATCGTTTATTTGTTTTATGACGCTCCTATAAAAAATGATTTTTTTAAGTTAAAAAGAGGACGAATTACGATATTAATGATAGTGATGTCATTGACTAGCGTGACCATTTCTTGGGACTTACTAATGCCGCCTCCAGAGCTTCATGAGCTTCATGTTCTTGAAGGGAAATTGTCCAAAGTTATTACAAAAGCTAGAAATCGCTTCGTGGTTAAAATTCTGGTAATCGATAAAGACGGCAATAAAAATATTTTCCCAACTTTAGGCAACTATATTTCTTGGATTCAACTCACTAGTGCAACCGATGGATTGATTCCTAAAAATACCTGATTAGGTGTTTTCATACCAAGACATTTTGTTGGTCGATTATTGAGTTTGTACATGATCTGATTGATCTCCTGTTGAGTGACTGTTTTCAGATCGGTGCCTTTCGGTATGTATTGCCGTATCAGGCCGTTGGTATTTTCGTTCAGCCCACGCTCCCAGGAAGCGTAGGGGTGAGCAAAGTAAAAGTCAGCATCAAGTTGGCTGGCTATTGTTTGGTGATCGGCGAATTCTTTGCCATTGTCAGACGTCATTGTGATAACAGAGTCACTGTATGGCGAAAGCAAGTTGATGATAGCTTGCGTGACGCACTTGGCCGTTTTTCGCTCTACCCTCTGAATGAGGGTGAAACGAGTACGGCGCTCGGTCAGAGAAACAATCGCCTGCTGATGACCCTTCCCAATGATCGTGTCGAGTTCCCAATCGCCAATTCGCGAGCGGGTATCAACGATTTTAGGGCGCTCATCAATACTGACGCGGTCAATTATTTGGCCTCGGCGGCTGTAGCTGCCATATCGTTTACGACGGACTTTCTTGCAACGCAGGTGGGTATATAGGTCTCCACCGGAGGCTTTATCCTGGAGAAGATATTGATAGATCCATTCATGACTCACACGAATGTCGGAAACGGTTTTGAGCCAAAGGCTAATCTGCTCGGGACTCCAATCCATACGAATGAGCATTTCAATGAATTGCCAGGTATCGAATTGAAGTCGCCTGGAAGCCTTCGCAAGACGGCGCTCCTCAGCCCATCGTTGCGCCTGTTGAGGGCGATAGCCACGCCGTCCGGTATTGCGGCGAATTTCACGACTGATCGTGGATTTGTCCCGATTCATTTCCAAGGCTATTTGAGATTGCTTGAAGCCTGCTTTCAAGTAGGCGTGAATCTGGTATCGTTCTTCCTTGGTAAGCTGTTCGTAACTCATTGCGTTCCTCTTGCTTGGCGGTTAGAAGGAACTGTCAATGATACAGCAGCTTACCCTCTAACCAACTCCTCAAGAGTTGCACTTCGAAGTTGAATTCACGTTTATCAATTAGATATGCCTCATCAGTATCAAAAATTGAGAGAGGAATGTGTCGGAAAAAACATAACCGTGGGTTGGTACGAATACCGCTACTACTTTTTTAAGGTAGGAAAATATCCGTATTGGATAAAAACGTGCACACCTGAACTCAGTGTTGATTACGGAAAAGAGCTAGAGCGCAGGGATAGGGTTAGAGGATTTGGTTATTTCATGTTGTTTTTTGCTTGCACATTAATTGTAATTTCAATTTATCAATTTCTTCGTAATTACTCCGAAGCAAAGGCTTTATTATTGAGGCGTAGATAGCACAATGGGGATGAGTGTCAGTAATTTAATATCCCAGACCAAGAAAAAGTTACGCCACAATATCTTGGTGTATATGTATTACGATGTTCCAAAACAAAAAGAAATAATGAAATCGAAAAAGGGAAAGCTATTATTAGCTTTCTTAATTCTAGTTCTAGCGAATACTTTTTATCAATGGGACTATCTTTTATCTCCTCCGAAAGCAGAGCAACTCAGTGTTTTAAATGGTGTTTTAGATGAGGTAGTAACGAAAAGTCATAGAAGGTTTGTAGTTAAAATAAAAGTGACGGATGAGCGAGGAAAAAGAACATCTACTACCAACCTTTGGAAATTATATTTACCAAATAGATATGCCTCATCAATATCAGAAATTGCGTCAAGAGTGCGTAGGAAAAAATATTTCCATTGGATGGTATGGGCGCCGATTTCCGTTTTTTAAAATCGGAAAATACCCTTATTGGATGAAGACCTGCAATAAGAATATCGGCGTTGAATATGAAAAAGAAATTAATGATAGGAAAGATAAAAAAATATTCTATCTTTGCATTATAGGAGTTTATTTAATTTATCCTGCCATATATGCCTTATATTTTTTAACGTTCTATAAAGATGCAAAGGAAATGTCTGCTAACTTCCAGATAAAGGAATAATTTAGAAACATAAGCCGCTCTGCAGGCCAGGCCACTTATTATCCCGCTGGCGCATTTATCTGACATGTTATAACATAACATTCTTTGTGGGTTTTCTATTGAAGGCGGCCGGGAGAGGCGCCTTCTTTTTGCTTGGGGAGTAAAAATGAAGAACATACTTGCGCATATGATGATGTTAGCTTGTGGCTCCGTTTCACTATTGGGAACGAATATTGTGATGGCGCAGACCAACGATTCATCCAGCGACGATATCGAAACCGTCGACGTGGTTGGTAGTCGTCAGGCTTATCGGGGCCAGTTTACGGCCATGGAAACACCTCAGGCTAATCTGGAGATCAACTCTGAAGCATTGAAAAATGCCGGGGCTGTGGATTTGAACCAGGCTTTGGACCTCTCGGCAACGGTCGCTCGGCAGAATAATTTTGGCGGTTTGTGGAATAGCTTTGCTCTCAGAGGATTCGTCGGAGATGAGAATCTACCCAGTAACTTTCTGGTCAATGGATTTAACGCCGGTCGAGGATTTGGTGGGCCTCGAGACCTTTCCGGCGTAGCCTCTGTCGAGGTATTAAAAGGCCCTCGCGCAGCACTTTTCGGTCGTGGTGAGCCGGGAGGCACGATCAATCTCATCACAAAGAGACCCACGTTCGAGAGAGAAGGGGAGGTGAAAGTGAGTGCCGGTAGTTTTGATACCTACCGTACGGATGTCGATTGGACTTCCCCTTTATCTGATGCTACTGCTTTTCGTATCGCAGGTTTTTACGAAGACGCAGGCAGTTTTCGAGATACCGTTGAGACTACTAAACAGGGTTTGAGTCCGTCGCTAGCAATTCGCTTTAATGAGCAAAGCGAAATGACTTACGAGCTAGAGTACAGTCATCAAGAGATTCCATTCGACCGCGGCGTACTCGCCATCGATGGTGAGTTGGGTGCTATTCCCGAGAGTCGCTTTCTGGGCGAGCCTGGCGACGGCCCCATAGAAACCGACGTTCTGGGGCACCAAATTGAATTCCATCACGATTTCAATGACAACTGGAGCGCTCTGGCAGGATTTAGTTATCGTGAAACGTCGCTGGAAGGCTATGCGACTGAAAATGGCTTTGCTGCCCCGGATGAAGACGGAACTTTTGGACGCTTCAGTCGCTACCGTGACTATGATGCAAGCTACTATGTCTTTCGAGCGGAGTTGAGTGGTAGTTTTGAAACCGGAAGTTTCACGCACCGAGTCATCCTTGGAGCAGACGCCGATGAGTTTGAGAATGACCAATTCGCCTTAAGAGATAGAACCACTGACCAAAGTATCAATATCTACAATCCTGTCTACGGCGCTTACCCATTACCGACACCTGAATTAGCAGGTTATCTTGATAGGGTTGAAACCCAGGAGACTGTCGGTATTTACGTTCAAGATCAAATAAGCCTGACAGAAAATCTGGATCTTAGAATCGGCGCTCGTTTTGACGACTATGAACAGGAATTGCACAATCGCAGATCTGACAGTCGTTCGGAGTACTCTGAAACTCAAGTCAGTCCACAGTTTGGTGTCGTTTACAAAGTGACGGACGAGGTTTCCGTTTACGCCGTGTATGGCGAGAATTTTCGTCCCCTATCTGGAGCTACTAAAGAGAACGATTTGGAACCGAATCAATCGGAATCAACAGAGATTGGCGTGAAATTCTCCCTGTACGACGGCGCCCTAGAAGGTAATCTTGCGTTGTTCGACGTGGATCAGTCGAATATATCCACGGTGGATGCGGATTTCAATGCAACAGCGATCGGTGAAGCTAGTAGCCAAGGCGTCGAGTTTGATCTTAACGGTAGCCTCACGGATTCTTTAAGTCTCTGGTTGTCTTACGCCTACATCGATGCTGAGACTGAAAACGCTTACAACGACCCAAATTTTGGTACAGAGGTGCCGGCGGGCTCAGATCTGCTCAACGTTCCTGAAAATCAATTGACACTGCAGCTGGTACAGCGGTTGTTACTTTCAGGCAAAGAGTTGAGGCTCATTGGTGGAATGATTTATGTTGACGAAAGAAATGGATTTTTTAGTAATCAGGAATTTAAGTTGCCAAGTTATACGACAGTCCGTGTAGCAGCCAGTTACGATATTACTGAATCCTTTGAGGTGAGCGCGGAAGTAAACAATCTCTTTGATGAGGAGTACTATACGAATTCTTTCTCAGATACTTGGGTCCAGCCGGGTACACCGCTAAGTGCTCGCGTGTCTGCCTCATTTCGGTTTTAATTAGATATGGCTCGCTAATCTGAATTAACCTTACCGCTTAGATCTCCGGGTCTAAGCGGTATGAAAATCAGAAAAGCTTTTTAACTAACGATTTACGTCCGTTGAATTATGCTTTCGCAGTAGCTGATGCGAAAACGTAATTCCCTCAGAAATGAGTTTCTCCACGGGCCGATTACACGTAGATCTTTTCTCAATAAGCCATTAGTTAATCATGGCTCAAACTAATGGCCTTGGTCCAATCTAGGTTTCAGTCGATGTGGAGCCTCTACACAGGGTTTTATATTGACCTAGTCTGAACTAATCTATCATTTATTCTCTGCCGCTTCGTAGGTTTTTTGCAAAATTTAATGTTGAGTCTTCTCCAGGTAATCAATGTTGCGCTAATCGAAAACACTAGTCCAGCAAGGCTAAGTGTAGGGAGAGTGAGATGGCCCCTCGCAGGGTTTTCTATTTATAAGAGTCCCTCGCTGATCCAATTGCAGGACTTCGGCTACTTCGCTAAGCAGCAATAGAGTCCGCGTAAATTCGTCCATGATGACAGTTCCATTGACTTTAATGTCTTGGCTTGTCGGACAAAGGGTGTTTATACTAGCCCATAGCACCTTCAAGCTCTGGACGGTTGGTACCGGTTAGTAAGCGATGATGAGTTGGCTTGTCCGCCGAGAGGCTACCTGATCTTAGTGGCAGCTATCAAATGTCCCGGTGTTTCAGTGTAATAATAAACATAATTAAGCGCTCATGGCGCTAACACGACAACAAGGATATCAAGCATGATTGCCTTTACCATGTTAGGGACGAACGATTTACCAAAAGCTGCTGCTTTTTATGACGCATTAATCGGCGAAATGGGAGGGCAGCGCGCTGTTGATCTTGGTGACGCCATTCTTTACTCCGGTTCTGACGGAGGTCCGCTTTTTTCTATAACTCAGCCTGCAGACGGTAACGCCGCAACGGTGGGGAATGGGACTATGTATGCGCTTGCTGCTCCTGATGCAAAGAGCGTAGATCGATGGCACGCTAGAGCAATTGAGCTTGGCGCAGAGAATAGTGGTGATCCCGGCGCACGTTCGCGTGGCCCTCTTAATTTTTATGCCGCCTATTTTCGCGATCTTGACGGTAACAAGCTCAATTTTTTTCATTTAATTGAAGAGCCAGACGCCACCCCGACAAAGACAAAACCTATAGAAAAGGCTGCGGAGCCCGCCGGTTTTGTGTCCAAGATTCTTTCCTGGTTAAAGAGATGATCTGGTATCTAAGGTAAACCGTAAGTTATACACTCTAAAATTGGCACCAAACTATTAAACGTTTAGTCCAAGAAGGATCATTTTTGGGTAACTAATTTCGAATTTATAAAAATATGTGTCTCTCAGCTAGTATCAATATCTTAGCCTGCGACAGAGGGTGCATCAACATACGCCTAATATTGCAAGATAAACCAAGCACCGAAAACACTATAAACTTAATAATAAGGAAACTAACATGCTTGCATTCACAATGATAGGAACGAACGATCTTTCAAAGTCGGCTGCTTTTTATGACGCCCTCATTGCAGAAATGGGCGGTAAGCGAGCGGTAGATTTGGGCGATGCAATTCTATATTCCGGGGCCGACGGAGGTCCGCTATTTTCCATAACAAAGCCCGCAGATGGTAACGCCGCGTCAGTTGGTAATGGTACGATGATCGCGCTAGCTGCACCGGATGAAGCAAGTATTAAACGCTGGCACGCTAAAGCGATTGAGCTCGGTGCAGAAAATAATGGAGATCCGGGTGCGCGGGAGCGAGGTCCCTTGAAATTTTATGCCGCTTACTTTCGAGATCTCGATGGCAATAAGCTAAACTTTTTCCACCTCTACTAAATATATTGGGCGAAACATAAATGGTTTCGCCCGATACATTTAATGTGGTCCCTAGCTTGGTAAACGAGTCTAAACAAGTTGGCCTTCTGTTGAGAAAAAATTTCAAAGTCATTGGTGTGAGATAAAGTCGCCGAAAAACTAAGTTTTAAATGGGATAATTTTAAATTACAAATATCGAGTAGTTGGCTTTTCAATCGGCTTGTCTCTAAACAGCAGATGAAAAAGTATTACATTCAGGCTACTCGTTTCTATTTGGCCGCCCAAGTAAAATATTATTTTTGAGATTGGGCTAAAAGTAAG
>NZ_JBSWVF010000030.1:0-33217 GCF_056159445.1 Pseudomaricurvus sp. ABR4_320 | reverse complement strand
TCCCATTCTTACATCCAGATTTCACAATTATTTGACCCGAAGTGCCAACAAGCTATTGTACGCTTATCAACGGGATACCAGTGCCAACCTATTCCTATAAACCCGACGATTTGGCCAGTTTAAATGAATCGATAAAAGCCATTAGATTCCCGCCTAGCTACCCATATGTGTATGGGCCTCCATCAAGCCTAGTAGGATTGGGCTCAATGTACCTCCCCGACCTCGGATCACAATCCCTGTAGTAATTGTAGCAATACCCCGTGTCCAGATCTTCCTATCGACCCGGAACGTGAATTGGGGAATTCAACGGACAGATTACTGCGTTCTGAGTTTTTACCTAAAGTCTATTTGCCGGCGATTTTCGGATCAGTCGATATCGGTTTTTAGGAGAAATGGAATACCGAGCGGATGGTCCAATCCAGTGACCGTTCGTGATCACCTGCAGGATTATCCCGCGGGCTTACCTTGGCTCAACATCTAGGAGATAAAAAGTTACGATTTCAGGCGTTTGACGTGGACAAACTTGAGAAACGCGCCGCGATCAAAATTGGCAGGAAGAGAAAATTCGATTCCAATGTCAGGATCAATTTCTGCTTCAAGCTCGATCCATGAAGCCCTGACCGCTACGGTATTGTCATTTTCTACATCGCAGTGTGTCCACCATCAATGGTAAAAGACGCTCCCGTTGTGAAAGTCGATTCGTCCGACAACAGCCAGCGCACGGCGCTCGCGATCTCAGCGGGTTGCCCAAACCGATTCATTGGGTGAACTGCGGCAATAGCCGCTTCCAATCCAGGGTCCTGAGCCACGGCCGCAGAGAGCATTGGCGTTAACGTCGCACCAGGCAGAACAGCATTCAGTCGGATACCTTGTGTCGCATAATCTATAGCCGCAGCACGGGTCAACCCGAGCACGCCGGCCTTGGAGGCACAATACTCAGAACCGTTCGGTATACCGACATTCCCCGTTGTAGAAGAGATATTAACAATACTACCTCCACCGGTTTTTAACAGAGCGGCAATTTCGTATTTGTTGCAGAGGAAAAGGCCTCTCAGGTTGATAGAGTGACACAGATCCCACTCTTCGAGGCTGAGTTCGTGCAGGGGTTTTCCTCTCTGGGAAACTCCGGCGGCATTACACGCACCATCCAACCGCCCAAACTGATCCACAGCCGCTGCTACAGCGGCGCAGGCAGCTGTTTCGCTACACACGTCTGAGACACAACTCTGGGCGATTTGCCCTCGGCCTATAATGGTATCGACAGTCGCTTGGGCATTCTCCGTATGGATATCTGCGATGGTAACTTTGGCTCCGGATTCGGCCAGGAGAAAGCAAACTTCTCTACCGATGCCACTGCCACCTCCAGTGACTAGAATTGATTTTCCTTCTAAACCTTGCATGGTCTACAACTCCCTGATTCTCTCGTTAGACTTTTTAGGAAAAATTAGGACTGCTTTTTCACCACGCTTTCCTAGCGTCCCCTTATTTACCAACGACAACCTGGAGCACATTTGGTTGCAAAAACGCACAAAGAAACACCTGAACTCACTCGAATTCCAGAGGATGGATCAGATTAGAGGGACGCTAGGAGCAACACTGAGCACGTAGAGTGTAGACTTTTTTGAAGGATCGAAGATTATCCGACGCTCTGTGGATTCGTCAGGTAAGCTGAAACGACGAGCAAAGCCTCTGCGCTAAAGCAACTCCCTTGAGTTTGAGTTTGAGTTTGACTTAGGCTTTGGCACCGGCTCTTCGTTATTTTGCAGTTTCCACGCATCTAACTGTTTATAGTAAGTATCCCACACACAGGGGCAACAACTACCACCACCACAGCATTCATTGGGAGCCGGCTTTTCGGGTTTTTCGATTATTTCAGACATGGAACTATTTGTTTTTCACTACTGCTGTCGAGTCAGAGGCCATAAAATAGCACAAAAAACGCCCACAAGCACAGCTCTAGCGGCGCATTGAGGGGCTCTAGGGAACAATGGCATGTCTTTTAAGAAGCTGGCTATCAACACGAAATCCAGGACTATTTGGATTTCATCAATACCGACGCTCTTTTGATACAGAAAGTGGTAACCCTTTTTTTAGTGAGAACCGTCATTGATAAAGAACTTATTGAGAAGGGACATCTGAAAAGCTCTTTTTGACGCAAGTAAAATTAATCGCCCATGTAGATAGCTTTCTTTTTATATAGGATCATAATGCCAACGGGCAGTATTGACACACTCGAGGACTAAAGGTAGGAACTGGCCAAGGAAGATTACATAAGAAATAATAGTGTCTTCATTCCAATTTATGATACAAATCTGTCGATCAGGCTCTGCCATCTACTATTCTACTCAGCTCCTCATTTGGTCTTGCTGGCAGCCCACTTTCGCTAACAATAACAGAGGCTTATCATGCATCGCTTTATTCGCTCACTATTAATCACCGCAATAGCCACGCTCTCGACCATTACCTTTGCTCAGTCCTACAAAGGCTATACGCTAGATCCAGAAACAAACATTATTAGCGGGCATGGACTTGACTGGTTACGCTGGACTGAAACCAAAGGCCAATCCGTCAATGAAGCCCTAGAGAATTACCCGGGTTGGAGATTGGCATCGAATGCCGAAATGGCAGACTTATTCAATGAATTTCGAGGTCGATTTCGGTTCCAAAATTTGGAGGACTATCGTAATTTCCTGCCCCTGGCATTCGGACCGGGAGAAAATACCTATTCGCGGATTTTTGTAGAGCTCTTTGGGGCGACTAGCTCTACGACGGGTGGCGATATGGATCCTTACGATTACGCAATGTATGCCAAAGCTAAATTTGGGAACGATGCCGACAATGATGGTTTTATTCGTTACGCCACCATGTCCGACGACTATTCAACCAATGATCAAGAATACGACGGCTACGCCAGTTTTTCCCGAGATTTAATCAATAAAAACAATTCTCCTGGCTGGAGTGATGCTGGCATTGCTCTAGTAAGGGAAAGCCAACCTGGCAGCCATCTAATTAAGATTGGAAAACCTCTAAAAATATACCCTTCTCATAGGATCTTTGGTACAGGGCGTTCAGAAAATTCTCTGAATGGTGGCGCAATCGACGTATACAAAGGTAAATATTTTGATTCAACTTTTGCACCATTATCCATACGGCCGGTTACATACTCCATAAAGAACCGTAACGGTGGTTGGGTGACGAAGCACTATTTCGGTCAAGATGATTTTGTTGCAGGGACACCCATTACAGCCATAGCAAGCTCAGGGCTATATTCGGTGATGGGCGCACCAGCTGCTTACAATGATGCCGGTGAAGCCTATATTTTTTCCCGTGATAGCGATGGCTCCTGGTCAAATCAGTTGACAATTAACGCGAGTGGAAACGGAAGTTCAGCACCACAATTAGGGTATTCGGTCGATATTTCCGGAGAACGCATCGTTGTCTCTGCTCCCAGTGACAACTCATATGGCTACGAAAATTCAGGAAGCGTTTATTTTTATACCAAAATTGGCGACAGCTGGAGTCTTGTTTCTCACGTCGATCAAGATGCCGAAAGTTCAGCAAACAATCGATTTGGCTGGGCAACGGCCATATCTAATCGCGATGCATTGATTACCGCCGTTGGTGGCGTTAGTGGGAATTCTGGAAGCGCGTATTTCTACCACGAGAATAACCGCGGAATTTGGATGAAAAAGCAGCTTGTGACTCCCGAAAATTACGCTGCGGAGGATGGGTTTGGGCAAGCCGTAGCAATGGACGGAAGATATGCCTTTGTAAGCGCTCCTTTCAAATCCCTAAACGGTGCTCCCAATAGTGGTAATGTTCATGTTTATCGCAAAACGAATAACGGGAGCTGGGTGGAGCAACAGATTCTAAGTCATCCAGAATCTGTCGCATCGAGCCACTTTGGTGAAACGCTTGCAGTAGATGACGACACTCTGCTAGTCGGCTCTCCATTTTCTGGGCCAGACGGCGCTGTCTATGTCTACAAGCGTAATAGCAACGGATGGTGGGCACATGCGGCAACACTAGGCCTCATAGATCACTCTTATTTCAATGGCGACGCCCAGGGGATAGGAGGCGCCGTAAACTATCAAAATGTTGTTGCGACAAAGACGATTGCTGTCCATGGTGACGATGCAATAGTCTCTGCGCCGTTACATGACTATGTCTACCCAATGTCTTCCCGAATTATACCTCGAGTAGGTAGAATGTGGTCATACGATCTGAGCGTTATCGAATAACTAAACCGCTTTTTTTGGCGCCCACCACCCAATGAAATTGAGCCTTTCGTATACTGTTGGGTGAAGGGCTTTTGTTGAACATAGCAACCGGGATTATAGAGCGGACGCCATAGAAAGTACCCATAGAGAGTACTCAGTCGAGACAGTTGGTAAAATAGCCTTCTTCAACCGGCGAATCAGTTTGTCGCTTTCATTAGGTCATTGTTTGAGTATTTGGCCTATAAACCCCCGCATCCCTACAACCCGCGGAAGCTTGTAACCTCAAAGCTTTGCTTCATACAACCTGGCACATCTCAAGCAGCCTGCTGCTGGGCTTGATCTCTCACACGCATGGACGCATGCACTCGATCCAACTCATGATGAAAGGGCCGTAAACTGTCGCCACGCTTAAACGCCTCTTTGTATCCACCAATGATCGGACTGTATTCGTCCTCCACAATGATCCAGTAGAGGTTAGATGCATCCGAATACAACGTTGACGAAGAGCAACGTAATTCACGCTCGTATTCCATCGCAGCCATAACAGATAACAGCAACGTCAGCGACAAAAAGCAATTCCGGCGAAAGGCCAGTGTGGAATCGATTTCGTGCTCATTCATGGCCTGAGGGCAGTAGCGAAATGTAAAATCTCGGCGATCAGAGGTGTGACGCGAGACAGCATTATCCAAGCGTGCAGCAAACTCTGCGGTCGCCGCGATCATACTTTTGATATGGGCGATCTGCTTTTGTCGTGTTGAAAGCTGGGTGAGCTCATCCACCAGATCGCGAGCGCGAATCGTAAGAAACCGCACACCCTCGGGATTCCTCTGTACTTCAGCACAGAATTCGTTCTCAAGCGCCATACTGGTGTAAAGAGACAGGCGTCTGCGTAAGCGCGCCGCAAGAAATCGGTTTCTTACCTCGTGAAACATAAGGAACCCCTTCAAGTCAGGTATTCATCATCCCGAATGGTTTTTCGGAGATTTCACAATTGCCTGACTTCAGTTTAGTCAAAATCTCGACAAGCTGCCTGCAATTTGACCAACATGGACGATTTCGTTAATGAAGGGGTTTAAATGCTTACAAGGAAAAGAAATATTTACAGAAATTGTCTAACTACTGCACTTTAGTTTATTAGGGCGCACTAATACGCCAGATAACCTTACCCAAGAGCCAGCGGGGATTTATCTCACCCATTGCCAGTGTACTGGTGCTTGCAGAAAGGTTATCACCGGTAAGTACAAAGCTATGATCTGAATTTATCATAACAATCCGTTTAATGATAAGCCCTAATACCGGGTGCCCTACGGTCACAACATCGCCCCTGCGGAGTTGTCCAGAACGACAGCGCCAAACAAGGACATAATCGTCATTACAGTAGCTGGGGACCATACTGTCCCCACTCACTCGGTAGAGGCCAAAAGGCATTAGGATAATGTTGGGTAAACCACCAACTCTTCCGGCAGATAGGGGCATTTCGCCGTGTAGGTAGTTACACCCTTGGTCACCCAAAAGGCATCGGCGAACTCATTGATCAATGTCAGGAGCTTTTCGCCTTTGGCTCGCTCGATTCCCTGCTTACAGGCTGAGCCTGCCAGCATAATGTCGTGCACCAACTTGCTGGTATCAGGAAATTGATCAAATTGTGGCTGCTTGAAATAGTCACCCCAGATCACACGAACTTCATGCTTCGCCTTTTCAGCGTGAGTTTCTTTTTCACTGATTAACCGGCTGAGCTGAGCGCGATCGGCAAGGGAGTCTTTACCATCCAGCTCTGCAATAAGATCCATAAATCGAATGACACTCAACGCCGCTAGCTGCGCACTAATGGGGTCATATATTTTACAGGGGATATCACAGTGCGCTTGCACTGCCGGAACACCAGAAAATGCGTCTACTTTTTTGATCAGTCGATGCCACATGATTAGCGCCCCTCTTGCGACTTACGTTCAATCTTTTGCTTGCGGTTTTTCAGGGAATACACGATGACGCCCGCGACACCCAACACGGCGACCGCCAACAAGGCATGCAATGCTGGGCTCGACCAATGACTGTGATCATGCCCCGGATGAGCAACGGCAGTTGACCCCGCCGACATAGTGAACACGGCGGTCGCAATGCGACTGATAAAACGATTGGTCATTTGTTTTCCTCGAGTTATTGAAGACTTCCTTTGGGTAATTCTCTCGCCGTCAAGGCCAATAGGTCTCTGGCGTCAGAAGAGTCTATTTTGCGAACAGAAAAAGTATGCTCCAACTCTGTGCGCAGGCGCCGGATGCCGAAAGAAATCGTTTGCTGCACCGCCTCGTCATCATTGTGCGCCTTGTAATCCAATAGCACGTCGACCAACTGTCGATACGTGGACAACGCCGCTTGCGGCCTCGACTCCATAAAGTAAAGATCGGCCAAATTTTGATGGCTGACGATTAACGCGACCATACCTTCCTCATGGTCGACCCACAAAGGCAACAACTGTAACGATCGCTTGCAAGCAGAGAGATAACAGGACTCTGCCCTTTCCAGTCGATGACTGGCGTAGGCTTGATTGCCAGCAACAATTACGGCTTTCCATAGCTCCATGAACTGTCCTCCGTCGGTTGGGTTCCAGATTTCAAGGATTATGCGAGGAGCTAGGGCCGGCCCTTTATGAATCTCATCGCAGGTGCAATACCACAAAATAGCGAGTGATAATGGTAACGATTCTCAATATACTAAATTACATACGCCCTGAAAAGACTTCCCAGCGGGTGTTTTGATAAATTCCAAGGGTATAGGACAACGTAAAGCCATCCCAGAACGCGACACCACACGAGGAGGTACACGCCAGGTCACGGCTTGAGAAGTGACAGCACAACCAAGGTCAGCAGTCTACTGCAGTTTGAGATCCCCACAGCCCAACTGACTATAGTACAGGATAGTACGGTAGTGTACTTATCTGAAGTAAGTAATTTTTAATTATGCTAAAGGTTCATTTTCAGGATAGTTAATGGCTTTTTTGCATCATTATTTAAAACGAGTGTGAGATAAAAAGCCCACCAAAAACAACCACCCACAAAGATCTGCGAAAACGCAAACAAAGTCGCTATAAGAGTGAGACTACAATCGTTATTTTATTTAAATACCTTACCGATTTAGCACACCCGATCTACATCCCTGAATGGGATCTGATAAGCTTCGAACAACCAACTAAAAGAGACCTTGTTTTGGTTAAGTACGTTCGTTTCCGATCTAAACCATGTAAATATCGTGGTGGCCCTTTAGGCCACCAATTCGATTAATCAACAGATACCCACTGCGCCCCTGCAGCAGAACTCTCCACCGCTTTCGCAATAAAACGCATACCGCGCACGCCATCATCAACACTCGGGTAAACCTTAGCAGGCGCTTCACCGTTCAACAGCGCCCTAACGTCACTGATAAATGCGCCATAGATGTTCGCGAAGGCTTCCAGATACCCTTCCGGATGACCTCCCGGGGTCCGTGTTCCCGCTGCGGCGGCGTCACTTTTAAAGCTGACACCCGTGCGTAAGATCTGCCAGGGTTGTCCGGCCGGTTTAAAGATCAAGGTATTGGGTTCCTGCTGATGCCATTCCAACCCGCCTTTTGAGCCGTAAAGGCGAAGAGATAGATTGTTCTCCTCTCCGCAAGCGACCTGTGAGCAGACCAGAGTCCCTTTAGCACCACTCGCCATACGCAACAGCATGTTGGCATCATCATCGAGCTTTCGGCCATCAACAAAGGCAGTCAGATCTGCGCAGATCGACTGGATGTTGTCGCCACTGACGTATTCCAAAAGGTTTGCCGCATGGGAGCCTATATCACCGACACAACAACTGATGCCGGCACGCGCCGGGTCCAAGCGCCACTGGGCCTGTTTGGCGTCAGGGTCATTTTCTACCGGATCCATCAACCAATCTTGCTGATATTCCACCATGACCTTGCGCAAATCGCCCAGCAAGCCATCGTCGACCATCTGCCGAGCTTCTTTTATCGCTGGATAGCCCGTGTAGGTATGAGTCAACCCAAACAACACGCCGCTCTCTTTGGCGACGATCGCAAGCTGCTCGGCCTCTTCTAACGTAAAGGCCAGAGGCTTATCACACATCACGTGAATGCCGGCATTTAAAAACGCGGTCGCTGACGGTGCATGCAGATGATTCGGTGTGACGATAATGACAAAGTCGATACCGTCTTCCCGAGCCGACTCATCCTGGGCCATGGTCTCAAAGCTGTCGTACCAGCGCTGCATAAACCAGTCTTCCGCGCTGGCCTGGGCGGTTTCTGGCGAGGAAGACATGGCGCCCGCGACCAGTTCAACCTGACCATCCAGTTCCGCAGCAATCCGATGGACAACGCCGATAAAAGCCCCGCGGCCGCCACCGACGATACCGGCTCTAAGCCGCCTAGCGCCGCCCGTGGTTTGACGTGAAATTTCCATAATATTTTCCGTTGTTCGTTAAGAGCGATAAGATTTGCGCCCAAATCCCTGCACAGGAATCTCGAGGGCAGGCATAAGTTCATTTTGCATGGCATACATGGCAGCAGCAGCTTCATCGATGGCTCGACAAAAATCGACAGAGCCTTTTAACAAAGGCGCTAATTTGGACTTATCTTGGATGCGAGCCGGTGGGTATTCATGCTCAACGACCAGATAGGTTTTTGAAATATCAATGTCGAGCAGTTCGCGCGCCGCCAATTGATGATCCAGCCAATCGACGCTACGGTTTTGCAAATAGGCAAGCGGATCATGGCGCGCAGTGCCGGGTAATTCGTGCTCGCAGACGACAGTCTGCTTTTTCCACGCATTGACTTGGTCGGCAGGATTCGGCGATGGCTTACCATCCACCCAATCGCCCCGCTCCATGGTTTGACCGCCGTAACCCCAAGCGGAAACACCCACACTGTCCACGACCTGGCCTTTCACATGAAAGCCCTCGATCAGGAACCCGTAACCTTCGTCTTTCAGATACTGAAAAATCGAGCGCGTATCCTGCCCCATTAATACGGCGTGCGAGGGGTCGTAATGAATACGGAATTGATCGCCCACGCCGTGTTTTTCACAAATTCTGTGCAGCGCAATCCAAGGGCCTGGCGCATAGGCAATGTTATTATGGAACAGATCCGTCGTATTCCAGCCGGGCATCGGACACTGCTCTACCCGAAAGGATAAACCCCGCGCTTTAGCTTCTTTAAGCAAGGGAATAAACACCTCTTCAAACATGATGAGGTTTTGGTCCATCGACAACGTTGGATTGCGACCGACAAATCCACACACGGCACCAGCATCCAACATTTCAGCCGCGTCAAACACTCGCAGCATAAATTCGTGTTTTTTGTTTCTGGCTTGAGTGTCTTCTGCCAGCATATTGTCAAAATAACCCAGGTCTGAAAATCCGACACCGGTTGTGGTCATCGCCGCTTGTACACGATTCGCACGCTCGGCATTGAACGGTTTACGCAAATCTAACGTGTTGGCAACTGGGTCGAGCATGGCTTCGGCGGGAACATCACTCTCATCCGGATGCAACGCAGCTGACAGTTGAACATAGGGCGATCCAATGTCTTTGGCAAAGGCCAACCATTCCTCGATCGCAAGATCCGGGTCGGCATCCCGTAACTCTCTGGGCGTAAGCTCTTGAAGAGCTGCAGTCAATACACTGAGCTTCATGTGCTTTGGCGAATAACTAAGGGCCATAAATCTGCTCCGTTTTAGCTGTTGTAATGGGTATTAGCGTGCGCACCTAGGCGACAAGGGCGCACGACATTAATTAAAGAGGTTAAATCATGCCGTCATTCAGTTGTGTGACGGCATAATCCACGGCTCTTGCTGTCAGAGCCATAAACGTCAGAGATGGATTAACACTGGATGCCGACGCCATACTCGCACCATCGGTGACAAAGACATTGGGCACATCGTGAACCTGATTCCAACCATTCAGGATCGACTCGCTCGGATCATGGCCCATGCGTGCCGTTCCCATCTCATGAATGGCCGCACCGCCTGGTAGCTCTCCATGCCAGCTCACAACATTCGTTGCTCCGGCCTTTTCGAGCATTTCTTTGCCCTGGCTTAAAATATCCTCAGCCATCTTTTTCTCATTGTCGTGCCAGGCAAAATGAAACTTAATTTGAGGAATGCCATAGCGGTCTTTTTCGCTTTCAACAAGCTCCATTCGGTTATCGTGATACGGCAAGCATTCACCAAAACCCAGCAACGTCATATTCCAGGGACCCGGCTTGCGTAAGCCGTTTTTAAAGTCTGCCCCAAAGCCTGGCGTGGATAGCGCCTGCGACGTCAGACCTGATCGACCAGCAGAACCCTGGAAGTTGTAACCGCGGACAAAATCAACCTCTTGCTGACGATCAACGTTACGGAAGCGCGGTACATAAATACCATTTGGTCGATTGCCAAATTCCACTTTGTCATCGTACAGTCCTGGGTAGCTACCGATGATCACATTGGCATAGGTGTGATCCATCAAATAATGTCCCAACACACCACTGCGATTCCCCAAGCCCGTTGGAAAGCTCTCCGATTTAGAGTTCATCAAGATTTGAGTACTGCCGATGGTCGACGCGCAAAGGAAAACCATTTTTCCCGAATAGGTGGTGCGCTCAAGCGTATTCGCATCGATTACCTTAACGCCACTGGCCTTTTTGGTTTTTGGATCATACTCTACGCTTTCAACCACACAGTCTGATAGTAGTGTTAAATTACCGGTTGCCCGGGCGGCCGGAAGCGTTGAGCTTTGTGTGGAAAAATATGCACCCGCCGAACATCCACGATGACAGGGGCCACAATAGTGGCAAGGCGCCCTACCGTTATGAGGTTGGGTTAACATAGCGACACGGCCAATCGTCATCATGCGATCGTCATAATTGTTTTCGAGTCGCTTTTTAAATTCCTTCTCAACGCAATTCATTTTCATCGGTGGCAAAAATTCGCTATCCGGCAGTTGCGGTAAGTTTTCTGCCTGCCCACTGACACCGATAAACTTTTCAACATAGCTGTACCAGGGCGCAATGTCTTTGTAGCGGATCGGCCAATCGTTACCATGGCCATCACGCTTGTTCGCTTCGAAGTCCAAATCGCTCCAGCGGTAAACCTGACGCCCCCACAACAACGATTTACCACCGACGACGCCTGCGCGAAACCACAAAAAGTCTTTGCCCTGATTGATGTATGGATTGAGTCGATCGTTGTTGTAAAAATGACGTGTCGTCTCGCCAAACGCGTATTGCTGGCTCTGTACGGGATAGTCCTCTGCATAGAGATCCCGTAAAGGTTTGCCGCGAAAGGGAAGATCCCAGGGCGCTTTGTGTTCGCCGGCGTAATCTTTACCGTGCTCAACCATACGGCCCCGATCCAGCATTAGTACTTTCAAGCCTTTTTCGGTAAGTTCTTTCGCCGCCCAGCCACCGGTTACGCCAGTGCCCACGACAATGGCGTCAAACTGTGTATTATTTTCCATAGTTTTTTATCGTCTCGTCGTTTATCAGGAAGTCCAGCGCCGGCCAACTTTGGCGTAATCAAAATCGCCGTCGTAGTAGCCGGGCATCGGCTGGTAAACCAGCTCCTCTTTCGCGCCGATTTCTGAGGTGTAGAAGCCGATGACGACAAGTTCTTTCAACTTACTGAAAAACGGCACTCTGGGATCTGGCTTACCAAAAAATGGATTCGCGTCAGGATCGCTGTTTTCTTTTAAGAACTGCATGGATTGCTGCTCAAGAAATTTCAACGCTTGAGTTTGCGTTTCTTCCTTGGCATCCAGGAACCCAACGGAATCCCGTTCCTGACAAAAGTGATCGAGATCGTTAAACCCCTGAAAAAAGACACCTCGCTCAAGATCGTCATACCAGTCACTCACCATGGTGCCAATAAACTGGGGAACCCCCGCCTTAACGGCGCCTGGCGAATCCGTTGTGGGGATAATCATCTCTGACAGAATGGCGATGATCTTCTCTTGTTCCACATTGAAGATTAATGCAGCATTGCCGGGATTGATCGGCTCGGCAGCCAATACCGCTCTGGCAACACTGGCACTGATGCCGGTTCCAAGTATTAACGACGAAATTCTTAACAGGTCACGACGATGCATCGTTGTCTATTTCCTCCTGTGAAGCTTCTTTAGCGCTAGCGCTCAAAAAAGCCGATGTGACAGACTCAAGACGGCGACTGGATGGTGGTAAACGCTCAACGGCGACACAACAAAGTGTGTGCCTCCGTGACGACCCGACCCTTTAAAATTATTGTGTTTCTGTGTTGTTTTGACACTGACTAGCCCCTTCGCCCATGGCCCAGGTCAGACCATCGCGAAGTAAAATCAGTGTTTCCGGTAAATTGTAGACTTGCTGACGATGGCCGATGCCGGAGTAAAACGCCTGACCATTACCGACGCAACGTGTCCAGGCAATTGGGTGATCATCCCCCATGTGCAGATCTCGGTTAAACAGATTACCTGGGTCGTAGCTGGACTCGTCCAGAGTCGCGACCACTGAGGCACCGGTTTTTCGAGGGCTCTCGGCAAAGGAATACCATTCGTCTTTCATTGACCAGCCCGGACTCAGGTTGCTCGCAATGGACGACGGCGTTTTTTCAACCGCTAGGGACGCCGTTTGAAATTGTGGCTCCATTGGATGGCCGATAAACTGCGCTCCCAAAAGAGTTTTTGAATACCAATCCCAATAGTAAGAAGGGTCACCACCAGAACCGTGAATACCGACGTAAGCGCCGCCCTGTTCGATATACGCTTTAAACGCTTCCCGTTGCGACAGCGTCAGAACGTCGCCACTGTTATTGTTCCAGACCACCGCGTTAAATTGACTCAGGATTTCTGGCGTAAACGCGCCCCCACTGCTGGTAACAGCAACTCCCCAGCCCTGCTGTTCCGCCAGCGCAGAGACTGCGGCCGTCGCCGCCGTCACCGACGGGCCATGGTCAAAGCCATTGACCTTGTCAAAGATCAGCAGACGCTTTTCCCCCTCGGGGATGTCCATCTCGGTAAGGTCCTGATCGTAACGCCGACAGCGTAAACGTCGATCTTCGTCGGTAATCGGTAGCTTTTTGAGATCGTCATTCAGTGCCGCGAGAACATCTGCCGACGCCCCTTGCATGTTCAGAACCGTTTGTGTGGAGACAATGGCGCCAAACGCCGGTGCTTCGGTATCCAGAAAAATCGGAGGCGCTTTTACCGCAACTTCCGGAAGATATTTTTCGACCAGAGCTTTTGCGGGCGGACTTAATAGAACGTCGAGAAACGGTGATTCCAATGAGAACGGCATTTCCCGCAATGGGCAATCCAAAAAATCTTCAGCGAATACGGGGGTTGTCAGACCGGTCGCAAACAGACCGGACAGAATCGTTCGGTGTAATCGGGTAAGGGCTTTCACAAGGCGCCTCCAACAGTTATGAGGCCAACAAGGGTGCGAGCCCCCGGGCATTCATTGTTCATATCGTTCTTTATTTGCTCAATTATTATTAACTGCCGTAAGGCACTTTGTCGCGGCTGTTAATTTAGCGCCGCCGCCAACTACTCCGCTAGCACAAAAAAAGGTAGAATCTGGATAAATTCGGCGTCTTATAATTCTCTTGGCCTTATGTCACCTATGGATACCCCTCTTACCGCATCTTCGCTGTTAGATCGGACAGATCAGCGCGTCTTATTGCGCAGTTACGACCTGCTCACCGACACGTTATTTTGGATAAAGGATGAGGAAAGCCGAATCGTCCACGCCAACCAGTGCTTTGTTCGCCAATTCGGCGCCGACGACTTGACCGATTTACTGGGTAAAAATGACTATGATTTTTCGCCAGCAACCATGGCAAAACAATTTATCGAAGATGATCGAAAAGTCATTCAGGGTAAGCCGGTCTTTAATCGGATTGAATTGAATATTCTCCGCTCGGGAGAGATTGGCTGGTTTGAGACAAGTAAATTGCCACTGCTTGACAACAATGGCGACATTATCGGCACCTTTGGCCTGTCGCGGCGGCGGGATCGAAGCCGCATACCGCTGATTGCTGTAGAACAGCTGGAAACGTCGTTTGCGTTTATTCGCAGCCGCTTTACTCACGATATTTCTGTCGCGGAATTGGCAGAACATTCGCACCTTTCGATCAGCGCTTTAGAGCGTCGTTTTAAACGCTACCTAAACCAATCACCCAAACAGTTTATCAATTCCATTCGCCTGCATTACGCAAAACACCTGCTCACTCAGGACAACGATTCCATCGCAAACATTGCGACAGCCTCAGGGTTTTCGGATCCGAATTATTTTACGCGACTCTTCTCGAACACCTTTGGATGTTCACCACGAGAATTTCGGAGTCGGCCGAGCTAACGAGCAATCATTTTACTCGGGGAAATGCGCTCCTTCATTATTCAAGGGGGCGTTTTAGAAACTCTCTCTTATACTCACTCCCCTCCTTGGATTAAAAATGCTCCTGCGCCCCATTCTCAAGCCACGGAAAGTAAGGTTTACCCTCTTTTATCATTTTCATTTTTAGCGGCGTATCAGGAAAGATGCCGTTATAGATATCCTTACGATTGGGTTCAACCTGCCATTTGCTTGGAAAGCTGGCGGCTTTGGGACCGTCTTTATCACGCAGATTCATACCCTCTGCCAGACGTGCATGAAACGGCACACTGTGATGACCGCTATTGCTCTCAAGTTGGGCATACAGTGCTTTTCTCAACGCAATCACATCCTCATAGTAGTCCGGATCCTGAATGAGATTGTGCATCTCTTCGGGATCATTCTCGACATCGTACAGCTCTTCAATGTCCCAAATACCGTGATACTGAATGTACTTTAACGGCCCCCGCTCGATGGCAAAGGTGGTCGGCGTCATCGGAAAAGACCATTCCCAATAATATTCGTAAATAAAATCGGGCTCGCCCCATTCGGCAAGGGACTGGGTTTCTGCTGCGACCGGCAGAAAACTTTTTCCTTCAAAGTGCTCTGGCTGAGACGCGCCAGCCAAATCCAGGAACGTGGGCGCAAGATCCAGATTTCTTACCCTCGCGTCATTGATTCTGGCTTTGGGAAGCAACCCCGGCGCCGAAACGACCATAGGAACCCGTACCGACCCTTCGTAGGCATTGCGCTTATCGATTAGGCCATGGTCGCCAATGAGATAACCATTATCACTGTAAAAAACCACCATGGTGTTCTCGGTAAGGCCCTGCTCTGCCAGGTACTGACGCAGACGCCCAAGGCTGTCATCGACCGATGATAGAATCCCATAATAGTCTTTGAGGTAATCCGTCATTTTACGATCACTGGCGTAAAAGAAGTCGATACCGTGCCAGCTATTGCGCTGATTTTGCACCCACATGGGTTTCCCTGCACGGTTCGCGGGGGTATCAGCGGCGCTGGCAGGCAGTTCAAACTGGGTCTCGGCATATTGGTTTTTATGTCGAGGCGCGGGTTTGGCATCCGAATGAACCGCCTTGTGGCTGAGATACAGAAAAAATGGTTTGTTCTGATCTCGACCATGCGCTAACCAATCCATCGCATAATCGGTCAGTTCATCGGTGATATAGCCCTGCTGGGGAACATGCTCACCGTCCACGTTCAACTGATTAACCATGCCCGCAGAAATCTGTTCTGGGGTTAAGTAATCCTGTGGGTAATAGGCGCCCTGGCCGGGAAAACTCACCCAGCGGTCAAAGCCGTCACGAGGGGCATCTGTCGCATCACCCATGTGCCACTTGCCGAAAAAACCCATCTCGTAGCCCGCCTCTTGTAAATATTTGGGGAAGAAGACCAAGCCGTCTTCCTTACTGTTGTTGTTATCGACAACTCCGTGATTGCGAGTAGTCTGGCCAGTCAAAATGGTAGCGCGACTAGGAGAACACAGCGAAGAGGTCACCACGGCATTGGGAAAATAAACCCCGTCATTCGCCAGGCTATCGATGTTGGGCGTACTGATCTTCTCTTGCAAAAACCCCATGCCGTCATATCGAAGATCATCCACCAACACAAAAACGATATTCATGGGCGGTTTAGACTCCGCACCTGCAGCGCTAGAGGTAAAAACAATGAAGAAACCGATGAGCAAAGCAATGCGGTTATAAGCGTTTATTATCATGCGAGTGAGCTCTTTACACTAAAGTCAGGACGCCAATCAGCGTCTTTTAGTATCGATTCTCACGAAGATAGACAACGTTGTCAAATGTATTTAAATCAAACCTCTATTCCCCTATTAAAATCCACTGCTTTCGCGATCAATTTCCCGGCCGAAAGACCAGACGATGATGCAATATTGATTTCTGCGAATCTCTCTTGGTATAACCTCCGATGGAGATCGCTATCGGATCAATGCAAATCGACTGAGCTTCCGGTAAGCCTCAGAATAATCCTGGCAAGGCCAAGTACATGGTGACCATAAAAGATATTGCGGCGGACGCCGGCGTTTCCTTCAAAACGGTTTCGCGGGTTGTCAACAATGAAACCGGTGTCTCAGCAGCCGTGAAGGATAAGGTTCAAAAAAGCATCGAAAAACTCGGCTATCTGCGCAATGATAATGCCCGCAACATGAGATCCCAGCGCTCCAGACTCATTGGTTTTTTATTGCCGACGATAAATTCCGGATTTTTTCATGCGATCCACACCAGCGCGCTTATAGCCTGTGAAAGCAAAGGCTACGGTCTTTTACCCTATCCTATTGCTACAGATCTTTGTTCTGAAAAAGCATCGCTTGATGCTCTCCAGCATTTTGTTAAACACCGCCGCTTGGATGGCATCCTTATCACAGCCCCCTACGTTAATATGACGTCGATCCATCGGTTTTTAAAATCGAATAAAATACCCTATGCGTCGATTGCTCCCATAGGGGAATTTCAAAAAGGTCGATACATCATTTGCAATAACCGAGAAGGCATGTACCGCCTCACACAGCATTTGATCGATCTCGGGCATCGACGCATCGGTTATGTATCCGGTGCTGAAGGTGTCATCGCCACCGTTGATCGTAAAGAGGGATTTTTAAAAGCTCTGCAAGACAACCGCGTTACACCGCAGGAAAACCTTATTTATCCAGGGAGTTTTACTCCGGATTCAGGCTTTGCAGCGGCAAAACAGCTTCTGTCTCTGCCCAAGCCTCCCACCGCAATCGTCTGTGCGAACGATCGCATGGCCGCTGGAGCCCTGCAATACGCCTATAACGCGGGCATCAATGTGCCGAGAGATGTCAGTATTACGGGCTTTGATGATGGTGCAGAAGCCGAATTGCTAGCGCCCCCATTAACCACCGTGCGCCAACCCACACAAGAGATGGCAACCCTGGCCGTGCACAGTCTGATTGATTTTCTCGAAAACGGGACAAGATTCCGTAAAATTGCACCCTTGGGCTGTGAGCTCATCGTCCGATCATCAACCGGCGCTGTGAAATCCTGATGGATCTTCATCGTCACAATTCCGAAAGCAGATAAGCACGAGCAGAGACGCCCCCTACTCCGGGACTAAGGTTTCACACCGAAAGTGCGCGCTGGGAGACGCTCCCGTTTGCCCAAGCTGAGCATTTAAAGCGTTGACCAACAGCGGCAGTACTTGCGCCATCGTTGTTTTTAACGTCCAAGGAGGATTGACGACAAACATTCCGGCAGAAGTCATACCAAAGCCGTCTGTATCTTCGGCAATACCCAGTTCAAATTGCTGAATGTTTCGAATGCCACTCTTTCGCCATTGAGCTTGCATGCGCTCGATACGCGCTCGCTCAACCACGGGATACCAAAGCGCAAATATTCCCGTACTGAATTTACGATACGCTTTTTGCAACACGTCCATGACAAGCTCGTATTCCGTTTTAACCTCATAAGACGGATCAACCACTACCAGCCCTCGCCGACAGCTGGGCGGTAATCTCGCCAAAACTCCTTTTAGACCGTCCGACGCTTCGACGTTAAGGCGCCGAAAGGCAGCCAAGTTTTCCCTGAGCAAATTCACATCAGCCGGATGCAATTCATAACACCAACCCTGATCCTGTGGACGCAGGAATTGAGCGGCAATCAACGGCGAGCCGGGATAAAAATGCCTCTCCCCCGAAGGATTGCATTGATCCAAGCACGCCAAATAACGCTGAAGCTCCGGAATGTCATCATGTTTTAGAATGGAAACACCCAGTTCCGCTTCCTGCAATTTTTGCGACGCCTCTGAATTCAGGTCGTACTTACCCGCGCCACTGTGGGTATCGATGTATTGAAACGGTTTATCTTTCTGACACAGATATTCCAAAATTTCGACCAATACCAGGTGTTTTAAGACATCGGCGAAATTGCCGGCGTGAAAGGCGTGTCGATAGCTCAGCAAATCGTCAATCTCCGAATAAATGGGCTTGTCAGGGGCGTCTCTGGCGCGCGATGGTAGCAGGCTGGTTCCCTCCCGCCCAATCTCTAATTTAAGGAAAACGCCGGCTATTCCCCCGTTGAGAGGCAAATCGCGCCAATGACACGGCAGGACCGTTTTGGGAGTCTATTTGTCACGCAAAACCTGTTAAAGTGATGGCGCTTCAGTTACCGTTTGCGCCGCCAAGGAAGGTCCTTTGACTGAGTTTACGCCACCTTCGATACAGCACCTGCTCGCTCCAGTCCGACGCTATGCCTTAATCATTTCTCTACTGCTCATTATTCTTACAGCATTGACTGGCTGCGACGGAAAACCAACCGAGCGCTCTACATCGCACACCGGATCTGAACCCTCATCCGCCGCCGCGGACATGAAACCCAAGACATTGCCGGCGGCAAGCTATGTCGGCGGAGCACACTGTCAAAGCTGTCACCAACAGGAGCATGCGGATTGGTCCGGCTCTCATCACGACTTGGCCATGCAGCCAGCGACATCGACCACGGTACTCGGCGATTTTGACGAGAGCGTTTTCTCCCATCGGGGCATCGACACCCGATTTTCACGAACCGACGGTGTTTTTAAAGTCGAGACACAGGGTGCCGATGGCGCCACAAGCCGATTCGACGTTCTCTATACCTTCGGCGTCTATCCTCTACAACAATATTTGGTCTCGCTGCCAGGAGGTCGTCTGCAGGCCCTCAGCGTCGCCTGGGATACCCGCCCCGCCGAAGACGGTGGGCAGCGCTGGTTTCATCTCTATCCCGATGAAGAGATCTCTCCCACAGACCCACTGCATTGGACAGCACGCTCACACAATTGGAATCTCAATTGCGCCGAATGTCACTCCACCCATCTACAGAAAAACTATGACGCCAAATCTCAAACCTATCAAACCCAATGGTCTGACATCGACGTCAACTGCGAAGCCTGCCATGGCCCGGCATCCAATCACCTGATCTGGGCCGATCAACAACAGCGTTCGGCCTATCGGTTTGGCACGTTTAAAGGCCTTACACATCGGTTCTCTGAACGGGAAAATGTGCATTGGTCATCAAACGAAACCAGTGGTCAACCCGAGCGCAGCCGTCCCAGGACCACAGAGACAGAAATTCAGGTCTGCGCGGCTTGCCACTCCCGTCGCAGTCAACAATTTGAAGACGATCGCCGCGGACAACCTCTACTCGACAGCTTTCTGCCAAGTACGCTCGATGAAGGCCTCTACCACGCCGATGGACAAATCGATGACGAGGTCTATGTGTATGGCTCGTTTTTGCAAAGCAAGATGTATCATGCCGGAGTAACCTGCAGCGACTGCCACAATCCCCATTCCACACAGCTAAAGGCTGAAGGTGCAAATGTCTGCCTGCAATGCCACAGTCCAGATTACCAAACGCCCAAACATCATTTCCATCAGGTTGCCGATCCCGCCAAGCAACCCGATTGTCTCGACTGTCATATGCCGGGCAAACTTTACATGCAAGTGGATTATCGCCGCGACCACAGTTTCCGTATCCCGCGCCCGGACCTGACCGATTCTCAGGGTGTTCCCAATAGCTGCAACGCCTGTCACACCGATAAAACACCACAGTGGGCCAGTGATGCGCTCGTTGCTCACTACGGACACAAGCCGATCGGTTTCCAGCAATTTGCCCAGCCGATTTTCGATGGAAGAGCCGGGGCGACAAACGCAGGTATTGGACTGGCATCGCTTTTGGGAGACGACAGTATGCCGTCGCTGGTGAGAGCGACGGCTGCCGCAAGCCTTGATAACTACTTGAGCAACGAGACGGTCACTGCTCTAGCATCAGCGCTACAGGACGATGATCGCCTGACTCGAATTTATGCGTTGGAATCTCTTGCGGGACTGTCTCTGGAATCGCGCTGGTCATTGGCGCGCCCCCTCCTCAATGACCGCACAAGACTGGTTAGAACGACGGCGGCCAATCTTCTGGCTGACCTGCCTTTGGATACTTTGGCACCCGCCGACAAACGCCTTGTACAAAGAGGATACGACGAGTACTTGCAGGCACAGCAATTCAGCGCCGACACCCCTCAAGGACTAGTGAACGCCGCGCAGTTTCTAGCGCGTCGAGCTCAATATGATGAGGCGGAAAAAACCTATCGCCAGGCTCTAGACCTCGATAAATCCTGGCTGCCAAGCTACGTCAATTACGCAGATTTACTGCGCCAGCTTGGCCGAGATCAGGAAGGACGAGAACTGCTTATGACGGCCATCAAGCGCTATCCGCAGTCTGCCGACGCCTATCACAGCCTTGGGCTGCTCGAAGTCCGCGAGAAAAACTCCCAAGCTGCTTTGGCTGCTCTAAAGGAGGCCGCGAGTTTGGCGCCCGCGAACGGCCATTATCAGTATGTCTATGGCGTAGCACTGCTTAACTATGTCTCTGCCGATGCCGCACTTCGCTTTATCAGCCAGCAATCGAACACCTCACCTCAATTGGAAGAACTTAGACAGCAAATTATTCAACGTTGAACAATCAGGTGCGACTAAACGTGTAGTTTCAGCCCGCCAGCTTTATACCTACCGAACTGATACGGTCACCGTCAATATCACGGATGATCAATTTAACAGGCCCCAATTTGGTTTGATCGCCAACCACCGGCTTACCATGAAAGGCCTTCAGCAAATAGGCTTCCACCGTTAGCTCACAGATAGACTCGTCCAGATCCAAACCATAAGCGCTGGCAACATCCGCCAGGCGTGCTGCGGGCTGCAGGGCGAATTCGCCAAAGAAGCGACCAGCCTCCAAAAGATTGGATTGTGCAGCCGGTGCAAATACCCGCCCCAGGGCATCTCGCGCAGAGGTTGGTGCAAGAAATAAGACCTGATCATCCGATGACAATACCGTCATCTCGTGATTGTTCAACAATTCTCCCTGGCGAATAACTCCCACCAATTGGCTTTCCTTCGGCACTGACAGTTGACTGGCGTCTGTACCAATTACTCGACTTTCTCCAAGAACAGGATAGAGCAATAGCTGCCTGTCGTTATCGTGTTTAATGGTGAGATAGAGACATTCTGGTTGTTTGGCTGTTGGCGGCAATTCAATTTGCAGCCAGCGAGCGACTGCCGGTATTGTCCAGCCTTGCAACACCAGGGAAATCAACACAACAAAGAACACCAACTCAAAATACGTTTGAGTGTGCTCTAACCCCGCCAATGATGGAAACAACGCAAGAATAATCGGCACCGCACCACGCAAGCCACACCAACCGATAAACACCTGTTCGCGCCACGGAAAATGAAACGGCAACAAAGAGATGACGACCGCCAATGGCCTGGCAATAAAGATCAACACAAACGCGATCGCGAGGGCTGGCAGAATCAGTGGCACCAGATTGCTCGGGGTAATCAGCAGCCCCAACATAAGAAACATTCCAATCTGTGCCAACCAGGCCATGCCGTCGTGGAAACGACCAATATCATGCCGGTAGTGCAACGGGGTATTGCCGACAATCGCGCCGGCGATAAAAATAGCCAGAAAGCCGCTGCCACCCCACAAAGTGGTAATCCCGAACAGGCTTAAGCCACCGGCCAGGGCAAGCAACGGGTAAAGTGAAGATGGCAGAATCAATCGCTTTAACATTTGTGCGAGTAGATAGCCTCCGGCAAAACCAATTGCCAACCCCAGCCCCATCTGACGCAGCAACTCATTGACAATGGTCCAGCCCTGACTTTCATTGCCGCTGAGCTGCAGAATTTGCACCAGGGTTAGCGTCAGGAAAATAGCCATCGGATCGTTGGAACCGGATTCAATTTCCAGCGTTGCGCCGGTTCGCTCTTTGAGCTCAAGTCCTGCATTTCTCAGCAAACCAAATACCGCTGCGGCATCGGTAGACCCCACGATCGCACCGATCAAAAGCCCCTCCTGCCAGGGGAGTCCGAGAATGGTATGGGCAGCAAATCCAGTAATGCCAGCCGTTGCCACAACACCGACTGTGGCGAGGGATAACGCTGGTTTGAGGCTCACACGAAAAGACTCTTTGCGAGTCCCTAAGCCCCCATCGAAGATAATAATGGCCAGAGCCAAATTGCCGAAAAGAAACGCCAGACTGAAATCATCAAATTGAATACCGCCAGGACCGTTTTCACCGGCGAGCATCCCTAAGACTAAAAAAACCAGTAGGATTGGCGCACCAATTCTCCGAGTCAGTGTGCTGGCGAGCACACTCAACAGAGCCAGTATCGCGGCACCAAAAATATATTGATAAATTACGGCAATGGACATACGTGTTGCTAGAAAATTGGTAAAAACGCCGCGGTATTTCCGTCGGACACTCTGCCGTAAGCTCCGTTTAGCGGCGCGAAAAACGAACGATCTTTAGTAACTCAGTAGGTTTGCTCCGAAGATGGGTGGGTGTTAAACGCCCAATGGCATCTCAGCGCCATAGGGTCGCACACATGGATAAATCACGACTGAAAGTCCACAAGTAAAACAATCAGTCCTGTACCAGGGGCGCAAAGGTCGCGTTTGTCAGGGTGACTAAATCGGACGGCATCAACTCTATCTCCAGCCCTCGACGTCCGGCACTGACATACAGTGTTTGCAAGGCTTTTGCGCTGGCATCGACAACCGTAATCAGTCGCTTTTTTTGGCCGAGCGGACTCACACCGCCCAACACATAACCGGTGGAACGTTCGACGTCTTCCGGCTTGGCCATTTCGGCTTTTTTGGCTCCGGCCGCTTTCGCGATCCGCTTTAAGTTCAGTTTAGACGCCACAGGGATAATGCCCACCGCCAGAGCGCCTCCGGTCAGCATCACTACCAGTGTTTTGTATACCCGGTCGGGCTCGATGTTGAGCTTTTCCGCCGCCTCCAAACCGTAAGAAGCGGCGCCGGGATCATGCTCATACTCATGGATCCAATGGGTTATTTTGCGTTTTTTCGCAAGCTCGATCGCAGGTGTCATAGTGATCTCACTGTGGCATCTCAAATCCCACCGGTGCGCCCGGCCCCAGCGGCAACCCCAGCAATGTCCAGACAATCACCAACAGAACGCCCGTAATCAGCATCCAAACCGAATACGGAATCATCATTGCCGTCAGCGAACCGATGCCAAAGTCCTTCTGCCAGCGCTGAGCAAAGATTAACACCAGAGGAAAATACACCATCAGAGGTGAAATAATGTTCGTCGCCGCATCTCCAACGCGATAGGTTGCTGTCGCACCTTCCGGGCTTATACCCGACAGCAACATCATGGGCACCAATACCGGCGCAAGCAGCGCCCACTTGGCACTGGCAGAACCGACAAACAAGTTTAGGAATGCCGAAAACAAGACAATCAGTCCCATCGCTAACGGCAGCGGAAGACCACTATGCTCAATGATGTGCGCCCCGTGCACGGCAGTAATCAAACCGAGATTCGACCAGTTAAACATGGCGACAAAATGCGCCGCAGCAAATGCCAGTACTAAATAGTAGCCCATGTCTTTCATGGCTTCTGACATCATCGCCACCAGGTCCCGGTGGTTTTTTATGGTCCCGGCGGCAGATCCGTAAGCCCAACCTGCGGCTAAAAACAAAATAAAAAACCCTGCCACCAGCGATTTAAAAAACGGAGTCGCGGTCACATACCAGGCCTGCCCTTCCACCGCGGTTTCGTCATTCAGCAATGGAGTTCCTGGCCCTAATGTCATCAGAAGCCAGGCAACACAGACCCCAAGCAACGCATATCCCGCCCACCTCAAGCCTTTGCGCTCCGCATCGCCCAAGGGCTGATCCTCGTCGCGAAAGGAACTGTCGGCAGAAGGTGTCCACTTGCCTAACCGGGGTTCAATAATTTTGTCGGTCACATACCAAATAACCGGCAGGTAGACCAACAGCAATACGGTGACGAAATACCAGTTGCCGGCGATATTCATGGTCCAGCCAGCGTCAATCTGAGACGCATCCATGGCGGCTTCTGTAATACCAAACAGCAGCGCATCCAATTGTCCGGGCGTGATATTGGCCGAGAAACCGCCAGAAACACCGGCAAACGCCGCAGCAATTCCCGTGAGGGGATGCCGCCCCGCCGCCGCATAGACAAAGGCCGCGAGAGGAATCATGACCACATAGCCAGCATCTGCCGCGTGATTCGACAGCATAGCGACGGTTGCCACCACCGGAGTCATCAAATACAAAGGTGCATTGCGGACCGCCAAACGAATGCCACTGGCGAATAAACCAGAACGCTCAGCAACACCCGCCCCCAACATTACGACGAGGACATACCCAAGCGGATGAAAGTGGGTGAACGTCGCCGGCATCTCCGTCCAGAGGCGCTGGATGTTGTCACCAGACAACAAGCTTTGCGCCTCAAGGATCAATTCGGAACCGTCCGCCAACGTCTGCGTGGGATGCACAGCAGACACGCCCAGACCGGCACACACCAGAGAGAGCGCAATAAGACCGAGAATCAAATAAAAAAAGATAAAAACGGGATCTGGCAGGCTGTTGCCGACGCGCTCTACGAAGGCTAGAAATCCCTTGGACGGGCTGGGGGGAAGCGTTTCACTCAAGCACTGACTCCTTGTATGCAATGGCTGGCATTTACATCAAGATAATCGACTTGGCGAGCAATAGCCACCCATCAACCCGTTACCGGGGTGATGGGAATAGGAAGGCGATGATTCAATAACGGCGAAGGCTCATCCCCAACGTCGATGAGCCTTCAGCGATCTATGACGCCCGAATGGGTTCACCGGCGTGCGTCATTCGGTCTTCTTCCGGCTCAATATCTTTAAGCGGGTCTTCGTAACCGTATTGGCTCAAATCCGCAACGTCGCGATTGTGTGTTTGCCAGTCCATGCGCTCTTCATAGCTTGCCTTTGGAGAAAACAAGCCCGTCCAGGCGTAGATGATTCCAATAATAGGAGTCATCCAGCAGGCAAACGACAGGGGAATGTAGAGCAGGTTTTCGAGATTGCCCCCCGAAACCCCCAGCCCGAGTGCACTGATAACAAACGCACCGCCAGCGTTCCAGGGGACCATGGGCGACATCAGGGTGCCGCCTTCTTCAGTGGCGCGACTCAGGTTCAATGTTGAGTAACCCATGCCACGATAGACAGGCGAATACATACGGCCGGGCAAAGCGATGGATAAATACGGATCGCCGGCCACCATGTTGGTACACACCGATGTCCCGATGGCAGCGGTCTGCACAGCTCTAAACGAATGAACTTTGGTTAAAATCGCCGCAATGATGGTTTGCAGGCAACCGGTACGCTCCAGCGCACCACCAAACCCCAAGGCAATCAATATCAGGGAGATGGTCCACATCATCGACTGAATACCGCCTCGGTTCAGCAGACTGTCGATCGCTGGCACACCTGTCTCTATCGAATAACCGCTGTTGGCAAAGGTGAAGACATCGTGCAGCGTTGCACCTTGCGCAATGATCGCGGTTAAACCACCGATTAAAACACCGGCAAACAACGAGGGAATCGGCGGCTTCTTCATCGCCGCCAGAATAATGACCAGCAACGCTGGCAGCAGTAACCAAGGCGAAATAACAAAGTTATCCTGCAACGCTGTTGTGATGGCATCTATCCGCTCAAACGACGTATTACCACCGTCGATCAAACTGAACCCTGCCCAAGCGTAAATCACCAGAGCAATAAGCATCGCAGGCACTGTGGTTGGCATCATGTTGCGTATGTGGGCAAACAGATTCTGACCGGTAACGGCAGGAGCAAGATTCGTGGTGTCTGACAGCGGCGAAATTTTATCGCCAAAAAACGCCCCAGAAACCACCGCGCCAGCAGTCCAGTACATGGGGACATCAAAGCCCGCCCCAATTCCCATTAATGCCAGCCCCACCGTACCAACGGTTCCCCAAGAGGTTCCGAGAGACACAGACACAACGGCACACATAATCATGGATGCTGCCAGGAATATCTGTGGCGACAGAATCTTCAAGCCGTAATAAATCAATGTCGGCACGGTGCCACTGGCGATCCAAACACCGATGATCATGCCGACAACAATCAGAACCGACACCGACGGCAGAGAAACCGTGATAACCCGGAAAACACCGTCTTCCAACTTGGGCCAATGCATACCCAAATAAACCCCGACCAGGCCGGTGATTGCCAAGCCAATTGCCAAGGGTATATGCGGTGTAAAATCGTCGAAGTAAAACAGTTGCAAGCCGAGCAACATCAATGTCAGGACTACAGGAGTCAGCGCGAGAGCCAGTGATGGCTTACGAGCTTGGGGTTCTGTGGAAGTCATGAATTCGTCCTAGTATTTATCTGATGTCCTATCGAAGGGTTCGTGTTGAAAAGGATCATCCTGATCCTTTTCAAACTGCGCGGGTGTTCGCCGTCAAGGTCAAGGCGACGCTGGCGATCAGGTTGAAGATGCCAGCAGACTGGCATTACCTCCGGCGGCTGTGGTATCCACACACAGGTGCCGCTCCGCCAGGAAACGCTCCGGTGCCAGCGCTTCGGTGATCAATGGAATAATCGGCCCCTTGCGTTCGGCCAGGGCCTGTCGTATCGAGGTAAGCCAACCGCCATCGCCGCTGGCCGCGACCGCGTCTATACCGCCGACGCCTTGCAGCAGCGTCGGCGCCAAAGAGCCGTCGAGACCCACAATCGGAACACCAACGGTTTGCAATGGACCTACCCGTTCCGCGGCATTGTCCATTATCAACACGACCCCACATCCGGCACCTAACGCCTGCACGGCTTGTGCCAACGCAATATCGGTATTGGTTCCCAGACAGAGAACAGTACCACGCGGGAAAAACCGCAACTGGTTACTTTCTCCAGTGGGTCCCGGCAACGTATGGGGTGTCGTATCCAATGCCGCAGTCTCGGTAAGTGCTTTGCGCACAATGCCCCGTGAGCCACTGAGCGCTTTACGCAGTACCGCCACCTTATCCTGTCGAGCCTGCCAGGCTTCTGCGTCCAGATTATCGACGGCACTTTGTACACGATCGGCGCTGATGGCATCGGCATCGGGCACACCGCCAATAATTTCCGGCTGGGAAATTTGTCGAAACCGGGTCAGATATAAAGGCCCCCCCGCTTTAGGCCCCGTTCCGGAAAGGCCTTCGCCACCGAAAGGCTGAGAGCCAACGATGGCGCCAATTTGGTTGCGATTAACGTACACATTGCCCACGTGAATGCGCTCTACCACCTGCTGCACCCGGTCATCAATCCGCGTGTGCATGCCAAACGTCAGTCCATAACCACGCGCGTTGATTTGGTTTACAACCGAATCCAGATCCCGCGCTTTAAACGTTGCCACATGCAGGACCGGGCCAAAAATTTCTTTCTCCATCGCGCCGATACCTTCGACGCGAACAATGGTGGGAGCAACATAATGGCCCGTGTTCGGCACCTTCAAACGCTTAACGACGCGCCCCTGTTGCCTGGCAGTATCGATATAGCGGTTGATGTCACTGCATGCTTCTGCGTCAATCACGGGTGGGACATCGGTCGATAAAAATTTCGGATCGCCGATCACCAGAGAATCCATCGCGCCCTGCAACATTTTCAGCAAACGTGCTTCGGCGTCTTCCTGCACATAGAGAATTCGTAGAGCGGAACAACGCTGACCGGCCGACTGAAACGACGACAGTAAGATGTCTCTGACGGCCTGTTCCGTTAACGCGGTGGAATCCACCAACATCGCATTTAAGCCACCGGTCTCGGCAATGAGAACCGCTTCGGGACCAGCGTTATTCGCCAACGCTTTATGAATGATTTGCGCCACTTCAGTTGAGCCGGTGAAGCAAACGCCAGCGATGCGAGGGTCTGACGTCAAAGGTCCACCAACACTGGCGCCATCTCCCGGTAGAAGCTGCAGGACGCCCTCAGGTACACCAACACCGTGTAACAACTCTACCGCACGTGCGGCAATAAGAGGCGTCTGTTCGGCGGGCTTCGCCAGTACGGTGTTGCCCATCACCAGTGCCGCCGCAATCTGACCGGTGAAAATCGCCAGCGGGAAATTCCAGGGAGAAATACACACAAAGGCACCCCGAGCACGGCCGGGTTCATCTGCCTCAAGGCGCTCCGCTTCACTGGCGTAGTAACGCAGAAAATCAACCGCTTCACGTACTTCGGCAATGCCATCTGCCAGTGTCTTACCGGCTTCCCGTGTTGCAATTGCGGTTAATTCCGCAATGTTTTCCTCGTAACAATCTGCGGCCTTGCGCAAAATATCCGCGCGCTCTGCAACCGGTCGGGCCAACCATTCATCGACGCTTGCAAGCGCCGCATTCAGAGCCGCATCGATATTGTCAGGCGTCGATAAAGAGACTTTGCCAACCAAATGCTGAGGGTCGGCCGGCGAAGATACGTCGATCACGTCCCCAGCATGACTGTGACTGCCTCCGGCGATCATCGGCCCCGCTTCATAGACTTTTTCCATGAAGGGTTGACGTTGCTCCTGCAAAGGCTTGATCGACGCAGGCTCGTTAACCCGATAGCCTTTCGAATTCAACCGCTCCGGCAGGAAGAGATCAGACGGCGGTACGATCTTGGGGTTTACAACGGACTCGCCGAGGGCTTCTACCGTCGCTACCGGATCTCCAGCAATTTGAGTGGCAGGAATTTTGTGGTCAACAATTTGGTTCACGAAAGACGAGTTTGCACCATTTTCTAGCAGGCGCCGCACCAAATACGCCAACAAATCCCGATGCGTTCCGACAGGCGCGTAAATTCGGCATTGAGTATCTGCACTTTGGCGGACGATGCCGTGCAGAGATTCCCCCATGCCGTGCAAACGCTGAAATTCAAAGCTGGACCTATCATCGCCAGCTAGCGCATTAACCAATGCACAGGTGTGGGCGTTGTGAGTGGCAAATTGTGGATAGATACGATCGCGGCGCTCCAGCAGCTGGCGAGCACACGCCATATAACTGACATCGGTATTACATTTACGAGTGAACACCGGGAAACCAGACGTTCCCATTTCTTGTGCGAGTTTGATTTCCGCATCCCAATAGGCACCTTTAACCAAGCGCACCATAATCTTGCGATCCAACCGCTCTGCCAGATGATAGAGCCAGTCAATCACCTGGGATGCCCGCTTACCGTAAGCTTGCACAACCACGCCAAAGCCTTCCCATCCGGCCAATTCAGGATCCGACAGTAGACTTTCAATGACGTCCAGGGAGAGCACCAATCGATCCTGCTCTTCTGCATCAATATTGAAACCGATATTTGCCTGGGCTGCTTGTTTTGCCAGGGCCAACGCACGGGGCACCAATTCATCCATTACGGTTTGCTGCTGGATAAATTCATAGCGCGGATGTAACGCAGACAATTTTACCGAAATTCCCGGACTGGTTCTGACATCGCCCTGGGCGCGTTGGGCAATGGCGGCGATTGCCTGACTGTAGGCATCGCAATAGGCTTTGGCGTCCTCTTCAGTACGAGCCGCCTCCCCCAGCATATCGTAGCTGTAGGTGTAGCCTTTTTTCTCCCAGTCACGTGCGTTCTTTAAGCCCTCATTAATGGTTTGCCCGAGCACGAACTGACGGCCGAGAATTTTCATTGCCTGGCTTACCGCAGTTCTCACCATCGGTTCGCCGACGCGTTTTACCAAGCGCCGCAACGCCAGCGCAGGGCCTTTGGGATCATCGTTAATGACCTTACCCGTAAGCATTAACCCCCAGGTTGAGGCATTGACCAACGGCGATGTTGAGTGACCTAAATGCGCGCCCCAATCCGACGGGACAATCTTATCTTCAATCAGGTCATCAATGGTCTCTGCATCGGGAACACGTAATAACGCTTCTGCCAGACACATAAGGCCGACACCTTCTGTCGTCGATAAACCATACTCCGCCAAAAAGGCTTCCATCATCGTTGGTGATGTATCACGCCTTACTTTTTCTACGTATTCAACGGCTTGCTCGACAATAGCGTTACGTTTTTCAGGAGACAAATCGAGTCGGCTGATCAAATCCGCGATAAGTGTTTTTTCGTCTGCGTTGTAGGCACTTAAAATGGCGCTTCGCCAATGACTCGATGGTTGTGTCTGACTCATAGTGTCTCCCTTTGCGTGTTGGCGACCTGACTTGGCCGCTAAGTTTGCATTGACTGGCCCGCGGCAGCGAACGCCACGGCCGTTTCTACGTCTCGTCTTGCAGACCCAGCATTACCGCAATAACACCGACGAGCCGTAATCTTCTGGCGCCGGTATTACGGAACGTTTTGGAGGGTGCCCATTCTTATCAAATGTTTGTACAAAAACTCGAACCCCATAGGGGGGAACGTTCAACCTATAACAGCGAAATACTGAATGCAAACCAGTGCTTCCTCGCTGAAGATCGATTATCACGACACCATACTGTCGAATATCACCGGTTTCAGCTGATTCGAAGTCATGCCTGTTAACCAGTAAACGTGTATTTTTTAAACATTGCTTATCTGTTTACGACGGCGTTATGGCGTTTGGACGCCTTGGGCGAGAAAATCGATCAAGAATTGGTCAAAAAGGCGGGAAATGCGGAAGACGATGCCAAAATCAGCGGCGCTCATGTAAATCACCGTGACGAATGCGGCTGCGAGAGGATATTTTAATCGCGAACTGATGATGAGGGAACAGGGTAAACCGACGACCGGATTTAGGAGAAGCGACCGCGCGTGATGAGCGGTCGTCACCGTCATGCGTGTTATGCAGACAACGCTGAAAGCGCTTTTTGCAGCTCTTCGGCCAATTCAGGATTGCTCAGAACACCCTTTTCAGCATCGAAATTATCGTAAAACGAGGGTACGGACAGACTGGCTTTTACGTCTAAATCAAAATAAGGCGCGGAACCGACAGCCGTTCCCAGTACGCTTTGTGCGCCTCCGGGACCAGGAGAGGTTGCCAGCAATACAGCGGGCTTGCCTTGATACACTTTGGGGTTAATACGTGAACTCCAGTCAAAGACGTTTTTATAAGCTACGCCGTAGGAGCCGTTGAACTCACCGAAAGAAATAATCAAAGCGTCTGCTTCACCAATTTTGCTAAAAAATGCTTGAGCAGGTTCAGGAACGCCGCCTTCCGCTTCGCGGTCCACACTGTAGATTGGCATTTCAAAGTCGTTTAAATCGAGAATTTCATAGTCGGCACCCTGCTTTTCCGCCAGTGTTTTTACGGCATGAGTTACCAATTGTTTGTTAATGGACGCTTTCGAATTAGAGGCGGCAAAGGCAAGAATTTTCATAACATCGACTTCCTGTAAGAACAGATCATTGAATGAGGGCTATGCAGGTCCAGTGACCTATCACTGGATGACAATGACATCGTACATTAGACTCATTTAATGATTAATAGCCAATTACTAAATAGCTTGTTTCCATATGACTCGTAATTGGCTATATGATTCGAGTTTGAGATGGCCGTCAGCAGGACGGCCTTACGACATCCGTAAGACATCCGTAAAGAGCCCAACGATGCCCTACCCGACCAACTTACTTGATGGCATGGTCATTTTTAGCCAGGTTGTCACCCTCGGCAGCTTTACTCGCGCTGCTGAGGTAACCGGACACTCTACCTCCCACATCAGCAAGGAAATCAACCGACTGGAAGAGCGATTGGGGGTGCGATTGCTCAACCGTACCACCCGCACGCTGCGCCTCACGGCGGAAGGCGAACTTTATTTCCAGCAGAGCCAACAGATTATTGCGGAAGCTGCGGAAGTTCAAAACGCCCTCTCCGGCCAGCAATTGCAACCTACGGGTACACTGAGGGTCAGTTGCCCTCCCAGCTTTGCATTTATCCGCATGCAAAGAGTCTTCTCGGAGTTTCTATCCCTCTATCCTCAGGTTGATCTCGATCTGGATCTTAGCAACCGAAAAGTCGATGTGATCGCCGACGGTTTCGACGTCGTGGTACGGGCCACCTCCCACCTGGAAGACTCCAGCCTTATCCACCGACGAATTATGCGATCGCGCGCGATCACGCTCGCCGCCCCCTCTTATTTGGATACCCACGGAACACCAAAGACGCCAGAAGACCTAAAGCACCATCAATGCCTGACTTACGCCTATTTGAAAAACCCGCGAATTTGGCCCTACAAAAATCAATATGGAATGGAAATCAACGTGGAGGTAACCAGTCGTGTCAGCGTCAACAGTTCAGAAATGGAAATGTCTCTGTGTCTAGCGGGACACGGAATTTCTCGAATGCCGGAGTTTCTCATTACCGATCACATAGAGAAAGGCCATTTAGTCGAATTGTTTACCGACTATCAACGCATACCGATCGACGTTTACTTGATTTATCCCAGTCGAAAACACATGTCGGCAAAAGTACGCAGCTTTATCGATCATGTCAGTGGGAAAATGGCTGACGGAACTAGCCCGCATTGATGGCCTCGTTGAGAACGCATCCTCTAACTTCAGCCAGCGCCAAGGCGACACGCCCTAACGGATGCCGAAGGCGTTCTTTAATTATCAGGATCGAGGTATTCACGACAGGAAGGTTACAGGAAAAAAATCCCACAGAGTACTCAGTGGGAATACGCTTTGGTAACAGACAAAGGTTAGGGAATCCTTGGGAACCTCTGATTAATTACCTGCGTTGCCATCGCTGCGTTAAAAATGATCTCAAAATGCTCATTTACACCACGTAAACTGTGCTTTTTCGATCATTTTTGCCTCGCCAAGGTTAATCAGAGATTCCACAGGAAAAGAAAAC
>NZ_JBSWVF010000029.1:0-39136 GCF_056159445.1 Pseudomaricurvus sp. ABR4_320 | reverse complement strand
GGAAATTCTGATTAATTACCTGCGTTGCCATCGCTGCGTTAAAAATGATCTCAAAATGCTCATTTACAACAGGTAAACCCGAAGGGTCGGCCCCACTGCTTTTACGGTCATTTTTCCTTGCGCTGGCCGCCTCGCCGACATTCATCAGAGATTCCCGAGCATTGCGGGGAGAGCCGCTAGCCTTAGGCCGCTCCGCTGCAAATAAGTTCCGCTGCTTGCTTTTTATTTGACCACCCAGCTCAATAAGCTTATAGCGGGCAGAATGACTCCAGATAGCGTTGGCTCGATAATTTTCAGTCAGAGTTCATTGATCACCATTACTAATAGCCTATGTAAAAGCCTCCACTGAATATTAAGGTTACTCCAGCGCTATGTATAAACGTAAGGTCACCATCTTCGCCGCGCTGATATCAGTCATTGTTGTCCTTATGTCAGTCTTGGTCATTACCACCACACTCATTACACGTAACAATCTGAAGCAAAATAACATTGCCCAAGCGTTGCTCAATGAGCACATTTTTTTATCTGGAACCTCCTATCGACTGTTCAAGCAGCTTACTGATGAACTAATCTTTGGCAAAGATGCAAATCAGGCCGTCGTTCGAAATAAACGTGCGATCATCAATCAGAGCATTGTCAAAATTACGCAATTGGAAGAGCGCCAACGGCAAGCACTGGGTGATGAGGCTACGCAGGGAAGTGTTGAAGATACCGAGGCGTTAGCCCAATTGCTGGATGAGATTATTGCGGAATTTCGAGCGGTAATATCTGACCAAAGCAGTGAAAAAATTGAGCAGCGTCAGAGAATTCAGCGTTTATTGGAAGTGACGATTGACAATCGCTTTCGTGAGGCAATTAATGCTGCGGTGATACGTCAGGGAATTGTAGTGGCCTCAATGAACGCTCGTATTGAAACCCTGAGTCAATCCATCGTTTTGTATGCGATATTGCTTGCCGTATTTACTGTGCCTCTCGTTGTCATTGGCTTTTATTGGCTTCTGGGTGTTATGTATCAGCCTCTAAATTCTATTCGGGAAGGGGCAGAAGCCATTGCGCGCGGCAATTTAAATTATCGAATATCGAGAGGGTTTGATGCCGAGTTCGACTCCATTGCGGCTGCATTTAACGGTATGGCTGAGGAGCTCCTCGAGCAGCGTGAAAGAGCGCAGGATTCAACCCGCGAGCTGGAATATCAGGTTACTCATCGCACGCTGGAATTAACCCGCGCGAATGAGATGCTTCAGAAAAATGATCTGGCTCGCAAAGAGTTTTTAGCGGATATTAGCCATGAGTTGCGCACGCCACTGTCTATTATCCGGGGGGAGGCGCAAGTGACACTGAGACAGAACTCTGTCTCAGCTGCGGATTATCAAAATACTCTTGAGGAAATTCTGTCTCAGGTGCTGAAGCTGACGCGCCTGGTTGACGATTTGTTGATGATCGCCCGTGCGGAATCAGGCACCTTGCGAATTACCCCGCAGACGGTTTATTTCGGTGAATTAATTGAGCTGACGGTCGAAAAAGTCACATCTCTGAGCATCGCAGAACGCCTACAAATAACAACAGAAATTCAGCCTGACTTGCCTTTGATCAGTTGTGATCCAGATCGTATCGCCCAGGTCATCATGATCCTTCTCGATAATGCGATCAATTATGCCGGTGATGGCGTCTTGATCGCGATACGGTGTCAAACAGACACGCGCAACATAACGCTGACCTTTGAAGACGATGGTCGCGGCATAGATTCGGACGTTCTACCGTTTATTTTTGATCGTTACTTCCGGGCTGCAGATGCGCGCACAGGCCAGGGATCTGGGCTGGGGTTGGCGATCGCTAAAGCCATTGTGGACGCCCACAAAGGATCTATATCTGCCGTGTCTTCCCCAGGAAAGGGAACCTGCATTACCATTGAACTGCCGTTAAATGGAGAGTTACGTGCCTAGTATTCTATTGGTTGAGGATGAGAAAAAGCTGGCGAATTTTTTGTTGCGAGGACTTGCCGCAGAAGGTTATGCCTGTCATTGGATTGATACCTCGGAACGTTTTCTCTCAGAGCTTGATGCTCATCCCTACAAGCTGATTCTACTCGATCGCTTGGTTCAGGATATCGATACCATGGATTGTTTGCCGCTCATCAAGAAAAAGCAGCCCGACGCCATGATTCTTATGTTGACGGCTCTGCAAGATGTCGATCAAAAAGTCTCTGGCTTGCAGGCAGGGGCGGACGACTACCTAGGGAAACCCTTTGATTTTGACGAATTATTGGCTCGCATGGTTGCACTTTTGCGCCGTGGTGGACAGCACCAAAGCCAGAGCCAAGAGCTAACCTGCGGAAAGTTGGTGTTGAATACAGATAATCATCGGGTTTGGTTGCAAGATCAGGAAATTGAACTCACGCATCTGGAGTACCGATTGCTGATGTCTTTTCTTACTAACCCAGAATCGGTTCTTTCCCGCGAGAGAATTTTAAATAAAGTTTGGGGCAGTCTGGCAGATCCTCTAACCAACATTGTTGATGTTTATATTCGGCGGGTTAGAAAAAAATTATTGGATAGTTGTAAGTCCCAAGCATTGAATTGTCATAATGATACCTTTATCGAAACCGTGCGAGGTAGTGGCTATCGGTTAGGCAAGGGGAACGTTTGTTGAAGCCAATTTTTGTCATTAAAAGTGGGGCAGCAGGTTTGGAGTTTCGAGCCTGCTGTCCCATATTAACGGTGAGTGACGATCGAGTAAGTCGCAAGAATAGCGCAGGGTGACAAACGTACCGTAAATCCATCCCGTTGGGCTCAATGCAGCATTTCCTCTGCAAGTGAATTCACGAAGTGTTAAAACCGCCAGGTAATAGAGCCCATAATATTGCGAGGGGCGCCGTAGTTGGCCTGGCCCCACTGAGGACTTAGTCGATATTTTTTGTCTCCCAGATTATTAATGTTAAGTGCCAGATCTAGGTTTTCGGTCAGGGAATAGCGCGCAAAAACGTCGACCAACCCATAGGCGCTTTGTACTTCGGTGTTGCCATAGTAAATTTCATTCTGCCAGTTGATACCCATGCCTACTCGTAGTCCGGGCATCTTGGGGATGGTGTAGGCGGAAGCTAGTTTGAACTGCTGGGTTGGAATAAATCGGCGGGTATCATCTCCGTTTTCATCTTCAACATTGACGTGGGTGTAGCCAGCGCTTATGTTCAGGTTTGGCAAAACTTCACCCGATAGCTCTAATTCAAAACCATCGCTTTCAAATTCGACTCCGCGATAAATGTTCAACCCTGATGTCGTATCTCGTGTTACCCACTCGCCAAAGTTGTCTTGTTTGGATTCAAAGAGCGCCAGAGTAAAAACGGCGTTGCCTTCAAAAATCTCTTGCTTAATACCGATTTCAGAGCTTTCTCCGCGCACGGCGCCCAAGGGTGCCAGGTTTGCGTCAACCCATGTTTGAGGGGTAAAAACTTCACTGTAGCTGGCATAGACAACCGTTCCATCCAATACCTCATATGTCGCTCCGATATAGGGCGCAGTTTCATCATCTGATACATCCTGTGGGGCGCCATAGCTAATACCGTCTTGCTCAATGTCGACGGTACGCGCTCCCAGAATGAGAGAAAATTGATCGGTAAGGTGTAAGCGCGTAGACAGGTAAAACGACCTTTGTTCTTGGTCGATGTCGGTGCTTTGAGACGCTGCGTCGTAAACCGTAAACGCTGGTTCTGGGGTATTGCCGTTCGCCCAGTCGGCGCCAATAGGGTCGTAGTTCCACTCTTCGGTATAAACGGAACGACCGGTTAACTGAATATCTGCGAGATTGAGGCCTGCGACCAATTCATGTTGCTGCCCCCAAAAACTAAAGGTGCCGGTGACAAAGAGATCGACAATATCTTCCTTGTCATTGGCTTGATAGAGGCTGGCTTGCGCGAGCAATCCCAGTTCGGTTGCGGCATCGGGGGTTCCATTGAGGTACAAGGATTGCCATTCCTTGTCTTGTTCATGGTGGGTGTAAATAAACTTCGCCATCCAGGTCTCGCCCAGATCCTGCTCCAGCTCAATAAATGTGCGACTTTGTTCCACGTCTTGATTCGCCCAGCTCGGCGCGGTATTGGTGGATTCATCATAATCGGTCAGCGTGCCGTCGCTGTAAAATAGCGGCAGCGCGCCCGATGAATTGGCATCGCTGTCGCTGTCATTGATGCTGTGGCCGAGGGTTAACCGCGTGGTATCAGTGATGTCACCACTGATAATGCCATAGAAAACGCTCATCTCTTTGCCATAGCGATCCAGATAGGAATCCCCATCTTGCTGGGAGACGACCAGTCGGCCCTTGAGTTTGTCCTCTATGATCGGTCCAGAAAGATCGCCATCCAATCGGTATTGGTTCCAGCTTCCGGCAGATGCAGTGACCGTCCCCTGGCGTTCATCCGTTGGACGTTTGCGTAAGTAATTGATCGTTGCTGAAGGGTTCGCCAGACCTGTAATCAGACCTGTTGCGCCCTTAACGACTTCCACTTGTTCATAGATAGCGGAATCTCCGTGCCCCTGGGTTAGGCCATAGGAGAAGGGGACGCCGATGCCGTCATACTGAAAGTTGACGATGTCAAAGCCGCGGGCGGTGTAATAGGTGCGACCAGTCTCTACCTGCTCGACCGTTACGCCTGGCGCATAACTCAATAGGGTGTTGATTTCTCTAAGCGAAAAATCGTCAATTTGGTCACGAGAGATCACAGAAACGACCTGTGGGGTTTCTAACACCGACAGATTCAGCTTGGTGGCTGTTTGGGTTTTTTCAGGTTCGCCATACACGTAAATCGTATCAATACTGGCGTTTTCCTGGGTTTCACCGGGGGCAGCGTTTGCCGTGGCGTTGGTTAGAGCCGTTATAGAAACAGCAAGTGCACATTTTTTATACAGCTTCATGGTGTCGATCCGAATCTGAGTCGTAGATGGTGTTCTCGGGCAGCTCTTTGTACAGAAGATATAAATGATAATCAATGTCATTTAATGTGTTGTTGTTTTTAATGCCAGATCTGGCATGCTGTCGCTGATTAAGAATTAGCGATAAGATGAGCGCTCGCTTGCCTGATGCCTATTGCCTCTGCGGCAATTTTGATGGCGGTATGGAGCTGGCTCGCGGCGTTAGAAGAGAGATAAGGCGGCCATAGCCGATGAGAAAATAAAACCCAAATATCTATAGGATCATAAGGCCCGGAAACGATTCGCATCGTAGCAATGATCGCTTTTTATCCGAATCCGTGAGATATCCTTTTGGAAAAGGTAACGGTGTTCCGAGGACGAAATCTATCTTCAAATTCCAGTTAACAGGCACACAATAGTGTCGTAATTAAAAACACGCTCATTCTTATAACAACCAATCACAATTAGGTCTGAATCGATGAATGCAATTCTATTAATGGTGTTGGGACTGGGGGCGATGTTCTTAGGCTACATTTTCTATTCGAAATTTGTCGCCGAGAAAATCTACCGTTTAGATCCCAATTTCAGAACGCCTGCCCACGAGTTTGAAGATGGTATCGACTTTGTCCCCACCAACAAATACGTACTCTGGGGTCACCACTTTACCTCCGTCGCTGGCGCCGCGCCGATTATCGGGCCTGCAATCGCCGTAATATGGGGGTGGGTCCCAGCATTCCTATGGGTGGTCTTCGGTACCATTTTCTTTGCCGGTGTTCACGACGCCGGAGCTATCTGGGCCAGTAATCGCAATCGGGCAAAATCGATCGGGGCACTCACGGCTGATGTGGTCGGTTCGCGTTCGCGCAGTCTGTTTATGATCGTGATCTTTTTGGTGCTGTTGATGGTTAACGCCGTATTTGCAACGGCGATTTCCGGATTGTTAATTCAATTCCCCAGTTCTGTTGTGCCTGTGTGGGGCGCGATTTTTGTGGCATTGATTATTGGCCAGTTGATTTTTAGAAAGTGGATTGGTCTGGGTACCGTATCGGTATTAGGCGTCATCGCGCTTTACGCGTTGATTTGGGCGGGTCCATCTTTCCCAATAGAATTGCCATCCACTTTCGCTGGAATGTCTGACAGAGCCAACTGGATTCTATTGTTGTTCTTCTATGCAGCCATAGCCTCACTGCTGCCGGTTTGGATGTTGTTACAGCCTCGCGATTACATCAACGGCTTGCAACTTTTTATCGGGCTTATCCTGCTGTACGGTGCCGTATTGATTTCTGGTCCTGAGCTGTCTGCGCCGGCTTTCAATAATGATCTGCCGGAAGGGACACCGTCTATCATTCCGCTGCTGTTTGTAACCATTGCCTGCGGAGCGATTTCCGGCTTTCATGGCTTGGTGGCTTCCGGTACAACCTCTAAACAAATCGATAAAGAAACCGACATTCGCTTCGTTGGTTATTGTGGTGCTATTGGCGAAGGCTCGCTGTCTCTCGCAACCATTATCGCGGCTTGTGCTGGTTTCGCCACGCTGGCTGATTGGCAAGCGGTCTATACGTCATTCGGGCAGGGCGGCATAGGCGCATTTGTTCAGGGCGGTGCCAACATTCTGCAAAATGGTATCGGTCTGGATACGGAAATTTCGCAAACCTTGTTGACGGTTATGGCGGTATTGTTTGCCGGTACCACCATGGATACCGGTCTGCGTTTGCAGCGGTATATTTTCCAGGAGTGGGGCGAGATCTATAACCTTAAGTGGATGCAAAAAGCTGCTCCAGCGACCTTGCTGTCTGTCGGCACCTGTCTGTTACTGGCCTTTGGCGCCGGTGCAGATGGATCCGGCGGCATGCTGATTTGGCCGCTGTTTGGTACAACCAACCAGTTGCTGGCGGGGCTGACCCTGATGGTGATCACCGTAATGTTGATTCGTATGGGGCGTCCATCGTTTGTGACTTTGATTCCGCTGGTTGTGCTGCTGATCATGACAATCCTTGCACTTTTGATTCAGTTGCAGGGTTTCTATGCCGATAAAAACTGGTTCCTGTTCGGGCTGGATATTGTCATTCTCGTCGCGGCAATCTGGATCGCTCTGGAAGCGTCTGCCACTATGGTGCGTGTGCGCAAAGAGCGTGACAGCCAGCAGGCAGAACAATCCTAATCGGAGGTGTGGCCAGGTGAGAGCTGCATGAAAATTCTCAAAATTGGCAAACTGCTGTGCCAGGCTGGGCAAGCGCTTGAGGAAGTTTACAACGCGCCTTATCGTTCAGCCATCGCCAGAGCCAAGCGGGAAGAAGATGATTTGTTTATGCTGCTGGTCTTCTCAGAAGTAATGGGAGTGCCGAATCCGGCCTCCTATTACACTCTGGAGTTACAACCGCTCATGTTGGAGCGTTTTCACGAGTGGCATCAGCGTATGGGTATGGAGCATTCACCGCTGGATAATTTTCGCTGTTGTTAGAGGCGCAAATATCTTTTGTCTCTTCTATGAGCGCAGCTTCGGCTGCGTTTTTTCTATTTGCATAAAACTGTTTCGGATTTCTGCATGACTTCGATAACCGATAAGCGTCTGATACTCATTGGTGGTAAAGGTGGTGTTGGCAAAACTACCGTCTCTTCGTCGTTAAGTCTGATGGCGGCTCGACGGGGTAAGCGGGTTTTGATTGTATCGACGGATCCCGCCCACAGTTTGGCGGATGCGTTTGATTGCAAGATTGGCGATTCTGTCACATCGATATGTGAGGGCGTCGATGCGTTGGAAATTGACCCGGATAAAGCCGTCAAAGAACACATTGCCGAAGTCACCGCACAGATGAAACGGTTTACTCGACCGGATATGTTTCCAGAGATAGAGCGCCAGATGCGTTTAACCCAGCAATCCCCTGGTGCCCAGGAGGCCGCATTGCTGGAGCGCATATGTCGAATAATTGAAGACGCTGAACAGAATTATGATTTGTTGATTTTTGATACGGCACCCACAGGCCATACTCTGCGCTTACTCAGCTTGCCAGAGGCCATGTCCGCCTGGACTCAAGGCATGTTAAAACAGCAGGGGCGTTCAGCGAAGCTGGCCGGTGTACTTGACCATCTGACGCCCAAATCCGGTCGGGATATCGATAACCCTATTGCTGACCCAGGCAAAGCAGAAACCGACGGCATGGACGACAAAACCAAGCAGATCACCGAACGTTTGTTAGAGCGTCAGCGGTTATTTCAACGCAGTCGTCGACGCTTTCAGGATCAAGATAATACCGCTCTAGTGTTTGTATTAACGCCCGAAAAACTGCCCATTCTAGAAACTCAGCGTGCTGTCGCTGCTCTGCGTGATGAAAAGCTCCCGCTGCACGGGTTGGTGATCAACCGTGTGCTGCCAGAGTCTGCCGACGGTGAGTTCCTGGCCCAGCGCAGGCGTCAGGAACACAAATATCTGGCGGAAATTGATGAAACCTTCCGGTCGCTTCACCGCTATCGGATACCGCTGATGGCGACAGATATTCAGGGGCTTAGAGCGCTTGAAGGTATTGCATCACACTTGGATGCTATCGGAACCTAGCATAGGTTCCTCGCTAGCCGGTTTTCCGGCTTTGATACGCGTGTCGTAGCCCCTCTGCGGAATGGCGCCAAAAGTATTTTCAGTCTCGATCGAAACGTCTATCCCATCCAAAAACTCTGCTACTATCGAGGCGCTACAAGGATGGAGAGCTTTCTGGTCTTCATTGCTTTTCCAATCACTTAAGCAAATCGTCAATAGATAGTTTTCCAGCAGTCGTGGCCGAAAAGGGAGGTTTGGCATGGAGATCGTCTGGCTTTACGAATGGCCAATTTGGGTCAATGGCGTGATCTTTTTGGTGTTATTGGGTGTCGCGACCGAAATTGGATTTCGACTGGGGTTACGGCGTTATTTGCAATCGGGGAAAGACGCCAATAAGGTCGTGCGTGGCGATGTGACATTAACCTCTATGTTGGCGCTACTCGGTCTACTGCTGGCGTTCACTTACGCATTCAGCTTAAGTCGTGCAGATATGCGCAAGCAGGCAATGGTTCAAGAGGCAAATGCCATTGGGACTGCCTTTTTACGAGCGGATTTCGGCATGGAGCCTGGTCGCAGTGAGTTGCGCCAAAACCTATTGGGGTATGCGCGCAGTCGCGTGGTGCACGGTGAGACGTTAGGCAAATCTCTGCAGGATTCTGTGGCGCATTCCATGTCCTTGCAAGCGCAGTTGTGGCCATCAGCGCGACGAGCGGCAGGGGAAGAAATCCCTGCGCCAATGCAGGTGTCGCTGCTGCAATCGGTCAATGAGGTTCTGGACGCACACACGGTACGTCTTGCGGTGATTAATGATCGAATACCCGGGGCGGTGTTAGCCATGTTGTTGCTGGTGGCCGCCGCATCTCTCGCGGTCGCCGCGCATAATGCAGGCTTAAACGGTTTTATCAATCGCTGGCGAATGAATGCTTTTTCCCTGGTGTTGGTGGCCTTGGTGTTGATCATTGTCGATTTTGATCGCGGTCAAAGAGGGTTAATTCAAATAAGCCTAGAGCCGCTCGAGGATGTGATTGCAGATATGCAGGGGCAAATAAAAGCTGACTGACAAAATTCGAGGGGTTTCGTCAGAGGCGGCTGGGCCGAGACTTCTTTACTTCGACAGTTCTTGCTTAGCAGCTTGGTCGCAGGATGCATTGTCGTCAGTTCTCGTAAAAGTTGCGTATGCCCTGTAGGTAGAAGGGTAGGTACTTATCAACTTACTTTTACTTCGGGCTAACGCTGGGCAGGAGGGTAGCGTCTTAGTAATCGCCAGAATGTTGCTTTGCCAATCTGGCGCAATTCGATTGTTCGCGATGGGTATCGTCGATTCCGATATGTTTTTCTCGCTTACATTCTTGGGGCATAACTGCACCTCTTCGGGTGAACTGATCGCTGCACCACACACGGTCATGAGGAGGAGGGCCGTATAAAGCCAAATTTTCAAGGGGGTGGTGGGGAGTAAAGCCATGGTGTTTTCTTCCGTTTACATCTTAAATCAAGCACGCTCATGTAGAGAGGCGCACTTAAATCAGACGGACAATCCGAGCCTGTAGCTATCTCTGTCCTGAAATCGATGTCTTATTAGCCCATCAAAAGCGAGGTGCGCAATTTCGTCCAAGCACCCAGTCAGTCGTTTCTGCTATCGTGAACGTCGATTAACGTGAGTTTCAGGCAATTACCATGGGTTCCGGCAACCATTTTCAATTTACGCAAAGTACAGAGCTTGAAGGGCTTAAATCGCTGCGGGCGGAAATGGATGATTTCAGTTACGACCGTCATGCTCACGAGGAGTACTCCCTCGGGCTGACCATGAGCGGTGATCAGATTTTCAACAGTCGCGGGGCGCTTTGCCACAGCCGACCGGGCAATATTATTTTTCTAAATCCAGATCAAGCTCACGATGGTCATGCCGGGGAGGCGGACGTCCTCAACTACGTGATGCTGTATATCCCAATTGCTCAGTTGGAGCCTCTACTCGATTGTGTGAGCCAGCCGAATTCTCAACGCTTCCCGGTGATGGACACCATTTTTCAGGACCCTCAATTAAGTCGATCCATTCGTAAACTTGAAAATATGGTATGTCGGGAGCTGGGCTCGGCCATGGCTCAGCAGCAACAGCTATTATCGATTGCCGAGCAAATTGCTGCGCGAGCGAAGCGCCTGCAGCCTGTCAAACGGGTGAGTCGGCCAGATCGATTGTTATTGCGGGCGAAGGAATTCATACATAGTAATCTGCAGCAAGATGTCACTCTCGCGCAGATCAGCGCAGCGGCAAATCTCTCGAAATACCATTTCTTGAGAATGTTTCGAACGCAATTTGGCATGACGCCCCATCAGTATCTGTTCAACTGCCGAATTAACGCGGCGCGACGGGCGCTGGAAGAGGGTGGCGGATTAAATGAGATTGCGATGAGCTTCGGCTTTTCTGACCTCAGTCACTTTAATCGGCGCTTTAAGCGCATCTACGGGGTCACCCCCCACCAATATCGGGTTGGGCTGCATCTCTTGCCTGCCTGATACCGAAATCGTCGTTTTCTAACAGATCATCCGCGCCGCGAGAGGCGTAACGGAGTCCCTATGCTTGCGCTTTTTGCTTTTGCCATTGGCATCATGTACACCCCGGGCCCAGTTAATCTGTTGGCGCTCAGTAACCGGCTACACCCCCAGGGCACAGCCATGGTCGGATTTAACCTCGGTGTTGGCGTAGGCGTCTGGTTGCCATTGTCGTTGGTCACCTTGGTCGGGCAGTCGGCGGTGAACGGTCCATGGATGCCATGGATAGGAATGATCGGCGCTGTGTATATTCTGTATCTTGGCGTAAAAGTGGCGAGATCTTCATCATCGCTAACCCCCGACGAAAAACCACCGGCACTATTAACGTTTCGCGATGGCCTGTTGATGCAATTGTTAAATCCGAAGATGCCGATTGCGGTAGTGCCTCTGGCTGGGATTTACATTCCCGGTGCGACATCGAGTCAAACCGTCGCGCTCTTGCTGTGCGCCGTGGTCGGCCTATTGGCGGCCGGAGCACCGGGCACCTGGGGGGCGCTGGGTCACCTAATGCGGCTGAAAATCCAGCAGCAATACATCATTGGCTGGATCAACCGGGGATTGGCGTTGTTGTTGATCTATTCTGCCTTGGTCATTGCCTATGGGGCTCTTACCCGCTCGCTGGAACCTGGGTAGCCATAATTATACAAAGGGATGCCTGCCAAGTGAGATATGACCTAAACAAGGCGCGGATCCGATTCGTCCCAATTGCTGACTTTGTGTACACTAAACGGCAAAGATTTTCCCAATAAGGCATGTACACATGGATTTGAACCAGCGTCTCGTGAAATTGCGAGCCTCTTTCATTCTTCCTTCACTCCTGGCGGTGCTTTCTGTCCCGCCTATGGCTCAGGCTGACGAAGGAATGTGGCTGTTTAATCAGCTACCGGAAAAGCAACTGAGTGAGAAGTACCAGTTTACAGTCGAGTCCTCCTGGGCCGAGCATCTGATGCGATCCAGTGTTCGTTTTAACTCGGGCGGATCTGGCTCCTTTGTCTCCAGCGGTGGCTTGGTGCTGACCAATCATCATGTGGCAGCCGATACACTCGCCAAGCTCAGCTCATCCGAGCGGGATCTGATCCGTGATGGTTTTCTGGCCAAGCGTCAATCCGACGAGTTACCCGCGCCAGACCTGGAATTAAATCAGCTAATTCGTATCACCGTGGTGACCGATCAGGTCAACGCTGCCGTAACGGCTGACATGGACGCTGCGACCGCTGCCAAGGCTCGTCGTGCAGAAATTGCGAAAATCGAAAAGCAAGGTTTGGATGAGAGCGGATTACGCAGCGATGTGGTAACGCTCTTTGGTGGCGCTGAATACCATCTCTATCAATACAAGCGCTATACCGATGTGCGATTGGTCTGGGCGCCAGAAACCCAAGCGGCATTTTTTGGGGGTGACGCCGACAATTTTGAATACCCTCGCTACAATCTGGATGCGACGCTGTTCCGCGTCTACGACAATGGCAAACCGCTCGACGTCAAAGACTTTCTTGCCTGGCGAGAAAATCCGGTTGAAGCCGGTGAGTTGATTTTTGTCTCCGGGCACCCCGGTCGCACGCAGAGGATTTTTACCGAGGCAGCGCTGCGCTATCTGCGCGATGAGCAATTTCCTTACGTGATGAATATCTTGCGCCGTTGGGAGGTATTACTGCAACAGTATTCGCTGAACGGTAAGGAAGCCAAACGCCGTGGGCGGGATGACCTGTTTGGTATTCAAAATTCCCGCAAGGCGTATTCCGGCATGTTGCAAGGATTACAAGATCCCACGTTTATCAGTGGCAAGCGACAGTCGGAGAACGAACTGTTGAAAGCCGTTAAGGCAACCCCTGAATTAGAGGGCTTGGCCGCGGCGTGGCAGGAAATTGCAGAACTGCAAAAGCGTAAGCGAGATCACTTAAAGAAAATATCGTCCTTTCAGTCTCGCCTGTATGAAATTGCAGAAACCATTAATCTGCTTGTGGCTGAAGATGCCAAGCCAAATCCAGATCGTTTGCGGGAGTTTGGTGATGCCGGACGAGCGTCACTGTTGCAAGACTTGTACAGCGACGCAGCTGTTTACTCCGATTTAGAGATCGCTAAGCTGGCGGATGAGCTGGCTCGAATCATGGAAAATCGGGGCGGCGATGATCCGCTCGTTAAAATATTGCTGGCAGGTAAATCGCCACAGAATCGCGCCCGTGAGCTTGTCACAGAAACCGGCCTGGCTGATCCAGAAAAGCGTAAAGCCTTGGTCGAAGGAGGCGTAAAAGCGGTTAATGCCAGTCAGGATCCGATGATTCAACTCGCTCGCAAAATGGAAACCGTTTATCGAGAAGAGCGCGAAGAAAAAGAAGCGATTGACGAGGCGGAGCGCCAAGCCTATGCCAAGGTCACTAAGGCGAGCGTGGCGGTCAAGGGTCAGGATAGCTACCCGGATGCCACATTTACCTTGAGGTTAGCCTTTGGTTTAGTTAGTGGTTATGACGAAGATGGCAAAACGATTGCGCCATTAACCAACTGGTCTGGTGCGTTTGAACATGCGGCTGAGCACGAAGGGGAAGAGGATTTCACGCTTCCACGAAGCTGGCAAAAAGCTCGTAAAAAACTGACGGCAACAACACCACTTAATTTTGTTTCCACAGCGGATATCATCGGAGGCAATAGCGGCAGCCCCGTCGTCGATCGCGACGGCAAACTCGTCGGTTTGATTTTTGACGGTAATATTCAAAGTCTGACATCTAATTATCGTTACGATGACCGCCAAGGTCGTGCGGTTTCGGTTGCGGCCAGCGCCATTCGTGAAGGCTTGGAGAAAATCTATGGTGCTCGTGATTTGGCGAAAGAACTTGGGAAATAGTCCCAAGCGATTAATCTCGAATTCATGAGTCTTCCGCTAAGGCGCCCCAAAAGGCGCCTTTTTTATTGCTGATAAATGATAGAAAGAAGCAGTCATTGCAGGAGTTGTCGCTTAAGTCTTTTAATGATGAATTGAATCGTGCCATTTTAGATTGCGCTATTAAATTTATCCGTGACGCTAATCATTTTTCGTTTTAAATGACTTTACAAACTTGTGTCGTGTGATTCCTTAGCGAGCTATCTTTTAGGATCAAGTTAGAGTAATTTTGTGTCAAATGCTTAGGTTTTTGGATCAATTATTTTTGATAAAGGTAGTGCTAAAAATAGTCGTCCCCGTCGTCTTTTATGTATTGCCGCAATAAACGATTAATGAATCGGTCATAAAGCTTCTATACGGTAGTAGACTGTCGGTGATTTCTTATCACTGAAAAATTTCAATCAATAGATATTCTAAAGCAGGGATGGAGAGAGTATTTATATGGCCACAAGTAAATGTATTACCCACCTTCTAACCTATGCGGCAGCCGTTTGTTGCACGGTGATTACCTTAAGCGCTTCTGCTCAGGACGACAGTAAACCTAATATTCTTGTGATTTGGGGGGATGATATCGGTCAGGCAAACTTGTCGACCTACAGTTTTGGTGTCATGGGATACAAGACGCCGAATATCGATCGTATCGCCGAAGGCGGTGTTAAGTTTACCGATTACTACGCAGAGCAGAGCTGTACCGCAGGTCGTTCAACCTTTATTACCGGTCAATCCACCTTGCGTACGGGCTTGTCAAAAGTTGGGCTGCCAGGTGCTGACTTAGGCTTGCGCGCTGATGACGTCACTATTGCATCGGCGTTAAAAGATCTGGGGTATGCCACCGGTCAATTTGGCAAGAATCACTTGGGGGATAAAGACGAGTTTTTGCCAACCGCCCACGGGTTTGATGAATTTTTTGGTAACCTCTATCACCTGAATGCGGAAGAGGAACCGGAGAACATCAACTACCCGAAAGATCCCGCCTTTCGTGAGCAATACGGCCCACGTGGTGTGATTAAAGCCTCAGCCGATGGCAAAATTGAAGACACAGGCCCTCTGACCAAAAAGCGGATGGAAACCGTTGATGATGAAACTTCCGCAGCCGCCATTGATTTTATGCAGCGGCAGGTAGAACAAGGTAAGCCGTTCTTCACCTGGATGAATACCACTCGTATGCACTTTCGCACCCACGTTCGCGACGAGCATCGCTCAGAACCTGGGTTAACGGCGCGAACCGAATACGCCGATGGTATGGTCGAGCACGATGCCGTGGTGGGCAGCATACTGGACGCCCTCGACGAAATGGGGGTGGCCGACAACACCATTGTGATTTATTCAACCGACAATGGTCCCCATCAGAATTCGTGGCCTGACGCCGGCACAACGCCGTTCCGCAGCGAGAAAAACACCAACTGGGAAGGCGCCTTCCGCGTACCTGCAATGATTCGCTGGCCCGGTCACATCGAGCCTGGCACGGTGAAAAATGGTATGTTTTCCGGTCTGGACTGGTTCCCCACTCTGTTGGCCGCCGCCGGGGATGACGATATCAAAGAGCGTTTGTTGAAAGGCACTTCCGTCGCTGGCGATAAATATAAAGTTCATCTGGATGGCTATAACCAATTGCCGTATCTAACCGGTAAAACCGATGAAAGTGCTCGCAATGAGTTCTTTTACTTTAATGACGATGGCCAGATCGTGGCTCTGCGATATGAAAATTGGAAAATGGTCTTTGCTGAGCAGCGTGCAACAGGCACGTTACAAATCTGGTCTGAGCCATTCACACCATTGCGTATCCCCAAGATTTTTGATCTTCGTTCCGATCCCTATGAACGTGCCGATGTAACCTCTAATACCTACTACGACTGGTTACTGGATCATGCCTTCCTGCTTGTTCCGGCACAGGTCGAAGTGGCGAAATATTTCTCGACCTTTGAAGACTACCCACCTTCGCAAAAAGCGGCCAGTTTCTCTGTTGATCAAATTCAAGCGCAACTGGAAAAGACGTTGAGCGGAATGGCTCAGTAAAATTCCGTCCGCCATATCCGGGAGCGCAATGCTTCCGGTATTTCTGTACTTGACTGTACCGAGGTGTCCATGCGAATTTTTCTCCTCGCCGTTACTTTTTTTGTCTTCGCAGCGGCAACAACATTTACCCTCGCCGATCCTTTACCTTCCTGGAAAGACAACGCAACCAAATCACGCATTGTTGATTTTGTTACTGCCGTGACCAACCCTGCTTCCGATCAGTTTGTACCAGAGTCAGAGCGTATCGCGACCTTTGATAATGACGGAACACTGTGGGCTGAACAGCCACTGTATTTCCAGCTTTTTTTCGCCATTGATCGATTAAAGACGTTGTCAGAAACTGACCCCTCGATTCTCGAATCTAACGTGCTGAAAGCCGCGATCAATGGCGATATGAAAACCGTCGCCGCGTCCGGTAATGAAGGTTTGTTGGAAATTATTAGCCGGTCGCATTCGGGGTTATCGGTGGAGGATTTTATCAGCGAGGTGCAAGACTGGCTGGAAACGGCTAAGCATCCTAAAACGGGTATGGCCTATGACGAGATGATATATCAGCCCATGCTAGAGCTGTTGTCTTATCTGCGAGACAAGGGTTTTACCACCTATATAACCTCGGGTGGCGGCATTCACTTTATTCGCGCGTTTGCGGAAGAGGCTTACAACATCCCGCCGCAACAGGTGATCGGTTCCACTGGCAAAAGCAGCTATAAAATTGTGGATGGTGTACCGGTAATCATGAAAGATCCGGGCATTGCCTTTATTGACGACAAAGCGGGTAAACCTGTGGCAATCGATTCCCGGTTGGGCCGTAAGCCGATCTTTGTCGGTGGCAATTCCGACGGTGATTTTGAAATGCTGGAATGGGCAACGTCGGCAGAAGGACCCAGTTTGGGGTTGATTGTTCATCACACGGACGCCAAACGAGAATTTAAATACGATCGTGATGGTCACATAGGCACGTTAGATAAAGGATTGGATGAAGCGTCTCAACGTGGCTGGCTTATCGTAGATATGGCGAACGATTGGGAGCAGGTATGGCCGTAGATGCTCGTTCGGCGATAGACAGTCTACGGCAGCGTATTGGTGAATCAATCATCGGTCAGGAAGCGGTTATCGAGAGGCTTCTCATTGGCTTGCTGGCCAATGGTAATCTCTTGGTAGAAGGCTTACCGGGGCTCGCCAAAACCCGGGCAATCAAAGCATTGGCCCGCAATATGGAAGCAGACTTCTCCCGCATTCAATTTACGCCTGATCTGTTGCCATCGGATGTTACCGGTACCGAAGTGTATCACCAGGCGGTGGATGGTAATGAATTTCGTTTTGAAGCCGGACCAATCTTTGCCAATCTGGTGCTCGCTGATGAAATCAATCGTGCCCCGGCAAAAGTGCAAGCGGCGTTGTTAGAAGCCATGGAGGAGCGACAGGTTACTGTTGCCGGTAAGAGCCATCGATTGCCGCCACTGTTTATGGTTATGGCAACTCAGAACCCCGTGGAGCAGGAGGGCACCTATCCATTGCCGGAAGCGCAGTTGGATCGCTTTCTCATGCATGTGCTCATTACGTATCCACCGTTGGAAGATGAAATCAAAGTCATCGAGTTGGTGCGTGGCGAAGAGCGTGCGTCGAGCAAAGGGCCATCCGATGCGGCTGAAATCCCGCCGGCAATCCCTCAGGAGGCTGTTTTTACAGCACGTCAGGCGATTGCGGATATTCATGTCTCGGCAGCGATGGCGATCTATATGGCTCAGTTGATTGTCGCGACCCGCGAGCCTGCAAGCTACGGTGACGATTTGCCACGCTGGATTGATATCGGCGCCTCGCCTCGCGGCTCTTTGGCACTGGACAAGTGCAGTCGTACCCACGCTTGGCTGCAGGGTAGGGATTACGTCGATCCGATGGATGTACGGGCTGTCGCCGCCGATGTCTTGCGACATCGGTTAACCCTAACCTTCGAAGCTCAGGGGGAAGGTAAAACCGCAGATAACGTTATCGCAGAATTGCTCTCGCAGGTCGCCTTGCCTTGACGATTCAGCCGCGAGCAAAAATGCGCTTAGGCATGGCCAGCAAGCTTCCCGCTCAGGTTGGGGATCCGCGTGTTGCTGTGTCCATGGCGCAGTTGCGCAGTCTGGAACACAAGGCCAGCAAACTGACATTTTTACCGAGGCAGCCAGCCCATTCTGTATTGAATGGTCGCCATGCTTCGAGACTGCGGGGGCGGGGGTTAAATTTTGAAGAGTTGCGTGGTTACCTGCCGGGCGATGATGTTCGAACCATTGATTGGAAGGTAACCGCGCGCACGGGTGAGCCCCATGTTCGGGTCATGACCGAAGAGCGTGATAGACCGTCACTCATTGTTGTGGATCAGCGTATGTCGATGTTTTTTGGATCTCGACATTTGATGAAGTCGGTGGTCGCAGCCGAGGCCGCCGCACTGGCCGCGTATCGTATTCTTCGCCAGGGGGATCGTATTGGTGGAATCGTCTTTGGCGACCGGCAATTGGCAGAGATTCGCCCACAGCGCAGCCGGGCTGCCCTCGATCGTTTTTTAACGGCAATCTGCGCCGCCAACCAACTCTTGCATGCGGCAGCACCGGCCGTTGCGCCTATGCCTTTAGCGCAGGTATTGCGTGCGGTTAGAAAAATTGCGCCCCGCAATCATTTGATCATCGTGCTCAGTGATTTCGATGTGCTGGATGATGAAACCGAAGCGTTACTGGCCGGGCTGAGTCAGTGCAATGATCTGATTTTGGGATTGATCTCCGATCCTATGGCGCAAGAGCTGCCTGCGGATGTAAAGATGGTGGTTTCCGATGGGCGGTTACAGATTGCTGTCGATACCGGGGATCAGCATCAGCGGCGATCACTGGCAGAACTAGCAGGTAAACGTCTTGCACCTCTGTTTGAATGGCAGAATAAGCACGGATTTTCGCTGTTACCCCTGACAACGGCAGAAGATACTCTGCCGCAGATTGAGCGCTTAATGGGCTTTCACCATGGCGGCTAGTCAAGAAGGCACAACGGAAAATCTGGTCAGCCTCCTGTCTGAGCTACAGGTGCCAGAGCCACCGCCGCCCATCTCCATGATGCCCGAAACGCAAGGGTGGGTGGTACTCGCTGCCATTTTCTTAGCGTTGGTTGCCTGGCGAGGCTTTCGCTATTGGCAGCGCTGGCAGGCGAATGCTTATCGTCGGCAGGCGCTGCGAGATCTGTCTAATCCGTCGGTGGACGCCGCCCTTGTCGCAGAAGTCTTGCGCCGCACTGCGCTGGTGGCGTGGCCTCGACAGCAGGTTGCCGGACTAATTGGCCAAGACTGGATTCACTTTCTCAACCGCACCGGCCCCGCGCAGTTTCAAGGTGAGCTGGCTGAAACCTTACTGCAGGCATCCTATGTCTCTGGTACGCGACTTTGCTCTCAGTCGCTGCACGCCGCTGCCGTTTCTTGGATTCGAGGCCACCGGGCAAGTGAGGAGCCGGGGCGATGATATCCCTTGGCCATCCCTGGTTGCTGGTGTTGCTGCCCTTGCCCGTGTTGATCTATCGATGGGTGCCGCCGCTGCGACAAATCCAGCCAGCCTTGCGCTTCCCTTTCTTTCGACAGATTTCGTTGACCCTCGGCCAAGATCCGAAACCTGGTGTTGTTATTCCCATGACAGCCCGCTGGCATCAATTTGCCTTGGCGATTATGTGGGGGATGCTGGTGTTGGCGCTAGCTCACCCCGAGCGCGTCGGCGCGCCGGTCGAAGTATCCAAGCCCGCTCGGGATCTGATTTTGGCCATCGATATATCTGGCTCAATGGATACTCAGGATTATCCATCAGCCAGCGGGCCGCAGCAGAGATTGCAAGCCGTGCGCGACGTCATCAAAGCATTTGTGAAGGAGCGCGAGGGGGACCGTGTTGCGCTGATCGTGTTTGGCTCCAAGGCCTATCTGCAGGCGCCGTTAACCGAAGACCTACAGACCATTGTCGACTTACTCGATGATACGGAAGTGGGGATGGCTGGCCCTCATACGGCACTGGGTGATGCCATAGGCTTGGCGATTCGAACCTTTGAAAACAGCGACATTGATCAGCGGCTGTTGATCTTACTGTCTGATGGAAGTGATACCGCCAGCCGCATGGATCCGGTGAATGCGGCAGAAATTGCGGCCTCTCGTGACGTTGAAATTTATACCATCGCCGTTGGCGATCCGGATGCCAGCGGCGAAGATCAGCTGGATATCCAAACGCTGCAAGACATTGCTGCCCGAACCGACGGGCGTTATTTTTTTGCTGGTGACAGTGAGAGTCTCGCCGACATCTACGCAGGCATAGACCGTTTAGCGCCGCGCGAAACGGAGTCCACCTCCTTCCGACCTCGACAGACGCTTGTCGTGATTCCGATGAGTGTCGCCGCGCTGGCAGGTGTACTGCTGTTACTGTCAAACATGCCGCGCGGGATACAGCCCCATGTCTAGCGTCGCAATCGCCGTCGACGCGTTTCATTTTCTGCGTCCGTTCTGGTTACTGTTGACGCCGTTTATCCTGGTGTTTTGGTGGTGGTTAAAACAGAGAGGGCGGCACTCAACCTATCAAGAGCAAAATATCTCTGACAGTCTTGCGCCGCACTTACGTGACGCATTAACCGTAGGTAAAGCGAGTGCGCACCGCTGGCATGCCATCGACAGTGTCATGGTTGCTGTGGTCTTGGCATCCATTGGCGCGGCGGGGCCAACCTGGTCACGCATGGCGGATCCTCTGGTGAATCAATCCCCGCCGCTGGTGATGGCGTTGCACATTTCTGATTCTATGGAGGGCACCGACATTGCCCCCAGCCGTCTGGAGCGGGGCAAACAAAAGCTGCGGGACTTGCTGGCCACACGGAGCGGTGACCGCAGTGCATTGGTTGCCTATGCGGGCAGCGCCCATCAAGTTCTGCCCATGACCGAAGATCCGAGTATCGTGCAACCCTACTTAGAAGGACTTACCCTGGATGTTATGCCGAGTTCTGGCAACCGTGCTGATCTGGCTCTGGGTTTATCGTTCGAAATTCTGCAGCAGGAGGCGTCAGATGGCGCCGTGCTGTTGGTGACGGACAGTCTTGAGCGACAGGACGCTGACGGTATCGTCCAGGCGAATATTCCGGTGATTGTGCTGGCGATCTTGCCTGAAGATTCCGTAGACCCAGGGTTATCTGCGTTGCCGCAAAATAACGTGGTTTTCGTCACGCCAGACGATTCAGACATTCGCCGTGTACAGCGTCTTCTCGATCGTTTTTATCAGCAGCATTTACTGGAAGATGGTCGCCAACCTTGGGAAGATCGCGGGCATTGGCTCGCCTGGCCTGCGTTGCTGTTGCTCTTGCTGTGCTTTCGGCGTGGAGTGTCAATACGCGCTTCTGCGCCGACGATGCTCATCATGGTATTGAGTTTCTCACTGCCGAATGACGCCCACGCCGATGTGGCTGATTGGTTTTTTACATCGGATCAACAGGGACAAATTGCGTTTAATCAGAAAAAGTTTGCGCAGGCGGCCGAGTCCTTTCAAGACCCTCTTTGGCGAGGTTATGCCCTGTTTCGGGATGGTCAGTATGAAGCCGCAATCGAAATCTTGCAGCGTGTCGAGAGTGCCGATGCGGCCACCTTGCAGGGCATTGCCAATATGCGTTCCCGACATTATCGAGACGGTTTGAGAGCGTTCGAACTGGCGCAAAAACGAGATCCAAACCGTGTTTCCGCGGCTCAAAATGTTGCAGTGGCGAAACGCATTGTCGAATATATTGAAAACGCTCAAGAGCAATCCGCCACTGAAGACGATACTGAAATGAAGCCGGACGAGCTTGTCTATGATAACGAGGCTCAGAAAGGTCAGGATGTCGAAGTGTCCGAAGAGCAGCTTGCCAGCGAGCAGCCGATCAGCGCCGACCAGTGGATGAGCAGTGTTGATACCGATACCGGTGACTTCTTGCAGCAACGTTTTGCTCTGGAAGCCGCGCGCCAGAGTCGAACAGAGTCTTCAACCGAGCCTTCAGCGAATCCTCCAACGGAGCACTCAGCAAAGTCTTCAGCAAAGCCGTCAACCGAGTCTTCTGTTGAGTCACCGGTTGGAACGCCAACCGGAGCAAAACAATGAGCAGTATGGGCACGCAGTTATCGGTGTTGTCTCCCTTGGTGATAATGCTTTTATCATTCGTTGCCTACGGTCAGGCGGATGCTGAGAGTGAGCCTAAAACAAAGCAGGCTTTGCCCCAGTTACAGGTAACTGTCGAACCTCGGCAGGTGGTTCCCGGTGAATTTGTTACGGTACGCTTGACGGTCGTTGTTCCAACGTTTTTGACTCAGCCACCGAGTTGGCCCGTATGGCATCTGCCGAACATTGTTTCCAGCGCGAAAAGCAGCGGCCCAACATCAACCAGGGTTGAAGGGGAAACCTGGTCAGGTACAGGGCAAGTTTATCGATTTGCGCCGATGGTCCCCGGAAGCGCGCAACTGCCTTTGGAAGATGTTCTGGTTACCTGGAGTGACCCGCTATCGGGAAAGACACGACAGGACACGGTTAAAACACCGACGATTAGTTTTACCGCATCGCTGCCAGCCGGTGCCGAAGACATAAAGCCGTTCCTCGCGGCAGATCAAATCACCTTGACGCAAAAGCTGGAAGGTGAAACAGAATCTATGGCGGTGGGTGGCAGTATTTCACGGGTGGTAACAGCAACGGTGAGTGGTGGTTCTCCGTTAATGATACCGGAGCTGTTTAGCGAGCAAGCTCCTGCGGAGATTTCGGTCTATACCGATGAGCCAGATGTTGAAACCGTTGAGCAGAGGGGAAGTCTGGGCGGAAGTCGCACTGAAAAAATGGTGGTGGTTGCGCAATCTGCCGGCGAGGTGACTCTGCCTGCAATTCGTCTGCGCTGGTATAACCTTCAAACCCAAACTCCGGAAGAGGCGACACTGGAAGCGATACCTCTTCTTATTCATGGGGTGGGGCCAGTCAGTCACCTTGGGCAGAAAACCTTGTGGGTGCAAATACTGTTGTTGCTTATGTTATTCACGGTTGGCGTAACCTATCGCGAGGCTTGCAGGGCGTTTTGCGAAAAACACTATCGCCGGTTGTACCAGCACATGCGGAAGAGTCGACTTTTCAACCGCTATCGAATCTATCGGCTGATTCGTTCTCGCGACTATACCGAGTTAATGACGTTTTTGGTTACAGCCAAAGCGTTATTCGATGTCGATGTGATGAATGATACAGAGGTGAATCAAAGCCTGCTCAAGATTGGCGAAAGTCGATTTTGCGACGGCTCAAAAACCGAAGTGGATTCCGCCTGGAATCATCTGCAAAGGCGGATGACGGATCTATTGAAAACACCGGCTCAGAGAAAGAGCCGCAATCCCTTGCCGCCCTTAAACCCGTCGCGTTCTTAACCGTATTTCGCTACGGTGTCTTCCAGCGCTGCGGTGAACTTATCGAAGAGTTCATCAATCTGCGCTTCGGTAATGATCAAGGGTGGGCAAAGTGCAACAGCGCTGCCGCCGACGGCTCTGACAATCAAGCCATGATGTTCACAACGTTGCGCCCAATACTGAGCCGCCGCAGGGTAGGGGTTAAAGCCTGTGCCGGCTTTAGGGTCGACCAGCTCAACAGCGGCCAGCAAGCCTTTCCCACGAACATCACCCACGAGCGGCTGGTCTTTAAACGCCTGTAATTTGCGTTGCAGATAACTACCCACGTTCGCAGCATGGTCGAACACGCGATCGCGCTGATAGATGTCGAGTACTTTGCTGGCAATGGCCGCGCCAACGGGATGGCCTGTGTAGGTATAGCCGTGACCAAATACGCCGAACTTGGCGGCTTGTTCGGTGATGGCATCAAAGAGGTCACCCTTGATCAAAGCGGCGCTGATTGGGTAATACGCTGACGACAGCTGCTTGGCGCAGGACATTAAATCCGGTGATTGAATGCCCATCGTGGTACTGCCAAAGTCATTGCCTGTACGGCCGAAGGCGGTGATGACTTCATCGGCCCAGAACAGAATATCGTAACGAGCCAGAATGTTTTGAACCGCTTCGTAATAGCCCGCAGGAGGAACGATCACGCCACTGGCACCGGTGATGGGCTCCGCAATAAACGCAGCGATGGTTTCTGGGCCTTCCCGTTGAATCAGGTTTTCCAAATTCAGCAAAATACGGCTTAAAAATTCCCGCTCAGATTCCTCTCCCTGACGTCCGCTCAAGTAGTGGGCGTGGTCAGTTCGCAGAATACCCAACGCATCGGTAGGGTGGTCAAAATGCCACTGATTGGCGGGCAGGCTCGTCAAGCTGCCAGAGCCAATGGTCACGCCGTGATAGGCCCGCTCGCGGGTGATGATTTTCTTTTTCTCAGGTTTGCCTATCGCATTGAAGTAATAGTGCAGCAATTTTATTTGGGTATCGTTGGCATCGGAACCAGAATTGCCGAAGAATACTTTGGCGCTTTTCATCGGCACCATCGCCGTTAAACGCTCTGCCAGCTCTTGCCCCGCGGAGTGGGTTTTCCCGCCGAACATGTGTGAAAAACTGAGGTTGCGCATCTGCTCTTCAGCGGTAGCAATCAATTCCTCGTTGCCGTAGCCGAGAGATGTGCACCAGAGTCCGGCCAGGCCTTCCAGGTATTGGCGGCCATTGGTGTCGTAAACATATACCCCTTCGCCGCGAGTCAGATTTAACTGCTCGCAAGCCTTTGGATTGGTGGTTGGATAGAGAATTGAAGTCATGGGTCATCATCCAGAAATCATTGGATAAAAAGCTCCCACTCATCCGGCTGGTCACAGAAGGGCGACCGGATGAGGGGAGAAAATGTGGAAATTGAACGTTAGTGGACGGCTACTATTTCCCGGCTAGGCACGGAAAGCCGGTAGGCTAGCAAACCAGCCGCAAACCAGGTGAACACGATCACCCACTCTTGAGGCCAGGCCAATGCGCCAGAACTGCCCGGAAAATACAACAGCAATAAGCCCAGAGTGCCGGCGACGCCGACCACACCAATGGCTTTGCCGCAAGGCGCGTAAAACGGGCGCTCCATAGCGGGTTCACTGATACGCAGCTTAACGAAAGACATGGCCACCACCAGATAGGCAACCACAAAGCCGAGACTGCCAGCGTTGGCGATCCACACCAGCAACTGCTTGCCGAAAAATGGGCCGATAACGCCGACGGCGGTGATCAGATAAATTGCATTGACGGGCGTGCGGTGTTTAGGGCTGATTTTGGCGAGGAACGACGGCAGCATGCCGGCCTTAGCCAATGCATATATCGCGCGGCTACCACCGACCAAAAAGCCATTCCAGCTGGTGAGAATCCCAGCCAAGCCGCCGAGCACCAACACTTGTCCGCCCCAGCCACCCCAGGCAAAAGCTGCTGCGTCGACAGCAGGCAGGCTCGCGCTGGTTAATTGGTCGTGATTAAACAACAGCGAAACCGACAGAATCACACCGCAATACCAGATCACGCCGAGAATAATGGCGAGAATAATCAAGCGACCGATTTTTTTCGGCGGCAGGTCAATCTCGGCAGCGGCTTGGGGAATCACATCGAAACCACCCATCATAAACGGCGCCATAACCATAACGACGATCACACTGCCACCAATAGAGCCGACAAACAGTGGGCTTAAATTCTCAACCTCGCCGGATTTCGCCGCACCGGTAAACAGCAATACACCCGCAATAAGAATCACACAGGTTACCGCCGTTTGAAACACCGCAGAGGTTTTCACGCCGCGTACGTTCAAATAGCACATAAGCAGTGAGCCAAGTGCGCCAATCGCCGCGGAACTCAAATACACCTCATTGCCAGCAACCTGCCATAGCAGAACATGATTGAGGTCACCGACGAGATATTCGCTCACCTGGGGTAAAGCCACTGCCTCGAATACAGTAATGGACACGTAACCAAGGATTAAGCCCCAGCTACAGATAAATCCCATAAAGGGACCAAACGCCCGTTGACCATAGTTTTGTGCGCCACCGACTTCCGGCATGGCGGAGGCGAGTTCGGCGTACATAATGCCGACGATTACCAGAACCACCGCGGCGGCGACAAAGCCGCCTACCGCACCCATACTGCCGGCGCTTAAAATCCACTCGCTGACCAGTACCACCCAGCCCCAGCCAATCATGCAACCAAATGCAAGCGCCAGCGATTGGCGCATGGACAGTGAACGTTCGAGCTGGGCACTGTTCGACCCTTTGACGTTACGATTCTCTGATGTCATTTCCTTGTGCCTCTCTGTGGTTGAGCCGCAAGGCGGCTCCTAACGATTGTCACAATGGTAGCCATCAGAATTCAAACTTCAGGGTTGCACCATAAGTTCGGGGTGATCCCACTTGCCCAGAGACCACGCCCGCGCTGCCGGAAGATAGAATCTCGGTAAAATAGAGTTTGTCTTCGGCGTTTTTCACCCAGGCACTCAGCTCCCAGCCCGACAGTGAGCGCAAGCCAGCACGAAAACCTAACAGACCGTAACCATCCTGACTGATGGCTTCGAGATTATCCAGAGAGAAGTAAACATCGTCCTGATAGCTGTAGTCAGATTGCGCAAACGCCGTCAGCCCGCTGGCGATATCGGCCGAATAGCGAACCAGAAGGTTGTAGGTAAATTCTGGCGTATTGGCCGGTTGTGCATCGTCGAATTCCAGCAGGCCGACGGATGCAGATACTTTGGCATCTGTGTAAGCGGCGCCACCGCGAATTTCCAAATTGGGGGTGACCAACCAATCGACTTCAACTTCCGCACCGGTGACCTTGGCCGTGCCCGCATTGAAAATGGTGTAGCGGCCATCGGGCAAATCGGCAAACAATTGCTGGTCGGTGTAGTCGTAATAGAACAGCGCACTGTTAAACCGCAGGCGTGAATCCATCAACGTCGATTTAAAACCGACTTCATAGGCATCGATAAATTCCGGATCGGCAGAGGAGTGATCGCCTTCGGTAGCCGCCCAAAAACCGTTCCAGACACCGGCTTTATAGCCACGACTGTAACTGGCGTAGAGCAAAAGGTCATCGGCCGGGGTGTACTCAATGCCCAACTTGCCTGAGACTTCGGTCGAGGTAATGGTTTCGTCATCCACCAAAATGGGCGAATCGACCGAGAAGAAGGTGACGTCTCCGGTGAAATCATCATCAAGATCAACCACCGTAGTGCCGCCATCAAAACTGATTTCATCGTGGGATACCCGCACTCCGGCAATCAATCGCAATTGGTCGGCCAGTTGGGTTTCTGTGTGGGCGAAGAGGGCGGTGCTGGTGGTATCTTGGTCAAAATCGACCAGTACATCGTGGTTCACCCGGTCGGTATAACCGTAGAGGTCGTGAATCTTCAGTGTGTCCTGATAGTAGATACCACCCACAATCCAGTCGGTGACGCCGGCCAGTGGTTCGGTAGAGATCAGACGAACTTCCTGACTGAATACCTGGGCATCGTTTTCGTAGGTGGTGTCACCAATGCGAAACGGACTGCCGTCGAAATCTTCCTGGGTTTTTTTATCCAAAGTTTCGAAAGCGGTAACCGCGACCAGATCGACCGAGCCGTTCAGGGACCATTGCAGGTGGCTCAAGACACCGAAACTGTCGCTCTCAATCTTCGGCGTCAGGCTGAATTCGCCTTCGCGCGTATCCGTGTAGCTGTCGTAATAGCCAACGCGGTTGACACAGTTGGGGCTGTTAATAAACGACTGGATGCTGTTAGACGAGCGGTCCAGACAGTCGTTGCGATATTGTTGTCCGTTGACGCCCGGCAGTTCTGGCGCGGCACCGGTAGGGTTATCCAGCGCACTGCGGCCGATGCCCACCCAGGGTTCGTTTTCGCTGCGATCACGGCCGCCATGAACATTCACATACCAGTCGGCGTTATCCAGCTCAAACAAAAATCCTGCCCGCAGGGCAAACATATCTGCTGTGCCCACGTCCTGGTTGCGACCGTCCAGTTTGTTGGTGAAGGTGCCTTCCTGTTGAGCAGACCATTTGCCGGATAGACGGGCAGAAACACTCTCGGTCAGGGGGATATTCTGCGCGGCTTCAACATCGTAGCTATCGAAGTTGCCCGCGCCGAACTTGATAAAACCTTCGTTGTTTTGCGCTGGACGCGCCGTTGCAAAGCTGACGGCTCCTGCGGTGGTATTACGACCAAATAAGGTGCCTTGCGGGCCTTTCAGCACTTCGACGCGTTCGACATCAAAGACGGAAAAGCTCATCATGGTGTTGGTCGGTAAAAACAGTTCGTCGACATAGACACCCACCGGCGCAACACTGTTCGACGTAAAAGCAGCGTTGCCAATGCCACGAATGGTGAAGATTGGCGCTGATTTATTGAGAACGTTTTTAACGTTGAGGTTGGGGGTGTGTAGCGCGATGTCGGCGGCTTGATTGACGCCTAGCTGCTCCAGTGAGGAGCTGTCGAACGCGCTAATGGCAATGCCCACGTCCTGAGCACTTTGCTGGCGTTTCTGGGCCGTAACGACCACTTCCTCTAGTGAATAGCTGCTGGTTTGTGCGAAGGCTGTGGCCGCGAGCATTGAATTGGCTGCGATAACCGTTGCACACTGTTGCTTCCATGACTTCCCCATGGTGACTTCCTCTCCCGAAAACGCGTTGAATCGTAAAATACCGGTCAGGCCCTAATGGGCTGACAGGCTGTCACGCCAGTGTTCAATATATTTGTAATAATGTTTGGCTATTCTCTGAGCTGTTGGTGAAATATACTCAAATAAAACCGCCTCTCAAGCGATGAAAATTGGCTCTCCTGGTGAGAAAAATTCACAGGCGTGTATCGGATGCAGGTTTCCGACTTTCGGAGGAGGGCAGGTTAGGATTCCAGGTTAACCCTATCCTGGGTAAGCCAACGCTCGAACAAAGCGACGCGGGCCGGTTTGGCGCTGTCATTGGCCGTCAACAAAAAGTAAGTCGCCTGTTCGCGAATCGGTAAATCAAACAGACGAATCAACTGGCGGGATCTCAAAAAATCCTGCGCTTCAAAGCTGTTTCCGAGGGCGACACCATAGCCCAGAACGGCGGCGTTCAACGCTTGGCTGGTATTGGCAAAATGGATATTGGAGGTCGCCGTTACGTCGCTATCACAATGTGCTTTAAGCCATCGGTTCCAAGGCACTGCTCCGTCGTGAATCAAGGTAAAACCAGCGATTTCATTCGGGTCCACAATGGCTGCGCGTCCACGCATTAATTGCGGGTTAATCAGCGGGTACAGATTGGGCATACCCAATTCCACCAACTGCCGATCACCCGCGATGGGGCGACCGTAGCAAATGGCAAGATCCACATCCGCAGGAATTTTCTGCTGGAAAGGAGCGATCTCCTGCACGCGAATATCCACACTCGGATAGCGCTGATAAAAGGCGCAAATGGATCGCGTTGCCCAGGTTTCGGCAATGGTTTGCGTACAGGCAATCACCATCGGGCCACTGATTTCAGAAATATTGACGTTGCGGGCGCCTTCCAGAATGGTATCCAGCCCTTCCTTAACGCTACGATACAGGCGCACGCCTTCCGGTGTTAATTCCAGTCGATTGTGAGCGCGGTAAAAGAGTTTACAGGCGAGCTGTTTTTCCAGAGCGCGGATCTGATGGCTGACGGCACCGTGGCTCACACCCAAGCGCTCGCCAGCACGTCCAAGGTGCAGACATTCTGCGGCACTTTCAAAAGCTCTTAACGCCGAAAGAGGGAGAGTTCGGCGGTCCATACCGAGTTTCCTTAAACAACAACACGATCAGGGCGCCATAATGACGCCATTGATCGCAGAGGTCGAGTGTCCCTTAGTATGGAATCAGCCGGAATTACAACGGTGATTTATAAAAACATCCCGCCGGAAACCTCGATACGCTGCCCCGTAATCCAGTGAGCTTCATCGCTCAGCAGCAGCGTCATCGCTTGGCCGATGTCTTCGGGTTGTCCGGCTCTGCCCAGTGCGGTTTGTTGTGCGACAAAGTTGTTCAGATCTTTGTTGTCCCGAACTGCGCCGCCGCCAAAGTCGGTTTCAATGGCACCTGGGGCCAGGGTGTTGACAATAATCTGTCGACTGCCCAGCTCTTTCGCCAGATAGCGGGTCATTACCTCGATGCCGCCTTTCATCATCGCGTAAGCGCAGTAACCGGGAAGGCTGAAGCGTGCCAAACCTGAAGAGGTATTTACAATGCGGCCGCCATCTTCGATAACCGAAAGCAGACTTTGTGTCAGAAAGAACGCGCCTTTCAGATGCGTGTTCATCAAGGTATCAAAGTCTTCTTCGCTGGTATCAGCATAGGCCGCGTGAATGCCCATGCCCGCGTTGTTGACCAAATAATTGATGGTATCCCTTTGAAATTGGCTTTGCAGAACCTCTTTTAACGACTGAACAAACTCGGGAATGTGCGCAGTGTTATCCAGACGCAGTGGCAGGGCAACTGCATGCCGGCCTTTGGCGATAACAGCCTTGACGACCTCGTCCGCGGCGGACTGATTGCTGTTGTAAGTGATGATCAGATCAATGCCTTGGTCTGCCAGTGCCAGAGCGCTGCTTTTACCGAGGCCACGGCTACCACCCGTGATTAATGCGAGTTTACTCATTGTGATCTCCTTCCGTATTTGTTGGCGATGGGTGTAATTTACGCGCTCTCAACGGTCGGATAAACGAGCTTAATCTGATATTATTGTTCGTATATAACGAACAAAAGGGGATGTCTCCATGGCCATAGACAAATTTGAGCGCATGCAACGCTTCCTGTTGGTGGCCCAAAGCGGCAGTTTTACCCGGGCAGCGGAAATCCTCGATCTGCCCAAATCCAGTATCTCCAGCGCCATTCAGGGCTTGGAGCAACAGTTGGGCACCCGGCTCTTCCACCGCAGTACCCGTAAAATCACCTTGACTCAAGATGGTGAACACTTTTTACCCCAATGCCAGGCGCTCCTGGGAGAGCTGGAAGCGATAGAAAGTCAGTTCACTGGAGGCGAAAAGTTGCGAGGGGTCCTGCGGATAGATATGCCGAGCCGCTTTGCGTCCACAGTGGTCTTCCCCCACCTGCAGAGTTTTCTCGATCGCTATCCCAATCTCCAACTCAAAATCAGCTGTACCGATACCACCATCGATCCGGTTAAAGAGGGGGTGGACTGCGTTATCCGTGTTGGCGGCTTAAAAGACAGCACCCTGGTCGCGAGACCCCTGGCGCAATACCGGGTACTCAACTGCGCGAGTCCGGCTTATCTGGAGCGCCATGGCGAACCAAAGACACTGGACGACCTCCAACACCATAAACTCATTGACTACACCCAGAGCTTATCGCCGGGCGCGTCCGTGTTTGAATATATGGACGGCAAAACTGAACGCCAGATCGAGATGCCTTGCAGCCTCACCGTTAACAGTACCGATGCGTATATGTCAGCCTGTCTAAATGGACTCGGGATTATCCAGATACCAAAAATTGGTGCTGTCGATGTGCTGGCAAAAGGATTGTTGGTTGGTATTTTAGATGATTTTGAAGCGGCGCCAATGCCGGTAACCATGCTCTATCCATCGCGACGACAATTGCCCAAGCGGGTATCGTTGTTTATGGATTGGTTGCTGGAGTTGGTGAACGGGGGGGATGCTGGTGTTATCTAAAAATCTATTTTTATATTGGTTAAACGCCGAGGTGAAAAGTGGCTTGTACTAGAACATTTTCTACGCTGAGAGTTTTCTCTAAAGATATGTCTCCCGAAGATATCGGAGCTGTTCTCCGCTTACAAGCTACGACTGTCTGGCCCTTGGATCTATCCTCTAAATACCGTTCAAGGCGAGAGTGGAATTCTTGGCTTCTTTGCTCGGAAACACATGTTTCTTCAAATGTGAATGTCGAACATATACAGTGGTTGCTGGACCTGTTGCGAGGAAAAGAAAAAAATCTAGATAGCTTGAGATCTAAGGGATGTAATATAGATATTACAAATTTTTGGGATTCAACTGGACAGGGTGGGCCTTATTTAGATTTGAAAATTATGGCATCACTCGTCCATTTTAAGTTACCTGTATCGTGGGATGTGTACCTAGATAGTGAAGGTGAAACATAATTTATTTCTGCTCATTGCTACAGGTTGATACGCTCCCTTAACAAATAGCGATGCCATCAAATTGAGTTAGCGCGTCAACGAGAACAGCGCTGATTTAAAATGGAGTATTTATGTCATTAGTGATACGAGAGGCAAATCGAGGAGACTCGGGTTTGATTCTCAGATTTATTAAAGAGTTAGCACGCTATGAAAACGCTGAGCACGAAGTCATTGCAACCGAATCGACGATTGAAGCTTCAATCTTCGGTGAGGGCTCAGCGACCAAAGCGCTAATCTGCGAGAAAGACAGTACACCAATCGGCTTTGCTGTGTATTTCTTTAACTACTCGACATGGCTCGGCAAGCATGGACTTTATCTCGAAGATTTATACATTTCTCCGACAGAAAGAGGGAGTGGGGCAGGCAAGGCGTTGTTGAAGCATCTTGCAAAAATCGCCGTGGAGAAAGGGTGTGGGAGGTTTGAATGGAGTGTGCTTGATTGGAATGAACCCGCGATCAATTTTTACAAGTCACTGGGTGCCAAATCGAAAGACGAGTGGATCGGTTACCAGCTGACCGGTGAGGCGTTGACTGCACTTGCTGAATCTTGAAATTAAAAGGGCACTGTGACTTATCCATACCGTCCTTGATGGGATCTTGAAAAAATCTATTTTCTGGAAACTTATTGTAAATAGCGTCATGGTGGCGAGATTAGTGATCGTCGTAATGCCCCCCGATTGCGAATATATAAACAGACTTTTCATCAAATTTATAAATGAGACGATCTTTTTGGGATATTCGCTTTGACCAAAAACCGGACAAATTATGGCGTAGTTGTTCGGGTTTTCCCATGCCTTTAGTTGGATCTTCTCGCAGCATTTCCTTCAAAATTTTACACAGAGCTTTATGTAGTCTTTTGTCTTTCTCGCGGATTGCTTCGTAGGTTTCCCAGGTCCGGCCTTCAAATACCAGTGATCTCATTCATCTCCTCACTGGTTGGGGTGTAGCCCTCTTTGCGCTGATGTGTTTCGATTGATTCAGCTATTTGCTTCATTAAGCTAGAGTTTTGCAGGACATGAAGGGTTTCCTGGTCTCTCTCCCAGTCATCTGCACTTACTATCACAAAAGATTCTCCAGTGCGTCGGGTGACCTTAAGGGGTGTGTGATTGTTAACCACCTGTTCTACAAAGGATTTTAGCTTGTCTCTGAATTGATTTACGCTGACTGTATCCATATTTAATCTCAACCGTACGGTAATTCCGTACAACTATAGCAGTCTAGCCATTGCAGGCGCAACTATGGGGACTAGCATCTTAGGATGGGCCTAGTCCGGAGTGTTTTAGTCCTGATTGGCGTGTGATCACCCAAGTTAATGCTCTGTTGGGTGTTGATGATTCGGTATGAGCAGATTAAATGGTCGAGAAACGTTAGTAGAGCGTTGCAGGGGGCAGCTCTACCTTCAGAGAATTCAAGGCGGTCGCTTCAGCGTGGAATCAACGGGCGCAGCGGATTCGGTAGCAACTGCGGCGTGTGCCGGAGTTCACACACCAATCCTGGGCGAAAATCAGATAAGATACTCTGCGCGTAAGCAAACGCGAAACTTTTAGCAACATCACCATCTGGGGCCGCAACAAATACCGGCTGCAAATTGGATTGGCCGTTGTTGTCCTCACAGTGCACGTGTACCAGATAGAGATTGTTCGCGCCATCCCCAAATTGCGCTAGTGTCTCTAAGGCATCGAGCAGCCCGAACGAACGTAGATGGAAGCTCTTCAGGGCGGCCATCATGTCGTCGAAGCGCTTGTAGGCGAACAGCGGTGTGGCGCATGCCAGTCGCTCGTCCAGCGGCGCTTGTGGCACATTGGCTTGATCTCGCAGTGCCTCGCGATGGGCACAGATAAAGAGCCGTAATCCTTCGAGCGTAGTAAGACGCGAAGCGTGCACGTGATGAGTTCTCTCGGTGATGTTGTTTCAGATGAGGTCTATTAAGTATGTTGCTGAACTGAAGGCTGTCAAGGTAACGGCGATGCGCAAAAATGCTTTCCAGGAATGTGGCCCAGAGTTTGGCATCGGATGTTACTGTGGGATGATTTAGATGCTCGCTGACGTGTCAGAAAACACTTCCGGTCTGGGTGTCCGGGCGTTGGTTACGCTCATCGAATTCGAAGGTATCTTAGTCTTGAGTGGCAGCAGCTATGGCGATCAGACGGCATTTTTTTAATATCTAAAAAAGTGCTCGATTCAACGCAAGCACCTCTCATGTTTCTTCTTCAATACATTAAGGAGTAATGAATATAGGCCCTGAACGCAGGGTGATGTTGCCTGATGCAGTATACGTTTCGTCGTAGCAGTTAGTAGATGCTGTAAAGGGAACATTAATTGTCCCTAGTGATGCTTTCAATGTAAAGCTAGCAACACCGCTTCCTCCTTCGGCTATCGCTGGAATTGACACGCTCGAAGTCCCGTTAATGCCTGCGACAGAGCCACGTGTAACGGTTACCTCGCAACTGTCGACGCCACCAATATTGTTTACATCTACATTTACTGTAAACCGTGAAGGTGATATTACTCTGACAGTCTTGTTTGGTATCTGCAGGCTGGGAGGGGCCACAGCATCAAAGTTCTCTTCCGTGGCCAGTGCAAATCGTTCACTTGACGTACCATCGAAACTGGCTGACCACGAATACACTTTCACTACAGCATCCATAGTAGAAGATGCTGCAACCTGATGTACGTTGTCATTTCCATCGAGATCGCTATCCTGCGAGCTATTACTGCCCTCGGCGTATAATCGAAGATTCAAATCACTTAAAGTAAATGCGTTTCCAGAAGGACCCGAAACAAAATTTGCGCGACGTTGCCAGACTAATGTTGCTTTTTCATCAGGGTACATTCTTCCCTTAAAAAGTTTATAGTCATTGGCAATATTATTGTTGTTTCTGGGGACAACAGAATCGACAAAATAGTCCCCGCGGTTGAAATAGGATTCAGACATATCGATGTAACCCCAGCCATAGCTTTTGTCCCAATGCGAACCATACACTCGGCCATCGTCACTTGTTGTGCTCGTGTCATTACTATCCCATGCATCAGCAGTATTGATCAGTACGGCCTTTTGCGCCATTGGGATATAATTTCCCCCGTCTTCCATCAGAATAACTGCACCCGCAACGTGCGGTGCGGCCATACTGGTTCCTGAACCAGGGAGAAAATCATCTCGAGAAGACCAATCGCTATTGGTTGATATGATAGAGGTTCCGGGAGCTGTTATATCGGGCTTTTTGCGATTTAAAAGCGTTGGTCCGACGCTGGAAGTCCAGTTTCGGATGTCATCGTTACGGTACACTGTATTTTGATCATCCATATTTGCAACGGCCATTAAGTTATAGGCTGTTGCTGGATGAGTGATGGTAGGAGACGTGTCGCTCCAATACTGATTCCCTGCCGATTTCGTTATCATGGTATTGTAATGGTGAACAAAGGCGTCATAAAAGGCGTCGCTTGAAGAATAGTCAGTATCGTTAGCGACACCATGTCTCCAACTATAATTGACGACCTCTGGCACCTGGCAGGGCCCGGAAATCATCCAGTGCAGGTTTAACATCGTTGTAGATTGATCTCCAGCATTAGCCCAGATGACTGCGTCGGTTCCATAAGCAGTTCCTCTATAAGTTGTGTCGTTGCTCAATACTACTCCTGAAACAACAGTGCCATGTTTAGTTATAACCGAAGCCCCAGGTTGCTTACAGAAGTTAAAATTAGCACTCGTAAAAGCTGGATGATCTTCCTGCACACCGTCATCGACGATACCAAAATCGTAGGGGTCTCCATCAAAATTAGCGCTGTGCCAGGGATAATAACCCGCCGATGGCACGCTAATATCCAATTCTGGCTGCCCGGGATGATCATATTCGATGTGCAAGACATCTTCATAATCGGCCAATTGTTGTAGCATCTCGGTATCAATCGAAGCACTAACAGCGTTTGCTAAAGATACATATTTACGTACTTCCCCACCGACAGACTTGACGAGCGCTGTGATCTCGTCCAGCTTTTTGCCGCTTGCAGCTTCGATGACTTTTGCTTTTTCCTTGCGTTTCTTGTCTAGCATTTCATCTAATTCAATTTTTTTAGACTTTGCGAGTGATTTGTCGTCGGCAGACATCGTCGCATTCTTAGATTGCATAAATTCAATTTCATCTTCTTCTGGCAGGGAATCAGTAGGCCTGTATTTGTTTTCAATCACCTTCAACTGTTCAGATGTTTCTTTTAAAATTGGTTTGTATCGCTCGTCGATCATATTTAACTGATCACTTGGGTCTTCACCTTTATAATAAATAATGACGTTTATTTTTTGCGACTTTTTAGCTAATTCTAAAAGCTTAACGTCATACTTGATGCCTTTACCATCTGTAAAAGTATTTGTGAGGTTGTATAGCTTTCCATCTTCTCCTTGATGTTCATCAGCCTGAGTTTCAGCGATAAAGCCAGTTGAAGAGAGTACGCATGCGGCTAAGATCGACTTGCTGAAGGTTTTATCCATTCCTTTTCTCCACCAATTGATAGTTATAAATTAACGTTTCGCAATTAAGTTCAATTCAATAAAGCTGTTGGTCAGTAGGATAGGTATTTATGAAATGATGAGTATTTTATGATTATTGATTCTATAAATTTGTTAAAAACTATGTGTTTTAAATGGGAATATTTGGTAGTTTAAATTTAAATGGATTTGTATTCTAATGACGCGGATTAAACCGGTCGCTAAAAACAGCAGCGGGCCTATCCCCAAAAGCGAATTTAAGTGGGAAAACATTCAGAAGAAAATTGCCAAGAATCCCTTTGTCATCAACACCCAGAGTACTCACAAGCTGTTAGCGGTGATCTACCTCGCATCACAGATCCTGGTACAAGAGGCAGACAAGTGTCAGTTAGACAAGCTGGTCGAAGGCTTCAACATGCTCGAGCCCATCAAAGCGACCATCATCACACCCGCGCTGGATGTGGAAGGCAGCTTTGCCGAGCAGGGCATGCCCGCCATCATCCTGACCAACTACCTGAGCGAACACGACATTATTGTTGAGAAATGCGGCCTCTATTCCTTCTTTATTATGTTCACCATCGGTATTGCAAAAGGCCGTTGGAAGACTCTGGTCACTGAATTTCAGCAGTTTAAAGGCTGTTGCGACACAAACAGCCATTGTTGAATGCATGCCAGCCTTTGTCGCGAAAAACCCCAGCTATGAAGACTATGGCCTAAGAGACCTTTGTACCCAAATACACGATGTCTATGCCTAGTATGAAGTCGCACGACTCACCACGGAAATGTACCTGAGCGATTTAACGCCAGCCATGCGACCCGCCGACGCTTGGGCGAAAATGGCCCATCGGGATATCGAGCGTGTGGCGATTGATGAGTTTGAGGGGCGAGTTACCGCTATTCTGGTCACTCCGTATCCACCGGGCATCCCGCTGCTAATTCCTGGAGAGCGCTTTAACCACGCCATTGTGGATTATCTACGTTTAGCACAGTTCCCCGGCTTTGAAACCGACATTCACGGCTTGGTAAAAGAGAAGAGGGATGGCAAGAGCTACTATGCGATTGATTGTGTGAGGGAGTAGCTCCCTGAAGAAAAATAATGATCGATAGTGGTGCGGTAGTTGTTATAGTTGCCGCATCGAAGAATTGACCTAATTGAAAACACTTTCTTGAAAGCTTGCTGGCATCAGGGTAGCTAAAAGCCTCTTTTTGGCGCATGATACCTCTATTTTGTTGTTCCCTTCCTTTTGTATTCCTACCGCTTTAACCTCAAAGTCAAAACTATTTGAAAATCTGATTCCTATATTTCGGCTCCTATCCGATCGAGGATAAAAGACTAAAATTGTCTGATTGATAATTTATGTGCCAAATGTTTAAAAATTTCCTTTTTAATTCCATAGAATTTTAATGGATATTGATTTTGGAGTAGGTTTTTGAAGATACTCAAATAAATCAGATTCTTATTGGATTTGATGGGAAAATAGTAGGCAAAGTGAGTGAGATATATGGGCATGCCCGGTATATCAGATAAAGTGGGCTACTCGGTTGCAATCTTCAGAAATATATTTGAATTTCAATGATTTAACGCTTTAGCAGATGGACAAAACGAGCTTGCCTCGTAACAAAATGTTAGCCGTAAAGAGAGATCGAAGCATTGAGCGAGGTATTTGAAAATAATTCTGATTTTGGCAAATGGCTTGAATCAAACTACTGGTTCCAAGATGGCTACTTATTAGATTACAAAGTCGAGGAGTCTAAAAGTGCTATTTACTTGAAGATTGCTTACCAAATTGAAGGCACTTATGAAGCTAATACCGAGAGAACTCTAAGAGTATTCTCCGTAAGAGCAGAGGGAGTAAATAGTAATACGGCTTTAGAAGAAGGAGAATGGTCTAAAGATCACTGCATGGAAGGCCTAGATCTTAAGGATAGTCGCTTTATTTTATTTACTCTTGATGTTCCTAAACCTATTGAGATCGAGTGCCGCAGCGTAACCATTAATCAAGAGCCAAACAAGATAGAGATTGTTGAGCCGTGGCTAAGCGAAACAGAGATCTTTATCTCTGTCCAGGCAGATAACCTGCCTACTCCGGAAGAATGGCTGCAATGGTTTAGTGAGCAGGGACATTGCTTAGGATGGCGGTATTACTCCGGAGAGCTGAAAGACGTATCAGCTATTCCACGGCAGGAATATGATGGGTGGTATTTGCAGGCAGTGGACATGATACAACAAACGAGTCAGGGCTTATTTTTTAGACATTGCAAGGACAATGGCAATTCCTTTGATGTTTCATTCCAGAGAACCGAGTTGTCTGATGATGTTTGGTCTTCCTTGAAGCAAGTGATATTAAGGTTTAAAAATATCGAAATTCGCTCAGGAAACTGCAAGTTTAATAACGAGCAATGGGGGCGCCGTGTCGTCGGCTAACAAGGCGCTGCTGTCGGACAAATTTTCCGCTGCGCTCTAAATTTGCCGCAGAGCGCGGCGTTAGTGCGACAAGCGAAGCTTGTCATCTACTTGCAGGGTGAAAGTCCCTGTCGGGCAAGGCTTAGCCAGCCACCCGTATCAAGTCTTGCGCGATGTGCGGAGTCTTAAATGAGGAATATTTGAGAGGCAGGAAGCACGGACGAACAAGCATTGTGAAGCGTAGACAGAGAATTATGCAGGCCATAGGGGATGCCGTGTCCCTGAAGTGTTGGT
>NZ_JBSWVF010000028.1:0-43188 GCF_056159445.1 Pseudomaricurvus sp. ABR4_320 | reverse complement strand
ATCCCTGAACTGGAAGGACAGCTGTAAGGACAGTGGTTGCAGTATGGTTAAAGCCGGCAAGTCGCCGGCTTTTTTCATGTCTGGACGTCGGGGGCTGAGTCCCATTGCTGCAGTATTGGTCGAATAAGTGAATGAATAAAGAACCTACGACTAGTATGAATAGTATAAGGCCTGCAGCCGTCGCCAATCTGGAGCGGGGCGGCAGCACCCTGGTTAGAGGTCGCTATGGATATTGATACATTTGAGCATTGGTCATTGATTCTTGGGGTCGGTGGGCTAATTGCCTTTATGGTTTTTATTATGTGGGATTTGGCGAAGCAGTCCAAAGCGGGCAAATTCGGCACATTTATCCTGTTTTTAGCTCTCGGACTGGGCTTGTTGGGGTTTATTATTAAAACCGTGCTGGTTGAAGTTGTTTCAAAATAGCGCGTATATGTAGCAGCAGGTTTCACGACATTCATGTGAAGCTCTGAGCGAGGATTCTCTATGCTGTTTTCTCCCGTCGGTAAGGTACAGAAAGACCGCGTTATCATGCGGGAAACTGACGCGCGCATGGCTAAATACAGCCGACGCGGCCTGGTGGTTAATTTTCTGGCTTATCTTTTATGCCTGTCCCTGGGGGATATGCACCTCGTGGCCCCAACGGCATCGGTGGTGCTTACCGCAGGCTTGATTGTCACAATGTTGATTCGCGCCTATTTTTTATTGCGTTTTGATGCGATCTATTCTGCCGGTCCCGCGCGCTGGCGTCGTTACTTTTTTATTTCCACGATGGCGGGTGCCGCTTGGTGGAGCATCATTCTTACGACATCCACCTTGATTCTGGGAATGGTCAGTGAAACGCCCATTCTCTGGCTCTACACAGTGATTTTTTTCGCGACGACGACGCAGGTTACGGCACCGTTTCGGCGATTTAGCCAGATCTATCAGGCAATAGCTCTTTTTCCTCCAGCAGTCGCGGCGATTTATACCGGTGGTTTCGACGGGTATATGTACGGGTTGATGATGTGTATTTACATGGCGACACTCTATCATCAAGCGGATTTATTATATTCAACTTACTGGAAGCGTCTCGAATCCAACTACGAATTGAAAATTAAAGCCAAGGCTTTGGAGACGGAAAAACGTAAGGTTGATGCCTCAGTCAATTTGAATACGCATTTCCTCAACAGTCTCTGGCAGCAGATGAGCGAGGCGGACCATAAGCTCAGCGGTCTTTTGTCGCTTCTCGGAGAAAAACGGCTCGATGATGATTTATCGGCCAGTTATACCGGAGCTCGTGAAGCGTTGGCGGCCCATCAAAAGCTGTTGCGTAACATCCGTTCCTTTGCGCTGATCAGCAACGGCGATGTGGAATTGAATACCAAGGTGTTTCACCTTCGTTCGACACTGGAGACTTGGGTTGATGACTTTAAAGTCGCCGCCGAGGCGAGAGACGTCGAATTGAGCTTTCGTATTTATCCCGAATGCCCGGACATGGCACAGGGAGATCCGAAGCTGATCGCGCGTATCTTTGAGAGCCTTATGGGAAGTGCTATTTCGACGGCCATCTCCGGAACGATATTCGTGGTGTTTGATTTTCGTGGTGGTAAAGATGAACAAGGGCATTTGGAAATTACCATTGTTGATCGTACCGAAAAAGAAGATATTGCCCGAACATCAAATTTGGAAGAAATGCTACGCCATAGCCACCTGAGTGGTCTCTGGTATCCCATCAGTAAATGTCTTGCGGAAAATCTGGGCGGTAGCGTGGAAATTGACAAGGATGGCAAAGAAGCCCACTACCTTTTCCACATTCCGCTGACGATGGTTGAAAAGGGGATGGAAACTGCCGTGGATTCAGAACCAACCTGACGTTACAGGTTGGTTTTGTTGTTTAACAGAGCGTTTCTGTTTACTTGAATTCCGCCCAAACAGGCGCGTGATCCGAAGGCTTTTCCATACCGCGAATGTCATAGTCTATGCTGCTTGCGACACAGCGTTGCAAAAGTGGTTTGGACGCCAAAATAAGATCAATCCTGAGTCCGCGACGAGGCGTTGCGTCAAAGCCTTTGCTGCGATAATCAAACCAGCTGAACAATTGGCTTTCGTCTGGGTGTAGCGTTCGAAAACAATCGCTCAGGCCCCAATCGAGGAGCTTTTCCAGCCACTCTCGCTCTTCCGGCTGAAAGCTACATTTACCGCTTCGAAGCCAGCGTTTGCGATTATCCTCGCCAATGCCGATATCCAGATCCTGAGGTGAGATATTCATATCCCCAACGATCAGTAGGTCATCCTTTGGATCGCATTGACTGTTGAGATAAGACATCAGATCCCCATAAAAACGCCTTTTATTGGGAAACTTGGTTTCGTGAGCGATATTTTCCCCTTGGGGGAAATAGCCATTAAACACGGTGAGAGCACGGCCATCGATCTGATGTTGAGTCGTTAACGCCCGCCGCTGGGCGTCCTCTTCATCGGTGGTAAAACCCTTGATGGTCGCGGTGAAGGGCGTTTTACTGAGCGTCGCCACACCATAGTGCGTTTTCTGTCCGTGAAACGCGACATGGTACCCAAGAGCTTCAACCGCAGCTTGAGGAAATTCAGGGTCGGAAACCTTGGTTTCCTGTAGGCAGATAACATCTGGTTGGTGGGTATCGATCAACGCCTCCAGTTGATGGAGGCGGGCTCGAATGCTGTTGATGTTGAACGAGACAATTTTCACTGGCAGTGACCCAATCAGAAATTCGCGACGCGATTGGTGTTGCTGTTTTGCTCGTCCATCAGATTGATCATATCGATCAAAATGTAGCCGGCTTCGGTCAGATAGGTATCGTCTTCCGTATTCAATTCGGAATCTGATTCACTGGCTGCTGCATTCGTTGCCTCTTCAGCAACGGTATCTCGTTCTTGTTCCCACTCATCAACAGATGCAAATGGATCCATTCCTTTGGCCATACGACGTTCGTTCTCGATTGCCAGAGACTGCAGTTTGAGTTCTTTCTGTTCCTTCTTGCGCTGCTCTTCGTTCAGAGATAGTAGGTGTTTCTCTTTCCGGGCTTTGACTTGGTCGACCTGTTTATTCAAGAAAACAAAATCCGGATCCGTTTTTTGCCTTGCTTCATGTCGACGGGTGATTTCACCGAGAATGGAATCGAAGTCGTAGTAAAGCTCGTGTGGAACCGGATGAATTTTGTCCCAAGGCAACGCCGTATCGTAGGTGCTTTCGCCGACTTCATCGGTGTCTACCAGAACCGGGAAGGAAACGTCGGGGATGACACCTCGATGCTGGGTGCTTTCACCGGAGACTCTATAGAACTTGGACTCGGTAATTTTTAGCTGCCCGCTATGTACCGGTGTTAGGGACTGCACCGTGCCTTTACCAAAGGATTGCGTTCCCACGATCAGCCCGCGGTGGTAATCCTGAATGGCGCCGGCAAAAATTTCCGAGGCTGAGGCGCTAAGACGGTTGGTTAAGACAACCAAAGGTCCCCGATAAAGCGCTTTACGGCGCGATCGATAGTTGCGAGAAATGGTTTCACTGGTCTGACGAATTTGGACTACCGGTCCTTGATCGATAAACAAATCAGTCAGCGTGGTTGCCTCGGGCAGTGAGCCGCCACCGTTGTTGCGCAGGTCGATAACAAGACCGTCGATATCTTCAAGAGCAAGTTCGTCGATCAGTCGTTTGACATCGCGAGTTGCGCTTTTGTAGTTGCGGTCACGGTTGCGATAGGCCTCAAAATCGATGTAGAAGGCCGGTAGGTTAATCACACCTATTTTGAAGAGATTTTGCCCATCCGTCAGCTCGATGACGGCTTTTTTGGCTGCCTGTTCTTCAAGCTTAACCTGGCCACGATTGATTTTAATTTCCTTGCGTTGGCTGTCGTCTGTCGCTTTGGCAGGAATGACCGCGAGGCGCACGGTTGAGCCTTTCGGCCCGCGAATCAGCTTCACGACTTCGTCCAGACGCCAGCCGACGACATCCACCATTTCACCGTCAGTTCCCTGGCCAACAGCAACGATTTTGTCCGCAGGTTTAAGTTCACCCTGTTTTGACGCCGGCCCGGCGGTCACCAGACGGACAACTTTGGTGAATTCATCTTCTGACTGCAGGACGGCGCCGATGCCCTCAAGTGACAGAGACATGGAGATGTTGAAGTTTTCCTGAGTGCGCGGGGAGAGGTAACTGGTGTGAGGATCGTACAGCTGGGTCAGTGCGTTGACCATAATTTCAAAGACGTCATCGGCATCTTGTTGTTCCAGTCGGGTCAACTGGTTTTTATAGCGCTTGAGCAATGTTTCACGGGCTTCTTTTTCGGTTTTACCCGTCAGCTTGAGACTCAGTACATTGGATTTGATGCGCTTGCGCCACTGTTCTTTGGCATCGTCATCGTTCACCGCCCACTGCAGATCTTCTTCGTCCAATGGAACATATTCATTTTTGGTAAAATCGAACTGAAAACCATCTTCTTTACTGAGGTTGTCGATGACCCAATTCAGGATGTTGTGGGAGCGATTAAAGTAGGTAACAAAAATCTCGTACCCAGGATCCAGGTCGCCTTTGGTAAAAGAATCATCAAGGGTTCTGGCATAGCGGCGATTGAATTCATCGATATCTGATTTCAGAAAAAAAGCCTTGGCTGGATCCAGGCTATCAATATACCGGTCTAGCATTTCTGCAGACAGAGTATCGTCGAAGGGTTGGTTGCGATAGTGGCGAGTAGAAAGCTTGTCGATGATATCGACGGCGGTCTTCTCCTGAATATCACTGAATTTAAAATCGACACTTTTACTCAAGGCTTGTGGCGCGATGGTGGACAAGCTCACGAGCAACAGGGCAGAGGATACGGCAGAAGAAATACAGCGCAAATGCATAGACGGTCTCTTAAAAAACAGCAGCGTTTTGGCGAAAAGGCCAGCTTACCCGCGTTTAGACAAGATTTTCGTCTAAATATATCACAGTCCTTCGAAGCCAAACTAATTCGAGCAAAAAAATCGATCAAATTAGCTTGCTGGCACGCAATTATGCCGATATGGCGGATGAATTAGCTCATTTGGGGCGGTTTTAGCAAGCAATTTACAGTAACCGCCCCAGACAACCGGCTGGAAGAGCACATTCGTGACATCCCCTAGACGATTACCGTTAGGTTTCTGAGGCCGACTTCTGGCGAACAGCAACCACCTTTTCATATGTCGCTATTTTCAAAGTGACTGCTAACGCTGTCAATCACCCTCTGGTATATGAACTTTCTAAGATTGAGCAAAAGTCCCGACGTATCTGTTCATAGCAATTGCCGATGGCTCAATGGCGTCAAGCAGTTCCCACAGGCTAAGCCCTGGCGTTAGCTCTGGTGCATCTTTCAGGGCAATCACGCTAAAAAAGTAGTGATGGGGGCCGTGTCCTGCTGGAGGCTGAGGACCACCGTAGCCGGGATCTCCGAAGTCATTAACACCTTTTATGCCGCCGCTATAGTTCTCATCAATAGACGTCAGGTTTCCGGGCAGCCCGTACAAAACCCAGTGAACAAAGCCATACTTGCCCGGTGTGATGAGAGGGGCGTCTGGGTCGTGACAAATAATCGCGAAGCTGGTGGCATCGGCGGGTGCATTGGACCAGCTCAGTTGTGGTGAAACGTCTCCGCCGTCACGAGTGAACTTTTCAGGGATTTTGCTGCCATTGTCAAACGAAGTGGATGTTACTGTCATTGGGGATGGAATGAATCCCATGGATTTACCTCCGTAGCCAGGTTAAAGATTAGTGGTTCCGTATGTCAACTGACCGGATTTTTACGCAAAACCGGTGTGGTCGGACAGATATTTTGCTCAAACCACTTGATTTACTCCAATTTTTGCAAAAATCTTTCAAAAATTTACGAGATCACTGTCATTTGCAAGATGCATTTCAAAGATTGGGTCTTTATGATAACGATTTCCATCTGCAGTACCTTCCTCTATTTTACTCTGGTAGTCATCATGTCGTCTCCGAAGTTGTTGTTTTCCGAATTGCCCGTGGGTGCAAATGCCCGGGTTGTCAGTTTTGCCAATCTCGATAAAGGTTATTGTCACCGCCTGATGAGTCTGGGGCTGACGCCGGGAACGCAGTTCGAGGTCAAGCAAATTGCACCTCTGGGAGATCCTGTGCAGATTCGGGTGAGGGGTTTTTATCTGAGTTTGCGTTGGCAGGAAGCCGGAGAAATTGAGGTGGTTAAGGTATGAGCGGTTCTGGACAAATACGCCTCGCGGCGGTTGGTAATCCCAACAGTGGTAAGACAACGCTCTTTAACCATTTAACCGGATCACGACAGAAAATTGGCAATTGGCCGGGCGTTACGGTCGAGAAAAAATCCGGGTATTTTGAATATTTTGGCAATCGTTATGAGTTAGTTGATCTGCCCGGGACATACAGCCTAAGCGTATCCCATGACGACGATAGTATTGATCAGCAAATCGCACAAAATTTTATTCTTGATGAGCCTGTCGACTGCCTGATTAACATCATTGACGCTACCAGTCTCGAGCGTGGTCTGTATTTGACCAGCCAATTACTCGACACGGGTATTCCGACGATCGTCGTTTTGAACATGATGGATGTGGCGGACAATCACGGAATAACGATTGATACCGAAGCGCTCTCTCGATTTCTGGGATTGCCGGTTGTGCCGATTGTCGCCAGCAAACAGCGAGGGCTCAGGGATTTGCTTGCGGCGATCCAAAAATACTTGGATCAAGAGCCTCGTCCGGCGCCCCAAGCCGCCAACTTGGGCGAGACGCTAGAAACAGCGATTGCTGATGTGCAGCTTCTGTTGGACCGTAGTGATCAATCAGCCGAGTCAAATAGCCTATTAAATCCGGACGTTTCATCCGGGCGGGCAGCCAGATTACTGGCAACTGCGGCGCTGGCGGAAGATGCGTCGGTTCTGGGACGTCTCGACAGTGATCTACGCCTCGCGATTGAGGCGATCACCCGTCGGCTTGAGAGTGAGAATGACACCGCTGCCAGTGATCAGTTTATCAATGCCCGTTATCACTGGATCGCGGGCGCCTGTTCAGAGAGTATTCGCCGAGACAGTCAGGCAAAGGTGAGTTTCACTGACCGCCTGGACAATCTCTTGCTGAATCGGCTTCTGGCGTTTCCGATGTTTCTCGGTGTTATGTATCTCATGTTTCTGTTCACCATCCATGTTGGCGGCGCCTTCATTGACGTGTTTGACCAAGTGGCCGGTGCGCTGTTGGTTGAGTTACCCCATCGAGCACTCTTCGCCATTGGAACTCCAGCGTGGCTTACCACATTAATCGCCGATGGTATTGGGGGCGGAATCCAATTGGTCGCCAGTTTCATTCCGGTGATCGGCGCCCTGTTTCTGTTTCAGTCCTTTCTGGAAGGCTCAGGTTATATGGCCCGAGCGGCGTTTATTGTCGATCGGTTAATGCGTTCTCTGGGATTGCCGGGAAAATCCTTTGTGCCTTTGATTGTTGGGTTCGGTTGTAATGTGCCCGCGGTGATGTCTGCCCGTGCGTTGGACAGTCACAACGATCGTTTGCTCACAACGCTGATGGCGCCGTTCATGTCTTGTGGTGCTCGATTAACGGTTTACATATTGTTTGCGACCGTCTTTTTCCCCGCTCAGGGGCAGAATGTGGTATTCGGTCTCTATCTGCTGGGCATCGTAATGGCGGTGTTAACCGGCGCCTTGGTCAAGAAACGGTTGATGAATCGAGATCTGTCATTCTTTGTGATGGAGTTGCCAAATTATCACCTACCTACCATGAAGAGCCTGCTGATGACCAGTTGGCACCGTCTGAGGGGCTTCATACTTAGAGCCGGTAAGGCCATCGTTCTGGTCGTCGTGGTGTTGAATTTCGTTAATTCCATCGGTACAGACGGCAGCTTTGGCAATGAAAATTCGGAGAAATCCGTACTGTCGGTGATCGGTATGAAGATCACGCCACTGTTTGAACCTATGGGGGTACAAGAGGATAACTGGCCTGCCACGGTTGGAATTTTCAGCGGTATTTTCGCCAAGGAAGTCGTGGTCGGAACACTCGATTCCTTGTACACGGCGATTGCCAATGCTGACGCACCTGCAGAAGAAGGGGATGCGCCATCAATAGGTTCAATGCTGGCCGATGCGTTTGCGACTGTACCTGAAAATCTTGCCGGTCTCGGTGGCGCACTCCTAGACCCCTTGGGGCTTGGTGTAGGTGACCTGAGTAATCAGGAGTCCAGCGCTGCGGATCAGGAAGTCCATGTGTCGACGTTTGTCGCGATGAGCTCTCTTTACGGCGGTGCACTGGCGGCGTTTTCGTATATTTTGTTTGTGCTTCTCTACATGCCCTGTGTGGCAACATTGGGCGCTATCTATAAGGAAGCCGGCGGATTTTGGGCATTTTTTGCGGCCACGTGGAATACCTTGGTCGCTTACGCCTTGGCCGTTATCTGTTTTCAATCAGGGGCTTTGGTGACTCAAACCGGGGCTGCTCTTGGGTGGATTGTCGGTATGGTAGTCTTGGTCGCACTGGGGGCGGCAGGTTTGTTCTGGATGGCGAGGCGTCATATGAGCAGCAACACCAATCTTATACCGGTGCGTCAAATAGGCTGATGCTTCGCCGTTGGGCAGGGAAACGTTTTTGATTCTTGGTATCGGTGAATTTTAACAAGTAACAGCAGGCTGTCGCTGTGTTCGCCAGCTTGCTGTTTGGTGTTGTTTTAGTTGTCCGTCGTCAAGTGCTTAGCGATGGTTTGTTTTGCGAATTCATAGCCTGCGGCAGAATCGTACGTCGCCTGCTCTTGGACCTTTGATGCATAGTCAAATAGCGTCGCAAATAACGGAACACCATCAATCTCACTTTGCAAATGAACACGATCGGCTGAGGCGAGAGCCTCATCCCACGCCTTGCGGACGTCGCTCCAGAATTGCCCCGCGGTTTCCATATAGTCATCCCCGGGCGCAAAGTCGACACTGCTGGCCGGTTGATAACGCGCGATGCCGATCTCCTTTGCCAGAAACGGCAATTCAGACAAGGGTTTCCCGTTTGCATCGAGGCGCTCTTTAAGATTCTCTTCTTCTTGAATCCAGCCGTGGCGAGTGATGATGTGTTCGTTATAGCCGGTCAGAATTTGGTAGTCATTTCTGACGGAAGATTCCCGCCGAGGAAGAGGTCGTGACGTTTCGTCGCTGTGCCAGCTGGAAAAGCTGTCGTTGTGCTCCCAACGTCCCATGGCTTCGTAACGGGGCGCATCGTCGACCTGGAAAACGGCCTGGCTCCAGCGTCCTTTGCGATCTTTGCGACTAACCTTTTCGTGTTGCCAGCGATCTTCGCCCTGGTAAACCAGTAGTTCTTTGTCTTCATACGTCCAGTCTTGACGCCAGTGTTTCATCACCATGGGTTCGGAGATCTTGCCGTCGGCGTCTTTAAAGTACATGACCATTAGGTGCTGTAGGCTGATAAATTCCGGCTCGTCGGCAACCACATAGACATACTCTGTGCCCCAGGATTGGTAGGGTTTGTCTCGTTGGTAGTCAGATTTATACCCTGCAATTTCGAGGAAGTCGAAAGAGACTCGGTAGGGGCCGGCCATCGCGAGGATCGCGCGGCGATCTTTTTCAAAGGGCGTTAGGCCAGACTCCTGGAGTTTTTGCCAGCCAGGATAGGGGGCGGCATCAATAGTAACGTCGGCGCCGGTGGAGCTGCCACCGCGGGGCGATGGCGCACAGTGTTCCGATAGCGGCCAGCTAAAGGTAAATTGTGGTGGTGTACAGTCCGAAGATGTCGTTTCTGTGTTCCCAAGAGCGCTGCTGGACAGCGTCAATAAGCAAGCCAGCGTGCTGCCAGCCGTCAGGGAAGCTAACGATAAATCCAGTGTTTTTCTGAGCATGTTTAACCTCGTAGTCGCATCGAAAGGGCGCGAGATGGCGTGATTCCAGTTTTTACATCTAGTTTTCTACCGGCTCCTGTTGATTGGGGGACTCGATAAATCGAGGTTGCCACCAATCGGGCAACAGTGCCGTGATCTCTGCCCGGCTAAAACGGTCGTCGATCAATTCTATCGTGCCCGCGTCTTCAGTGGTACGAATGAGTCGCCCAGCGGCTTGAATGACTTTGCGCAGTCCCGGATAAAGGTAGGCGTATTGGTAGCCGTAGCCAAAGCGGGCGTGCAGACGCTGTTTCAGTTTTTCACCGCGAAAATCGGCCGGAGGTAAGCCTAGCGTGGCGACGACGACTCCGATCAGTTGCTGTCCCGGCAGATCAATGCCCTCGGCGAAGGCGCCGCCTAAAACAGCAAACGCAGTCACACCCTGGCGGGTGCGCAGGTTATTGATAAATTCCTCTCTGGCGGGCTCGCTCATGTTTGGCCGTTGACGCAGGCAGGTGAGGTTGGGGTAGTTTTTTTCGACGTGATCGGCCACAGCGTTGAGATAACTAAAGCTGCTCGTATAGATTAAATAGTTTCCCGGCTTTGTGCTCTGCAGTTGAACGATGCGCTCGCCCATCAGGGATACCGAAGCGGCTCGGTCTTGCAGGCGTGTACTGATGTAGGTGATCAGCCGCACATCCGCTTGGCTCGCGGCAAACGGGCTTTGCAGTGATTTCCAAATGACTTTTGCAGGCAGGCCCAGCATATCGCTATAGAATTCTGCTGGCGTCAGAGTCGCGGAAAACAGAATGCTGACGTAGGCGCGGGCAAAGCGTTCTTGCAAATGGTCGGCCGGAATTTGATTTTCAATCAACAGGCTAGATTCTCCGGCAGTATCGGAGATGTCTAACAGCAGTAAAGAATGTTCTCCGAAAACGTCGACAAGTTTGAGAAAACTACTGATGGTGAGCAGGCTCTCTTGCAAGTCACGATCGTCCGGTGTCTCTGCCAGGGCGTCCGCAATACGGGACGAGAGGCGATGCAATCTGGTTAATAAGCCGTCTGGGAAATCGGCAAGTGCGCAAACGGTGCGGGAATCTTCTCGCACACTTGCTTTTGAATCGCGGGCATCCTTTACCATCTCCCTCCATATCTTGAGGACGCTCGATAGGGACGATTTGAGCGTCGCTGGCAGGCGTCGCTGGGCGTTTAAAAACAGCTTTTGCGGCAGCTCGCCGCTGTACATGCCCCGAGCCCGATCAATCAGGTTATGAGCTTCATCGCAGATCACCAAGCTGCGCCACTGATCCTGGCAGGTAAGGCCATAGAGTTGCGCCGTCTGATCAAAATAGAGATTGACGTCAGCGACCACCAGGTCGCTCCAATGGGCCATTTCCTGAGCAAAAAAATAGGGACAAAGTTGGTGTCTCAAGGCGATGGTGCGCAGGTTCGGCTGATCCAGCAACGGTGTTTGTATCGCATCTTCGCGGGCGGCTTCCAGGCGATTGTAAAAGCCATCGGCGAGGGGGCAGTCGTCACCATGACAATTGCGATCCGGGTTCTCGCAGCTTTTTTCCTTCGCGGTCATTTCCAGAATGCGCAGCGGTTGTGCCTCCGCAAGCGCTGTCGATCTGTTGGTCACCAGCAGCTGTCGAATACCATCCAATGCCAGGGTTCTGCCGGTGGTACGCATCGTGAGGAAAAAGGCACGATCCAGCGACCGATACGCCAGCGCTTTCAGACTGGGAAACAAGACACCAAGTGTTTTGCCGCTGCCGGTTGGCGCTTGTAACAGCAAGTGTGTTTGGGTTGCGATGCCTTTATAAACGGTTTCGCTGAGTTCGCGTTGACCGGATCGAAAGGCGGGGTAGGGAAACACCAGGTTACGCAAATAGTCATCGCGCGTCTGTCGATGCTGTTGTTCGTTCTCTGCCCAACGCGCGTAGCCTGCACACAGCGTATCGCGGTAATCGAAGAGGGCTTGACGCTGCCAAAGCTGATCGTGGGGGGACTCGTCTCCGCTGTCGAGATTGTAATACGTCAAGCGCAGCCACACAGACTCTCGGCTCTCGGTGGCGCAGAACAGTGCGCCATATACCTTCAGTTGCGCCCAGTGAAGCGCCTGGCGATCGGCAGAAATGCGCGAGATATCTCCGCGATAGGTTTTGATTTCCTCGAGCGCCGGCTGACCGTCCTTGTAGGTGAAATGGCCATCGGAGCGCCCTTGCACAAGCAGTTGATGCCAGTAGCCCTGCAGTGAATATTCTGGTTGGTAGCCCGGTTCACGACGAGACTGTAGGCGTCGGTGGGCGTCCGCCCCTTCGGTGGCGGATACCGATGGCGTGTAACGGTAATCGAGACTGCCGCGACGAGCGGCGAAATCGCAGAGTGTGGTGACTGACACGGTTAGTGAGGGGCTGTCGCTCATCCGCTTTGGGGATACCGTTTATTACTCAATGAGGCGCCAGTGTAGTGAGCCAGGTGTTCGGCAGCAAGCGCGGCTGGTATAGGGGATTGTATGGATATTGATCAGTTTGTAGCAGACTGCTACAATGACTTGAGGTTTATCCCTTATCGGTTGTTAGAGGTTTGGATTATGGCAAAGGCATCATCGCCAGTCAGGCTGGAAAGTTCTCTTATGGATGCGGCAACCGTTGCCGGCTCAATGTTGCACCGAAGCGCCACAGAGCAAATTGAATACTGGGCAGATCTAGGACGCCGCGTCGCACAGGTCTTGACGCCAGAGACCTTACTTGCCGTCAATGCTGGTCTGGTTCGTATTCGGGTTGAAGACGCGTCGACGGCTGCCGTTAACGCCGATGCTGTATTTGCTGCTCTGGATAAGGGGCGTGTCGAAGGAAGCCTGACGCAGGCAATCAGTCCCGGCCGTATTCGCTATCAGGCTTCAGTATCGCACCCAGGGTGCCTCGAGCAGATCTCGCCTGAAGGTAAGGTCACGGTTGGACGCTTTCACAATGGAGAGTTTGAGCCTCTGTGAAGCAATTGTGGATGCTGGTTGGTGGTAACGGTGCCGGCAAAAGTACGTTTTACCGACTGGCACTCCAACCTTTGGGGATGCCGTTTATAAATGCTGACTTGATCGCTCGCGATGTATTTCCCGACGATCCTGAAGGCAACAGTTATCAGGCGGCGCGTATCGCAGAGAGTCTGCGTCATCAGCAGTTGCATCAGGGGGCGAGTTTCTGTTTTGAAACCGTCTTCTCCCATCCTTCAAAAATAGATTTTCTCGCTCAGGCTCGAGCTTTGTCCTATCAGATTATTCTGGTGTTTATCCACGTCGTATCGCCAGACTTAAACTGCGCGCGCATTGCTCAGCGAGTCGATGAGGGAGGGCACTTTGTTCCAGAAGACAAAGTGCGTACTCGTATTCCTCGCACGTTGGAGCATGTGCGTAGAGCCATTCCGCTGTGTGATGAGTTAAGAGTGCTCGACAATTCCAGCATTGAACAGCCGTTTTTACCGGTGATGACTGTTCGCCAGGAAGCTGTAGAGAAGCATCAAGACCCGCTGCCAGATTGGGTGCAGTATTTACTGACCTGATTCGTCAAACGGCGAACCGCACTCGCTATCATGTTCCATTTTTGACACAAGTCGTTTCACGCTTGAGCCTGGATTTCGCTCGGCTCGCGTTGCCTTTCTTTGAGTCTCTTCAATACACTAGCTTCTGCAATTATTGATCAACAAACGTTGATTTTTCTGCTCTGAACGAGCCGGTCAGGGAGGCGTTGGTGGCCCTGTGCCAGACACACGTTTCACAACAAAACAGATAACCAAAAGAGACTCCTATGTATAACTGTACGCAGCACTATATCAATGGCACCTGGGTAGATAGCGACGCTGGCAAGTTGCACCAAACCATCAATCCTGCAACGGAGGCGCCCTGCAGTGAGGTTGTGCTGGGCACGAAAGGCGATGTCGATAAGGCCGTTGCAGCCGCCAAGGCTGCGTTTGATGCCAACTACGGAGCCAGTAAAGAAGATCGCATCGCGATACTACAGCGCATCATGGAAGAGTATCAAAAGCGAGTGCCTGATATTGCCAAAGCGATTTCAATTGAAATGGGATGTCCGATTTCCATCTCGTCAACAGCACAGGCCGGTTCCGGTATGGGGCATCTTGGTTCAACCATTGAAGCGCTGGCGGGTTTTGAAATGCAGGAAAAAGTAGGCGATAACCGCGTGGTGTTTGAACCCATCGGTGTGGTTGCTTTGATTACCCCGTGGAACTGGCCAATGAACCAAACCGTAGCCAAAGTGGCTCCTGCTCTGGCAGCCGGAAATGCGGTGGTTTTAAAGCCATCGGAAGAAACACCTGCGACCTCGAAAATCTTCGCGGAAATTATTGATGCCGCAGGCGTTCCCGCCGGTCTTTTCAATCTGGTGCAGGGTGATGGACCGACGGCCGGTGAGGCGCTCGCGGCGCACTCAGATGTGGATATGGTCTCATTTACGGGATCCACTCGGGCGGGAACCCTGGTGGCGAAAGCCGCGGCAGATTCAGTAAAGCGCGTGCATCAAGAGCTGGGTGGCAAGTCTCCCGCAATCATTCTTGAGGGAGCGCCATTGGATGTTGCTTTGCCTGCCGTTGTGGGTGGCTTACTATTGAATTCTGGACAGAGTTGTATCGCTCCAACGCGGATGTTGGTACACGAGTCCCAAGTGGATGACGCTTTGGAAATCATCGCGGGCATTATGAATAGCAAACGAGTTGGCGATCCGCTGCAAGAAGGAGATCACCTGGGGCCTGTGGTCAATAAATCCCAATTCGAAAAAATTCAGGGCTTGATTGAACAGGGAATAAAAGAGGGCGCCCGTGTCGTCGCCGGTGGGCCAGGTCTCCCTGAGGGTATGTCTAAAGGCTTTTATATCAAGCCGACGGTATTCGCAGATGTCACCAACGATATGACCATCGCACGGGAAGAAATATTTGGGCCTGTTCTGGTGGTTATCTCTTATAAAGACAATGAGGAAGCCATTCGAATTGCCAACGATACAGAATACGGGCTTGGCGCTTACATTGCTGGCAATCCGGAAGTTGCTGCGACCATGGTGCCGCGTTTACGCGCTGGCACCGTTTATGTGAACTCGGGTGGCTTGGATTTTTCGTGTCCTTTTGGCGGTTATAAAAAATCCGGCAATGGTCGTGAATTTGGCAAGTTTGGACTGGAAGAGTTTATGGAGAAAAAATCGGTTATCGGCGGATAACCAATGAATAACGAGTAATTGCTGAGATCTGTTCGTAAAAGCCTCCAACTGGGGGCTTTTTTCATGAAGCTATTATGTGTTGTCTAAATGTGAAAGCAGGCTGTCATTTAAAACAAAGAGTGATCCGTAATAGTGCGGCGCCTGTTTCTTCACAGAAAAAAATTCGCCCCAGTCATTTTTCAGACCTTTCGTGGTGTCGTTTTTAATTGCATACCCAACCCAAAACTTCACCCAAAATGTCCAAATATCCGTTAAAAAAAGGGAACAGATTTAAACGTCGCCTTATGATCATAAAGGGGCCTGAATTTTAGAAAAATCATGGGTATCTTTTGAAACGACAGCGTTCTTACGATTTCTTATATGTTACGGTTTGTAACATAGCGTTTTGCTATATGGAAAAAAGATATTTTGATTTATACGCCACGTAATTCCTATAAAACTGATCCTTAAGTAAACATTCATGGGGTGTTTGCACCAAATCAAGTCATTAGTTGATGAAACGTCATAGAATTTTTTGACCGAAACAAACAGATGTGTAGAAAAGAAACGCTTCGGTGTGTTACTTATTTTTGCAGTAAAAACAGCAACCTATTTTCCTGTGTCGTCTGAATAGTCTAAAAACACTCTGTTTTCCGAGGTATTTGAGTAATTTTGTAATCTATTCGCCGCATTACGGGTATAGGCTTTGCAAAACAACCAATAGACTATGGTTATGTCGCTTTCCGGTCATTAACTAGCTGTTAGTCACATTGATCTTCAATCCAAACAAACGCTCAAAATACCTGAGAACGAGAGATCCTGACTATGGAAGACGTATACATCATTGGTGCTGGCCAACTGCCTGTCGGTAAGTATCCAGATTCATCGCCTGCAACCCTGGGTAGCAAAGCGGTTACCAAAGCGATTCACGATTCGGGGATCGATCCCGAGGATGTCGGTGCGCTCTACGTTGGTAATATGATGTCTGGCATGATTTGCAATCAGCAGTTGATATCGACGTTGATCGCGAATGAGGCCGGTCTGACCGGTTGCGAGGTAATGACGATCGAAGGCGCCTGCGCCTCCGGCGCAGCCGCCGTCAGAATGGCTGTCATGGCGGTAGCATCTCAACAGTATGGTGCCGTTGTTGCTTGCGGTGCTGAACAGATGACCCACAAGACCCATGCTGAGGTTACAGATGTTCTGCGTACGGGCAGTCACTGGCCGACAGAGGGAAGCAAGGGCAAAACCTTTATCTCTTTGAATGCAGAATTGATGCAGCGTTACATGGATAATTACGGCACCAGTCATGACGACTTTGCGAATTTTTCCATGTCATCACATTCCAATGGTTTAAAAAATCCTAACGCGATGTTGCGTAAGCCATTGGACTTCGAAACGTATAAAACCGGGCGAGAGTTGGTTTCGCCAATTACTTTGTTTGATGCACCACCCATTTGTGATGGTGCGGCAGCAGTCGTCGTTGCTAATAAAGATGTGGCATTGGCAGCCGCTGCGGCTGGCAAGCCAATCGTTAAGGTGTTGGCGAGTAGCGCAGCTTCTGATCGCCTGGCGTTGTCACTGCGTGAATCGTTGTTGGAACTCAAGGCGGCGAAAGACAGTGCAGCGGCGGCCTACCGTCAGGCAGATATGGGGCCTGACGATATTGATATGATCGAGCTGCACGATGCCTACACCATTATGAACGCACTGAGCATGGAAGCGATGGGGTTTGCCGATGCGGGTACCGGCACTGATCTGGCGAAAAATGGGGATATTATGTTGGATGGAAAAATTCCCATTTGTACCTTTGGTGGGCTGAAGTCCCGGGGTCATCCCGTGGGAGCGACAGGTTGCTACCAGGTGGTTGAGTGCTTTTTGCAATTGACCGATCAAGCTGGAGATAATCAGGTTTCCAAAGCGGATGTGGCCATGTCACAGAGCTTCGGGGGCGCGGCGTCTGCTGTTTACACCCACATTTTCAGTCGCGCATAATGTAAATTGCGTCTCTCGCTTTCGGGGATAGAAGCCCCCGAAAGCGCCTTTATATCTTCGATTTTCTCTTAACCCGCTCTATTCCCTACGGTTCTCGATTTCTCTGATCGTGTTTTTGTTCTTTTTCTTTCCCAGGGCCTCACTTTTTGTGCGCCATGGTTTTCACTTTGCCAAATCGTAGCTCAGTTAATTTTCTCTCAGAAGTTAACGGCGCAATCTTGTATGATTTTAGGGTTTTTTGTAACATATGATATCAATATAATTTTCTTGCTGGAAAAAAACGCAGTTTTTCTCTGATTATCATTGGCAGTTGCCTGGCGGTAGTGAAAAATCACGAATTTATAATAACAAACGATAGGTATATCTTTTTAATATTCCATACGAATATCAGCCCGGAAAAACATAATAAAGAGGGTTTATGCGATTCAAAAATAAAGTTGTTGTGATCTTTGGCGGAAACAGCGGTATCGGTTTGGCGTCTGCCCAGTCTTTTTGCAAAGAAGGTGCTAAGGTCGTGATTACGGGGCGTAATTCAGAAACCTTGGCTGCAGCAGTAGAGCAGTTAGGCGGTGATACTCTGGGGTTAACGTCGGATATTTCGAATCTAGCGGATATCGATAGTGTTGTAGCGTCTGTGAAGCAACGATTTGGGCGTATTGATGTTCTCTTTGTGAATGCCGGCATCGGTCACTTTCTACCGGTAGAGAAGACCTTGGAATCCGATTGGGATCGTATGCTGTCGATAAACCTTAAAGGCCCTTTCTTTGCGATTCAAAAATCCTTACCACTGATGTCCGAGGGCGCATCTATCGTAGTGACTTCGTCAATTGGTCATGTGATGGGCCTGCCGGGTAACAGTGCCTATGCGGCGTCAAAAGCCGGGTTGCGAGCACTGGTCAGGAATGTCGGTGTTGAGCTTGTGGGTCGAGGCATTCGTGTCAACTGCTTTAGCCCTGGGCCGGTGGAAACGCCCTTGTTGTACCGTTCGGGCTTGTCGGATGCCGAGGTGGGTCGGTTGCGGGAGCAAATGTGCAGTGCTGTACCTATGGGACGAATGGGTACGCAGGAAGAAGCGGCGAGTGCCGTACTCTTTTTGGCATCCAGTGAGTCATCGTTTATCACCGGTATTGATCTCTTTGTGGATGGTGGTGCGGTCAGTTTTAAATAGTAAATGACCGCTGGTTGATCGGCGGTTTCAACGGAGGGGTGATGATGAACATTTCGGTTGAGGAACGCTTGGGTCTTCAAGATTTAATTGCTAATTACGCATGGGCATTGGATACCGGCGATGTTGACAGTTTGGTGGCTTGCTTTACCGAGCGGGGTGCGGTGATCGAAGAGGTGTTTGAAGATCCTGATGTGTGGGAAGGGCATGAAGGTATCAGGGGTTTAGCGGAGCATTATTTTTCAGCGCCGGGATTTCCCGGGCGTCAGCATCATGTCACGCAAACCCAGTATACCCGGTTGGATGCTCAGCGCGTTGCCATGCGATCTTTTGCCTTTGTGACGGAATGCCATGGCGAGCCTCCTTATACTTTGCGTTTTGCTGGTTGGTATGAGGATGAAGCGGTGGTGGACGAGCGCGGGAAATGGCGCTTCGATTTGCGGCGAATTCGCCTTTGGGACGGTGAGGTTCTGTCTCGATTTCCGGGGCACGGTGAGTGGCGTCCCCGTCGGCGGCCAGAATCACTTCAGCGAAAAATATAGTCACATATGATGCGAAGCATCATTGTTTTACGCGGAGGATTCTTTCGGTAGCCTCCGTAATTAATTGTTTTTTGGGACATACCATCCCATTTTTTGAGCAATCTACACCGATTGCACGCTTGATTTAAGTGTTCTTAATAGTAACATCTGATAATAATATAGCTTGATATAACAATAACCAGGCAAAGAGCTCTGACTATGAAATTAACGTTACCCCCAAACGTGAAAGAGGGCGATTTTAATCGCGCCTTAATGGCCTTTGAAGACGCTGTCGGTAAGCAGTGGGTTTTGGATTCAGATCAGGACCGTTCCACCTATTCCGATTTGTATGCTCCGGGTCCTGAATCTCAGTGGGCGCCGGCAGCGGCTGTGGCGCCAGGCTCTGTAGAAGAAATCCAAGCCGTCGTGCGAATTGCGAACGAATATAGAACACCTTTATGGACGGTTTCCCGAGGGAAAAACCTGGGTTATGGCACCGCGGCGCCGCGAATGGCTGGCAGTATTGTGTTGGATTTGGGGCGCTTAAATCGTGTCCTGCATGCGGATTCAGATTTGTCTTACTGTGTCATTGAGCCAGGTGTCAGTTTTTTTGACCTCTATGAATATCTGGAAAAAAACAATCCTGAATTGATGATGTCTGTCCCCGGCAATGGCTGGGGATCGGTTATGGGAAATGCTCTCGATCACGGTGTCGGCTATACCCCGTACGGATTGCATGCACGCAACATTTGTGGAATGGAGGTTGTGTTGCCAACCGGTGATCTGGTGCGTACCGGTTTGGGCGCCATGGAAGGCAATCATTCAGCTCATCTGTTTCCACTGGGATACGGCCCCACTTGGGATTTGATGTTTACCCAATCCAATTTTGGCATTGTGACCAATATGGGCCTCTGGTTGCAGCCGAAACCTGAGGCGTCCATGCTGATGACGGTTGAAATTCCTAAAGAGGAAGATATTGGTTGGGTGATCGATACCTTGACGCCGCTAAAATCCAGCGGTGTTGTCGATCAATCCATTTTTATTCCCAGTTGGTTGGGAAAAATATGCGTCATGGGGCAACGCCGGGATTTTTGGGATAAGCCAGGGGCGATGCCGGAGTGGCGAGTTCAGGAGCTGCTCAAACAATATCATTTGGGGTACTGGCAGGTCAGTCTACGTTTGTATGGCACGGATGATATCGTTAACGCTAAGGCGGCTGCGGTTAGAAAAGCGTTTGCTAAACATATCAAGACGCCCTTTACCGAAGACTGGTGGCATCAGGGCGATCCCATTTCATCGATGGACGTCAGTCTCGGTGTTCCGTCTGCTGTAGCGTTACAAATGGGAAATTGGGTGGGTGGCCGCGGCGCACATCTTGGTTTCTCGCCGGTTGTGCCGGCAACGTCTCAGCATGTGATGGGACAACTAAAACGCAGCCGCAAACTTATCGCCGAGTATGATCTCGATTTCTATGCAAGTTTTACCATTCATGGACGCTTTGCCAACAACATCAATATGTTGATGTACGACCGGGATGATGCCGAAGGCGTACGCAAAGTGAAGGCTTTGTTTTCAGATCTGATTAAAACCACGGCCGACGCGGGATACGGCGAGTACCGCACTCATTTGGCCTGGATGGATGATGTCATGGATACCTACGATTTTAATGACGGAGCTATGCGTAAACTGAATCGTACGGTCAAAGATGCATTGGATCCGAGGGGTATATTATCGCCCGGTAAACAGGGGATATGGCCTACCGCCTACCGTGAATTTTCAGGTCAGGGGAGGGCATAGCGATGGCCGCAAATAAAACAGTTTGGTGGAGCCTATTGGCGGGGGTTATCTGCGTTTCCCCTTTGGTATCTGGTGAAGATGCGTCTGCGCCTGAACCTCAAGCATTGCCATTTATGGAATATCAAGTTCGCGAGCCGCTGAGCTATAACGACCGTATGGAGCACAGTGCCAACGGCGAAACCCTATATTCTCACACGTGTGGATATTGCCATCTGGAAGGGGGAATGGCGACAAACTTACTAACGCTTCAACGACTTGCTCTTGGCGAGCCGCCCCAAATGGGACTTCTGGTTAATCGTACCGATTTAACCAAAGACTATATCAAGGCGGTAGTACGTAATGGCAAGGGGGCTATGCCTCGTTTGACTGGGGTGGATGTTACGGATCAAGAATTGGCACGCATTGCTAATTTTCTGGAGGTGGCGCAATGAATCCACTGTCGCGGCGAGAATTTTTGTTGTGGACGGGGGCTGTCGTTGTGATCCCACATGCTTCTGCAGAAGGTCAACATACGTCGCCTACGCAGGTCAGCCAGTTACTGATCTGCGATGAGCATCTCGAAGACATTCAGTCTGTGCAACAGCGATTGACGGCTGTTGGGCGTTGGCAGGCATATCGCCCGACTGATAATGCGATCGAGCAATGGCGTGCGTTGCGTGCTTTCTCCGCGGCAAAGGTAGATCGCATTGTTGGCATCACCCGCTGGTCCGATTACGTGATCTTTAAAGGCGCGTTTGAAGAGCAGGGGCGGAGGCTGGTCGCGCCAGAGACCCTGTTGTCTTTAGCTCGGGATAATGACTATGTCTACTGGATGATGGCATGAGCGCAGTGATCAGTAGCATCCTGCCGGATTTTATTGTATCAGCAGAGAGTGTTAGCATCTGCCTGTCACGGTAAATTCAGTCAATCTGCAAGGGCGCTATGAAAATTGTGGTCACCAACGAAGATTACAACGTCAACGACAGTACAGCTGCGGATTCCCAGGTCGGTGAAGATCGCACCTATGTGTATAAACCGCTGGAAACACTCAATCGATTTTTAAAACTTCACCAGTGTATTTTTGCGTCGTTTTCTGAAAATTTAGAGCACCAACACGACATAACGCTGAACGAATTTCGTGGTTTGATGATGGTGGGGCAAATGGGCGTCACCGCATCCCATGAAATTGCTGAAGCAACGGGAATGCGTGTAATGGCGGTTTCCAGAACCATCGTCGCTTTGGAAAAGCGCGGTTTGATTACGGTCAAGATTGACCCTGAAAATCGTCGTCGCAAATTAATTCGGCTGTCGAAGCAAGGCAAAAACCTGTTTGACAAGATGATGCCAACGACCAATCGTGTCGCGTTGTATATGTTTGAGTCTTTGCGGTTGGACGAAATACTATCCTTTGATCATTACCTAAAGGCTCTGATCGAACGGGTCACCGAAGAAGATGAAGACGGTGAGTTGCTGTTCGTAAAAAATACGAGGGCAGCTCTGGATGGACAATAAACTACGTTAGGTCAACTTATGAACGCGCAGTTCTCAATAAAGAATAACGATAAAATATTTATTGATGGCGAATGGGTGGACGCCTCTGGTAAGGGGTTTGAGCTAATCAATCCGCACACGGGAGAAGCCTTTTGTCGTGTAGCCGAGGCGTCGGAACAGGATGTCGATAAGGCGGTGTCGGCAGCCAGAGCTGCCTTTGATCGCGGCGATTGGCGAGAATGGTCCCTAGCGGATCGTGCCAATGCGCTTAGAAAGTTGTCGGCTATGCTGCAAGAGCGTAGCCGTGAACTGGAAGCGGTGTTTACGGCTCAGGTTGGTGGTTTGTCCAGTTTTGCTCCGATGGCAGTCGGTGGGGCCTTGGCAACCTTGGCAAGCTATGGCGACATCGCAGAAAACTACACCTGGGAAACCGGTGGTGACAGCAGTCTGCCAGGTCACTACGCGCGGGTGATACGCGAACCGGTCGGGGTCGTCGCTGCCATTTCTCCCTGGAATATGCCTCTCAGTATCATGGTCCAGAAAATCGCACCGGCGCTTGCGGCGGGTTGTACAGTGATCATGAAGCCGTCACCAGAGACACCGTTGGAAGCATATATTATCGCTGAGGTGGCTGCTGAGGTCTTGCCGCCAGGGGTTTTAAACCTGTTACCAGCCGATCGAGAGGCGTCAGATTATCTGGTACGACATCCTGGTGTCGACAAAATCAGTTTTACTGGATCTACGCTGGCCGGAAAGCGTATCGCCAGCGTCGCTGGCGAGCGCATGGCAAGAGTGACGCTTGAGCTGGGTGGCAAATCTCCCGCGATTGTTACCGATGATTTTCCGATTGATGAGGCGGCCGAGATTTTGGCGAGAGGCAGCACCATTTTGTGTGGACAGGTCTGCGCATTATTGAGCCGGGTGATTGTTTCCGAGTCCCGACACGATGCGTTGGCAGAAGCCATTGCCCGTGTGATGTCGACCGTCAAGATAGGCGATCCCTCTGACCCAACGACAGAGATGGGGCCGATTGCGATGGCACGACAATTAGAGCGGGTGCGAGGTTACGTAGACCTGGGACAACAAGAGGGGGCCAGGCTTGTGTGTGGAGGCAAGTCGCCCACACATATGAAGGAAGGATTTTATTTTGAGCCAACGTTGTTCGCTAACGTCGACAACAAGATGCGTATTGCTCAAGAAGAAATCTTTGGTCCAGTATTGTGCCTCATTCCCGCGCAGGATACCCAGCATGCAATCTCTCTGGCGAATGACACACCCTATGGATTAAATGCATCCGTCTTGAGTCACAATGCCGATAAGGTCTACCGAATCGCACGTCAAATTCGCTCGGGTAACATCGCGCAAAATGGACTGAAGGCTGACTTCACACTGCCGTTTGGTGGCTTTAAGCAATCCGGTATTGGTCGTGAGGGTGGAGCTGAAGGCATTGCGCCCTACACAGAAACGAAAACGCTGATTACCGTAACGCCGTAATTCAATAGGTCTATTTTCAGAGTGCCATAGGATCGTGTGCCGCAGAGATACTGAATGGTGTCTGTGTGGATCTATTGATCGCGTTTTTGTTACACAGAGTATTCATCGAAATTTACACACTATGAGACAGAGGGCGAGTATACAGTGGCGTGATCAGCTCGGTGGTCAATTCTGAGCATTACCAAAATATCTGGAAGGACAATAATAATGTATAACCAGAACACAAACCGATTTTGGGGGGCTTCGCTGATGGCCGGCTCCCTGGTTGCGTTGACAGATGCGGCGGTATCTCAAGTGATAGAGGAGATTGTCGTAACCGCTCAGTATCGAGAGCAATCACTGCAGGATATTCCCATTGCGATTTCGGCGATCTCTGGAGAGGTATTGGAAGACAGAGGCCAAGAATCGGTCGCTGACGTGGGTCGTTACGCTCCTAATGTCGCTCTGTCTCAATCGCCCAGTTTAAACGGCAGCGCGATCGCTGCTTTTATTCGGGGTGTTGGTCAGTCTGACTCCAGCTTTGCGGTTGAACCCGGTGTCGGTATCTACATCGATGACGTCTACTATGGAGTGACCTATGGTGCGGTGATGGATTTAACCGATCTCGATCGCGTGGAAATATTGAGAGGGCCACAGGGAACCCTCGCGGGCAAGAATTCTATTGGTGGTTCGGTAAAGTTGTTTACCCGGAAACCGGACGGTAATGGCGGTGGATTTGTTGAGGTGACAGGCGGCGATTTTGATCGACTTGACGTTCGTGCCAGTGGTGAATTTGCGATTAATGACGCGTTATTTATGCGCCTTTCCGGAGTGACCAAAGAGCGCGACGGACATATGCAATTACTCGATTATGGTTGCCGTTTTCCCGATTCAGCGATCGCCGCGGTAAACCCAAACAGTCGTTCTTGCCGTCTGGGGACTGAGGGAGGACAGGATGTTCAGTCTGGTCGCATCGCCCTTCGTTTTGCACCTGACAATCATGCGCTTGAGATTAATGCCAGTGTCGACGCTGCCAGAGATCGGTCTGAAACCGTCGCGACCAAACTGTTCTATGCGGATTACCCATTGGTGCGGAGTTACGATGCATCAAGTCCTCTCGCAGGAATTCCCTTTGATTCCCGCTTTATTACGCCAGAGGAAAGCTACACCTCTTACGCAACCTATGACAGCAGTGGTAACTACACCAATGTTTTTGGAATCCCGGGAAGTGTTGCGCCTGGCGGCTTCTCGACAAAACCCATTAGCGAGGTGGACAGTTATGGCACTGCCGTCACTCTGGACTATCGACTGACGGACGAGGTAAGTCTTAAATCGATAACAGCATTCCGAAAAGCAGAAGGGCGCTCAGCAATTGACGTCGATGGTTCCCCCTTGGCGATTCTGTTAGAAGTGTTTGAATACGAACACGAACAGCTGACTCAGGAATTACGACTTTCCACACGCTTTGGTGACGCGGTAAATGCGACCTTTGGTGCTTACTACTACGATGCTGATCAGCGTTTCGGTGGCCGTAATTTTATTCCCACCACGCAAATGGATTTTTTATTAAACAGTCCCATCACCAGTAAAAGTCAGTCGCTGTTCGCCCACGGGGAATTCCACCTATCAGCAACCACGAATATCATCGCTGGCGTACGCTACACCGAAGACGAAAAACACTACCAGTACGGCCGTCGTAACAGTGATGGGACTGAGATTTCCGGAATTCCGTTTACCGAAAACTGGTTGGTTGCGGGGCTGGATGGGCTGGTCAATTCTTTCGAAGATGAGCGCGTAGACTATCGGGTAGGCCTTGATCACCGCTGGAACGATCAGCTAATGACGTATTTTCAGGTGACCACGGGCTTTAAAGGTGGTGGCGTCAACCCCCGTCCGTCGGCGCCGGATCAGGTTTATAACTTCGGTCCGGAAGAGGTTGTCAGTGTCGAGGCTGGCTTGAAAGCAGATGTTTTGCAGGAGAGTTTGCGGATCAACGGCGCTGTTTTTTTCAACGATTACACGGACATGCAGCTGGTGCGCTATCAGTGTCCTGAAAGTGTGGTGCTGTCCTGCGCCACGCCAGATAACGCGGGCGACGCTGAAATTCTTGGTGCCGAACTGGAGTTGGAATGGTTGCCGACGGAGCGCTTGAGGCTTGATGCCAATCTTGGCTATCTGGATTTTGACTATACCGAGATCACCAATCCTGCGACCTTGGTAACCGAAGATATGACGGCGCCGTTTATCAGTGAATGGCAGCTGGCTGCCGGTATCGAATACCGGCTACCCATCGGTCCTGGAGAGGTGGCGTCTCGTCTTGATTGGTCTTATCAATCAGAGTTCTATTACAACGCGATTAACAACCCCTATAACAAGATTGACGCGATTGAACTGCTCAATGCTCGCGTAACCTTTGCGTTGAATGACGATACATGGCTTGTCAGTGCCGCAGTCACCAATCTGCTGGATGAATTTTACTACACCGGAGTCGCGGAAAACGTGAATACGTTTGGTAACGCGTCTGGCGTTGTTGGTCGTCCCAGAGAGTGGTCATTGACCCTTCGGCGAAATTTTTAATCAGTAAGGTCTATAACAATGAGTGATTTTATGCCGTCTCCCTTTGACGGATTCTCCACTACGGATGCCCCAAAGTTAGAATACTTGTTTGAGATTGATCTCGACTTTACCCGCGTCCATACCCTCAACGATACGCCGGCAGGATTTACTCGCGGTGCTGTCTATGTGGACGCTGGCAGGGTCGCAGGGCCGTATTTGAATGGGCGTGTTATTCCTGACAGTGGTGGTGATTGGGCGACGTTTCGGCCGGATGGAACAGTCTCATTCGACGCCCGCTATATGATCGAAGCGGATAATGGTGCGCTGATTTTGATACGCAACAGCGGATACCTTTGGGGCCGTTATCCCGACACCATCCAGAAAATAAGAGCCTGGATTTTCGATAACGGACCGGAGGTTCCCGAGCATGATTATTACCTCCGAGCGAATCCAACGTTTGAAGTTGCCTCGGGTGAATTCGATTGGATAACGCGTCATGTCATCGTCGGTGTTGGCAAGCGTAAGCAGCATGGCAATTGCGTTCGGTATTTTGCCGTGTTGTAGCACGACCGTAAAAAACGACAAATGTGGCGATGATCAAGAATGCTAACGGTGGCAATTGGCAAGCCACTGTGATCATTGGGTATTAGGTGGTTAAATGACCGTAAGGCCCCTGTCGTTGCTCGGATTTTTGCCGGGATCAGGAATTTCTACGATCTCCTGCCAGGACGATGGTTTGCGTGCCAAAATGCGTTAAGTCGAGATTTTTTTTCGAGTCGTCCATCGCTAGGCTTTTTACTCGAAAAGTCGATAACCTCATGAAATGCAACGATTCCATGCTGATTTTAACCGACGTGCAGTCTTCCCCAGAGTTTGTCGGCCATTCACACAGAGACAGAATCAGGAGACAATAGCGCCAGTTGCATCACCCATTCCGATGCTGGGAGCTTTTGACGCTAGATGTTCACGCAGTCACCATCATCCTTGAGCAGCGCACCGATAAGCTCGGTGCATAAGATGCAGCTGACAAATAATTGCCACACAACGCTGACATACTCAGCTAATCGGTAATTACTGCAAGCCTCTTCACGGATAGATGATAATAAAATGAAGACACTGCGATTTTTTGCCAAGACCTCATCCTGTCTGCTTTTGGTCGGCTTAATAACCGGTTGCCAGCAGGAGACCAAATCCCTGTCGAAACGGGATACAGTTCTGGTTGAACAACACGGGCTGGTTCTGACCGGAGGGATGATTGAAGATATGATCTACGTCGGTGAAGCGATGGCGGACGTACGCTTTTCTGCGCCGCACCGTATTGCCATCGCCAAGTTACAGCGAGAGGCATTTACGCGGGATCCTCAAAAAGTTCTGGCGTATATGGCGCGATATGGGGCAGAAGCGTATGAGCTAAAACACCAGTTGAGTGAGTCTGACTTTCAGTCCTATGCGCAAACTCTCTATGCTCAATTACTGTCGGAAACCGTGCAGGCGTTTGCCAATTTTCCTGTCCGCGAGGGAGATCCCTTGGACCCGGCAAATAAACAGGTTGGCGTGCGCGAGCAGCTGTCGGAATACACGCTAACCCATGCTGAAGCCGGCTACATGAGGGGAATTGTTCTCAGTTTACGGCCGCCATCCAACGACGAATTGCAGGGTCACTTGTCTGCGATCGAAGTTCAATCTGGGGCGAACAATAACCTATGGTTGGCCGAAGAGGGGGCTCAGGCAGAATACCGAATGGTGTATACAGACACAGGTCGCCCAGTGCAGAGATTGTACGTTAACGGCCGCGAAGTCATTCGCTCCAGCGGTCAGTAGCCTGTCGTAACGCCCGAATAGCCTGTCATCTATTGGGTCGCCTGCCCCAAAGTAGCGCTTTCTTTTCAGCGCCTCCCACTGGAAACGTCAAGGGTAAATTTGGCGGTTCATGCCATCTCTATGCAAATCAACGAGTTAGATAGCCTGTTGGCAGATAAGGCCTCATGGCAGACTAATTGCTGATTCTAAAGATGTGCTCATTCGTGAGCACTAGAAATGCGCTATCCATAATAACTAAGGATCTCTGATTCCTATTGGCGACGCTATTCATCCACGTAAAAATGACTGAAACGCGGAGCCCTCAGTGTGTAAATGGGGCAGTCCAGTTCATGTTTTTGGTGGGCAAAAGCGACGCAGATTGTTGATCAGACGTTCTCTAAGCATTCTCGATTGCAATGTTGCACAAGACCGCTATTGATTGATGCCAACTCACGAGGGTTAGTCATGGAAGCCATCGATATCCGCTACAAATCGCACGAAAGTGCGCTCAATGAATTTTTCGACGATGTTTTTGAACCGGCGACCATGGAGAGGTTCACTCAAATGGTCAAAGAGCGTATTCCCATATTGGATGCCATGGGCGTTTCCTTTTCGGAATATGAGCGTGGAACGCTCCGGGTGGATATGCCGCTCGGTCCAAATATCAATGATAAAGAAACGGCATTTGGTGGCAGTATTGTCACCCTGACCACAATCTGTGGTTGGTCCTTACTTAATTTGCTACTCAACAAAGAAGAAAAGCGCTACGACGTTTTGATCGCCGAAAGTGCCACCAAATACAAGCGGCCAATCGGTGATGACTTCTACGCGAAAGCACGGCTGCACGAAGGGCAGATCCTGAAGATGCTACGGGAATTAATTACCTGCGGCAAAAGCCGCGTCAGTATCGATGTGGTTGTCTGTGGCCCGGATCATCAGGAAGCGGCGTTATTTAACGGACAATACTATGTTCGGCCGGCGTAAGGTCGATATCCAAGGATGCGCGATGGTCTGTTGTTGTCGGATTTCGTTCTAAGACGAACGGCAGGATGCTAACTTACACAGTCCGATTTGGAACATGACTTGCTCTAAAGCTTCTGATCTTTAAGACCCTGTGGCGTTTTCGAACATTTTGTCGATTTCGCCACAGGGGCGCGGGCATTTCGTCGTGTTTCCATCAACATGGCTTTGTCCAAACACCTGGATGGGAGCCACCATGAAACAGATTGGAATCTTCTTTGGTACGGAAACCGGCACGACCCGTTTAATTGCCAAGAAACTCTATAAAATTTTCGGCGCGGATGTTGCCGCCAAGCCGATCAATGTGAATCGCATCAGTGCCGAAGATTTTCTCCAATATGACGCCTTTATTCTTGGCACTCCAAGCTATGGTGTTGGCGACATCCCCGGATTGAGTGCGGGTTGTCTGGAACGAAATTGGGAAGAATTTTTGGCCATTTTGGGGGCGCCGGATCTCTCTGGCAAGCGTATCGCGATGTTTGGGCTTGGTGCACAGGAGCGCTATTCTGAACGCTTTTGCAGTTCACTGATGGCGTTACATCAAGTATTTTCCGGCTTGGGGGCCGAGATGATTGGCGATTGGTCGGCCGAAGGCTACACCTTTGAACATTCTGCGGCGTTAGTGGATTCACGGTTTGTCGGGCTGGTTATTGATCAGCGCACCCAGGGCATGCTAACGGAAGAACGTTTGCAGCAATGGGCGGAGCAAGTGCGTCAGCCGCTGCTGGAGAAATTGTCCTCAACGGCGGTTGCCTGATCATAGCAGTGATGGCCTGTGCATAAATGAGAGATAGCCGATATCGAGTCGGTAGAGTTCCTTGAGTAACTGTTGTCGTGCCGTATCGCCGTGCTGACTGATATGTGACAGTTCTGACTGTGTCAGCAAGGTGGCGGCAATCAGTGATGCAGAGGTTCCGTTTAACGTTAGCTGACTCTTTAATGTCGGTGGTGTGTGTAATAAGACTCCGACTGGGCCGCGGCCATCTTTGATGTGTTCGATGTTAAAATGCAAACTGAGAGATTCTCCGGCGATAAGCTTTTTACACAGACGAGGGTAATTCGCCAGGGTATGGCTGATTTCCGCCATCATGGGAAATAGCCAGGTATCTGCCAGCGCATCCAGCGGAAAATCTTCTTCAAGATCTAAATCTGCACCCACAATAAAAACTTCTAATCCCAAGCCATTCAGGGGACGATCCCGCTCTACCCAGGGATCCGATAAACCATCTGAGACAATTGCAGGCAGGCCGCGATGGCGGGTCGCGAGCCAGGACGAGCCTGCAGGCCATTCCGGGCTGTCAGACATGGGCCCCATTAGCGTCGTTAGTGCCGACAGTTGACTGCCAAGGCAGGCTTGAATGGACTGATGGCGACACTGTGTTGCCAATTGCAATCGATTGGCGTAGCTGAGTCCGATAATTTCTTCGCTCATAATAAACTTCACAGGATTAGGGTGTATTTGATGAGCGGTTTTTGCAAAAAACAGACCCATTCCCGAGTCAGTGATCATGGATCCTGGTGAAACAATCACGTCCTACTTCGGTTATTAGTCGTACATAGCTTAATAAAGACTCGGCTCCGTATCCCTGCTGTATTGAGGTCTGCCACGCCGTTTTTTCATTTCAGCGGGTTTGTAATGAAGATGAACGACCTAGCCAATATATCGGATATTGAAGAACTTGATTGCCCTCTAGAGGGAAAGGAGACGTCAGTGGAAGTGCTTGCACCATGGCAAGCGCTTCCACCATTGGCCGCGCCTGTTAGTGACGATGGATGCTCTGTGCGGCTGCAGCTTCCATACGTTCGATTTCTTCGCGATAGGGTTTAATGCCTCGATACATGCAATAGGTGGCCAACGGCATAAGCACACTGGCGGTGATCACAATGGCTTTCCACAATTCTTGCGGGTCACCAACCACTCGTTGGGCAACGCTGCCAATGACCAGGCTGCCCAAGGCGCCAAAGAAGGTAAACATAAACAGGTAAATGGCGGTAACCTGGCCTCGCATTTTCTGCGGAGCAATACGCTGTATGGCGGCATTTTGGGGAACTGCGCCAGCAACGCCGAACATCGATGCGATACTCATAACGCCCAGGGCCATTTCTCCCGTAGGCATCATGGGAGCAACGATGGAACAGATGGTCACCAGGCCGAAGAGAATTGCAGCGCAACGCACGTTAGCGTCTTTGTAGCGCTTGGCCATCCATTCAACAAAAAAACCTCCGAGTGCGATTCCACATAGGGATGCAACCAACAGCATTGGTGCCATGACTGTTCCAATCTGTTCTTCGCTCCAACCATAGGTACGAATCATAAACGGCGTGCGCCAAAACTGCATGCCGTAGGTTTCCAATGCGCTTAACGCCAGACCAATAAAGAGCGGGTAATACACAGAGCCTTTTACGTGGATCGCTCGGACGGCATCTAAGCCCATAAACGTCAGAATCTTACGGCCGACTCCAGCATTGTCTGACGCTGGTGTGAAAACCGGTTCATTGGATGGTGGCTGTCGACGTTCTGGCTCTCGAATAAACAGGAAGATAGCACCGATCAAAATCCCTGGAAGGCCGATAAAAATTAAAATCCACTGCCAATTAAAAATGGTGAGTCCCATCCACTCCATGGTTGGCCAATCAGCGACATGGGCGATGAGTTTTCCGCCAAAGTAGATCCCGAGCGTCGTTCCACCAATAAAGCCCAGCTGCAAAAGGGCGAATGCGCGTGTGATTTTTTTGGGCGGAAAGGCATCGGCCAGCAATGAATAAGACGCGGGTGCGTGGGCCGATCCGCCCGCGCCCACGAACATCCTCGTGCCGACAAATTGCCAGAAAGTCTGCGCCAGTCCACCGAGGGCTGTCACGATGCCGATGATGCTGATTCCACCGGAGAGCACGTATTTTCTCGGGTAAATATCAGCCAGTCGCGCCAGGGGGATGCCGACAAAAACATAGAAAATAACGTTCGCTGGCCCCCCTAAAAATCCCAGCTGTTCGTCCGTGAGGTCGAAACTGGTTTTGATGCGTTCTGCCAACATGCCAAACACGGTTGCATCGAAAAAGTTGACGAAGGTTGCCAGAATAATTACGGCGAGCGCTGTGTAGCCAACCGTTGCCGACGGCCAGGGTTGACCGCTGTTGGCTTCGCGCAGATCCTCCGGCGAATTCGGTAGCGTGGACGAATGGGGAACGGCTCCAGCCATGGGTAAATTCCTTATTAACGTTATTGTTAGAATTTTTGAGCGCGCTCCGCACCGATTCGACTGACATTGTGAGGTGTCGCGTTCGTGGTTTGCTATTTTGTCGGTAACGCCGATTGGAAGACGCCTCTGTCGCCATTGAGCGTTGCGATGATTGACGTTCAATGGCTGCTTGGGCGCTGTGTTTATGCCGTTTGCAGATTAAACAGTCGCTGTTTGTCTGCCTCGCTCATGGGCTTATTCAAGTCAGCCATATCACTGCCGACCTTGGCGCCTCGTTGAACGGCGGGGCGCTGAGCGACTTCGTCAAACCAGCGGCGAACATTGGGAAAATCATCCAGATTCTGGCCCTGCCAGTCGTGTCGAAATACCCAGGGCCAGGCTGCCATATCGGCGATGGAGTAATCGCCGGCAACAAACGGCTGGTCAGCAAGCTGTTTATCCAATACGCGATAGAGGCGGGCGACTTCCTGCTGAAAGCGGGCCATTCCCTCTTCATTTTTGGTTGATGAGTAATGCAAAAAGTAGTGTGCTTGACCCGCCATCGGCCCGAGTCCGCCCACTTGCCAAAATAGCCACTGTAGAACTGACATGCGTTTGGACAGATCTGTCGGCAGAAACGCTCCGGCTTTTTCAGCCAAGTAGATGAGGATGGCGCCGGACTCGAAAATGGCTAAAGGGCCATCCTTCGCCTCGCGATCAATAATGGCCGGCATTTTGTTGTTGGGCGAAATCTTCAGGAATTCCGGCTGGTGCTGGTCGCCTTTGCCTATGTTGATGGGGTGAATGCGATAGGGAAGGCCGCATTCTTCCAGCATGATGGTGATTTTCTTGCCGTTACCTGTTGGCCAGAAGAAGAGATCGATCATGGCGCTGCTCCGCGTGTTCTTATTTTTTGCAGAGTAAGGCAGCAATCAGACAGGGTAAAGGTAGCGACAACGGGACGTTCAGTTCCATTACCGCAACTCTTATGGATGAATAAGTTGCAATAAACACGCGGTGCATCAAACTCACCGTCAATGCACCCGCTCAAGCGTGATGCTGCATCCTTGCAGCATACGGCCGCAGTACACGGCGTTTTCGTTTATTAGCAAGGGGTTAGTTTGTTGAGAGGACGGTAAGGTTTACCGCTCTCTGATCGAGCGAAACTCCGACTGAGGCGACCACGTGGGGTATTGGGGGTTTTCAGACACCGCCATGCCCACATCATAATAGCGCTCAAGTACCTGCACAGCTCCGCGCAGGTCCCAATCTTCAGATACTTCATCATCGACGGAGTGGTAGTGTTTTTCGGTATAGTCGATTCGCCGAGTTTTCCCTCTGGGGCCGGGTAATTCTGTCATCGTCAGGGCAGTCCCCGCAAACAGCGCAGGCACGCCCTGACGGGCGAAGTTGAACTGATCTGACCGATAATACAGTCCACGTTCAGGTGCCGTATCGGGTACCACATATTGACCTGCGACGGTTGCGCTGGCTTTAAGAATGGATTCCAACGAGTTTTGTCCATAACCAATCACCTCAATACTCGGCGATGGTCCCCACACATTCAGGCTTTCCAAGTTCAAGTTTGCCAGTGTTTTGTTCAGTGGGTAGAGGGGGTTTTCGCCGTAGAAGCGGGATCCTAAAAGCCCTTGCTCTTCGGCTGTCACGGCAAGAAACACAATGCTGCGTGGTGAAGGTGGATTAGCGGAGTGAAAGGCGTGGGCCATTTCCAGTAGCCCGGCAACTCCGGTAGCGTTATCCACGGCACCGTTGTATATCTGATCGCCCTCAAGATCTGTATTGGTCCCCAGGTGGTCCCAGTGGGCGGAATAGACAATGTACTCATCACGCATGTCTGGATCTGCGCCGGGTAGAAGACCGATAACATTATTCGACGTGATTTCGCGCAGGTCGTTTCGGATGGTTGCGTTTAACGTTGCTCGCAATGGCTTGGGTTGAAAGTCCCTGGATAGCGCCAATTGTTTTAAATCCTCAAACAGATACCCGGAATCCCGAAACAGTTTGGTGGCTTGCGCTTTTGTTATCCAGGCTTGTAGCGGGACCCGGTCGCGATTTTGGTTGGCATCGGCGAGTTCAAATGCCTCACCCGTCCACGAGCTTTCAACAACATTCCAGCCGTAGGCGGCAGGTGCTGTCTCGTGGACAATGATCACGGCGTCCGCACCGAGTTTTGCGCCCATTTCGTATTTGTAAGTCCAGCGTCCGTAATAGGTCATTGCCTCACCACCAAACTGAGTCGGATCAAGTTCGTCCGGATTGGCCGGGTCGACAATGGCGGGATCGTTGATCAGCATAACCAGGGTTTTGCCCCGCAGATCCATACCCTTTATGTCATCCCAATTATATTCAGGGGCCTGTACACCGTAGCCGACGAAAACCAGTGGCGAATCTTTTACGGATACGGTTTCTGAGAATCTCGGGCTGGTAGCGACATAGTCCTGTCGCCAAGTGAGATTCATGTCTTCGCCGGTACTGATGATCTGCAGTTCAGGCTGACTGGTAATACCGACTAAGGGGACTTCCTGCAGGTAGCTCCCGTTAGGGTTGCCGGGCGCAAGGCCAATGTCTTTAAACGAGTCTGTGAGAAACTGAGTGGTTTTTGTTTCACCTTCCGTACCGGGAAGTCGTCCACCGAATTCATCAGACGCCAGTGTGCTGATATTTTCCAGCAGACGTTCTGAGGAGATGTGCGATACAGCCGATGAGTTTTTTTGAGGTTCTGAGGTTTTTGCTAGGCAGCCGGCCAGAACGAACCCGATGGCCGATAGTAAGCCCGTTAAAACGCAATATCGAGCGGATAAAAACAAGGGCATAAAAATCCTTAGATTGTTGGTGATAACCGTTGCTGACAATCCGTTGGCAGGACCTACGAATCGATTTGTTTGCCGTATCTTCAACGATCGCGAATGGGAGTGCAAACGACAGTGTGGAGCCGTCTGCGAAGGTTGAGAATTCATTGCCTTGAAAACAAACAGGCACTCTGACGCATTGCTGAGCCCGAGCCACCAACTTTTGGCACTGAACCCCCAAATAGTGGCGCATAAGGCGGTTTAGGGGCTTGCTATGGAGTCGGCTTCACTGACAGGCTTACCAGCAAATAAAAAAACACCACACAGGGAGGCTCATGCAGATTTCCATAGGAACGTTTAACCTGAATAATCTGTTTTCCCGTTTCAATTTCAGTGGCGAGGTCGATGAAATCCCTGACAGTGGGGGCGGGCTTACGCTCGAGTTTGATCGCCCAGATCGAGTTAATGTGAGAAGTTTTCAGGGGCGCTTGGTCAGTGGTAAAGATCCCGAGTCAACCAGAGCCATTGCCGAACGCATTCGGATGATGGATGTGGATGTTTTGGCGCTGCAGGAAGTAGAGCACCTGGCAGTGCTGAAAGAGTTTAACCGTGTCTATCTGGATTCACTCTATCCTTATCAAGTGTTGATTGAAGGCAATGATCCTCGCTTGATTGACGTCGCACTCTTGTCCAAATTTCCGCTTGGCGCAATCACTTCCTGGCAGGCCGCAGAACATCCAAAGGACATGGGGCGTCGAGTGTTTGGCCGTGACTTGTTGTCTGTGCAGATTCTGGATCGCAAACGGCGCACGGTGCTGTTTACGGTCTATAACACACACCTAAAAAGTCATTTTGTGCCATTTTATGAGGATCAGAAAGCAGGGCAAGCAAAGGCGAATTTACAGCGTCAGCGCCAGGCTCAGGTCATTTCCCGCATTCTTACGGAGCAGCAGGGCAAAGGCAGCGCTTTTGTGTTGTTGGGGGACATGAATGATCCGCCGAACTCTCCCTGGTTGGCGCCGATGTTAACGGTGGATAGTGAGTTACTGGTCAATGGCTTGGCGGCAGCTCAGGAAACTCGGCCTGCGAAAGTGGAGCGGGAAGGGCCTGGTCCTAAAACGCCGGTCTGGACCTATCGTCGCAACCCGGCAGGGGATGCGGCTCCCGTATACCAATTGTTGGATCAGATCTGGTTAAGCCCACCGTTGGCTGCCGGTTTGTGTGGTGGATTTATCGACCGGCGCACGCGCTACGGCGGCGATGGCAGTGATCACGATCCTGCATGGATAGAGCTGATCCTGTCTCCCTAGTCGTTCTGCTTCTGGCAAAGAGCGAAAGTCATTGACTGTTAAGCTGCTGTCGGCCAAACCCGCAAAGGTGTAGAATGTCGCTTCGTTGTTGTTCTTCACCTGCTTGGCAGGTGCCGCCGTTAGTGTTTTCCTCTGGTCCCCGTGAATCTATTTGAACTACTCTTTGTTTCTGTAAAAGCCATCTTACCTGCTTTTTTCTGGATTTTTTCCGGCCTCATCGTGCGCCGTCTATGGCCTGCCAGCATCCATTTTTTTCATCGAGGCGAGAAATTTGTCTTCTTTGTTGGGATGCCAGTGGTGCTGTTTTTGGCGGCCACAAATCTGCACCCCGAAGATCTTCATGGTTCTCGTTTTCTGGCGGCGGGCACCCTTGCGATTCTCGCCATGGTGGCGGGTTCTTTTTTACTGACGCGTTTGCGCGGCTATCCTCTTGGCCATCGAGGTATTGTCGCTCAAGCAGCCTATCGTGCCAATCTGGCGATTATTGGGTTGGCGCTTTGTGCCAGCGCCTTTGGTCGGGAGGGGATGGTCATCGCCACCATACCCATTGCTTTGTGGACGCTCCTATTCAATGTGATCGCGGTTGTGTTACTTGATTTAACCCACGGTGGTGGCGCCAGCCCGCTGTCGGTACTGCGCAATATTGGCAAGAATCCGTTGATTCTCGGCATTTTGGCTGGATTGCTGTGGGGCATGTTGGATACGCCATTGCCCACTGTCGTGCACGATGTCGGCGATCATTTTGCTGATTTCGTCATTCCGTTTGCGTTGATTTGTCTCGGTGGAGCAATCAGCTTGAACAGTGCCGGAGAAACGCGTCGAGAATTGATTGATGGCGTTTTATTGCGATTGATCATTTCTCCGGCGCTGGCAGTAACGCTTGCCTATATTCTTGGTGTAAGAGGTACAGAGCTGGGTGTGATCTTTCTGTTGTTGGGTGGTCCTGCAGCCATCGCCTGCCATGTTATGGTTTCGGCGGTGAAGGGCAATGCGCGCTTGGCGGCGAGCATCGTGGTGATGTCGACACTCTTTGCTCCGATCACATTGACCTTGGGACTGTTTACCCTCAGGCTGCTGCAGTTAATTTAACGGAAGAGTGAAAACCATCTCGCAGATGGGAATTCAGAGCTTGGAGAGGCTTGCATGGCGATAGATTTCAATCAAATCTTTGACCGTACACAACACCATTCAATGAAGTGGAACCGTTATCGCGGTAGGGACGTTCTACCGGTATGGGTGGCCGATGCGGATTTTCGTTGCGCGCAGCCCCTGTTAGATGCTGTGCAATCCTGGGTGGATCACGGCGTCCTCGGGTATGTTTTTCCAGACCAGTTTACACCGGGCAAAGAAGCGATCGCTCAGTGGGCGTCCAAGCGTTACCATTGGCCAGTTGATCCGGACTGGATCCTTTGGATGCCAGGGGTTGTGCCAGCTTTTAATATTGCCTGCCGCGCTTTCTGTGAACCGTCTGAGCGGGTATTGGTGCAGACGCCAAATTACCCGCCGATTCTAAAAGCGCCAAGCATTCATCAGCTCGACAGTTGTTTGATTCCCACCGTGAAGCAGGGTGAGCGCTGGGTTCTGGATCGGGAACAACTGCTCAATCTGGCTCAGCAGCAAAAGCCGAGTCTGTTTATTCTCTGTAACCCCATGAATCCCTGCGGCAGTGTTCTGACATCGGAGGAGCTGCGATTTATCGCCGATGTTTGCGAGAAGCACGATATCGTTTTGTGTTCCGATGAAATCCATGGCGATCTGATTCTAGAGCCGGGTGTGTCCCATATTCCGGCGGCAAGCCTTCCTGAATTGAAAGATCGTAGCCTCACCCTGATGTCTGCGGCTAAGACTTTTAATATCCCGGGTTTGAGTGCTGCGTTTGTGATCATTCCCAACCCGAAGCTCAGAGCGCGTTTTCAAGCGGCTTGCAACGGCATTGTGCCCTGGGTGAACTCCGTTGGAATGGTGGCTACAGCGGCGGCATTTACCGAGTGCCACAGTTGGTACGAGGCTCTAATCAATTACTTAAGGGAAAACCGGGATTACCTTTACAGCGCCATCAACAAGATTCCCGGCCTTGCCATGATCAAGCCGGAGGCGACTTATCTCGCTTGGGTGGATGCCAGTGGTCTTGGTGTGGCGGATGTTCAGAGCGCTTTTGAGCGTGCAGGTGTTGGCACCTCACCGGGTAAAGATTTCGGTAGCCCGGAATTCGCCCGTATTAACTTTGCCTGCCCACGCTCAACCTTAGAAGACGTGGTGAGCCGACTTGAACAGGCCTTCGGCAATCGCTGACGCAAACCGGTCTCAGTCGGGCTGGCTGCGGAATTCTGAAATCACCCGTGCAACGTCGCTGGCTTCTGTCACGGGGAACAGGTGTCCTGATTCAAAATTTACGGTCTGAACCCGTGGCAAGCAGGTTTTCATAAAGGTCGTATTGACGGTGGGAATCAGCGGATCGCGAGCGCCGGAAAGCAGCAGCACCGGTTGATCGAGGCGCATGATGCGGGGGAAGCTGGTCCAATGACTGGTCGCCAGTATTTGATAGTAATGGCCCGCGGCGGCGCGTCCCTTTGATGCGTGGCGTGGCGGTACCAAAACGCCGGGATTGTTCACGTGTCCGCCATTGAGAAGGTTGGCAACCTTCATCATTTTTTTCTTACTGTTGGCTGCAAAAGGGTTGCTGATGATCATTGGCACCACCGGGTTGCCGGGGATAGCAACCATGCCCATGGTGGTCGCAGCAAGAATGACTTTGCGCACCAGACGTGGATGCCGCAGAGCAAGCTCCTGGGCGAGCATGCCGCCCCAGGAGTATCCAAAGACGTCAACCCGTGTATACCCAAGAGTGTGAATACGCCAGGCGACATAGTCGGCGAGAGACTTGAACGTGTAGGGTAAGGTGGGTAGGCGAGACCGCCCGAGACCGGGAGGGTCGACGCTGATCAACGTGGGCCCCGTCAATTTGCTCAACAGTGGCGAAAGGGTTTCGGCGGTGAGGCCGAGCCCAGGAAAAAGCACTAGAGGTACAGCATCCCCTTTGCTGGGGCTAACATCGAAGTGAAGCTGAAAATCGCGCATAACACCCGCTATTACTGCCTGTTATTAACAAAGCCAGCTGTTAAATCACAACAGGCTACTTCTCAACTGTAGCGGCAGAATAGCAGACATCATTAAGTAACGCGCGCCAATATTGCGCGACGTCGACTCATTGTGACTGCGAAGTGTTGTTTTCGTGGATCAGCCGCCGAAGGTGATCAGCGCAAAGCCCAGCACACCCATCATGATGGCCATAAGAGCCATGCCACCTTGGGCGTCAATGCCAGAGCCGCGATATTGGCGTTCATTGGCAACATCTGCGTTAACGGCGGAATTCAGCATATTTCTGTCTGTCATGGTGCTTGCCTCGGTTTTTTAGTTTTATTCTCGAGCTTGCCAAGGTTGGCGTGCGGGCGGGTAACCCGCTCTGTTTTTGTCGTAACGTCTAGTTATTATAGTTGGTTTGCTGGCGCACGATCCGCTATCGACTTGGCGCGTCAGATCTTATTCCCATATTTAGCTTAACAGAAATTGACGTGCAACCGTTTTTATCAATTGCTGGTAAAAACGGTGGGTTTTAGTGAGTTAAGGTAACGGCGGTATTCAGTCCTCAAGATGGCGACAAGGTCGCCACAATTGGGGCGCCACGAGTGACGATGAGAGTGTGTTCAAATTGGGCCGACAGATTGGCTGGATGGCCGATCAGTGTCCAGCCATCATCGGCTTCGGTCACTAGGGTGGTTTTGGTGGATAAGAAGGGTTCTATGGCGATCACCTGTCCTTCTTTAAGGCGTCTTTTATCCCGTCGATCGCAATAGCTGACAATGCCTTCAGGTTCTTCGTGCAGGCCGCGCCCAACCCCGTGCCCGGCGAGATTGCGAATGATTTTAAAGCCATGGCTTTTGGCGGTGTGCTGAATTGCCTTGCCGATGCCATTAATGGGCGCGCCGGCTCGGGCAGCCGACATCGCGTGTTTAAGAGCCAGTTGTGTGGCATGACAGAGTCGGTTTTTAAGATCGTTAGAAGGCGGTACGACGGTGGTGCCTCCAGTGTCGGCAAAGTAGCCATTCATTTCTGCAGATACATCAATGTTAACGATATCACCCGCTTGAATAAGGCGATCACCCGGGATGCCATGGGCGGCTTCTTCATTAATGCTGATACAGGTTGCGCCGGGAAAATCGTATACGCTGCGCGGTGCTGAGATGGCACCCAGTTGATCCAGCATATCGGCGCCGAAATTATCCAATTCTAAGGTGGTCATACCCGGTTCGACCGCGGCGAGCATCGCATCGCGGACCCGGGCAACGATCTGACCGATGGCAAGAACGCCGTCGATATCTTTTTGATTTTCAATGGTCATAAAGACACCGTAAGCAGTGTACTGTAATGGTTTTGGTTGTCAGATTTCGGTTCTAGGTTACGCTGTTATTTGCTGACTGAACACGACAGGTTGTGGTGTTTTCCTAAACGGGCAGGGTGGTCGTCGTTCGTGGTGATTTGAGTACGAAGGACGATTGCACGCCGGTCACGCCTTCGATCCGAGTGATCTTTCCCAGCAAAAATTGCTGGTAGTCGTCCATATCTCTGACCATGACTTTCAACAAATAATCCGCGTCTTGGCCCGTAATCAGGTGGCATTCCAGAATTTCGGGAAATTCGCTGATCGCCTGCTCAAAATGTTCGAAGCGTTCCGGAGTGTGGCGATCCATGCTGATATGAAGTAGGGCTGTTAGATTGAGCCCGAGCTTGCGGGCGTTAAGTCGCGCGACATATTCCTCAATATAACCTTCCTCTTCCAGCCGTTTGACCCGCCGTAAACAGGGCGACGGTGAAAGGCTGACAGCCTCTGCCAAATCCTGGTTGGAGATGCGCCCACTGCGTTGCAGCTGCTTTAGGATTGCTCTGTCGTAGCGATCTAGTTCCATATAATTTCAATTAATGTCCATCGTTTGGAATAATATAGCTTATATTAGTTTTTTGTGGGCATAAATGGCAATTTAATTTCCCGTAAACTCACCTAAACTTGTCGTCAATTTAGGTCATCTTGTGTTCGAGGCGCTTTAGGTCCAAGCGGAACGCGTGATTGACCCGCTAAGGAACCCCTGAATAATGTCGGCAATGGCAACGCAGGTCATTAATCACAGGTTCCCTAACCGACTGACGTTAGGAGTTTCATCATGCTCGACAACCCCGCCCGTAAATACCGCCCGGTTCCCACTGTCGCCTTGGACGATCGCCAGTGGCCGGGTCGTACCATTTCTCAGCCGCCCATCTGGATGAGTACCGATCTGCGCGATGGCAATCAGTCATTGATCGATCCGATGTCGGTTGAGACCAAGCTGCGTTATTTCGAGATGTTGGTAGAGATTGGTTTTAAAGAAATCGAAGTGGCATTCCCCGCAGCGTCAGACACGGATTTCAATTTCGTTCGTCGGTTGATCGAAGAAGATCGGATTCCCTCCGATGTGACCATCGAGGTTTTGACGCAGGCGCGAGAAGATTTAATCAAGCGCACCGTTGAGTCTTTGGTGGGAGCTCGTCGTGCCATTGTGCATTTATACAATCCCACCGCGCCAGAATTTCGGCGTCTGGTCTATAACACCGATGTTGCCGGCGTGCAGGCGATTGCCGAGCAGGGCACCCGTTGGGTACAACAGTATACGTCCGCCTATCCGGAAACCGAGTGGGTCTATCAGTATTCCCCGGAAGTGTTTACCGGAACGGAGCTCGACGTTGCCAAACAGGTTTGCGATGCCGTATCGGCCATTTGGCAGCCGACGCCCGAGCGAAAAATGATTATCAACTTGCCTGCTACTGTGGAGATGACCACGCCGAATGTCTATGCCGATCAGATTGAATGGATGCACCGACATTTGGCGCGACGCGACAGTATTCTTCTCAGTGTGCACCCGCACAATGATCGAGGTACAGCGGTTGCAGCGGCGGAATTGGCGATGATGGCCGGAGCTGATCGGGTCGAGGGTTGCCTGTTTGGCAATGGCGAGCGTACCGGTAATGTGGATTTGGTGACCTTGGCGTTAAACCTCTATACCCAGGGGATTCATCCCCAATTGGACTTGTCGCACATTGAGTCTATTCGTCGCACCGTGGAGGAGTGTAACCAAATCCCGGTTCATCCCCGTCACCCCTATGCTGGTGAATTGGTCTTTACCGCGTTTTCGGGCTCCCATCAAGATGCGATCAAGAAAGGCTTCGCTCAGTTGCAACCTGAAGGGCTTTGGGAGGTTCCCTATCTGCCGATTGATCCAGCCGATCTCAATCGTGGCTATGACGCGGTGGTTCGGGTCAACAGTCAATCCGGTAAGGGCGGCGTTGCCTTTGTTTTGCAGCAGAGCTACGGACTTGAATTGCCAAGACGTTTACAAATTGAGTTCAGTCGGGTCATCAAACGATTCACCGATGACGTCGGTCGTGAGGCGACCAGCGAAGATATTCGTTCGTTGTTTGATGACGCCTATGTGCAAGTTAACGGCCCCTACGATTTTGAAAAGGCCGATATCCTGAGCCATACGCGAGGGGATGATGGCGCGACGGAAGTACAGATTCAATTACCTTATGCCGGTCAACTGAGATCTTTCAATGGCATTGGTAAAGGCACACTGGATGCCGCACTCAATGCGATCGGTGGTGATATTAAGATTGTCGATTATCATGAACATGCGATAGGAACCGGTTCTTCGGTTGAAGCGGCTTGTTACATTGAAATGCAAATAGACGGCAGCACAGCGATTTTTGGTGTGGGGATTCATGAGAATATTGTGAGTGCCGCGATTCGAGCCGTCTTCAGTGGGCTCAACCGCCATTTGTCGCAACAGGACGATCGTGTTGCTGCTAATGCGGGTTAGGCAAGGCATGGCCAGTTGGTGAGACTGATATTCTAAGTCCGCAGTAACCTAGCTAAATAAAAAGCCCGGACAACACTGAGTGCAGTCCGGGAAGATAGAGGTTCTTTGTCGTTGTTGTCAGCGGCGGTGTTACAGAGCCGCCAGC
>NZ_JBSWVF010000027.1:0-47307 GCF_056159445.1 Pseudomaricurvus sp. ABR4_320 | reverse complement strand
CACTACTCATGGAAACACTGACATTCAGCAGTTTTCCATTTCGCGCTCGGCGAGTTGCAGACCGAGTCAGCGCTATCCATGTCGCAGAGCAAGGCGCAGATTTTATTGAAACCTATGAGCACTTAACCTCCCGAGGGCTGCCGCCAAACGACGCCTACACGACGGCTCAAAGAGTCTTTCGAGGAGGAAATGTAAAAGGTGGCTCGTTTTTTACCAAAGACCTTTCTTACGTCAAGGGTTACGTTGAAAACGTGAACTTTATTCGTTCCGCAATCAACGCGGGGCTGCCCGAATTGACTCTTATGATGTTCGTCGGCAAAGTGACCCTAGAAGACATCCCTGCACTCTACGAGGCGTACCTAGAAGGCTTTATCGAGCCACCGCGGTATTTACCTGAAATTTTCCGAGATTTATCTGGCTTGTACGTGTGGTTTGGATTTTCAGCCGGGATGTCGTTGGTGAGCTTCGATCGCGTGCAGAAACACTATGCAAAATCGTTTAAGAAAATTGCACCCGTTTGCCCCATAGAAATGTCACCAACACTGATGCGAAAGCCTCAGGACCTCCCCGATTGAATCAGCGAAACTGATGAATCTGAAGGAATGTCGTGATGAGAGCCAACGAAAACTCCCGAACCAATATCCTTGATAAGATTACGATAGCGATCCGCAAGGTATCGCCAAGAGCTTCGTGAGATATCCGGTGCTTCTGCATTGGATACTCGTAAACGCCGCAACAGGCGGTACATGTTACGGGCCTCTACCTCCAGATTGATCGATCCTTTGTAGAGATACTCATCTGGAAACACTTCTGGATAAGCCAGTCGACGTGGCAGTAATGGAACACACCCGCATGCAACCGCTTCGGCGACGGACAAGCCCTGAAACTCATGCATCGCAGTCGACAAAACAAAGTCGGCTTGTCGCAAATACTGAATATACTCATAGCGAGACGAGGCATATCCCGAAAACAGCAGACGCGAGCCAGCAAGGGCTTCGATTTCGGCAAATTCCGCCGGGCTCTGGCGAAACTCCGGCCCCAATATAACCAGATAAAAATTCTCTCTGCGGTCCACCAAAAGCCTTACGAATTCCAGCAATCGGTCTGGCCCTTTATCGTATTCACGCCGATGATTCCAAACCAGGGTATAGCCAGCTGAACTGCTGTCCGGAAGCCGGATGGGCGCATGCCCTTGTGCGAAAATCTCTTCGTATAACGGAACGGGAAGAAGACATGACTTCTCCCGCAACTGAGATGGCAATTTTTCCGAAACACAATCGGGCATTTTTGATAAAAGCGTCTCGCAACCTTCCAAAAACGTCTCTCGATTGTGGTTTGAATTAAATAATAAGCCATCTGCTGCCATCGCAGAATAAAGATTGACCATCTGTGGCTCGAGTGACTTTACCGCTTGATCTCGCACAGGATAGGAAAACTGGTTTTCGTGGAAATACACGAGATTGGGAATACTAGCCAGCTTTGGAACCAGTCCTCGCAATGTGGCAAGATCAACCATTGAGGTGGCCACGAGCAAATCATAGTCACGCTCCAGGATATCTTGATAATCCATCGCCCAACTCATGGCATTGCCACGAATCCGCCAACTAAAGTGTCGCGCGGGTAACGTTAGCAACGTCCATTGATGCTCAAATAAATGCTGCATCAAACCGTCACACCAATATTTGTGACTGGATGCATGATAAGCGGATAAAAGTAAAATTTTCACAATCGATTCGTACTTTGCTATTGGCAAGGAGACATCTCGGCAAACCGAGACTCTTCTAAACTCACGTTAAGACCTCGCCAAGAACACCCAACTCATGCACTGTGTTTTTACAGTATCGGTGTAACATCATTTGACGACATCAATTTCCAGTAAAACCCGATCCAGGATTTGCTTCAATCAGTACCAGGCATTAAATAAGCATCAAAGCCCCGCTGCGTCATTAAATAGGCGGCTAGCTTACTTCTTCGCCCTGCAGATGCCGTTATGACGTATTTCACAGCAGGATCCAAGTCCGTCAATCGATCCCTGAGACTCGCCAAGGGAAAATTACGACTGCCAGGCAAATGCTGAACTTTGTATTCCAAGGGCATACGGACATCGACAAATACAACATTGCGATTATTCCCACTCAACTCACTATCACCGGCATATTTTTGCGCAGGCGCGTGAAGCAGTTCGCAGAAATCCTTTTTTGAAAGACGCATTAAGCGGCCGTCGCTCAACATGGTTACGGTGGCATTGCGAGGCGCATCGGTTACTAAGGCCTCTTCACCAAAGAAGTGCCCCGCTTCGAGGGTCGCATTGATTCCACCTGCGACGTTAGTTACGGCAACTCGACCACGGTCTATCAAATAGAAGTAGTCACCCGTTCCCCCTTCTTTGATGACGGTTTCGCCTGCGGCTACGTCAACGGCATCAAATCGGGCGAAGAGCGATTGTAGGTTTGCTGACGGTATTTTTTGCAATAACGGTGATGCAAGCAACGCTGACATCCAATCAGTGGCAACCTCTTCGATTTCGATTCCACCAGCATCTACGCTCCAGTCCGCTGGCGCAGGCTGCAAACTTGTCGCTTCTGACTTCGCGGATTCGTTCCACGCCAACGCCAAATCCAGAAAATCCGCCTCCACACAGAGAACTTTGACTGCCGATGTCGCCATCGCCGATGTACGTGTGGGCGAACTGTCGTCCAGCGTCAAGCGGGCTCGCGGCGTCGCCGCTTCTACAGATTCTTTTTTGAAACCGGCACTGGTCAGCTCTACCTTGCCATCGAGAAGATAAAATCGAGTTGGTGACGGCTTGCCACGACGGAACAGCAGCGTACCTTGGGCTACATCACGAACCTCTGCGTGCTCGCAGACTTTGTCAAGAAAGTCTGCCTTCATAGTATCAAAGGGCGAAAACTGTAAAAGTGTTTTACGGTCAACGTTTGGCATGTCTGAACACTCTGAAATAGCAATTTTGACGTCGAATACAACGCCACTGACAGAGGAATTTTAAAAAGACAGGGGGTGATATACTGTGATTGAGTTCTCCTTAACTGGAGACGTCCCGCAGATGCCCGCAGCCACTGGATAAAACCGCCAACGGGATTCCTAAATTCAAGATCAGGAAAAGCCCTGCAGCAAAACTGCAAGGCTTTTCTTTTGGCGTACCTAGCAGCTTAAAATGTGTAGGTGACACCTGCTGCGAAATAGGCCCCATTAAAACCGAAAGGAGCCGAGCGGCGGGAATATTTGAACACTGTATCACTGGCCATGTCTTCCGCTCCTGCAGTGGATTCGAACAGCCCGCCACGAGAACTGGTGTTGGTTGCCTCATCTGGTGTTACATCAAAGATGTTGTTGCCGACCAGAAAGACATTCACCCCCTCCAGAAACTCGTAGCTGACGCGAATATCAGTGAGAATTTCTGCACCATAGGTCTGCCGCGTGTCGTCCAGAACCGTGTATTCGCCATAGCGATTTAGAGCCAAATTAACCGTCAGTCGGTCGAGGGACCAATTTCCTGAGATACTGATCCGATCTTTCGGCTGCCATTCTTCAATAATAGAAATATCCTGCTCACTAAAAACAACATCAGGATCCACTCCAGCAAGAGCACCGCCAGTTGGTACAAAAATATCCGTAACATCTGTATCGGTGAAGTTCGCAGCAAAGGTCAGATCCAAATACCCTTGACCGAGTTCAATACCCGAATACGTTGATACGATATCAACACCTCGGGTTTCTGTATTGGCGCCATTCAAAAAGAACTGCGCGGCACCGGCACCGGCATCATCCAAAGCCGTTGCCAGAGGACCGGTTACGGGATCGATCGGATCATCGTCAGCATCAAGTTGATTACTGATCGCAATGCGATCATCGATGTCTATCGCATAAGCGTCGACCGTTAGTGTCCACTGATCCGTAATCCCCCAGATAAAACCAATACTGTAATTGTCTGATTTTTCCTCTGACAACTCGGGAACACCAATGGCTTGTACCACCTCACTGTCATTTCGGAAAGTTCCCACGGTGACAGCACCATCTGAGCGGATTTGCGTGCTGATATTGTTGAAGTAGAGCTGCTGCATTGATGGCGCACGGAATCCGGTACTGATCGCGCCGCGAACCCGAAAGTTATCGGTAATCGCATAAGAAGTTGCCAACTTGAAATTCGTGGTATCTCCAAATCCGTCGTAATCATCATAACGAGCCGCGGCATTGATCAACCAGGAGTCCGTTAATTGATATTCGCCATCCAGATAAAGAGAAAAGACATCACGCTCCTCATCGACCGCAGATTCTGGAGATATACCGTTAAATCCCTGAATACTTCCGCCAGCATCCTGTGTGTACAGCGAGGCGCCAGTTAAAGGATCGGTATCATAATCAAACCAGGAATATTCATCTCCCGGTTTTACTTTGTAGGAATCTGTACGTAATTGCATGCCCGCAGCCAGCGATAAGTCTCCCAGCTGCTGAGTGTAGTCAACATCAAACGTACTCAGTTCTAGCTCTAAACCATAGGCATAGGCTGAACCGGGAATCGACGAGCGAATCTCAGCATCACTGAGCCCTTGACCAAACTGCAAAAAGTTAGCATAGGAATAGTTGGCGCTGTTCTCAGTCGTATAGTCGATTTCGTTTTTACCATAGGTATAGGAAACATCGATCGTCGCATCCCAGGATAAGTCCATACGGTATCCCAGGTCGAAAGAGATGTCTTCGATATCGGATTGAATGATGGGTACAAAGCCGTCAACATCCTTCGGATTCAAACCATCACTCAAAAGAGCCTCGTCAACACCGTTGGTTCCGGTCGGATTGCGGTAAAACGCACCAGACTTATTATCCCGTTCGGAATAAGTCAGAAAACCATAGACCTCACCGACACCAACCTCAACCCCCGCATTAGCGACGAAAGCAACTTGTTCCGAGTCGGCATCGCCGATCCTAAATCCATCGCGCCCCTGCCCACTGACCTCTGCAGACTCAAAACCTGCAGCGGGCTCCAGATAACCATTTCCGTCGGTATCAACACAACCTCCATACAAACACAATCCCTGAGGATCCGCTCGATTGGTTCGTCCTCGATCACGATAATTCAGAGTTACATTCAAAAATCCGGTATCGCCAAAACTGAACCCCTTGTTCAAATCAAGGTTGGTTGTCTCTCCATCCCCCTCACTGGTCTCGCCATAAGACGCCGAGGCGGTTCCCATTTCCGGGTCTTCTTTCAAAACAATATTAATAACTCCCGCAATCGCATCAGAGCCGTACTGCGCCGCTGCACCGTCACGCAACACTTCAATTCGCTCGATTGCAGATGCAGGAATTGCGTTCATATCAGTACCTGCAGTACCCCGCCCAACCGAGGTATTAATATGAATCAACGCAGCTTGGTGCCGGCGCTTACCATTTATTAACACCAGAGTTTGATCAGGCCCCAATCCACGTAAAGTGGCAGGCCGAAGCGCATCGGTGCCATCACTCACAGAGGAGCTTGAAAAGTTAAACGACGGCGCCGTTTGCTGAAGCATACGCCCCACTTCCGTTTGTCCAGTCTGAGCCAGTGCGTCGGCTGAGAGAACATCGACGGGTACCGGGACTTCTTCCGCGGTGCGGCTTTTCGTCCGTGTCCCTAACGTGACCACCTCTTCAATCGTGGCGTATTCATCATCGGTGTTTTGCGCAAAAAGTGCGTCAGAATGAATAATTGACATCAACGCTAGCGGCAGGACCGCCATCTTAAACACTGGACGAGACGCCATACGTTCCGTTGCTTCACGACCAAGTAACGACGAGTTTGATGAATTCGATTTTGAGCTTGCTTTTAATGATATCTCACGCATCAGGCGATTCCTTTTTCTTTGCAACACACCGGAACAACACAGAATTTCGGCGAATACCTATGCGTCTCCGGCACAATTTCCGCAAGAAATACGTTGATCTGCGCGTTCGAGAGGTTGGTCAAATTGAATGTTTACCACACTTTTATTTCTGCGATATTTGGCAGTCTATTGTCGGTGGCATGGCAATTTTAGCAGTAAAGGGAGGCAAACAGCAAAGAAAGTAAAGATAAGTTGACGTCACAAGAAGCAACGCCCGAAGAGATATTCACGCGGCGGCTGCACAAGATTTTAGACGGGCCGGCAGTCTCTCACCCTACCGGCCAGACGTTATTCAGGGAAGTTGTGCCAAATAAAATTGCTTCAATACCTGAAACAGGTGAAAGGCATCTTTGTCTCCCGCCAACTCACGAACAGAATGCATTGCAAACGTTGGCACCCCAATATCGATGGTATTTACTCCAACCTGAGCGGCAGTAATCGGACCAATGGTACTTCCACACCCCATATCCGTGCGCGTCACAAAGGTCTGCACCGGCACTTCAACCGCATCACAACAATGTTTGAACCAAGCAGCAGTCTCACTGTTCGTGGCGTAACTCTGATTGGCATTCACTTTTATGACCGGACCTTTGTTCAAAATGGGCCCATGGTTGCCATCATGCTTGGAAATATAGTTTGGATGAACACCATGGGCATTGTCCGCTGAGACCATCATGGAACGACTGATAGCCCTCAATCGAGACTCTGATTCTGGTTGTAGTCGCTCTAAAAAATCTGCCAGCATTGGTCCCTGTGCGCCACAGGCTGACCGACTTCCAACTTCTTCATGATCATTGCACACAAGCAATTTATTTCCACCACCAGAAGAATGAATCAGCGATTGCGCGCCGATATAACAGCTCAGTAGATTATCGAGCCTCGCACTCGCTAAAAATTCCTTACGCGCCCCGACGTACGCAGGTGGCTGAACATCATAGAAAGATAACTCGTGGCTCAGTATTTTCTTTGCGCTGTTAACGCCCTGTTCACACAATATCGCCAACAAGAAGGTATCAAAGTCAGCAGCAGTATCTTCATCGGTACAAGATAGGATCGGCAAAATATCCGTTTGCGGATTTACACTACGACCTTGATTAGCCTCGCGGTCCAAATGAATAGCCAAACTGGGGATGATTGCTATGGGCTCTTTGAGATTGATTATGACACTGCGAACACTGCCGGAATCATCCAAATAACTGACTCGCCCTGCTAACGATAGATCCCGATCAAACCAGGGGTTGAGAAGTGCGCCACCATAAACTTCAACGCCGACCTGAAAGTACCCTTTCTTTTCAACAGTTGGGTTGGGCTTTACTCTGAGGCACGGACTGTCTGTATGCGCCCCAACCATATGCCAACCCGTGTCGGCTAAGTTTTCCTGACCTTTTATAAAAGCGATAATCGATGAGTCATTTCTGGTCAGATAATACTTACCGCCATCAATTACCGACCAAGCTTCTCCTTCCCTTAATTCACTAAAACCGGCGTCTTCAAATAAGTTCTTGAGGGACATAACCGCATGAAACGGCGTTGGAGAGCCGTTTAAAAACGCCAACAGCTCGTCGCTAAACACTTGTTTTTCCACAAATATTACCTTTTATTTGAATCGGTTACTCTGCCAAACAACACTACTACAATACACAGTGAGGCGAGTCGCTCTACACTGAGTATAGAAAAGAGCTGATATCGCACCCCAGCCCCCGCGCTAGAATAGAATCAACGTAAACAACAACAGACCGAGCACCAGACGATAAATGACAAATGGCATCATGCCAATTCGATCAATCCAGGACATAAATAGATGAATACACGCGGCAGCACTGAGCGCCGAGAGCAGCACTCCAAGGAAAATATCTCCCCAATTAATGGCGTGCCCCTCCATCAACTCCAGAGCTTTAAAGCCACCACTTAAAACAATCAGAGGGATCGAGAGGAAAAAGGAAAAGCGCGCAGAAGATTTACGATCCAAACCCAACGCCAGCGCCGCCGTAATCGTTATTCCAGAGCGAGATGTTCCAGGTATTAGAGCCAGCGCCTGAGCGCAACCTATGATCAAAACGTTTTTGATGTTGAGATCTTTCAGAGAAAATTTCCGACTGCCCGTTTTATCAGCCCACCCCAATACCAGGCCGAAAACGATGGTCGTAGTCGCAATCACCGCGATAGATCGTAAATTTGCCTCGATAAAATCATTAAACATTAACCCGGCTAGACCTGCAGGAATCGTCCCCAGAATGACGAACCAAGCAAGTTTACTGTCGTCTGTATGCGAGCCCTTTAAACTGCCAAACCAGGCAGTCAGCAGCGCCCAGACATCACGCCGAAAATAAGCAAGAACAGCAATCAACGACCCAACATGCACAGCAACATCAAAGGCTAAACCTTGATCAGGCCAACCAAGAACCTCACTGGGTAAGATCAGATGACCTGAGCTTGAAATGGGAAGAAACTCGGTGAGGCCTTGAATGACAGCTAAAACCACCAGCTGAATAAAATCCATAGAAATAACTCTCAGACAGATTAATGCGAAATTGAATATGCCGATTGACGTCCAACCAAGACAAGGGCAATGGGCATGACACTACTTACAAAGGCTATTAATTTACCGCTCACACCCTGGGAAGATCAGTTTTGACGCTGGGTTGCGCCACCTGATTACGGAGATAGGTGAGCTCGGCTTGTGCAATGGGAATCGAATAACCGGAAGCATACTCACGAGCAGCTAAAGGCAACAAGTCTACAGCCGCCACCTGAATATCTGGTAAGACACTGACCTCCATAGAAGCCAACTCCGGATAACTCAGACCGGATCCTATCAAGACAGTTTCACCACTGAGGTTTTTTTCAACGTATGCCGCTGCGGCTGACGGAGAAAGCAAACTCTCCTCCCCCATTTCCCGCAACACAGGACCGAAGGAATCCACACCTAAAACGTCGTAAGTGGCAAAATAAACCTCGTTCATACGGGCATCTATCGCGACAAACACACGACAACCCACAGCGAGATTCGCCGCTCGGACAGCACTGATCGCTGTTGCTGCTAGTGTCGATACGGGAATGACTGGAATATTACAAGAATATGCCAAGCCCTGAACCATACCTAAGCAGATTCGTAAGCCAGTAAATGACCCTGGACCGCGACTAAATGCTATCGCATCAATGTCAGCAAGAGAAAGTTTGCCTTCACCGAGTATGGATTCCAATAAAGGAAGGATTTTTTGGCTGTGCTCACGAGGCGACTCCACTCGGCGTTCAAAAACGGCGTTTTGAGAATGGATCGCAACAGAACAATAGCTCCCGGAGCTATCTATAGAGAGAATAAGAGACATAGGATTGGAAAATCTTCAGTTTTCCGGTGCAATGATGACCTAAATAATCCTATATGGAAATAAAAAACACCCCACAAGTGACCTTGTGGGGTGTTTTTCAGTACCGAAAAGACGAAAAGGAAATTATTCGCCCTGAGTTTCCGGTGCAGTAGGCGCTGCGGCCGCTGGAGCTGCCTTAGCCTTACGTTTAGCTGGCGCTTTGCGAGCCTTACGCTTGGTTGCTACCTTGGGAGTGCTTGTCGCCGCTGCCGCCTTGGTCTTGCGCTTGGTTGCAGGGGGACGACCTGGACGGCCAGGTTTTTTCTTAGCTGCGGCTTTCGCTTTAGCTGCGGCCTTCTTTTCCGCCATTTTCAGACGTAAAGCGGCTTTCTTTTCGGCCAATTTAGCTTTGGCTTTAGCCTTTTTCTCAGCATTTTTCTGCTTGACTGCAGCAGCTTTGCTGGCCGCTTTGGCTTTGGCAGCGGCTTTTTTCTCCGCTGCTTTCACTTTAGCCTTCACTTTAGCAATGGTTGCTTTGGCTTTAGCTTTCAGCTTTTTCTTAGCAGCAGCCAATTTCTTGGTGTCTTGCTTGGTACGCTGCTTGGTCCACTTGGCTTCAAACGCTTTAATAGCCTTATCCAGATCAGCTTTGGACTTTTGATCCAGAGAAGCAGTCAGCTTTTCAAGCGTCATGTCGACTGACTGGGATGCAGCTTCTGCCGAAGCAATGCTCTTGGCGCTCGCTAAAGCCAATTTAGCTTCAACCGCTTTGTCTTTTAATGTTCTGACCTTGGCAACCTGCTTGGCCACGGCATTGGTTGCAGACTCAGCTGCACGCTTATCCGTGACTCGCTTGCTTTTCGCTGCTTTGGCTTTTGCCGCAGCAGCCTTTTTACGAGCAGCAGCCTGATTTTTAGTCTCAGTCTGCAATTGCTTGGTCAGTTGATCAAAAGCAGCCTGAGCTTTTGCAACCGCGGGAGACGCTTTTGAGGCGACTTTTTTCTTTGCTGGTCCACGGGTTTTAGCCGCAGCTTTTTTAGACTTTGCTTTTGGGGCTCTTGCCATTTTTAATCTCCTGACAAAAATTTTTTTTGCGATTCAACAACGGGTTTTGCCATAGAAATTTTTTATTTATGGCATTTACAAGAATATTATTTAAAAAAAATGATTTTTCCACCCATTAACATCATTTTTTTCGGTTTTTTTTGAAAAAAAATGCGTTTTTTTTGTTTTCAGACCATTTTTTTTCAAAAAAAGAACCATTTTCAATTTTTGGCTGTTTCAACAACGCTTTTTGCGTCATGTGGACAACCAATCCAATTTTGGAAATTCGACACGATACGGGCGCTTTTTTTAAGAGGAAAATGACTCAAAAAAGTCTCCTTCAAAATCATTTCGACGAGCTTTTATTAACCGTCGACCAACCAAAATGTTCAGCCACAATTCCTCTCATCATTTCGATATGAGCGGGCTGGTCATTCAAGCAGGGAATCATCTCATAGCTCTCCCCTCCTGAGTCCAAAAAGGTCTTTTTATTCTCCACGGCAATCTCTTCCAACGTTTCAAGACAGTCTGACGCGAAGGCCGGGCAGACGACGTGAACATCTCGTATCCCCAATTGTGGAAACTCAGACAAGACGACATCCGTATAGGGTTTTAACCACTCAGCTTTTCCCAGGCGAGACTGATAACTGATTTCCCAGTCGTCATTTTTCAAATTCAGAGCTTCGGCCACCAGATTTGCAGTGGTAACACACTCATTTTGATAGGGATCACCTCGATCAATGCAGCGCTTAGGTATGCCGTGAAATGAAAAGAGCAGCTTTTGAGGTTTGGAATGCAATGTCCAGTACTCACTTATGGATTTCGCAAGAGCCTCGATGTAATCGCTCCGAGTGCAATAGTTTTTTACGACACGGATATCAGTGATATCTCTTTGACGTAAAATCAATTTGGCGTATTGGTCGAAAATTGCCCCCGTAGTCGTCGCTGAGTATTGAGGATACAGCGGCAGCAGAAGAATTTTCTTAATCCCCTCATGAGTCAGCTCTTTCACCCGCTCCTCTAATTTTGGAGCGCCGTAAGTCATCGCGTAGGTCACTTTAATCCGTTCGGGATTAAGAGACTCCTGCAATCTACGCGTTTGTCGCTTCGTTATGGCCAGCAACGGAGACCCCTCTTCGGTCCATATCTGCTGGTAAAGCTTGGCAACCCTTCCACAACGAAGCGGCAGAATAATTCCCTCCAATAGCGGTTTCCAAATTACACGAGGGACTTCAACCACACGGGAATCTCCAAGAAACTCCCTTAAGAATTTCCGTACAGCACTCGCAGAAGCTTCTGTCGGCGTCCCCAAGTTCATTAGAATCACTGCAGCTTTTTCGGTATTCACATCCATCAGAATCTCCTGGCAAACATATACCGCCACCATTGGGGGGCAGCATTCTACTCTACGTGGAGAAAATGTTTGAGGTTTTAAATCAGAAAATTCATGTTTTGTTCTTTGCCGGATAAATCCGTCAATTGAACTCAGGGGGGAACTCGACGTTTATGAGTTAAAAAGCTGAGAAATCCAGGTTTAAACCAAAATAGAAAATTTCGTTCGGAAATTGACTAGGAGCTGCTCAAATGGCTTTTCCATCGAACTCGAAAAGCAGTACCAGGTTACAAGAGATTGATTGATGCCATCATTTTTCAGTATCGAATCTAAAAGTACACTGTATGGGAAATCATCATGACGACAAGTCCCAACCTCTATAACCGAGTACTCCATTCCTTTATCTTTATCCAACTCATCAACAAACAACATTGGATAGCTGAATCGATGACAAGGCCGGAATCACAGCAGTCCTATTACGTAAATGGCTAATCTTAACCAAGGGAACCTCTGATTAATTACCTGCGCTGCCATCGCTGCGTTAAAAATGATCTCAAAATGCTCATCTACACCGCGTTACCCGAAGGGTCGGTCCCACCGCTTTTCGGTCATTTTTGCCTTACGCTGGCTGCCTCGCTGACATTAATCAGAGGTTCCCAAGATCTATGGCAACTTCGGCTATTTCACCATCTGCCGTTGACGTGGGAGCACACAAGATAAGTTTGATCAAAAACGTTTATTTACGTACTGGGCGAGATCCCTGCTTTTCAGTCTCGTTAATCCAACATGCCGAGGGCGGCCGTTTAGGGCACTGCGAATAACGGTCACAGGAGCACAACATCGCAATGAACGGAAAATGAAACGCCTCTGGCAAATCATGAGAGGGCCAACCAAGTAAGATCCACAATAAAGGCCTTTAAACCATCGCGGATCTTTTGCTTTTGCCCTTTACGTACCCTCTTTCACCGGAATCTGGCTTCTCCTTAGAAAAGGGATGCCACTCGCCTGGCGGCGATCTCAGCGTCGGTCATTACCCAGTATTTTTTACAGAACCCTTTTCATTGCGCATCATGGAATAGGAGCTAAGAGCGTCTTAGGGCACAGATTAAACGAATAAAGGCTCGGGATTTACTCGATTCCTTGAGCGCTGTTCGAGGATGACAACACCGTCAATGGCCTTTAAACGGAATCCAAGTCAACGAACAGAGATCAGCGACAAAATGCATACGGCAATAAAAAAGGCCCCAAAAGGGGCCTCTTAGTACGGCGTCTTCATTCTTATATATAGAAAGAAGACAAATACCGCTTCTATATAGACGTCAAAGACGAAGGTAGCGACCGGAAGATCACTTCAACGCATCAAAGATCTTTGCCTTAATATCATCCAAGCTGCCAACGCCTTCTACCTTGGAATACTTGGGCGCATTCCCAGTCGTTGTCGCTAATTGTTGATAATAACCGACCAAAGGCTTGGTCTGATCGTGATAAACCGCTAAGCGTTTACGAACAGTCTCTTCTTTGTCGTCTTCCCGTTGAATTAACGCTTCGCCCGTCACATCATCCTTACCCTCTTCTTTGGGTGGATTAAATTTAATGTGATAAGTGCGCCCGGAATCCGGATGAACTCTGCGGCCACTCATTCTGCCAACGATCTCTTCATCATCAACATTGATCTCGAGTACGTGATCCAGCGCAATTCCGGACTCTGTCAGAGCTTCCGCCTGGGGGATTGTGCGAGGAAAGCCATCAAATAAGAAGCCATTTGCACAATCGGGCTCAGCAATTCTGTCTTTGACCAAGGCAATGATCAAGTCGTCGGAAACGAGGCCACCTGACGCCATGATATCCTTGGCTTTCAAACCGAGAGGGGTTTCAGCTTTCACCGCTGCGCGCAACATATCACCTGTAGAAATTTGCGGAATACCGTATTTCTCAGTGATAAATTGAGCTTGAGTGCCTTTACCTGCGCCGGGCGCTCCCAATAAGATGATTCGCATGAGGGTTTATTCTCCTAACTGATAAATCCTTTTCGAGAAACTGACTGTTATAAGAAGTATCGTCATTAAGTGTCAGGCTCGATGCGCGGCCTGTGGATGCCCTGAAAGCGACCACCCGCAAAGGAAGCTACAATACACGTTGGCCAAAAGTGAAACAAGGCCGTTCCTATCTAGCCTGGCTTATCTTTGGGGTAACTCATTGATTTGTATCAAGTTAGCAAAAAGCGCTTGGACTTAAGTCTAATTATTATTGCCAAATTCAGTAAACCATTTGTCACTTCAATTTCGTTTTTGCCTCATCCCAAAGGTGGTCCATTGCTTCCAGGTCCACCTCCTCCAAAGTTTTTCCTGCCGATTTAAGTGTCGACTCAATGTAGGCAAAGCGATTTGAAAATTTTCGGTTAGTGGCTCGCAATACCGTTTCTGGGTCCGCTTTTGTATGGCGACAAGCATTAACAACGGCGAATAATAGATCGCCGAGTTCTTCATGAAGGTTTTCGGTATCCCCCGCCTTCAGAGCGTCTTCGACCTCTTCCAGCTCCTCTTTAATTTTAGCCAGCACATTTTCAATCGAAGGCCAATCAAAGCCGACCGTCCCCGCCCTCTTCTGTAATTTAACAGCGCGGGTCATCGAAGGCATATTTGCAGGAATATCATCGAGTAATCCGGTAAACCCCTTTGCTTCCCGCTCGTCTTTTTTAAGTTGCTCCCATTGAGACAAAACGCCCGATTGAGGCAAATCAACAGGCGCATCACCGAAACTATCTAATGTCCCCCCGGGAAAAACATGTGGGTGACGCCGAATTAATTTGGAAACCAATCCAGAGACCACCTCAGGAAACGAAAAGTGTCCATCTTCGGCCGCCATTTGGCTATAAAAAATGACCTGAAAGAGTAAATCACCCAATTCTTCCCGAAGCTGACGGAAATCTTCCTGTTCGATCGCGTCTGCAACTTCGTACGCTTCTTCAACCGTTGATGGCAAAATCGACTTATAAGTCTGTTTTACATCCCACGGGCAACCATTATCGGGATTTCTCAACATCTCCATAAGAGCAACTAGGTCTTCAACCGTGTATTGGAGCGTACTGTCTTGGGATTTCTGACTCAAAAATATTTTTCCTTATAAAATGTCGACAGCTTTATCTCTTTCCATGACGAACTACTGATGCTTACGCCGTGCAGATGCGACGTTAGGCAGTTGATTTAATCGGCTTAAAACCCGACTTAATTCACCAAAACTGCCGATTTCCAAAGTAATCAGCATGTCTACCGTATTTTTGCGTTTATCCGACAGGGTTTGCATGGCGCTAATATTGATACGCTCAGCATCGAGCAGTTGCGTGATATCACGCAATAAACCGTGGCGGTCAAACGCTTCTATCATCACCTCAACTGAGTAATTGTTCTGTGGAGCTTCACTCCAGTCGACTTTGATTATTCGTTCTGGTTCGTCCGATTGTAGCTGTAAAACATTACTACAATCTTGCCGATGAACAGAGACACCTCGTCCTAACGTGATATATCCGATAATGGCATCGCCAGGAACCGGCGTGCAGCATCCCGCCATATGGGTCAACAAATTGCCGACACCGTCGATAAAGATGTCCTTTTCTGTACTAGCTTGAGAGGCGCGACCAACCAAACTAATGACGGGGTCGTGAACATTTGTCGGAGAAATCAATTTCTGTGCGGCATTCACCACATGACCGACACCAATATCACTGGCACCCACTGCCGCGTAGAGATCATCCAGACCAACCAGGTTGAGATTTCGGGCAAGCTGTTCGTAATCCAACTCATCGACAGCCAGGCGACGAAATTCTTTGTCAAGAATAGCGCGCCCCTCTGCGATATTCTGTTCCCGAGCCTGCATCTTAAACCAATGTTGAACCTTGGCTCTGGCGCGGGAGGTTTTAAGGTAGCCAAGCGCAGAAGACATCCAATCGCGACTCGGAGCCTCGTTCTTACCAGTAAGAATCTCAACTTGATCCGCAGTTTTGAGCGCATAATTTAATGGCACAATACGGCCATTCACCTTCGCGCCACGGCAGCGGTGCCCTACCTCAGTGTGGACTCGATAGGCAAAATCAAGCGGTGTAGATCCCTGAGGAAAGTCAATGACATGTCCATCGGGGGTAAACACATAAACGCGATCTTGTTCCACGCCGGAACTTAGATCATCTTGCAGGGGAATCCCGCCCAATTCTTCATGCCATTCTAGAACTTGCCGCAACCAGGCAATTTTCTGTTCATAGCTGTCTTCACTGGATTCGTTATCCGTCCCCTTGTAACGCCAGTGTGCACAAACACCGAATTCTGCTTCCGCATGCATCGAATGGGTGCGTATTTGGACTTCCAATACTTTGCGATCCGGCCCGATGACAGCAGTATGTAATGACCGATAGCCATTCTCTTTAGGCGACGCAATATAATCATCAAATTCATTGGGAATATTACGCCACAGCGTATGAACAATACCCAATGCAGAATAACAATCGCGTACTGTCGGTACCAGAATCCTTACCGCACGAATATCATAAACTTGCGAGAAGCCGATATCCTTACGGCGCATCTTTCGCCAAATACTATAGATGTGTTTGGCTCGACCCGATATATCCGCCTGGACATCGGCGCTCTGCAACTCCCCCTGAAGAATATCAATCACCCTATGAATGAATTCTTGCCGGCTGACACGCCTTTCGTCCAATAGTCGGGCGATGGTTTTATAATCTTCGGGTTCTAAATATCGGAACGAAAGGTCTTCTAGCTCCCACTTAATATGTCCAATGCCCAAGCGATGAGCAAGAGGCGCATAGATGTCAGCCACCTCCCTCGCTACACGGCGGCGCTTGACCCCATCGGCATTTTTCACTGCACGAATTGCACAGGTTCTTTCAGCCAGCTTGACCAAGGCAACTCGAACATCGTCGACCATTGCCACCAGCATTTTGCGCACTTTCTCTGACTGCTCTTGGGACGGGGTACCCAGTACAGATTCATCACTATCGTTGCGTAATGTCGTAATAATCGCCATACGCAATACGCCTTTGATCAACTTGGCGACGCCGTCGCCGAATGTCTCTCTCACCTGATGTAATGATATTTTACTTTCACGGACGGACCGATACAGCAATGCCGCCTGCAAGGTTTCCGAATCCAGATGCAAATCACCCAGAATTTCGGCCATTTCCAGCCCAGTAAGAAAACTGTTGGCGCCTTCTCCCCAAGAAGACACTTTGCTCTTTCCGCTCAAATTTGCTTGAAGCGCTACTTCACACGCGGTATGAAGCAATTGTGCATCGTTTTCAGTGAGCGGATTGATTCCGTGCATGCGTGCTATCCACGCATCGATGTCGACGTTACCATCCGCCGAAATGGGGTGATCGTCTCTGACTTTGACCATGATAAAATTTATGTACTCTGGCAAATAGAACAGATGAAGCACTCAGCACTAGGCCATGGCCCATACCTTGCCGCAACAATCATAGAGTTCTCTATTCTGGGTAATGATAGAAACTAAAACGCCATTGTTCCTATCCAGTCGCCCTTATCGGCTAATTGGAAGGCACAAACAATGCCACACTTTCTAAATGTGCCGTCTGGGGAAACATATCCACCGCTTGCAAATGTTGTAACTGATAACCGGCATCCACCAAAATTTTAGCGTCACGAGCAAAACTCGACGGATTACAAGAGACGTAAACAAGGCACTTAAACCGATGTTTTGCCAGGCGATGACAGATCAATTCTGCGCCGGATCTCGGCGGATCCAACAATATTTTATCGTATTCGGTGAGATTAATGGAGTCGATATCCGCCTCTGAAAAAAGATCCGCACAGACAAATTCGATATTAGACAGTTGATTCACTTCCGCATTGCGCTGTCCCAAGGCCAGAGACTGTGGTTGGCATTCAATACCGACGACGGAATGCGCTCGACTGGCAACGGGAATTGTGAAATTCCCATTGCCACAAAAAAGATCCAGCAATCTATCGGATGAGGAAGGTGCCAGCCAGGATAAAACCTGCGTAACTAAAGCATCATTAACCTTACGGTTATTTTGCGTGAAACCATTTGGTGCAAAATACAGCCGACAATGACCATTCTGCAAGTTGTAGTAGCAGCCCTCATCGGCAACCTCTGAAGAAACCTCATCATTTGAAGTTAAAAGTGGCACAGGAATCAAGCGGCCCTTATTTTCAAACTGTAACCAGCATTTCACCAAAGCAAAAAGCTCTGAAGGCAACTTCTCGGCGATACTCTGACAGACCTGCTGAATCCTTTCTGGAGAACACGAGTCCTCCTGCAAAACTCTGATAACCCACTGTGTTTTCGGCAGAGCTTCGATCAGATCGATATGGCCAAAGCAATAGGGAATAGCCGGATCTTTATAACATTGGCTCACAAACGTTTGTAGCGAGGGCAATAGCGACTGCAATTCCTCGGCAAGAATAGGACATTCAGTAATCGGCACCAGCCGCTGCGAGGCTTTTTCCACCAAAGCAAGGCGCCCCTTTTTATCAACTCGCAGCCGAACCCGGCTTCGGTATTCAAACGGTAGAACCGCTATAGGCTCAGAGTGCTCTTTCGACTGCAATTGGTATTTTCGTCGGAACAGAGACAGCATGTCTTGTGATTTAAGATCGACTTGTTCACGCCAATCTAAGTGCTGCAATTGGCAGCCTCCACACTGAGAAAAATGACGGCAAGAAGGCTCGAGACGAAACTTCGAAGGGCGTAAAACATCCGCGACAGCACATTCATCATAGGACTTACGTGCGGTATATTTTTTCACGGTACAAAGCTCACCCGGCAGGCCACCGTCAACAAAAACCGTTCGCCCTTGCTGCTTGGCAATACCTCTGCCTTCACTGGAAAATCCGACGATTTCGAGCGGTTTATGAATTGCGTTGCTCTTTGCGGATCCGCGACGGGATTTATCCGCATGTTTAAAAAAACGTACCATAGAGTTATTGCTTTGCTAGCGCGCCTGCTGATCGTTCATACAATTTTCAACGATCGGATAAAAATAAAACCGTCAACATTAGCACCCGGAGACTCAACGTCGGCTCAATCATGGCTGGTAAACACCCGATGACAAATAGCGATCACCACGATCACAAATAATAGCAACGATCACAGCATGTTCCGTTTCTCGACTTATCTGCAACGCGCCGGCGACAGCTCCACCACTGGAAACACCACAAAAAATACCCTCCTCGCGCGCGAGGGATCTCATCGTATTCTCGGCCGTCGTTTGATCCATGTTGATGGTTCGGTTTACACGAGATTCGTCGAAAATTGATGGCAGATATTCTTTCGGCCAGCGACGAATTCCAGGGATGCTAGCACCGTCTTCTGGCTGTAAGCCCACAATCTGAACCTTCGGATTCTGCTCCAAAAGGTAACGCGAAGTTCCCATGATTGTTCCCGTTGTACCCATCGAGCTAACAAAATGGGTTATGGTTCCACCAGTCTGCTGCCAAATTTCAGGCCCTGTCGATTGGTAATGGGCCAGTGGATTATCTCCGTTTCCAAACTGATCAAGAACTTTTCCATCACCGTCTTTCTGCATTTTCATCGCGAGATCGCGAGCGCCTTCCATCCCCTCTTCCCGGCTGACCAGAATTAGCGTAGCGCCGTATGCTGTCATTGCGGCCTTGCGCTCTTCTGTCGCATTTTCCGGCATGATTAAAATCATCCGATACCCTTTTATGGCCGCCGCCATGGCCAAAGCGATGCCCGTATTACCACTGGTTGCTTCGATCAGTGTGTCACCCGGTTGTATTTCCCCACGTAACTCAGCTTGTCGGATCATCGATAAGGCCGGACGATCTTTAACGGAGCCCGCGGGGTTATTGCCTTCCAGTTTAACGAGAACAGTATTGGTGGTATTGCCTGGTAAACGCTGCAATCGAACGAGCGGCGTGTTACCGATACATGCTTCAATAGTCGGATAATTCATAAGCAATTCTTGTAAGAAATGTGACAGGTTTTTTGAATTGATCGTTGTCCGACAGTCAGTAAACTTGCCGGATATCTCCTTTGCTCAGGAACAGGATTCAAGCACGACCGTCGCTGTTACATAGTGTTTTTCGTCAGAGACACTGACCCATGTGGAACGCCCTCCCAGCTCGGCAAACCGTAACTGCGCCCCTCCTGAGAATTTTAGGAGGGGGGCTCCTGTCGGTAAATGCTCAATCTGAATATGTTGCCAAGAGACGCCTCGACCGATTCCTGTCCCCAGAGCTTTAGACGCAGCCTCTTTGACACAAAATCGCTTCGCAAGAAATGTGCCCTGCTGCTTTGTCTTGGAAAACTCCTGCAGTTCGAAATCGGTTAAAATTCGTTGGGCAAAACCGGTACCCAGTCGATCTAATACATCGAGGATACGCTGAGTCTCGACGATATCCGTGCCAAGTCCAATAATCATGATGGCCTTATATTCGCAAATAATTCACGGCTTTTAAGTGGCTTTTCTCCGAGTAGAGGCTTTAACAATTGACGAGCAAGCCGCTTCGCTGCTCGCAAAGTTTCCGGCTCAGAGTAGTCTTCGTTAGCAATTGCCAGCAAAGCCCGCCCTGAATACCTTTCCGGAAACTGACCTTGCGATGATTCCAATAAGCCACTTTCTGGATCGCAATAATATTCTTTTAATGCATTAATTTCCGTGCCTGACATGAGTTCCAGGGTCAAATCAGGCATATACCCCAATAGTTGAAGAAGCGAAAATTCAAATTGACGCAGCACAGGCTCCAGCGCATCACCATCAGCCAATCGAGAGAGTGACCATTCGTATATATCGTAGAGGGTCTCGCTGGGATCGTGTTCTGGCACGATCCGACACACCAGTTCATTAAGATAAAAACCCGCATAGAGAGAAACGCCAACTAAGCGCCTTGTTGCTTCGCCTCGCTCGACTTGAATCATCGTTTTCATTGCGCTTTTACCACGCCAGGAGAAGAGCAGAGGATGAAATGGCTGAAGCAATGCTCTATCGGTTGATCGCGCCGACCGTACGCCTCTCGCGACAAGGCTGAGACGACCATGATGTAGGGTCAGGCAATCCAAGATCAGGCTTGTATTTCGAAACGGTCGGGAGTGCAGAATATACCCGGATTCCAGATTGACCTGCACTGACTATCCCCTTATACCAAGAGGGCTATCGCGAGAGAAAAACGCCAAACGCCACAGAGATTACTCAATCGAAACCAAGACTCTTGAGTGCACGCTCATCATCCGACCAACCGGCTTTGACTTTGACCCAGGTCTTTAACATGACCTTACTGTCAAACAGCGCCTCCATATCCTTACGCGACTGCTCCCCAATTTTTTTGAGCCTGTCGCCCTTGTTGCCGATGAGTATTTTCTTTTGGCCATCGCGCTCCACCAATACCAAAGCTGATATATGAAGCACGCCATTTTCATGACTAAACTCTTCGATCTCTACAACCATTTGGTAAGGCAGTTCATTTCCCAATTGACGCGTTATTTTTTCCCGCACGATTTCAGCTGCAAGAAATTTAGAGCTGCGATCCGTCAATTGATCTTCGGGATAAAACGGCGGCGAAATCGGTAAAAAGGATTCCACCAAGCTTTCAAAGCGATCAAGGTTTTTCGATTGCAATGCAGAAAGGGGGACAATTTCAGCGTTTGGGAAGCGCTCACTTAACGATTGCAATTGCGGTAAGAGGTCCTCTTTACGCTCCAACATGTCGACTTTGTTGACTGCGATGATGAGCGGGCCTTCAAAATGTTCCAGTCTCTCCGCAACCCGTTCATCTTCTTCTGTCCATCGTAGGCGATCTACCATGAATACCGCCACATCCACATCTTTCAACGCCGCTCTTGCAGATCGATTCATCGAACGATTAAGCGCTTTGCTGTTGTTATTGTGTAATCCTGGTGTATCGATATAAAGAACCTGTGCATTGGCACTGGTCTTCACACCGACAATATTGTGCCGTGTCGTCTGTGGCTTTCTGGACGTAATGCTGAGCTTTTGTCCCAAAATATGGTTAAGCAATGTCGACTTACCCACATTGGGGCGACCTACAATAGCGACATATCCACAGCGAAATTCGGTATCCGTGCTCATGACATTTCCCCACGCAAAATTGCCAAAGCCTTGGCGGCTGCTTGTTTTTCGGCGATACGACGACTACGGCCTGAAGCAATCGTTGGTTGCTTCAATGGCGCCACTTTGCAGTGAACCTTAAACGTTTGTTCATGGGCATCTCCAGTGGTCTCGACAACTTCATAATCGGGTAGTGGCTCTCGGCGGGCCTGCAGGTATTCCTGCAATTCGGTTTTTGGGTCTTTGGTGGAGCTGCTTAATTTCAAGGTGTCGAGACGGGATTTGTACCAAGTCAGCACGGCATCCGCAGTCGTTCGAAGATCGCTGTCGAGATATATGGCGCCGATGATCGCTTCAACACAATCTGCGAGAATTGAGCTGCGCTGTTGACCACCATTTTTAAGCTCGCCTTCCCCCAGTCGAATGCAAGGACCCAGATCAAACTCTCTGGCCATTTCAGCAAGGGTATCGCCTTTGACAAGACGAGAGCGAAGACGGCTTAACTGACCTTCGGTCGCTTCGGGAAAACGTCGATATAGCCATTCACCGACAATCTGACCCAGTACAGAATCACCGAGGAACTCCAAACGTTCATTGTGATCTGCACTGAAACTGCGATGGGTCAATGCGGTAGTGAGGAGCTCACCTTTAGAGAAATCATGGTGAATTCGCTGACAGAGACGGCGCCTTAATAATTCAGACACAAGCGCCTAACCTGTCATTTTGCGAAAGGGTCGCAGCAAGCTCCGGGATTTGAACTGTCGAGAACATTGTGAAAAGACATTACCGCATCGATGTTATAAAGAATTGGCACACGCTTTTCGTACTCAAGCCGAATCAGGGTGTGCCCCTGCAAACGCTCAATTTTAACGTCTTTTGTGGAAAAATTCCTGATGTTATTCACCATGAAGAAGTTTCCAAGCTTTTTACGGATCTCATCATCCGTCATATCATCGACATTGGTTTCGCTTTGCCCGAGGTTGCGTAAAGCACTTTTCAGGTAACGATCGTCGACATAGGTCGGAATAATACGGAATGCACAAAGCAAAAAAAATCCGGCGACGCCCAAAGTAACGAGCCACATCAACAACGACATTCCTGCTTGCCGCTTATAGGAGCAAACCATACGAACTCCGTTTACTTTCTGTATGTTGGGAGACTTCTACCAATCGAGAAAACCGATTGGCATTCAAATACATAGAAAATTCTAGCATTCAAATGCCAACCATGCTTAATGAAACATCTGACGACAACGGCATACACTGCTCATGCGCAAAAGCCCGGCTACTCCGCCAAGACCTAGCAACTATTCAATACGCCCCGCGTTGCTAAAGCTTGGCAGACTGAAGAAAGAGTCCCAGTGCATCCACACAGCAAAGGCTTTACCAACAATCGCATCTTCGGATACTGGCCCCCACTCGCGACTGTCTGAGCTGTTGTCGCGATTATCACCCATCATGAAATAGTGACCTTCGGGTACGATCCAGTGCCCACGAACGCTGAGCCTTCCGGGTTGCATCTGCTTGCGCATCAGATGTTCTTTCTCGCCAATGCTTTCCTTCATAATTTGATATTGAGGGTCGCCCGCCGGCAGTGATGCAACCAAATGCTGAGGCTGTTTTTCCCCATTCACATAGAGGACATTATTGACATAGTGAATTTCGTCACCAGGCAGCCCGACGACACGCTTAATAAAATAAGTGTCTGGCCGATGAGGAGGAAAGAACACCATGACATCGCCACGCTTGGGTTCATTGATGTCAAAAACCTTGGTTCTCACGACCGGCAAGCGGATACCGTAGGTATATTTGTTAACCAGAATGAAATCCCCGGTGTTCAGCGTCGGCACCATGGATTCTGATGGAATTTGAAACGGCTCCACGAGAAAAGAACGCAAAACCAAGACGATAAATAAAACGGGGAAAAATGACTTGGCATATTCCACCATCACCGGCTCGCGACCTGCCGCGCTAACCGCTAATTCACGCGCCTCGCGTGAGGCCTCGTCGTTGGTGTTATCCCCCTCGGGAAACTGAGCCTTGGCACTGGCGACCGCACTGCGGCGCTTTCCGGCCAAAAAAATCAGATCGAAAAGCCAAATCAAGCCACTGACAAACACCAGTAGCACCAGAATAAGAGGAAAATTGATATCCATTAAATCAAGCTGCCTTGCTGCTCTCTGAAAATTATTCGTCCACCTTCAGCACGGCAAGGAAAGCCTCTTGAGGGATCTCGACTCTACCAACCTGCTTCATGCGCTTCTTACCTGCCTTCTGTTTTTCCAGCAGCTTTTTCTTACGGGTGACGTCACCACCGTAACATTTTGCGGTTACATTCTTACGCAATGCTTTAACGGTTGTCCGCGCGACAATCTGCCCCCCAATGGCCGCCTGGATAGCGACATCAAACATCTGTCTAGGGATCAGATCCTTCATTTTTTCTGCAATCGCACGACCTTTAAATTGGGCGCTATCTCTGTGCACAATCAGAGCGAGGGCATCGACTTTTTCACCGTTAATTAAAATGTCGAGACGCACTAATTTGGCCGGTTCAAATCGATCAAAACTGTAATCCAAAGACGCAAACCCGCGACTCACGGACTTCAAGCGGTCAAAGAAGTCCATGACCACTTCATTCATTGGCAACTCATAGGTAACCGCAACCTGGCTACCCATATACTGCATGTCTTTCTGTACGCCACGCTTTTCACTGCAGAGTGTAATGACAGGTCCCAAATGATCTTGAGGCACGAGAATATTCGCCTGAACAATGGGCTCACGCATTTCTTCGATTGCCCCAGGATCGGGTAGCTTCGAGGGGTTATCCACTTCGATGACTTCACCATCGGACTTCACCACTTGGAAGACAACCGTTGGCGCGGTAGTAATCAGATCTAGATCATATTCTCGCTCAAGTCGCTCTTGGACGATCTCCATATGCAACATGCCGAGAAATCCACAGCGAAATCCAAAACCGAGCGCATCGGAACTTTCCGGCTCATAAAACAGCGCTGCATCGTTAAGGGTTAGTTTTGCCAAAGCCTCTCGAAAAGCTTCAAAATCGTCTGAACTGACTGGAAATAAGCCGGCATAAACCTGCGGTTTGACTCGCTGAAAACCGGGGACGGCGTCTACTTCAGGAGTTTTTGAGTGAGTAATCGTATCGCCAACGGGAGCACCCAAAATGTCTTTAATTCCCGCAACAACAAAACCGACCTCGCCGGCTTTTAAAACGCCGGTCTGTTTGATTTTCGGGGTAAAGACGCCCACATTATCAACGACATGAGCCTTGCCAATGCTCTTGGTGATAATTTTGTCCTTAACTCGCAACGTGCCTTGCTTAACTCTAACGAGAGAGACAACACCGAGGTAATTGTCAAACCAGGAATCAATAATCAAAGCTTGCAACGGTGCCTCGACATCTCCTTCTGGAGGTGGCACCAAGCGCACCAACTCTTCTAAAACGTCTTCGATTCCAACGCCAGATTTAGCACTGCAACGCACAGCTTCCGTGGCATCAATGCCGATAACTTCTTCAATTTCTTGCGCAACACGCTCAGGCTCAGCCTGGGGCAGATCAATTTTGTTGAGCACAGGAATGACTTCGAGCCCCTCCTCAATTGCCGTATAGCAATTGGCGACAGATTGAGCTTCAACCCCCTGAGCAGCATCGACAACCAACAGTGCGCCTTCACAGGCAGACAACGAACGGGATACTTCATAGGTAAAGTCAACATGCCCCGGAGTATCAATGAAGTTGAGTTGGTACACTTTGCCATCGCAAGCTTGATAATCCAGAGTCACACTCTGAGCTTTGATGGTAATGCCGCGCTCGCGCTCAATGTCCATACTGTCGAGTACTTGTGCGGCCATTTCCCGATCGGAAAGGCCACCACAAACCTGAATGAAGCGGTCGGCGATTGTGGATTTACCATGATCGATGTGGGCGATAATGGAAAAATTACGGATATGGCTCAGGTCTGTCACAGTGTAATTACTGTCCCGGTCGAAGTCGTCAAAAAGTGTCAGGCACAACCAAATCCGGGATGCCTGACCAGGCACCCCGGATTGAAGTTCTTAGATACGCACTGTTGTTAGGGCATACCGCAGCGGGTCGCAAGTCTACCCCATTTGCGAAAAGGGTGCCATGCGCGGCATGACACCCCACCCTCCAAGCCAAGTTACTTTTCAGACAAGCGGATCGTGCGGAAGAGCGCCCGACCTTCCCGATAAAAACGAATGGGAACCAGGGTGTCTTCCGGTAAATTTTTGACTGCCTTCTGATAATCTTTCAACGTCGAGATGTCATCAAAACGCAATTGCACAATGATATCTCCTGGTTGCAACCCTGCCTGAGCAGCTGGACCATCTTTGGACACCTGCTTGACGAGGACACCGCCCTCCATTTGCCACTCTTCAGCGAGTTCGGGTTCAATTTCAGAAACCAACGCACCGAGCTTATCGCCAGAAAACTCACGACTTTCAGCTGAGGCCTCCAACTCATCACCACCAAGCGTACCAACTGTGACGGGAATAATAGTAGATTTCCCTTTCCTCATAACCGTTACGTCTACAGATGTTCCGGGAGCAATAGCACCGACAATATGTGGCAAATCACCTGAGGTACGGATTTCTGAGTCACCAAACTTAGTAATAACATCACCAACTTGTAGGCCAGACTTGGCGGCGGGTCCAGTAGGATCCATCTGGGCAATCAACGCCCCTACAGGCTTATCCAGTCCAAAGGACTCCGCAAGGTCTCTATCAACCTGCTGAATAACGACCCCGAGCCAGCCACGATCGACGCGACCTTTCTCTTTCAGCTGAGTCACGACCTCATGAACGACACTCACCGGAATGGCGAATGACAGACCGATCGAGCCACCACTGCGGGTGTAGATCTGAGAATTCACGCCGACAACTTCGCCATCCATATTGAACAGCGGCCCGCCAGAGTTACCTGGATTGATGGCGACATCGGTTTGAATGAAAGGAACATAGTTCTCATTACGCTCACTGGGAATACTGCGCCCAATGGCACTGACAATGCCCGCGCTGGCAGAGAAATCAAGCCCGAACGGAGAGCCGATGGCCAACACCCACTGACCAACTTTGAGATTATCGCCCTCAGCCAGTTTCAACGCTGGAAGGTCGGTGGCATCAATCTTCAGCAGCGCAAGATCGGAGCGCTCATCACGACCGATAATTTCTGCGTCGTATTCCCGCTGATCAGTCAGACGCACTTGAATCTCAGTTGCGCCTTCAACCACGTGATTGTTGGTGATGATGTAGCCATCTTCCGAAACAATAAAACCTGACCCCATGGATTGGCGATTCTGCTCTGGAATCCCCTCAGGTCCAAACAGGTGCCGAAATATATCCGGAATTTCCTGTCCTTGAGGCCCATTGAACTGCGGGCTCGCCTGAATCGTCTCTACCGTCGTAATCTTAACCACGCCCGGGCTAACGTCTTCGACAATATCTGTCAGATCCGGCAGGCCGGCCTTGGCGCTTGCGTTAACACTCATCAGTGCCATTAAGATACCTAAAATCGCCATACGAGCAGCCACATAGCGACTCGCGGAAATCATCAAACTCTGCAAAATCAACCTCTCGTTATTAACTTGAGTGGCCAAACAAACCGGCCGGGAAGATCACGAAAAAAAATAGTAAGCCATCGCACAAACTGGGATGTCTTCCTCTAGATAATGGAAACGCAGAAAAAATCCGGAGTTAACCTTATTTTACGATACGTTACATAATAGACGGCAGCCCAAAACTCGTCGCACCCCACGGGTAGACAACCCATTGCGTCGCAGAGAGCTATTTATGGGTCGCAAAGCAATGCTCTCTGCTGATCGACGATAACCGGTTGAAATCGAGGGTCGTTTTTATGCCGCACATTATAGAGATAAACCAGTGCCGCCCCCGCCAGAAAGCCCCCTAGTGCACCAAACATGGCTGCAGCCTCGCTTCCACCAATACTGTCAGCAACGCCCAAACCGATGATCATGGCGATTAATGGCGTCAGATACACCAGCAGAGAGCTGTTTGCGATAATGTTTTCAGGAATGCCGATAACCACGTCGTCATCGATTCGATATTCTTCTGGGTCACGCCCTTCAAGCAGAACACGTATAAAATTATTTTTTCGAGACCACCGGGAAATGACCTGCTGACCACAGCCCTTTTTTGATGAACACGTATCGCAGGCCGACCTCTGAATAGTCTCGACCCATAGACAATCCTGCTCGACTAACACGACTCGACCGCTTTCAGTAATCATCACGCCCCCCGTTCCAGCCATCTAACACGTTAAGACTATAGCGGCTGAAGGGGTTAGCACTCAAGAACCCGGTGTTTTCTGCTCCATTTCTGTGGGCATCAGGGGCTGCAAGCTGCCCGCAATACGCTGGGCTGTGAGAGCGGGAATTTCACCAACAACCGTTACCATGTAGTTGCCCACAGTAAAGGTTTGCTGGGTGAGAAAGGCAACCGTAGCCCCGCGCTGAGCCTTCCCCTGAACCGCCATTTTTGCCTCTTGAGGCTTAACAAATACGGTGAATGACGACAACCCATCGGTGAAGAATTGTACATCACCCAACTCATCGATATGGCCATGTCCCGCGTCAACAAAGCCGCTGGGGACCCACTTTACAGCCCAGGGGAAAGGCCCTTCTTCCGCACTGCTCTCAGCTGAGCATTTCGGCCACTCCGGGCGCCTGATGTGGTCGGATGACTGCACACCACTTACCCACTCGTCATCAGGCGTCATATCCAAATCGGCAAACTGAAAGCGCTCGAGCACCTGCCCTGATTTTTGACTAAAGATAATCGCAACCAAAGGCAGAGACGTCTCTTTATCAATGGAGAAACTGTAGGCATATCGATACTTGTCCCTGGGAACGATACGCAAAACCCTGGCATCCCGCTCAGCCACTCGCTCTGAATCACGCAAATACAGATGATAGTGCTGGCTCAAGCCATACAACTCGCTGTTTGACCGGGCGCCCATTCCCCTTAAAAGTCGATCCGCCGGCGACACGCATTCTGTCGTTGAACGACGCCTTTCTATGCGCAACTCCGGCCCACTGACATTATCCAGATACTCATATTCGAGACCATCGCTAACGTGATGCGTCACCCGCATGGTCCGTAATACACCCGCGTACTCGTAAATGAAAATGCCTCGATAGTCCTTTTCTCTCAGCGCCCTGGACATTTCACTGAGCAGATTAATGGACTCTTCGTACTCATCAGCAAAAGCAGGGTGAGCAATAGACTGAAGCCCAACGAGAACAAGAAAGATATAGCTAAAAATGGAGCGAACTGATGGGACTGAGGGTACTGCGACGGGCAAATAACGGAAAAAAGCGAAGGCTACCATAGAACCCTATAAGAATTGCGCTAGGGAAAGTGCAATGGGCGCCCTGGCAAACCTGCCAGAGCCCCCGTCAGCCCTTTGGAGGGACCTATTCTGTTTCGGAAGCAGGCACACGCGCATAAGGCAACATACCGCGTCCACTGTTCAGAGCCGAATTGCCAGCCTGCAGCTCCATAACCCGCTGCAAGTACTCTTGCACCTCGGGACTGGGTGTACTGCTAACGGAAACGCCTGCACCAGGTACAACGGGATAGCGTGGAGAAGAGACAGGTACACTCACTTGGTTACTGACCGTACGAGCATTGATACCCTCCGGCTGCACCGCTGGCGCTGGACCAGACTGAGCACCATTACGAACCGCCGCGTCCGTCGACTGATCAGACACCCGCTCCATATCAGCCAATTGAGCTGGCGAGGATGTCATAGAATCTCCGGCAAACTGTGCACTGAGAACCACAACGGCTGCAACCGAGGCAGCGATCCCCATCTTAGACACATTGGTTATCCACATGGGCTTGCGAGCATCAGCCTTAGTAACCACCTCAGGCTCTTCATCAATCGCATCCCGGATAGCGCCGGACAAATCAATCGTCAAACCATCAGACTTGCCGCGCATAGCCGCGCTGACCATCTGATATCTGGCCCAGGTTTCACGTACACCAGAGTTGCTTTCCCCAGCTTTTAAAACTCGATGCAGCTCCATAGTAGAGGCTTCACCATCTACCATCGCTGATATTGACTCACAGATACTTTTGTCGACTTCAGGCATAACGCCCTCCCAACTTAAGCCCGGAGATCTATCCCGTTCCCCAACACTCACCATTATTGAATAAATCCTACCCAAACAAATGTTCTTGTCATTGACAGACCGTATGATTCGCCAGGTACTGTCTTCATTAAAACCAAACACACTTTATTAGAAGCCCTTGCCTCATTCGCTGTCCGTTTTGGTCAAACAGCGATCAGTCTCACGACACAGAGTACAGCGCCTCAACAAAGTTCCTACCAAATCGGCGAAAATTGATCAAGAAACACAAAGTACAAAACGATGATGCGAGTATCAGAATAACCGGCTCGCAAAAATTTATAGTTTTTTTGCCACAACCAATCAGTTTAGACCTTAGTCATGCCAACTTTTGATCTAAAAATAGCAGAGTTGAAGCAGTTTGCTTATTGAGGTATTCAACCCCCTATAGCAAAACCTTAGAAGCTGCAAATGTCAAAAAGTTCACGTGACGCTTTGAATTTATTGCACATTTTTTGGTTAATTCGACGATTTGTTTAGAATAATTATCATCCGCAACGCAAAGGTTTTTAATACCTGGACATCAACCGCGTCAATCTCTCGTGCGATCCATCAGTGGTGCAATACATTTGTCAATAGCGTCCCGGGCGCGAAAAATTCGCGACCTCACGGTACCGACCGGGCACCCCATAACATCAGCAATTTCTTCGTAGCTCAAGCCTTCAAGCTCTCTAAGAGTAACCGCCGTGCGTAAATCTTCCGGTAGATTCCGAATCGCTTTATCGACCTCTGCCTGTAGCTCGTCACGAAATAGGTTGTTCTCCGGTGTATCCACATCTTTGAGAAGATCACCACCAGAATAAAATTCTGCCTCGTCGACATCAACATCCGTAAGCGGCGGACGCCGACCCCGAGACACCAAATAATTCTTGGCCGTATTAATCGCGATACGGTAGAGCCAGGTATAAAACTGACTTTCACCGCGAAAGTTATGCAATGCCCGATAGGCTTTAATAAAAGCTTCTTGAACGACATCGTACACTTCATGTGAGTCGTGAATGTACCGACTCACCACAGAAATCATCTTGTGTTGATATTTGAGAACTAACAGATCAAACGCCCGCTTATCTCCTTTCTGAACTCGCTCTACCAGTTGTTGGTCACTGTCCGGCGCATTCTGCGCTGTCATTCTGCTCTCCAAAGCCTTACTTCATTTCAATTATGGTTGCGATATATGAATGATTTCTGAATCATCAATAGATAGCAGCTCCTCAGAGCAACACCAACCAGTCAAGGGCTTAAGGCCAGACCCAAATTTAGTTATAAAGTTCATTAACTACACTGTTTTCAGGGATATAGGGTAAATCTCGGCCAATCACCACAAAAAAGTCGAATATCTACCATTAGAGATATAACGTTAACGAATCATCATATATCGTCGGCGAAGTCGCGTGTATATACTACGCGCTTGACGTGTCATTTTGCGCAGGCGAACTCATGGTAAAGCAATTTCATCAATACGACGTTCTGATCATCGGCAGTGGCGCCGCCGGGCTCACGCTGGCGTTAAGTTTAGCGGACAACTATCGAATTGCCGTACTGAGTAAAGGCCACCTTCACCAGGGTTCCACTTGGTATGCCCAGGGTGGCATCGCTGCCGTTCTCGATGACACCGACACTGTTGAAGCCCACGTACAGGATACTCTGACGGCAGGCGCGGGCCTTTGCCACCCGGATAGCGTACGTTTTACGGTAGAAAACAGTAAGGCCGCGATCGAGTGGTTGATCAATCTTGGTGTCAGCTTCACCCGCAGCGAAGAGGACGGAGAATACCATTTAACTAAGGAGGGAGGCCACAGCCACAGGCGTATCATCCACAGCGCCGATACCACGGGCATGGCCGTCCATAGCACTCTGATCGAACAGGTTAAAGAACGCCCCAACATCACGACGTTTGAAAATCACTACGCGGTTGATCTAACAACCGCACCAGACCCTAAGAGCGGCCGCATGGTATGTAGTGGCGCTTACGTGTACGACCGCGATAGCGATAGCGTAAATCTTTTCCAGTCAAAAACGGTCATCATGGCAACCGGCGGGGCCAGCAAGGTATACCTCTACTCCAGCACCCCCGAAAGTGCGAGCGGGGACGGCATTGCCATGGCCTGGCGAGCAGGATGCCGAGTAGCGAACATGGAATTTAATCAATTTCACCCCACCTGCCTGTATCACCCAAAAGCCGGCGCCTTCCTGGTTACTGAGGCCTTACGTGGCGAGGGGGCTCATCTAAAACTACCGGATGGTACACGCTTTATGGATCAATTTGATCCGAGAGGCGAGTTAGCGCCAAGAGATATCGTCGCAAGAGCGATTGACCATGAGATGAAGCGGCTCGGATCTGACCACCTTTACTTGGACATTAGCCATAAGTCCGAAGCGTTTATTGAAACCCACTTCCCCAATATTCGCGCTCGTTGCCTGGAGTTCGATATTGATATCGTCCGCGAAGGTATTCCCGTCGTCCCTGCCGCCCACTATACCTGCGGCGGAGTTATGGTGAACGAACACGGAATGACGGACCTTGATCGACTCTACGCCATTGGCGAAACCAGCTTCACCGGCCTACACGGCGCCAATCGCATTGCCAGCAATTCTCTGCTGGAATGTATCGTCTACGCGCGGTCAGCAGCCCAGCATATTGCCGCCACGATCGACCAATTTGAACTCCCTGAACCCACCCGCCCCTGGGACGACTCACGCGTAACCGACTCAGACGAAGACGTTGTCATTTCCCACAACTGGGATGAGCTGCGCCGTTTTATGTGGGACTACGTGGGCATTGTCAGAACACAGAAACGCCTGGAACGAGCCCAACATCGCATAAAATTGTTGCAGAGGGAAATCGAGGAATACTACAGCAACTACAAAGTGGGCAATGACCTCATAGAGCTGAGAAATCTGGCTATGGTAGCCGAGCTGATCATCCGCTCAGCAATGCAGCGCAAAGAGAGTCGAGGCCTTCACTACTCTCTCGACTACCCAAATACTGAAGAACTCGCTCGAGACACCATTCTAATGCCAAATAATTTTGCCGCACAGCAGCTGTTTGTCAGCGGACGCTAACGCGGAGCGGATTCTAGCGACTTAAACGTTACGGCGCGGCGATGCCAGACCCGAAACCGATGCCAAGCCCTGGGACTCATGGCGTCGCGCCATAAAATGACGGACACTTTACGCTGGCGCCTAACAGGCGCTGCATCCGAAGAGGACTCCCTCTCTACCGATAACAGAACGAGATGATCGGCGAGCACCCAACTGCTGACAAGCCAATAAAACGCCCCTGAAGACTCCTCTTGGAAATCGAAATAACAACCATGAGTTGCGTCGGTCAAGCGGACCGCCCTTAACCTGGGCGTAGCCGATGAAATCATTTGCGCCTTTGAAACCGCCAGCGCCACGAAAACAAAAACGACAAAGAAGCCGGTTTTTATCCACAAAGCCAGCGGCAGGCACAGCAGTAAAACAACGGATAGCCCCCAACTCCCCCATAGAATTCGGCGCTCGCTGGTAGAATGACCAACCGTTAGAACTTCGCCCCTTCCTGCTTCCATCGATCGAACGCCAGTTAAGACAGAGCCGACTTACCAATCACCTACGACGGTTGCAGACCTGTATTTGCCAGAATAATACGCACAATCTTGCACAACTCAGCGTCTTCTGGCTCGGAGCGTCGCATAAACCAGGCAAATAGATCCTGATCCTCACACTCCAATAGGGCCTGATAGCGCTCCTTATCCGCCTGCTCGAGGCTGTCATATACGTTTTCAAGAAAAGGCAAGAGTACCAAGTCCAGCTCTAGCATGCCTCGACGGCTAGCCCAAAACAGGCGATTTCTTTCCACAAAAGATCCCGAAGTCAGTTGAAAGTGTTGTGAGGGCGAGATTATAGTCCGCCTAGATCCAGCAGGCGAGGCTGGACCGATTTTAACCCAGAATGCAGGATGAAAGTCACATGGACAACACCACCGAGAAGCTCTTCCGACTTTCTCATCTGGCCTTATTGCAAGTTCGTGGACAAGACGCCGGCAAATTTCTTCAAGGTCAGTTGAGTTGTGACGTACTGGCGCTGCCCCCCTGGCAGCTTCAGCATGGCTGCCATTGCACCGCGAAAGGTCGTATGGTTGCGAATTTCGACCTTCTGAAAATTGCCGACGATCATTTCATGATACGACTGCCCGCGTCGACTTTGCCGCAGCTCCTGGCTTCACTAAGCAAATACATTGTTTTTTCGAAAGCCAATGTGGAAGATCTTAGTGAATCTTTTAACATTTATGGTGTTCTGAAAAACGCCGACGAGCCCCCTGAAGACACGACGGGAACCTTTGAAGATGGATATGCCGTCTCTCTCGATGACGAGCGCATGGAATACTGGCTCCCAAGCACCGCACCGCTGCCCCGAGGAGCGGTAAATGACCCCCTCCTAGACGGCGAAAAACTCTGGCAACGCGCAGAAATTTTATCGGGTAAAGGCTGGGTTACCGACACAACCAGTGGTGAATTTCTGCCCCACTGGCTCAATCTCCACGCACCTGCCATCGCTGGCATAAATTTCACAAAAGGATGCTACACGGGCCAGGAAATCATCGCTCGCATGCAGTACAAAGGCCAGTTGAAACGACACATGTACCGCTTTCATGCCGGTCATGGGGATGCCCCTTCTGCTGGATCAGATCTGTACAGCGATATCAGTGAAAAAGTGGCAGCAACTGTCGTAAACGCGGTTGCTGGAGCAGATGGATGCGACTGCCTTGCCATCGTCAACGGCGAATTGGCCGAAGGGGAATTACTCCAAACTGAAGAGCATAGAACGGCCGAAAATGACGCCAATAAGTTCAAACGCGAAGCGCTTCCCTATGCTATACCTTAATGGAATCAATGCTGAGTACCATGAAGGGATAGTGGATGAGCCAAATCATCGAAACCGTTCGCCGGGAAATACTGAACGCTATTGAAACCGACAAGTTGGTCTTGCCAACCCTGCCGGAAGTTGCGTTGAAAGTCCGGGAAATTTCAGAGGATGCAGATGCCAGTATTGCAGACCTGGCCAAGGTTATTGGCAACGATGCCGGTATTGCCGCCAGAATTATCAAAGTCGCCAACAGCCCTCTACTAAGAGGCGCTCAGCAGATCGAAGACCTCAAAATGGCACTGATGCGGCTCGGCATGGAATATACCTGCAACATCGCCACGGGCCTCGCTATGGAGCAAATGTTTCAGGCAACGTCGGATATGGTCGACCGTCGGCTGCGTGAAATCTGGACTCGCTCCAGCGAGATCGCTGGCATATGCCACGTTCTCTGCAAACACCGTACAAAATTGCGCCCGGACCAAGCCACACTGGCCGGACTGACACATCGCATTGGTGCACTGCCCATTTTGACCTACGCTGAAAGCAATCCGGCACTGCTTAAAGACGGGATTACCCTGGATCGCGTCATTGAATCCCTACACCCGATCATTGGCGACCGAATTCTTGAAAAATGGCAATTCCCTGAAGAAATTCGTCGCGTGCCCAGTCAACATATCGATTTTGCTCGAGTACAAGACACGGCGGATTACGCGGACATCGTGACGGTGGCGATGCTGCAAAGCTACATGGGCACCAACCACGATTACGCCCGTATTGACTACAAAACGGTCACTGCCTTCGGCCGACTGGGACTCGACCCAGAGATGCATTCTGAAAATATCGAAGATCTCAGTGAAGAAATGGAAGCCGCCATGGCGATGCTGGGAGACTAAGCGTTTTTCTGGAAGATCAAGACGTCACTCAAGCGTCCAATCAACCGCCCCAAGCCCCTGCGATTCCAGATAATCATTCGCTGCTGAAAAGTGCCCGTTGCCAATAAACCCGCGATGGGCCGAAAGCGGTGACGGATGGGGCGACTTCAAAACCAAATGTCGAGACGCATCAATAACCTTGCCTTTGCGTTGTGCGTAACTCCCCCACAACATGAAAACCAGATGCTCTCGCCGCTCGTTAAGCAAGGTCACAATAGCATCAGTAAATTCTTCCCAGCCTCGGCCTTGGTGAGACCCGGCCTGCCCCTTTTCCACCGTCAGAGTGGCATTAAGCAATAGGACGCCACGCTCAGCCCAGGCTTGCAGACAACCATGCCCAGGGTGTGCAAACCCGGTGTCACGCGCCAGCTCCTTATAGATGTTCTGCAGTGACGGCGGCACGGAAACACCGGGAGGAACGGAGAAACTCAATCCGTGAGCCTGGCCCGGCCCGTGGTAGGGATCCTGTCCCAGAATAACCACTTTGACCTGATCGAAAGGTACACTGTTCAAGGCGTTAAAAATATTGACTCCAGCCGGAAAAATCTCTTTTCCCGCTAGCTTCTCCTGCTGCAGAAACTGGCGTAATTGGCGCATATACTCACGATCAAACTCATCCTGTAACAACGCGAGCCAAGAAGCATCCAACTGAATTTTTCGATCCGACATGATATTCCCCAAGTAAAGTCCGCCGCATAATAACAAAGCGAAAAAGGCCGCCCAACGGAAAATCAAAACGCCCGGAGTAAATTTAGCAGTCCATTCTAGAGACTCATCCGATCTGCTCGGTTAAAATGTGCCGCTTTTTTACGCGGTGCCCTTCATGTTGCTATTCGTTGACAACCTGACGAACGTCGATTTCAGCTATTTACATCCTGAGCGAGGACTGCTCGGCGAGACCTGGCTGGCAGACCTGGAAGTTCAGGGAGCGCTGGATGATCAAGGGATGATCTGTGATTTCGGCATTTTGAAATCGACATTGCGCCAATGGCTGGACGAACATTTGGACCACAAGCTTTTGGTCCCAGAGCTCGCTGACTGTCTAAATCTGCAGCAATCACCAGGTCGCACCAGCCTGACCTGGCACTATGGCGATGTGAGCCTGCAGACATCTGCTCCCCATCAAGCGTTTACTCTGGTCCAAAAATCCACCATTACACCAGAATCCATCAGCGCATGGGTTCAGGACAAAATAGCTTCCCTTCTGCCCGCCGGCGTCACTGACGTCCGCCTTAGCTTTCGACAAGAAACCATCGATGGTGCCTGCTATCACTACAGTCATGGGCTCAAAAAACATCAGGGCAACTGCCAGCGTATTGCCCACGGCCATCGTTCAAGAATTCAACTCTGGCGCAATGGACAGAGAGATTCGCAATTGGAAATGCAGTGGGCGGAACGATTTCGCGATATTTACCTTGGCAGCCGTGAAGATATCGTCCAAGACGATGGCCAGCAGTTCCGCTTCGCTTACGAAAGCTCACAAGGCAGTTTCGAACTCTGTCTACCACAGCAATCCTGTTACCTCATCGACAGCGAAACCACCGTCGAAGAGATTGCCCGCCATCTTTCACAGGAGATAACCGCCGCTCATCCGAATGATCAATTTCGAGTCAAAGCTTTCGAAGGTGCGCTGAAAGGCGCCATCGTCGACTCATCGATCTAACGTCAGGACGCGCCTTGTTATGAAACCATCTAACGAACTCTCTTTTACCGCCGGCCAACGCTGGCTCAGCAACCCGGAATCCGAATTAGGCTTGGGAATTGTCAGCCATATCGATCATCGCTATGTCACCTTGACGTTTCCCGCTGCCGGAGAACAACGAGTCTACGCAAAAAACAACGCGCCACTAAGCCGCGTCAGATTCCGTGAAGGTGACACCATCAATGACAATGACGGCGGAGAAATTACTGTTACGGAGATTTCCGAAGACGCAGGATATATCACTTATCACGGCGCGGACGCAGAGGGAAACATCGAAAGCTGGGGCGAAGTACTGCTCGATTGTCATGTGCAATTCAGCAAACCGCAAGAACGCCTTTTCGCCGGACAGATAGACTCCCTGCAAAATTATCAACTCAGATATCAAACGCTGGAGCATCAACATCGCTTATCGGGATTACAGACCACAGGTCTGACCGGCCCCAGGGTTGAATTGCTGCCTCACCAGCTCTACGTAGCGCGAGAAGTTGGCCGCCGTTTTTCGCCGCGGGTATTGCTCGCGGATGAAGTCGGTTTGGGAAAAACCATTGAGGCCGGTCTCATCATTCATCAGCAATTGATCACCGGACTCAGCCAACGGGTTTTAATCGTTGTTCCTGAAACCCTGGTTCATCAATGGCTGGTAGAAATGCTACGACGCTTCAACTTGCATTTTACCTTGCTGTCCGCTGCGTATTTTGAACCGCCCGAAACCGACGATCTCGGAGTCGAACTCGAAGAAGAACCTCTGCTGGAAAACCCATTCGATTCTGCACAGCTCATACTCTGCAGCCAGCAGCTTTTGAGCGACAACCCGGATATTCTCGCCCAGGCTCTCGCCACCTCCTGGGATCTATTGGTCGTTGACGAAGCTCATCATTTAGAGTGGCATCAGGATGCACCCTCGCCAGCTTACAAAGCCATTGAGCAGCTCGGCGGCAACGCCAACGGACTGTTACTGTTAACCGCAACACCAGAGCAGCTGGGTTTGGATGGTCACTTCGCACGCTTAAGGCTACTCGACCCAGATCGCTTTTTTGACTTTGCTGAGTTTCAAAACGAACAGGCAGAATATCGACAAGTAAGTCGCGTTGCGGAAGCGCTATTGTCAGACCAGCCTCTTGAGGCCGCACTCGGTAGCGACGATTGCCTCAGTATAGTGGCGGAATGGACAGAGAAAGGGTATTTCCACGCGCCAGAGGAAGACACGAGCGCAGCAAGGGAGCATGCTGTTAACCAGCTGTTGGATTGTCATGGCACCGGACGGGTACTGTTTCGCAATACTCGGGCTGCTGTACAAGGGTTTCCCGAACGCCAACTACAGCGGCATCCGTTGACCGCCGCAGAACAAACGCATTCGGACTATTCCGAAGACCCCAAAGTGCAATGGTTGGTTAATTGGCTGAAAGAACACCGGCAAGATAAGGTCCTTATCATTTGCGGTTCACCAGACGTCGCACAAGAACTTGAAACCTATCTGAGTTTACGTGGCGGAATTCGTAGCGCTATCTTTTACGAAGGCATGAGTTTGATTGAACGCGATCGGGCCGCAGCCTACTTTGCTGACCTGGAGTTCGGCGCGCAGGTGCTGGTGTGTTCAGAAATCGGAAGCGAAGGCAGAAACTTCCAGTTTTCCCACCATTTAATAATGTTTGATCTGCCGCTCAACCCCGACCTGATTGAGCAGCGAATTGGTCGCTTGGATCGCATCGGCCAACGCCATACGGTGAATATTCATGTACCCTATATCGAAGGGTCTCGCGACGAGAAAATCTTAAACTGGCTACATCGAGGGCTCAACAGTTTCGAGCGCGTCTGCCCTATCGGCCAACAAGTCTATGGCGAATTCGCCGAAGCGCTTCAAACGGCTCTCGATGATGATGCATCACTTTCCCCGGTTATCGAAGAAACTCGAAATAGAACAGAGTCCCTATTGGCCGAGTTGAAACAGGGTCGAGATCGCCTGATTGAATTAAACTCTTGCCGCCAACAGCCTGCCAAGCAATTGGTGGCCGATGTTGAAGCAGCAGAAGCTGACGCCAGTCTACACGACTTTTTAGCATCGGCTTTCGATCTTCTCGGTGTGGAACACGAAGCGCAAAGCACAGAATCTTTGATTATTCGACCTTCAGATCACATGCAAATTGATCGACTGCCCGGATTAGGCGATGAAGGCGTTACGGCAACTCTGTCTCGTACGCAGGCGCTCAGCCGTGAAGATATGATGTTTTTGACTTGGGAGCATCCCATGGTGGATGCGTTGATGGATATCTTCGAAAACGGCGAACGTGGCAATAATTGCGTCTGCACAATCAAACTCCCCCCGCTACCACCTGGCAGCTTGCTGTTAGAGGGGCTGTTCCAGTTTTATTGCCCTGCGCCACGCCAATTACAGCTTCATCGTTTTACGCAATCGAAAGTCGTACGCTTTCTAACCGATCAGCAGTTGCGCCCCTTGGAAGGCGCAGTCTCTGGCGCTCAACTGGATCAACTTGCAAAGCCCGTCAAAACACATATGGCAAGACAACTGGTAACCCGCGCGCGGGAGCCACTGGAAATGATTGTCAAACACTTGGAGCAACGTGCATCTGACATCGAAGCGGATTTGCGAGTAACCGCTCGGGCGCAAATGCAGGAATATTATGATGGGGAAATTGAGCGCCTAGAAGCTCTGCAGCAAATCAATCCAAGCATTCGCGATGAAGAAATCGCTCACCTGCGAGAGACAGCAGCGACCAGTTCCGAGCGTTTGGGGCGGGCTTCCTTGCGCTTGAGCGGTTTACGAATGCTCATTAATACTTAAGAATTTGAGGTCGGCTCGAGCCGATCTCTCCTTCACATTTTCTAACCCCGTGGCATCCAAAAGTCGCGAACCCAATACCACACATTTTGCCACTGTTCATCGGTGAAATCACCGTCTTGCCAAAAACGCACCTCATCCCCCTGATCCACACAGAAATACCCTCCAGAGTGTTCACACAGGGGAACCAGATCCCTTGGCAAACCGAGATCCCACGCCTGGCTGGTAACATCTGGCAGGTATGTATGGGACTGAGGATCGGCGATGGTAACCGGCTCTAAATCGCCATATACAACGGTGCCACAACCCAATAGAAACTCTCTCAATTCAGCGGGGATTGGCAGGAGAATAATTTCCTGGACTTCCACCAGGTGTTCAAACTCTGGTTCTGCCAATTCAACCGGAACATCTTCACTCAGAGATAACAGCTCTTCGACGATTTCTTGCATGACACTTATGTCCCCAACAACACCCATTTTTCCATATATCACTCTCAGGCTACCGAAACTTCGCTCTATCACCCGACAACTGCTATTATCTCGGCACAATGTAATAATAAGACAAAACCTTTACTACTCACATAGAGCGTTCGCGATTACCCTACGCTGATTTTGCGACGCCATTTGTTTCAGTTGATAACGATATGTTTATTGAAGAGTTCATTCTCGGCGACCTTTCTTCGAAAGACGCACACTTCCAAATTCCTAAGAAGAAGGCGAGCGAATTTGCCAAACGAATCGCTGACGATTTTAATCCTATCCACGATATTGATGCGAAGCGATTTTGTGTTCCTGGAGATCTGCTTTTTGCGTGCACACTCTGGCACGCGGGTTTGCACGAATCCATGTCTGTGACTTTTTCCGATATGGTTACTGACGAAACACCTCTGCACTTTAAAGAAGACGACAGTGAGCAAGTGGTGCTGGTCAATGAGCAGGGGAAAACGCTTTTGACACTCGAAAGCGCAGGTGAATGCGCAGCGTCCGGTGAAAACCTGGAACAGCTTATTCGTCAGTACGTTGCCTTTTCTGGAACCACCTTTCCCCATGTGCTGGTCCCTCTCTGGAAGCAACACGATGTCATGGTCAATCCTGCACGCCCTTTGGTTATCTATGCCTCGATGAAAATCGAACTCAACACGTTCGATTTTGTATCTCCGAGCCTGACGCTTAATAATCCATTTCTTGAATTGGAAGGTCGTCGCGGCGTCGTCCACCTACCATTCACCTTGCAGGAAAACGGCAACACCATCGGCCAAGGTGAAAAACGTATGGTTCTAGGCAGCCTCAAACCTTACGACCAAGATGCGGTTGATGATCTGGTTAAGCTCTACGATGATCGCAAACAGCGTCTTGCTGTATCGTGATACCTCTTTGATCACGCACCAAAGTAGTTTTGACACAGCGTCAGCCAGGCGAGGATCGCCGGCCCTCGGTACTTCTGCCGATGAAGAATAATGTAAAACTGCCGATGCCAGTTTCTCTGAGGCGCCGTCAGAGGCACTAAATCTCCACGCTGAAAGGCTGACCTCAGGGTAATTTCCGATAAACACCCTACCCCCAGCCCGGATTCCACCGCACGCTTGATGGCTTCCGTATGCTGTAGCTCATGGCGAATACGCAGCTGAGGCAAAAGGCCTTGCATCGCTCGATCAAATGTCTGGCGCGTCCCTGAACCGGGCTCGCGCAGCACCCAATCAACGTTCAGAAGATCCTCATCAGAAAGAGGACGACCAGAGACGGCCGGGTGATCCGGCGCAGCGAAAATCACCAGATCATCTTCCCGCCATGGAATAACATCGAGATCCGGGTGATGCAGCTCCCCCTCGATCAAACCGACATCTAGTTCAAAATTCTCAACCTGTTTAGCAATACTGGCTGTATTGGCGACTCTCAACTGAACATTCGTATCCGGATGATCAGACATGTACCTCGCCATCATTTCGACAGCGAGATAATTCCCGATGGTTAACGTCGCCCCGACCTGCAGGTCTCCAAGTTCGCGCCGGTCGCGAAGCCCCCGTTCAAATTCCTGAGCCTGAGCCAACAAGGATTCAGCCTTCGTCCGAGTTGCTCGGCCGAGATCGTTTAGCTGCAGTCGTTTACCGATCCGATCAAACAATTGCACATTGAATTGCTGCTCGAAGTCGCGCAGAGAGCTACTGGCAGCAGACTGAGACATCGATAGGCTCTCTGCCGCCCTGGAAATATTTTCAAAATGAGCAGCGGCTAAAAACACTTCCAGCTGCCGAAGAGAAAAATGCATGTCACTCCGCCCTCAAAACGTCCATATATCGGTTTTACTGATAAATATAAGTCAATTAATTTGTTTTACCCATTAATAAAATGGGGTTAATCTCTCGCCATCAGTAATAGGAGTAGTTCATATGGCTAAATTGATCAGCGAAACAGTTACTCATGTGCATCACTGGAACGACACGCTCTTCAGCTTTCGCACCAGCCGCGATGCCGGCCTCAGGTTCGAAAATGGCCACTTTGTCATGCTTGGCCTGGAAGTCGAAGGCCGCCCATTAATGCGCGCATACAGTATTGCCAGCGCGAACTATGAAGACGAACTCGAGTTCTTCAGCATCAAGGTTCAAGATGGCCCGCTGACATCCCGCCTGCAGAATATTCAGGTTGGGGATCCCCTGTTAATCAGCACCAAACCAACAGGCACGCTGCTTGTGGATCACCTAAGCCCTGCAAAACATTTGTACCTGGTCAGTACCGGCACAGGACTGGCACCCTTTATGAGCATCATTAAAGACCCAGCGACCTACGAAAACTATGACAAGGTTATTTTGACTCACGGTGTACGTACCGTTTCCGAACTTGCCTACCAAGACCTTATTTTGCAGCAACTGCCTAACGATGAATACCTGGGCGAGTTAATCCAGGAAAAACTGATTTACTATCCCACGGTCACTCGTGAACCCTATAAAAACCAAGGTAGGATCACTGAGCTACTGAAGAGCGGTCAACTCAGCCGCGCCATCGACTTACCGATGCCGAATGTGCAGGACGACCGATTTATGATTTGTGGCAGTCCGGCAATGTTGAAGGACACCACGGATTGGCTGAACGCCGAGGGATATCAGGAATCCCGCCATGGCCATCAAGCAGATTATGTCATCGAAAGAGCCTTCGTTGAGTCCTGACAATGGGACAAAAGAAGTACTGGGATTGATAACTTAATCAATCCCAGCTGAGAAAAGGTCGATCCTGGCTCGCTGCGTCATCCGAGTGAAAGTCCGGCTGAGGCTCATGGCGTGCGTTGCCATGGGCTTGCAAATACTCTTTGGCGACACTCTCCGAATGGTCTGCATGTATCCACGGCAGGGTGTATTCAACAAAGCGACGTAATTTCCTGACTAACAGCTGACGAATCTGATCCGCAAGCTTCGGATCCGCGCTGTTCAATCGCTTGAAGTTCAATAAGAACATCTGCAGACAAATCGTATCTTTGATGTAATGTAAACCTCTAAGCGTAGATAGCTTGAGCACCGGCAGATCCGATTGGCTGGACAGTAACCGGTCAAAGTAGTCATCCTGAGAAAAATTGTAAGGTACAAACCCGTCCGTTTGAGTATCGTAACTCACCAGCTCCGGCATTTTAGTACCGCTGCTAGGCTCATAAAATAGAAATAGGTGACTGGATTTTAACCAGCTCTCCGGCACACGGAAGTTTACCCCCCGCTTGGGCTTCACCCTGGGAATGTAGCTTTTTGCACCGCCATCATCTAGACGATAGTCCACAATCAACCGCTCAGAGTGGCCGGTATGCATGGCAAACCCCCGCTCCAAAAGCATGCAAAACATTTGGAATTGCCGGGACGGATCCGCCTCCGCAATACTCTGCGCGTCAAAATCAAACTGTGGCTCTTGCATACTTCCAGCTCGTCCCTTGTGACATCGAACAAGCCCTCGAGAAACATACCAGGCAGCGGCGGAGTAGCGATATGATGAAAAAGAAACACACACCGGTGCCTCCCGTTTCGGGAAGACTTGAAATAAGTATAACACCGGCTGAAAAGTGTGCCTGTCGGACAAAATTATGAAGGATTGTCCGTTTTTTGACGCTGCGGACAGAATCAGAGTCCGCAGTAACTTTTATTAGAGGTAGATCAGTTTACTCAGGGCGCATTGCCGGGAATAGCAATACATCTCGAATGGACGGAGAATCGGTCAACAACATGACCAAACGGTCGATCCCAATTCCCTGCCCCGCAGTGGGGGGCAACCCATATTCCAAGGCACGAATGTAATCCGCATCGAAATGCATGGCCTCCTGATCGCCGGCGTCTTTTTCTGCGACTTGAGCCTGAAACCGTTCTGCCTGATCTTCAGGGTCGTTCAACTCAGAGAAACCATTGGCAATTTCACGACCACCGACAAAGAACTCGAATCGATCGGTAACGAATGGGTTTTCATCATTGCGGCGTGCGAGTGGAGACACCTCAGTGGGATATTCGGTAATGAACGTTGGATTGATAAGACGGTGCTCAACGGTCTTCTCAAAAATTTCAATCTGTACCTTACCTAATCTCCACGAATCCTTTAACGGAATGCCCAGGTCTGCCGCAATCTTTTTCGCAGACTCAAGATTCCCCAGGTCTTCCGCAGAGATGTCCGAATTAAAGTGCAAAATCGAATTAAACACAGACAGCCGTTCAAATGGCTGCCCGAAATCGTAAACAGTCTCCTGTTCGATCTCTCCATCGCTATTGCGAACTGAGCTTCTGACTTGCGTGGTCTGCAATACGTTCTCACACAGCTTTCGCAGCATATCTTCCGTTAAATCCATCAAGTCATGATAGTCCGCATACGCTTGATAGAATTCAAGCATCGTAAATTCAGGATTGTGCCGAGTGGACAGCCCTTCGTTACGGAAGTTACGATTGATTTCGTACACCCGATCAAACCCGCCAACCACCAAGCGCTTTAAGTAAAGCTCTGGCGCAATGCGCAGATACATGTCGATATCCAAGGCGTTGTGATGAGTTACAAACGGACGCGCGGTTGCCCCACCAGGTATCGCCTGCAGCATGGGAGTTTCCACTTCTAAAAAGCGTTTGCCGTTTAGATAGCTACGGATAAAAGCCACCACTTCTGACCTTACCCTGAACGTATCACGAACCTCCGGATTCGCAATCAAGTCGACATAACGCTGTCGATAACGCATTTCCTGATCTGCTAGCCCGTGATATTTATCTGGCAAAGGTCGCAACGCTTTGGTCAATAGTTGGTAGTCGGCCATTTCTACATACAATTCGCCTTTCCCCGACTTATGCAGATTGCCTTGTACGCCAATGATATCGCCAAGATCGAGAGATTTGGCAAAAGGACGAGCCTCTTTTGTCACATACAACTGAATTCTACCAGTAGAATCCTGCAACTCCATAAACGCGCCACGATTGCGAATAACGCGCCCAGCTACAGCACAGAGCTTACTCAGATTCTCCAGTTCGGCTTTCTCGTAGCTACCAAATTCTTGCTGTAACTGACCGGCTAATGCATCTGGCCGGAAGCTGTTGGGATAGGCATTCCCCTCCTCGCGCATTTGCGCCAGCTTACTACGACGTTCGGCAACCAGTTTGTTTTCGTCCGCTAATGGTTGACCTTCGCTCATGGCAATCTTCCCGTGCTATTAAGAGTGAGAGTTTTAAGGGTCACAAAAAAATGACGCCTTACAGACCTGCTTTCAAACTGGCTTCGATAAACATATCAAGACTGCCATCGAGAACTGACTGACAATTTGATGTTTGCACGCCAGTACGCAAATCTTTGATTCGCTGATCATCGAGGACGTAGGATCGAATTTGACTGCCCCAACCAATATCCGCTTTGCTGTCTTCTTGCGCCTGCTTTTCTTGATTGCGCTTCAAAACTTCTTGTTCGTACAACCTAGCACGCAACATTTTCCACGCCTGATCCCGGTTCTTGTGCTGAGAACGTTGACTCTGACAAGAAACAACAATGCCGCTGGGAATATGCGTTAAACGAACCGCAGAATCGGTTTTGTTAACGTGCTGACCACCGGCACCCGAAGAACGATAAGTATCTTCTCGAATGTCCGCTTTATTGATCTCTATATCGATATTATCGTCAATCTCCGGCGAGACGAAGACTGAGCAGAAAGATGTATGGCGGCGATTACCTGAGTCAAAGGGCGATTTACGCACCAAACGATGAACGCCGGTTTCTGTTCGCAACCAGCCAAATGCGTAATCACCTTCAAAGCGAATGGTCGCACTTTTGATACCTGCGACCTCCCCCGCTGAAGCTTCTTCTAGAGTTGTCTTAAAACCCTTTGCCTCACCCCACCGCAAATACATGCGCAGCACCATTTCCGCCCAATCCTGAGCTTCGGTACCACCGGAACCTGACTGGATATCCAGAAACGCATTATTGGGATCTGTTTCACCGGAAAACATACGCCGGAACTCAAGTTTCTCCAGCGCCGCATCCAGTGACTTTATTTCTTCTTCAATTTCGAGAATGCCCGCTTCGTCGCCTTCCTCAGCGGACATTTCAAGGAGTTCACGATTATCGGCAACACCCGCGTCCAACTCTTCAATGGTGTTAACCACTTCCTCAAGTTGAGAACGTTCACGACCTAACTCCTGAGCCCGATCGGGATCTTCCCAGACCTCAGGTTCGGCCAGCTCCAATTCAACTTCTTTCAGACGCTCTTTCTTGTTGGCATAGTCAAAGATACCCCCTAAGCGTATCGGTACGCTCAGCAAGATCTTTCAACGTGTTCAACAGGGGTGCGATTTCCATAATCTCAGCCAATGAAAATTTTTTGAGGCGCGAATTGTACAGTACCGCAGCCTGCAACTCTAGGGAGCCGTGCGGCTCATAGCGAGTGAGTTTGAATGGCGGCAAAATCTGATGATAGCAGCACAACCGCTGTGCGAAGGGACTTGATGCCTAAATATAACGACAGCGGAGTTTCGCTGGCAACCCACACCAAGCAGATAAAACGAAAAAGCCCGGTACATAGACCGGGCTTTTATATTTGGCGCACTCGGAAGGGTGAGCACGCCTGTCTTTAACAAAGCACCGCTTTGCAAGGCGCGCGAACGCCGCAGGCTATGCCTGTGGCTGGAAATCCGACGAGCAGAAACGAAAAAGCCCGGTGCATAGACCGGGCTTTTATATTTGGCGCACTCGGAAGGGAGAGCACGCCT
>NZ_JBSWVF010000026.1:0-47632 GCF_056159445.1 Pseudomaricurvus sp. ABR4_320 | reverse complement strand
AACTGATCATAGGTCATAAAATCTTAAACTCTCGCCCTAAGAATGTTGGGCTACATAATACCCTCGAGCAGAAAACATCGTTAAATCGGCACGTTAACAATTTCATTTTATGCATGGTTTATAAAGGAAGTTTCAAACACAAAGGATTGAAATGTGAATATTCACAAAATGCACATTTGAAATCCTCCTCGGTAAATTTCCGTTTACGCTGAGGCAACCACTGCCTAACGTGTTACTATCTTATCTTTGGACAAGCCACCATACTGTCAGACTTTAGCTTGATCCAAAACAATTATTCTAAGTGTCACAGTGTATTTACCAGGAATGAACGTTGATCCTGGTTATGATGTTTTTAAAGGGGTCTTATAATGACGACCTGGCTCGATATTATCTATGGCCGCCTGTCCGACTGGTGGACAGATCTTGTCATCAATTGGGAACTTCTCGCTCCCCTCCCTCGCGCTTTGGTCGTCGCGTTGGTCGTGGTTTTGGCTCTGTGGGCAATCCGCCCACGCGGACTCTTTGTCAGCAAACACCAACGCAATATCAGCAAGTCTCACCGAGTGCTTAAGCGAATACGATCATTTCACTCTTCTGCGGAGATTTTGAAATACCTGCGACGAATTGATCCCTATGTGTTTGAAGAGGTCGTCTTGACCGGCTTTCAACAAGCTGGCTGTCGAATACGCCGCAACCTGTCCTACAGTGGGGACGGCGGTCAGGATGGTCAAATATGGCTGAATGGAAAACGCCACCTTATTCAGACCAAGCGCTATTCCAGGCATATTGCCACCGACCATGTTAAAGCGTTTTGTCGACTGGTTGATCGATCCCGCTGCCGGGGGTTTTTTATCCACACCGGGCGTGCGAGTAAAAGTAGCGAGGCGGTATTAACTGATCAGGTACGCATTATTTCCGGAGCCAAGTTGGTGGCTCTGCTAAGGGATTGTAGATTACCAAAGTAAGTGAGAAATCACTGTATGACGACAATATTCAGTCCTTCGCTACAACTTGGCGGTTCAAAATACTGGGTAACCTGGTGAAACATGGCCGGCGTATCAAAATGCGCGCGCTCGGGCTGTTGTAAGCGGCGCTTTTCCAATTGACACAGACACTGTTTATCACTGACATCGAGATACAGAAGTTCATGGTCACATCCCACTTCTGAGCAAAGTTCGAGAAACCACTGGCGTTGTTTGATCGTATTGGCAGGAAAATCCATAACGGTCGTCGTACCCACCTCAACTAACCGTTGTACATGGCTTTTAATGAATGGCTTAATCCGATTCGAGAGACGAATATAATCGTCGAAGGATTGGATTTGACTCGGGAAGTGAGCAGCTAGCCATTCATCTTCCGAGATCAAAAGAGCGCGGCTATCAAACACGACCTTCTCAGCGAGCGTTGATTTTCCCGCGCCCATTTTTCCACACAAAAAAAACAGTTTTCCTTTACCACTCATCTTTTGTTTTGTCCTACGAACATTTAAATGATGCTTTTGATCGCCTAAAAGCAATTAAGCTATCAGCCGAACAAGGGACTTATTCAGCGTCATTCTCCAAACGTTTTCGTAAACCAACGACAGAGTCATCGCCATAGCCAATCGCAGCGTAAAATGCCAACACAGATGCATTGCTGGAACGGACTTGCAAATTGATTTTCGGACACCCCTTTGCTTGAATACGCTCTTCGACAGCTCGCATAATTGCTTGACCCAATCCTTGCCGTTGAAAACTGGGCTTAACCGCCAAGTAATTTATCCAACCTCTATGCCCTTCGTAGCCACCCATGACAGATGCAACGAGAGTATTTTCCATTTCCCCAACCAAAAACAAACCCGGCCCCACGAGGAGCTTTCTATCTATATCCTTTTCTGGATCGTTCTGAGGTACAACCAGCCCACATTCCTTCCATAGAGAGATAACTCCGCTTTTATCCTTTAGCTCGAATGTTCATATTTCGATAGATCCGTAACGATCAATAAATATATTAGAATGTCGCCAGAGGTATCTACCCGATAACTCCCGCAGAAAATTAAAGCTATCAGACAGTTAAATCAAAACCCCGATCCCGGCGTTTTTAAAAACGCCACCTCTTCCTCTGTAGACTCTCTTGCCAAAATCTCATTGCGATGGGGAAAACGAGCAAACCGCTCAACGATATCTCGGTGACGTATGGCAAACCGATGATTGGATTCCAGACCAGGTATCGCAAAGAGCTCAACGCATTCGTTTTGAACCATCAGAGATTCACTGTGCATATACGGCATATACACAAAGGCTCTTTGATTGAGAGGGCGCATGCTGTCCAGGCCAAGCTGCACCATAGTTTGGGCGAGCGCCAAAGCCATCGGATCCTGGCTGAAAGCTTCAGGCGTACCGCGATAGATATTTCTGGAAAATTGATCAAGGACGATAATTTCGGCCAGGCGACCCTCCGGGCTCTGGCGCCAGGAATAACATTCCCCGGCGGCAGCCTGTTGCAGCACTTTGCCGAACCGCTCGTTTATGGTCTGATCAAGCTCATCCGATTTTTGGAAATGTTGCTTCGGGGTCAGTTCTTCAAACCAAAAGTCGAGAACGGTTTGGTAATCCGCCCTAGCCCGCCTGGTATCGACCATCAGTGTTCTGCCCCCTCTTTTGCCTCGTCTTTTTTACCCCACAGCTTACTGCCCATTTCAACGATAACAACCAGAATCAATCCTGCGAGAAAACCAATAACGAGATTAAACAGCAGGTCGGTAACCATCGCCGGCAAACTGTGCAGCATACCGTGTACCGCTTCGAGGCCGTGGTGCAGAAAGGGAAAGCCATGTACCAGAATACCGCCACCCACCAAAAACATGGCGATGGTGCCCAGTATGGCCAAGGATTTCATCAGCCAGGGGCACAGTTGCAAAATGCCTCGACCGATCGAGGCTTTCAGACCTTCACCCGTGCGCTGTAAATAAAGCCCAAAGTCATCCAATTTAACGATAATGGCTACCAGTCCATAAACTGCCACGGTAATGCCAAAGGCAATCAGTGCCACAACAATTGCCTGGGTTAAGAAGTCCTTCCCCTGTACAGCGCCGAGAGCGATTACCACGATCTCTGCAGAGAGAATAAAGTCGGTGCGAATCGCACCTTTGATCTTCTTCTGCTCGAGTGCGACCAGATCGACTTCCTGGTTTTCAAACGTGCGCTGAACCTCTTCCTTTTCGTGGGAGGCTTCTTTTTTATGGAAAAACTTGTGCAAGACCTTTTCGGTTCCTTCAAAGCACAGGAAAGAACCGCCAACGATCAGCAGTGGCGTAATCAGCATCGGTAGGAAAGCACTGAGCAGCAGTGCCACTGGCACAATAATCAACTTGTTCTTGGCAGAGCCCTTGGCCACTGCCCAAACCACGGGAATCTCCCGCTCGGCCCGCACCCCCGATACCTGCTCAGCATTCAGCGCCAGATCATCGCCGAGCACCCCGGCGGTTTTCTTTGCCGCGACCTTCGACAATACCGCTACATCATCCAAAATAGTCGCGATATCGTCGACCAACGTTAGAAGTCCCGCAAATGCCACTGTTTATCCTCCAAAAGTGATTCACTACGCCTTAGACGGAAAGTTTACGGCAAACCGCGCGCCTTGGGGCTCTTATACTGTAAAATACCGCGTTTTCAGTTTTGTTGCCCGACCATGATTCCAGCGATTGACACCCCCTCACCGCTCCTCTCCGACTATCAGGCGTTTATCGAAAAGCTGTGCTACAGCGGCTTTGAAGGCGATATTCAGGCGGATTTTGCCACCCGGACGGTACTTTCCACGGACAACTCCATCTACCAGATGCTGCCCCAGGGCGTGTTATTTCCACGTTCGACGGCGGACCTGCAGCGTATTGCCCGCCTTAGCAACGCCCCCCGCTTTACGTCGGTCACCCTGGCCCCCCGCGGTGGTGGCACAGGTACCAATGGTCAGTCTTTGACCGAAGGTTTGATGGTGGATATCTCCCGCCATATGAATCAGATTCTGGAGATCAACGCCGAAGAGCGTTGGGTGCGGGTGCAGGCAGGGGTGGTCAAGGACCAGCTGAACGAAGCTATTGCACCCTATGGGCTCTTCTTTGCTCCGGAACTCTCGACCAGTAACCGTGCCACCTTGGGGGGCATGATCAATACCGACGCATCGGGCCAAGGGTCGTGTGCGTATGGCAAAACTCGAGATCACGTACTGGAATTGTCCACCGTCTTTCTTGATGGCACTCTGTTTACCTCCTCTCCTATTGAGGATGACGCCTTGGCACAAGTCACCCAGCGGCAGGACCGGGTTGGCGAGCTGCATCGGGTGCTGGATACCATCCATAGCCAACACAAAGACGAAATCGCCGAAGGCTTCCCCGAACTCAATCGATGCCTAACCGGCTACGATCTGGCCCATATTCGTACTGATGACGGCCTTTTCGACCTCAACAGTATTCTCTGTGGCAGCGAGGGCACGCTGGGCTTTATCTGCGAGGCAAAACTCAACCTGCTGCCCATCCCCACCTGTTCGGCATTGGTAAACGTGAAATACGCCGACTTCAACGCTGCCCTGCGGGACGCCCAGCAGCTGATGAACTCCGGCCCGACATCCATCGAGACGGTCGACAGCAAAGTGCTGAATCTGGCCATGAACGATATCGTCTGGAACTCCGTTGCAGAGTACTTTCCCAGCGACGCCTCCCAGCAGGTTCAAGGTATCAATCTGGTGGAATTTACCGCCGATTCCACCGACGAACTGCAACAGCTGGTTGAGCGACTCACCGGCGAGCTGGATCGTCAAGCGAAAACCGCTGGCGGCGATGTCTCGGCGCCACGCCTAGGCTACAGTGTCGCCATGGGCACAGATGCCGTTAACAAAGTCTGGGGAATGCGCAAGCGGGCTGTCGGGCTGCTCGGCAATGCCAAGGGCGAAGCCCGTCCTATTCCCTTTGTGGAAGATACAGCCGTTCCCCCGCAAAACCTGGCGGACTATATTCTTGAATTCCGGGCGCTACTGGATAGCCACAATCTGCAATACGGAATGTTTGGCCACGTCGATGCCGGCGTCCTTCACGTGCGTCCCGCAATCGATATGAAAGACCCTCAACAAGCCGCATTGGTGCGCCCCATTTCCGATGGCGTGGCGGCACTGACGAAAAAATACAAAGGTCTGTTGTGGGGTGAACATGGCAAAGGTGTGCGCTCGGAATACGCGCCAGAGTTTTTTGGCGACCTCTACCCGTTGCTACAAAAAGTCAAAGCCAGTTGCGACCCCCATAACCAGCTCAACCCAGGCAAAATTGCCACGCCTGATGATTCAGTCCAGCTCTATAAGATTGATGAAGTGCCCACCCGCGGAGACAGGGACAAGCTGATTCCCACCACCAGTTGGGATGCCTTTAAAGACGGCATGTACTGTAATGGCAATGGCGCCTGCTATAACTGGAACCCCAACGACGCCATGTGCCCGTCGTGGAAAGCCACCCGCCAGCGGATCCACTCACCCAAGGGGCGCGCCTCCCTGGTTAAAGAATGGCTGACGCAACTCAGTCAGCGCAATTTTGATCCGGTGGCGGAAAGCAGCCAGCTCAAACGCAAGTCCTTTCTGACCGATCTTAGCCAAAAAATCAGTAACACCCGCGGGATGTATCGTGGGGAATATGATTTTTCTCATGAAGTCATGGAATCCATGGCTGGCTGTCTCGCCTGTAAATCCTGCGCGGGCCAGTGCCCGATCAAAGTGGATGTACCCACCTTCCGCAGCAGCTTTATGGAACTCTACTACGGCCGTTATCTGCGCCCGTTAAAGCACTATGTCATTGGTGGCTTGGAAAGTTTGATTCCGGTAATTACCAAGATCCCACGGCTCTACAATGCGATGGTGGTTCCTCAGGTCATGCGCAACCTGACTCGTCGCGCTATTGGTATGGAGGATAGCCCGGCACTATCGACCATCAATTTGCAAAATGAGCTCTTTCGCATGGGAGTCCCTCTGGCGACTGAGAAAACCCTTGCGTCCCTGTCGCCGCAACATCGGCAGAGAGCTGTTATTTTAGTGCAGGACGCCTTTACCAGCTTCTTTGAAACGCCATTGATTCTGGATCTGGTCAGGCTGCTGTTAGAACTGGATTTCTTTCCGATGCTTGCGCCTTACAAAGCCAACGGTAAGCCCTTGCACGTGCACGGATTTCTGAAAGCCTTCGAGCGTACAGCCAAACGCAACGCGAGCTATCTAAGATCCTTGAGCAACAGCGGTATTCCTTTGGTTGGAGTGGATCCTTCCATGACCCTCACCTATCGTAGCGAGTATCAAAAACTGCTGGGAGACCAGGCCCCGCGAGTTTTGCTATTGCAGGAATGGCTGGCGGAATCCGATGAAAAAATTCGCCAACAAGCAGAAAAATTTACGCCAGGCAGCTTTACTCTGATGCCACACTGCACTGAAAGTACTAATGCGGCCGCGTCTATCAAGCAGTGGCAATCATTGTTTGAGGCGCTTGGGCAAAACTTATCCGTGGCGAAGGTGGGCTGCTGTGGCATGGCGGGAACTTACGGCCACGAGAGCGTGAACCTGGAAAACTCCAAAGCGCTCTACGAGATGTCCTGGCAGCCGCTGGTAGAACATGGCAACCTGCCAACGCCCGTTGCCACCGGCTATTCCTGCCGAAGTCAGATCAAGCGCTTTTCCAACGAGAAAGTGGCACATCCGCTACAGGCGCTGTTAAAGCAGCGGGTGAATTAAACAACTGACGAGCACTGAAAATAAATGGATGTTCTGTGTCACTAACCGTATGCGTCATTGGGCCCACACAGATGTATTAACAGCATACTTGATACACAGTGCATTCATGAGCACCTGTTCAACAGTAACAAAGCGAACGCTTAGAGAAAGAAACATGGATTTACCAGTATTCAAATATCATCAGAACCCGTTGAAGACCGCGTTCGTTGAGAAATCTGATACAGAATGCAAATGCTGTGGGACACAAACTGGCTATATCTACACGGGGCCGGTGTATGCTGAAGAAGAACTCATTGATTGCATCTGCCCCTGGTGTATCGCAAATGGACAGGCACATGAAAAATTTGATGCTGAATTTACCGATTACGAAGGTATCGGTGACTATGGCTCTTGGGACGAGGCTTCTGACGACGCTAAAGAAGAAATTGCCTTTAGAACGCCAGGCTTCAGCGGTTGGCAGCAAGAACGCTGGTGGACTCACTGCGGTGATGGAGCAATATTTTTAGGCCTGGCTGGCAAAAGAGAAATTGAAGACTATGGCAGCGATCTGGCAAAGGAGCTTCAGCAGGAAGCTGGCTATGATGACCAGCAATGGGAAAGCTATTTCAGTGCACTATCAAAAGAAGACTCGCCAACTGCGTACGTGTTCAAATGTACACAGTGTGGCACATTAGGCGGTTACTCAGACGCTGATTAAACCATTAAATCGAAAATTCATTAACCGCCGAACGGTGGATCTAATCAATCAACCCATACTGCTCGTTCAGCACATCGACGATCTCTCCGCGGGGATCGTCACTCAGCGTGAGCGGCGCACCAATGACCTTCTCGGCAATGCCGGTATAGACCGAAGAGACTTTTAGCAGAGCCTCCATCGGCAACTCATTATCCTTTGCCAAGGCAACCCGCTCCGGCATACGGTTTTTATTGAGCAAAATATCCGGATCGGGGAAGTGATTGAGTAAAAACTGGCGGAACTCTTCCTTGGAATTTTCCCGCACTTCGCCCTGGCGATACGCCTCGCCATCCCAGATCCGAGACGAATCCGGCGTGCCGACTTCGTCCATATAAATCATTTTCTCCGAGCCATCCGGGTTGGTCACATAACCAAACTCAAACTTGGTATCAACGAAGATCTGATCAATGGCGGCCAACTCTTTTTCAATCACCCGAAAACCGTCCTTCAACAGCGTCTCATAGTGATCGACATCAGCCACGGAACTAAAACCAAACGCAGCCGTATTATCCAGCAGATTTTGGCGGGTGATGTTCACATCATCCGCTTCTGGCACCCCGGGAATGCCTTTCAAGATTCCCTTGGTCGATGGCGTAATTAACAGTTCGGGCAATTTTTGATCTTTCTGCAAGCCTTCGGGTAATTGAATCCCACAGAAATCACGCTCACCCTTGCCGTAGGCCCGCCACATACTGCCAGTAATATAATTGCGGCAAATAGCCTCCACCTTGACTGGGCGCGCCTTGCGTACCAGCCACACCAATGGATGGGGAATATCGACGATATGACTGTCGGCCAAGCCCGCATCCCGAAAACAACCGAACCAGTGATTGGAAATCGCATTAAGAGCCGCACCTTTGCCGGGAACGCCACCGACACCACCTTCACCGGTCCAGATGCAATCAAACGCCGACATTCGATCGCTAATCACCATCAACGCCAAAGGCGCATCTTCGGGAATGGCATAACCTTTTTCCGCGATGAGCCGACGACTGTCTGCTTCCGTCAACCAATAAACCGAACGCACCTTACCACTGTGCACCGGAGCGCCAGTGCGGATCGGAAAATCGTCATTGATAGCAAGAACAGAGCGGGCAAGAGTCATGGACAGCTTCCAGGCAGAAGAAAAACCGCGAGTCTAGCAGATACCGGCAGCGGTCAGAAATACAGAGATAACAACCAGCCAAATAGAAACATTCATATTGACCACAATGCCCACCAAGCCTAACCGCAGCACCACCCAGCCAAAAATTGGCACGCACAAATCCCCCTTCCAAAGCCCCAGGCTTTGAGGGCGCCTCTTTTGGTTCCTTTTCTTGGCGCAAAGAAAAGGAACTCGCCTGCCCGGCGATAGAGGGCAATCACTCAAGAAAATTAATCTGCCAGTTATGTTGAACGATCAGCCAACTGATCCATCCACATTGACCACAATGCCTAACCGCAGCACCACCCAGCCAAAAATTGGCTCGCCCACATTCCCCTTCCAAAGCCGCAGGCTTTGAGGGCGCCTCTTTTGGTTCCTTTTCTTGGCGTAAAGAAAAGGAACTCGCCTGCCCGGCGATAAAGGGCAATCGTTCAAGAACAACAATCTGCCAGTTTTGACGATCGATTTGCCAACTGATCCATCCAGACTGACTACAACACCAAGACTGATCGCAGCAGAACCCTGCTAAACACTGGCACGCCCCAAATCCCCCTTCCAAAGCCGCAGGCTTTGAGGGCGCCTCTTTTGGTTCCTTTTCTTGGCGCAAAGAAAAGGAACTCGCCTGCCCGACGATAGAGGGCAATCGTTCAAAAAGCAATCTATCTGTTTCAAACGATGTCGACCTGAGGGCACATCCATCCTAACAACATTACCCCAAGCCTAACCGCAGCAGCCCCCTGCTAAACACTGGCACGCCCCAAATCCCCCTTCCAAAGCCGCAGGCTTTGAGGGCGCCTCTTTTGGTTCCTTTTCTTGGCGTAAAGAAAAGGAACTCGCCCGCCCGGCGATAGAGGGCATAACTAAAAATAGAAAATATTCGCTTAGAATCGCCGACCTGCAGTCACCCAACCCCCTTCTTACCCTCCCAGAAACCCCTCCCGACATGTATACTTCACGCCTTTTCCCGCAGACTCGGAAACAAGCAAAGACGCGCTATGGATAAAACCTACCAGCCCAACGCCATCGAACAACAGTGGTACGAAACCTGGGAGAACAACGGGTATTTCAAACCTTCCGGCGAAGGTGAGCCCTATTGCATCATGATTCCGCCGCCAAATGTGACCGGCAGCCTGCACATGGGCCACGGTTTTCAGGAATCCATCATGGATGCCCTCATCCGCTACCAGCGTATGCGCGGCCGCAACACCCTCTGGCAAGTGGGCACCGACCACGCCGGCATTGCCACGCAAATGGTGGTTGAACGACAATTGGACGCGGCAGGTCAATCCCGCCACGAACTGGGGCGCGAGAAATTCATTGAGAAGATCTGGGAGTGGAAGGAAGAATCCGGCGGTACCATTACCCGCCAGTTGCGCCGTCTAGGGGCCAGTCCCGACTGGAGCCGCGAGCGCTTCACCATGGACGAAGGCTTCTACAAGGCCGTGCAAGAAGTCTTTATCCAGCTGTATGAAGACGATCTGATCTATCGTGGTAAACGCCTGGTCAATTGGGACCCCAAACTCCACACCGCAGTTTCTGATCTGGAAGTGGTGCAGGAAGAAGAAAACGGCCATCTGTGGCACTTCCGCTACCCGCTATCAGACGGCAGCGGTCATCTGGTCGTCGCTACCACCCGTCCGGAAACTATGCTCGGCGACACAGCCGTCGCCGTCCACCCGGAAGACGAACGCTATCAGGGGATGATCGGCAAAACCATCAAGCTGCCGCTGACCGATCGTGAAATCCCCATCATTGCCGACGACTATGTAGACCGTGAATTCGGTACCGGCTGTGTCAAGATTACCCCCGCCCACGATTTTAACGACTATGAAATGGGTCAGCGCCACAGTTTGGAGATGATCAACATCTTCAACGACGATGCCGAGATCAACACCAACTCCCCAGAGAAATATCAGGGCCTGGATCGTTTTGAAGCCCGCAAGCAAGTCGTTGCCGATCTCGACGCCTTGGGTCTGCTCGAGAAAATCGACGATCACAAATTGAAGGTGCCACGCGGCGATCGTACCGGCGTCGTTATCGAGCCTTATCTTACCGATCAGTGGTACGTAAAAACCGCGCCATTAGCGGAAGAAGCCATCAAGGCGGTTGAAGGTGGCGATATCCAGTTTGTCCCCCGCCAGTACGAAAACATGTACTTTTCCTGGATGCGGGATATTCAGGATTGGTGTATTTCCCGTCAACTCTGGTGGGGTCACCGTATTCCCGCCTGGTACGACGAACAGGGCAATTGCTATGTTGGCCGCAGCGAAGCCGATGTGCGCGCCAAACACCAGCTGGCTGACGATCTGACGTTACGCCAGGATGATGACGTTCTCGATACTTGGTTTTCCTCCGGGCTCTGGACCTTCGGTACCCTCGGCTGGCCGGAAGAAACCGACTTTCTGAAGACCTTCCATAGCACCGATGTGCTGGTAACCGGTTTCGACATCATCTTTTTCTGGGTCGCTCGTATGATCATGCTGACCCTGCATTTTCGCAAGGAAGTCCCCTTCCATACGGTGTATGTGCACGGTCTGGTGCGGGACAGCCACGGCGAGAAGATGTCCAAGTCCAAGGGAAATGTGCTCGATCCTATCGATTTGATCGACGGTATTGATCTGGAATCCCTGGTCACCAAGCGTACCGCGGGCATGATGGTGCCGCGTCTAAAAGAGAAAATCGAGAAGCAGACCCGCAAGGAATTCCCGGATGGAATTGCCGCCTATGGTACCGACGCCTTGCGCTACACCTACTATTCGTTGGCCTCCACCGGTCGCGACATCAAGTTTGATGTGGGGCGTATCGAGGGCTTCCGCAATTTCTGCAACAAAATCTGGAACGCCTCCCGTTATGTATTGATGAACTGCGAAGAACAGGATGCGGAAGGCAACACCATTCGCGCTTTGGACTGTGGTCAGGATGGCTCCACCGACTATGAGCTGTCGGTCGTCGATCGCTGGATCATTTCCCGTTTGCAAGTCACAGAAAAGGCCGTTGCCGAGGGCATTGAAAGCTATCGTTTCGACCTAGCGTCACAAGCGCTTTACGACTTTATCTGGAATGAGTACTGCGCCTGGTATTTGGAATTATCAAAACCGATTCTTACCGATCCAGAGACGTCCGCCGCACTGCAGAAAGGCACTCGTCGCACGCTGATTCGTGTGCTGGAAGCCACTTTGCGCTTAGCCCACCCTCTGATGCCGTTTATTACCGAAGAAATCTGGCAGCGGGTTCGCGATTTGGCTGGCGCCACCGGTGAAACCATCATGATGGCCGCTATGCCAATCTGCGATACCGACAAGATTGATGAAACGGCGGTTGCCGACGTGCACTGGTTACAGGGCGTTGTCGAAGGCGTGCGCAATATTCGCGGCGAGATGAATATCTCCCCCGGTAAGAAAATACCGGTATTTTTTGCCAATGGTGATGCCACGGATAACGAGCGTTTGCAGAGCAATCAGCAATATTTGCTGCGCCTTGCCAACCTGGAAACCATTACCTGGTTGGACGATGAAAAGGACGCGCCGCTGGCAGCGACGGCCTTGGTCGGCAAGATGAAAATTCTGGTGCCGATGGCCGGGCTGATCGATGTCACCGCGGAAACCGCCCGTCTCGACAAAGAGATCGACAAGCTGCAAAAAGAGATTGGCAAAGTGGAAGGCAAATTGGCGAACAGCAAGTTTGTCGATAATGCACCCGCTGCCGTGGTGGAAAAAGAGCGGGAGAAACTCACCGGCTATTCTGAAACCATTGGTCAATTACGCGAGCAGCGCGAGCGCCTGGCGCAACTTTAAGCACTGCTTGCTGGCAAATTGCCTGCATCACAAAAAAGGGCGCCGGTGTTTAAAACTCCGACGCCCTTTTTTGTTTTGCTAATTGGGTAAATCGTTTACTTGCCGAATGTTGATATTCGTTGTCGAGGTAAGTTCTGCCAGGCTCACTGAGGGCGTTTATGTTTGGTAAACGACCGCAACGAACCTATTTAGTACACCAACGTGTCCACGCAGATGGACCATCAACAACTCTCTAAACCTGAAACCGAGATACTGACTGGCAAAGTCGTTGATCAACTTCGCCCAAGGTTTGCAGGGCATCAATAATCTGCTGCATGGTCGCTGCGTTCGCACCAGCGCTGTCAGAAATACTGGTCACCCGCTCGTCAATTTGTGACGATACAGCCGTCTGCTCTTCTGCCGCTGCGGCAATTTGGGTGGTCATTTTGTTAATTTCGGAAACAGAATCAGAGATATCCCGCAGTGAATCTCCGGCTTTTACCGCATAGGAAACTGTCGCTTCGGTTTGAGACTCACTGGATTGCATCATCTTCACCGCAGATTGAATACTGCTCTGCAGGCGGTCAATCATGGTATTAATTTCCGTGGTCGATTGACGTGTGCGCTGAGCCAAGGTTCTAACTTCATCAGCCACAACCGCAAAGCCTCGCCCTTGTTCACCCGCCCTTGCCGCTTCAATGGCTGCGTTCAAGGCCAGCAGATTGGTCTGCTCGGCAATACTGGTAATGACTTCCAGCACCGAGGTAATCGAGTCACTCTCTTGACTAACTTGGGCAACTGTCCGGGCAGATTCTTTGACTTCATCAACCAACTGTTGGATCGAATCCGTTACCTGGCCGACAATGTTAGACCCCTCTTTCGCACGCTCCTCCGCTGAATCGGTGTGCTCCGCGGTCTTCGAAATACTGCGAGCGACCTCTTCTGTCGCTGAGGTCATCTCGCGGATGGCAGTCGCCGTAAATTCTGTCGCCTCTTTCTGTGACGTCGCCACTTCACCCGCATCCCGCGAGATGCGACTCAGAGTTGACGTGGTGTCATTCAACGTACTCACTGTTGAGGTCACCTGAGCAATCAGATCGCCCAAATCCTGAGTCGTACTGTTGACTACCGCCGCCAGTTGCAAAATTTCATTGGGAGAATCCGCTTGAGCCAAGGCGGCCAACTCCGGCTTGGCTTTCAGATCACCTTCGCCCAAAGACTGCATGGCACGGCGCAATACCGCCAGTGGCTTGAGCTGTATGCGCAAAATCAGGTATACCAGAACACCGATAACCGCCAATGAAGCAACCGAGAACCCCAACAGACGCCACTGCAGCGCACGCGCAGCGCCGGTAAATTCAGCAACAGGAGCTTCTGCGACCAACATCCAGTTCCAGCCGTCCACTTTCTGGAAGCCGGCCAACAAACTCTCGCCACCGGGTTCAATCGAGTAGTGATGTAGCCCCTTATTCTCGGAGAGCATATTGCCGTAGACCGTCTCCGCACTCTGACCACCGACTTTCATCAGGTTTTCACCAGAGTGGGTACGGTGCAGGATTAGATCACCCCGCTTGGCCTCATTGGCATTAAACAGCATCACCTGCCCAGTTTTACCAATGGTCATATTGCCGAGTCGCTCTTTCAATAAGCTGAGCTGATCGGTAACGTCAAACCCGACATAGAGAATGGCGATAGTTCGACCACTGCGCACCACCGGGATGTACTTGGTCATATAGTCACGCCCAAACAGATGGGCCGGCCCCGCGTAAGTATTACCCGCCATCAGCGTCTTGTAGCCTGGGTGTCCCTGGCCCAAAAGCGTCCCAAATGCACGAGTGCCATCGCTCTTACGCAGTGACGTGCTCACCCGTAAAAAATCCTCACCGTAACGCATGAAGACGGTTGCGGTTCCACCGGTCATGGCAGTGAATTCATCGGGTTTGGCAAAATCAGTGTTGATCACCTTGCCTTCATTCACCAAAACCGGCGCTTCATAAGCCCCGACACGACGAGTCTGGCTCTCATCCAACTGCAAACCACCGGGGAAGAGGTTGAAAAAAATGTCCCCCAGTTGATCTGCCTGGCGACTGCTGATGGTATATAGAAACGACAGCTGGTCCGCCATCAAGCGGACATCCTGCTGCAGTACCTTCTCTTCCTGAGTAATCAGAGATTTGGCACTGAAGGTCGATCCAATAAACGTCAAACCAGCCAGGACGAGCGCCGACACCAGTAAAACAGCCAACGACATTTGCTGCACCAATGAGGTGCGAGAAAACAAAGAATTCATGATATACGGAGTTTCCCTACCGAAATTGACATTGCTGTCAGAAAAGTCACTCTTGTCAGTATAGCCAAGGTTGGCACCAAAAATTGTTTTCTAATCTAGCTGTCCGTTGTTTTACGCCTCGCGCAAACGGCGCCGACCCCAAATAGCGGCACAGAGACAGAGCCTTTTTGTATTTATCGCGCTCGGCTCAACCACAGAATCGAGTAAGATTGACCCAACACCCAACAATTAAAGGAGAGTTCATGACTTTAAAAGAACGCGTGCAACCGCAGATGGATTCAGCCAGAGCCCTGGCGGATCGCTGTCATCACGAACTTAATGCGGCACATTCGGCGCTGGATGGCGCCATGCAGATTGCACGCAGTCTCGGGTCTGACATCATTGACGACCTGGTGACCTTCGGTTTTTGGACACCGGAGCTGCTGGATCAGCGGGTACCCGAGGGCGACGTTTTCCTGGAAATTTTGGCACCGGTGGGTCCTCTGGATCTGACCCGGGCTCAGCAGGATGTGGTTTTTGAGCGCTACTACCTGCCAACCGTGCGCTACGACGCCTATACGTTTGCCGCTGCCAGCGGCCTGATCGCCGGCACCCGGGAGCAGATCGGTGATTTTTACGCGCTGGTGTGGCGCGATGCCGAAGGCGTCTGGCAACGTATTCTCGATCCGCTGGCAATGTCCCTGCCTTTCGGAGCCTTCGCGCCGGCGGAGCTCTACGACGTTGCCAGTATGCAAAAAGACCGGGGCGATGCGTCATTCTTTCACTGTCTGACCGGAGATAAACCTCACAAATTCGGCCCGCCAACCAATATCCTGCAAATTCATGTTCCGACCGCCACCGCCGGTGGCACGCTCGCCAGCCTCACCCGACAATTTGAACGGCTGGCTGAACGCTATGAAAATAACCTGCCGTGGGAGACGTCGGATCAACTCTTTCTGGGGTACGACGCCGTGCAACTACTGCCAGTCGAGCCGACCACTGTCTATGAAACTGGACCGGAATTCTGGGTGGATGGCGAGGTCGAGGACGACAACATCAGTGTTCAACTGACCAGACCGGACACCACTAACTGGGGGTATGACATTGTTATCAGCGGTATGGCGACCGTCAACCCGGTTCTGCTAGAGTCGGGTCGACCGGACGAGCTGGTAGACCTCGCCGCCGTACTGCACAACTTCCCGGGCAAACCGAAGATGCTGATCCTGGACGTGGTTTTCGGCCACTCGGATAACCAAGGCCTAAAGGCACTCAACGCTCACTACTTCGCCGGACCGAATATGTACGGCCAGAATATGGATTATCGCAATCCGACCGTGCGCGCGATTTTGCTGGAAATGCAACGCCGTAAAGTGAATTTTGGCGCTGACGGCGTGCGCGTTGATGGTGCCCAGGACTTCAAATTCTGGGATGCTCAGGACCAGCAGATGAAGCACGACGATGACTATCTGCAATCCATGGCAGATATTGTGCAGAAAGTCGCCGGTGTGGAATACCGTCCCTGGTTTATCTTTGAGGATGGCCGTCCCTGGCCGGAAGAGGACTGGGAACTCTCGTCCTCTTACCGGGCGGTGATTGAATCCCAGCGCGACGACGATGTCTTTCAATGGGGACCACTTACTTTCGCTCACAACACGCCTTTTATCTACACCTTTTGGCTCTCCAAGTACTGGCGTATTCGAGATATTCTCGAGCACGGTTCCAACTGGATTTCTGGTACCGCCAACCACGACACCCTGCGCCGTGGGACCCAGGTCAATCCGAGACTCAACATCAATACCCGTCTCGGTGATACCCGCATGGATATTCTTGATAAAGCCTACGATAACCCGGCGGTGGCCATTTTGACCTATGCTGCCATGCCCGGTGTTCCCATGGACTTCCTCAATGCCCGGGCGCGCGCGTCGTGGGGTTTTATCCGCAACCAGGACGATCGTTACGGGGTAAAAGTGGTCTCCGAAGAGGCGATCAGCCTGAAGTGGCAGGTGGACGATTACAGCTACTCCATGCCGGTGAATTTTCGACGGCTGAAGGAACTGGGATTCGAAACCCGCGTCGATCTGCGGCGCTTTTTCGAATTTCTGCCGGCGCTGGTTGAGGTGACAGAGTACGATCTCAAGGAAATTGCGCGGCTCTTGACCCAAGCAGAGCCCAAATTGGCAGGACCGGATATCTTCACGGTTGCCAATCTGAAAGAAATCGCCCGTGCCTGGATGGACGACATGCACGAATACTGCAATGTCGCTAATTCTCTGTCGGCTCTGGACCCTATGCAAACCCAGTTTATGCTGGATGTGCGCAACTTCCGGCGCCAACACCCATGGCTACGTGACAACTATTCCGAACGGGATTATTTCGACTATATGCGTCCCACGGATGGGCGAGTGGTGTTCACGTCGTTACGCTATGGCCCCGACGGCACCCAAGTCTACTCCATCTCTCACATGGAAGGCGGAGAAACCCCGGATTTCGACCCGTTAAAACTGGACATTCCAGGGCTAGAAGGTGATGGCTGGTATTTGGTGGCACGCACACCGGGCATAGGAAGTGATTACTTAGGCGGCCCGATCGTCCTGCGTGATTCCATGGGACTGCTGTTCACGCGGAAGCCCAATGAATAGCGGTTAGTCAGTTGTCTTCCGTATGATTGAAGTGTCCCTCTCGCAGAAACTGTAAGGTTTCTGCGATGACAGTGTCGTTCTTCATCATAAATGGATGCGTGACAGGCAAAACCAGCCAGTCACGCATACCGGCAATGCGGGTACGGGAAACGGCAACCTTGCCGTCATCAGCTTCGGGAATAAACATCGACAGTATCCAATTTATAGATCGTCGACCGGCGATCACCCCCAACTCAAAATTTACCGGCCCCAACTGATTCGGTACAGAGTCTTGTGCGGTACTTAGCTCCATTCCTGCTGGCCCGTTCATCCAGAAAAAACCCGGCATATTTCCCAGTTTATCGACGACCTCACTGCCCTGATTCGGCGGTCCGAGCATAACGACTCGTCCCATCCGTGACAGAGAATGTTCGCTTAAGTAATAGCGGACCAAAATGCCGCCCAATGAGTGCGTGACGAAATGTACGGCCCCGTCACTGGAACAGGCAGCCAACGCCGGAGGGATGGCTTTTTCGACCAATTCCGCGATGGCGTAATCACGGGATGGATAACCCAGATTGACCACCTGATACCCCTGCTCCTCCAGCCGCTGAGCCATAACGTCCATTGAGCTACTGGTGCGCAACAATCCGTGCAGCAAAATAACGCACTCGCTCCTAACAGCAGCGCTTGCGCTTATCGCCAACAAAAATATCAGCACCCTGGCAACGCCGACCAAGCGCGTCGCAGTACGAATACCAGACGCAGGAGGTCGTCGTCTTATACTCGCCATAATGTTGCAGTAGTCGCTTAATTCAGCGGCTTAATAATCAAATCGATACGACGATTTTTTTCGCGTCCGTCTTCCGTCTCGTTGTTCGCCACCGGACGGGTTTCACCGAATCCAATCGCACGCAGGCGATCAGCAGGCCGATCGGTCATACTGGAACGCAGAAATGCCAGTACGGAATTGGCACGGCCCTGGGAAAGAGCCATATTGCTGGCATCACTGCCAAATGAATCGGTATGGCCTTCCACCGTTACCAGAGCATCATCGAACCGACGCGCTGCCGCGACCACCTTTTTCAACAAAGGAAAATAGCTCGGCTGCAACAGAGACTTACCCGACTCAAAGTTAAGACCGACCAGACGTATCAACACCGTATCCCCCTGGCGGAAAACCTCCGCCTCGCTTGGCGTAAACATCTTACCAATGCTATTGATACGTTCACGAGCCTCCGCCTGCCGGCGCGCCTGGTCCTCCTGAATTCCCTGCAACTTGCGCAGCTTTTCCAATTCATTTTGCAGCGCCAGTAATTCATAGTTGGCTTCACTCAAACCGAGGGAATCCTGATGTAACTGCATGACGTATTCCGCAATTGCATCCCCGGCCTGATCCAAGCGACGAGGCGCAGCTCCGGCGCCATCCATTAACTGCGCAGCTTGCTCCAACGGTTTTTCTAATTTGAGCGCATATTCTTCCAAGGTCATGTCACCATCATCAACTTCTTTCAAAGCACGATTGAGGTTAAACGCCCTCTGCACGTTGTAGGTCGCACGATCCGCCAAAGTTACAGCTCGCTCACGATCATACCGATTCTCATTGAGGGCCGCTTCTGCTTGCTCTAACAGCCCCTTAGCCTGCTCCAACGTTAAAGGGGCAAATTTTCCCACTTTCTCATTTTCCGCCTCAGTCACCTGGCGCCGAGCGTCGGCCAAAACCTGTTCTTTTATCGCATCCAGTTCCGCTTGATCGAACACCTTTGCTGCATCCGCTGCTGCGTCTTCGGCTTTTGCTGTCCGATTGCGTTCTAATGCCGCTATTGCATTTTCTAAAGAGTTCGAAGCTTCTTTCCAGAGCTTGGGCGTCAGCGTTTCTGCATTGGCTTCTTGCGCCAATCCCTGAGCCTTAATCGCGGGTTCCAGTTCCGCCAGAGTGCGATTTGCGGCAACAACAGCAGCCTGGAGCAGCTGTTGTGTTTCTTGAAGAGCAGTCTGTAATTGAGGGCTATCACCCTTACGTTCAAACTGGGTTTCATTTGAACGATAGGCTTTAATAGCCGTGTTATACGCTCTGGGAGCCATCGTATTCGCGTTCAGTTCATTGGCTTGTCGCAAAACTTTGTCGACGTCTAAAAATACCCGATCCCTGCCCTCAACGGGCTCCGCCAGCACACTCTCAAACATCAACAGCGAGCTACTAATAGCAAGAAAACTAAACAGACGATAAATCATAATACGCATACTGAGTCTCAAAATATTCGTTGTCGACGGGGCCACGGTGGTAAAAGAACATCCTAGGGGGGGACGCAACTTAGCAGCTCACCGGTCGCATTCGCAAGCGACTCCTGGCTGTAGATACAGAGATATCTAGACCGTAGATTCGGTAGAGGATTCCAATTCCCGATGCCAGTAGCCCACATCCAGCCAGCGCCCATGCTTGTAACCGACCGCGGGAAAAGTGCCAACCTGCCGCATGCCAAACTTTTCATGCAGTGCCGCACTGGCGGGATTTGGCAGAGTAATACAACTGACGGCCACATGAATGGGCAGAGTTGCCAAGGCTGCAAATAGCGCCTCATAGAGTTGACTGCCAACCCCACGACCACAGCCTCGAGGGTGCAGATAAACGGTCACTTCGACAGTGTGCCGATAGGCGACACGCTCCTTCCAGGTTCCAGCGTAGGCAAAACCTTCAACACCATTCGCAGATTCAGCAACGAGATAAGGAAGCCCGAGTTGCGTCACCTTCAGCACTCGCTGCGCCATCGCCTCTTCGGTAATTGGTGTTTCTTCGAAGGTGGCAACCGAATGGTCAATATAATGGTTATAGATGGCGGTCAGATCCAGAATATCTCTGTCTTCGGCGGGCCTTACATGAATGTTATCTACCGCGTCAGTCACGTGGATCCCGCCTCTTCCAGAGCGAGGGTCAAACGTTCATCGGGAGTCTGATCAACAAAGTAGCGCCAAACGTGGCGGTAAAGTTCCAGCATATTGGGATGAACAACCATCCGGCTTGCTGCGCTGAGATCACACCATCGATAGTCAGAGTGCTCTCCGTTTAAAATCACCTGACTACCGGGCGCGACGACAGCGATAAATACTGGGACCATGACAATTTCATCGTCGATGGCCTGGTAGAATCGGTCAATATAATGAGTGTTATAACAGGTTTCAGGACTGAGACCTGTTTCTTCGTGCAGCTCTCTTACAAACCCCTGCAAAGCGGTTTCGTTCCCTTCACGTTTGCCCGCGACGTGACACCAATAATCACCGTCGGTTCTATGCAAAAGAAGCATACGAGTCATCGAAAACTCTTCCCGCAACACGACACCTGCCGTATATCTCTCACTCGCCACTTGCTGTTACCCCCGCCAATCCGTGCTAAACCATTTGTAACCATCAACCTGACGATTAACATTTAGCGAAGATAATACAAACTTTAAGGGGGTTTACTTTGTCTTTTGACGCCAGAAGTTTGTCTAGGGTATGAGGCTTATCCACCAGACACGTGAAGGGAGCATAAAAAAGGCGGCCTTAAGCCGCCTTGGAGATGAGTTGGCTGAGCCTAATGGCTCTTGGCGAGCTTTGTCATGGGAACAACAGGGACTTGATATTCTTCGAGAATCGCCATGATGGCCGACTGATTATCACGAATAGCATTCTGGACCTGAGCTTTCCAGGGCTGCTCACCACGCCTGACTCCCATAGCGATGGCATAGTTGAATCGGACACTGTCTTCACTGTGCAGTGGCAACACCCCCAACGGCTGGTTACTGTCAGCCTGATTGACTTGCTGTGCAAAATAGCCACCGATTGGGCCCCAGATGACGGCACCATCAAGCTGTCCTTTGGCGAGGTCATCTTTGATCATCAATCCTGGGTAGTAATCAGGATCACCACTCAATGCACTGTGGATCTTCGCGTGATCAAACAGGTTGTGATGCTGAAGCCACGTCACCGCTGGCGACGGCGCAAACGCTCCCAAGGTAATCTCGCGCTTTTTCTCAAGCGGTACGGCATCGATATCTGCGCTCGTATCCAGCTCGGCAAGTTTGCTGCCTTTTTTATACACTAGCACATAGCTCGATTGGTAATAAGGATCTGTCGTATCAGACATGTCGAACTCGGCTGGCACCCCCATCACGAGATCACACAGATAACGCCCGTCTTCTTCCGACCAAGAATTCAGGGTATTGCGGATAAAACCCATGCGCTGAGGATGCCATGTGTACTCCAATTCGAGTCCCATGTCTTCGGCAAGAACCTCAGCAATTTTGTTCTCAAACCCTGTGCCCTCTCGGTGAGAGAATGGCAAATTATTGGGATCTGCGCAGACGCGCAGCTTGTCTTTTGTGGTTATTTCTTCGGCCACACAACTTCCGGCCGCTACTGAAGAGGCCAGAAGTACGGCTCGCAACCGTGACTTGATGTTCATCTTATTATTTTCCTGCGTTGCTCAATCAAATCAAGAAGACGCTTATTTTGTTACTTGTGAGACCTGCTCTGCCTGACCTTTTTTCATTTTCTTCGGACGACCAGGATCGAGAGCGCCATCAGACCTGGCTCGGAGATAACTCCAAAGATCATCCAGATAGGGCATCACATTTGGATTGTCCTTCCAGGAAGGCATTTGACCAATTTGGCCGGCGAATCCATTGGTAACCACCTCAACAAAATGATCTTTCTCCATACCTTTCAATTTATTCACCAACGATGGCGCAAAGGTGCTGCCAACAGCATCTTGTGCATGACACTGGGTACAAGACGCGTGATATTGACGCCATCCGGTATAGGTGCCTTTATCGACGAGACAGGTTCCTGTATCACAATCAACGGTATAAGGGGCATCGCCTTCTTGCGCAAACAGTGGTCCAGCACAGACCATCAAGCCAATAGCAGCTAACTGTCGAATACCGATCAAGCGGCTGCTTTGCGACATTTCAGCTGTGTTGGTTTTATGTTCAAGCCCCAAAAATTTCAATGTCTTTTTCATGACAACTTACCACCTACTTATTGTTAGAACGTGAATAAGTGCGTCCTACGAAGATTTCGCATGCACCTGACGAACGAAACAGGAACGTTCCGCCTCTTCCCTGACTTCTCGAAATGCACTTCGAACATTGCGAGCCTGGTCAGAGGAATTTCTGAACATTCCGCCTCGCTCTCCACGCATATTTTCTAACCGCGCATAGCTGTCTGCCCTAACGAATTCATCGTAGGACATCTTTTCCGCAATCTTGTCCAACGTACATGAACACCCATAGAGGTTCGTGTAATTTTCTCCCCCTTTAAGAAGCATGCACTCCTGTACAAATTGAGCCCTTGCGACAGTCGGAAAATCATTGGCCAGTGCGCCAAAGGACACACCGCCACCGATAACACATCCCGCCAGTACTATTTTTATCGTTGTATTACGTTTCATACTGCACCTGTAAAACGAAAACGATACGCCGCGGAAAAACGCGGCGTATCCCTTTATCAGTCGGGTAAGGCAAATACCGTGAGCGTTCCACCCAGCTGGGTGTAGGAGCTCAAACTCTTGTAAGCACCGACAGCACCGAGACCTTCCGTATCGCCTTGAAGGCCTGCGGCCATACCGATACCAGCCCAACCACCAATACCAGAGAGCACCGCTACGTACTGCTTGCCGTCGTACTCGTAAGTATTAACATTGCCGATAATTCCGGACGGTGTTTTAAAGCGATAAAGTTCTTTACCGGATTTGGCATCGACGGCTTTTAAGTAGCCCTCCAAGGTTCCGTAAAAAACGACATCTCCAGCTGTCGCCAGCGCACCACTCCAAACGGAGAACGGCTCGGGTATCGACCAGACAATTTCTGCCTTGTCGGCATCCCACGCGATAAAGTTACCCAAACCACCATGACTGTCAGGCGCCGGGAACATGCTCAACGTCGCACCGACATAGGGCTGACCGGCCACATAGGAAACTTCAAACGGCTCGTAATCCATACAGACATGGTTCGTTGGCACGTAGAAGAGCCCGGTCTTTGGTGAGTAAGTTGCCGGCTGTTGGTCTTTGCTTCCCAGAGCGGCAGGACAAACGCCTTCCGTATTTTCATCTTCACCGTTGGCGTGTGTGCTGTACTTTTCAACCACCGCTGGTCGACCGGTTTTCATGTCAACATGGGTTGCCCAGTTAACTGCAGGATCAAACTTCTCTGCGCTGAGCAATTCACCAGTGACTCTGTCCATGACGTAGGTGAAGCCGTTGCGATCAAAATGAACCAGCGCTTTCCGCATCTTGCCGTTGATTTTGGTATCTACCAGGATCATCTCGTTGACACCGTCGTAATCCCACTCATCGTGGGGCGTCATCTGATAGACCCATTTGGTCATGCCGGTATCAGCGTCACGAGCCCAAATCGCCAGTGACCATCGATTATCGCCAGGACGCTGGCTAGGGTTCCAGGTTCCGGGATTACCGGATCCGTAATAGATGAGGTTCAATTCGGGATCGTAAGAAAACCAACCCCAGGTAGTCCCACCCCCAATTTTCCATTGATCGCCTTCCCAGGTGTCGAGGCTGGAATTCTTGCCAACCGGCTTTAACATGTGAGTGGTTTTTTGCGGATCGACCAACATTTCATCATCGGGACCGGTGCTGTAACCACGCCAGACCTGTTTGCCGGTTTTGATGTCATAAGCCGTTACATAGCCACGCACGCCGTACTCACCGCCGCTGATACCGGTAATGACTTTGTCTTTTACAACCAATGGCGCATTGGTGTTGGTCTCACCCTTCTTGGGATCTCCATTTTTGATTGACCAGACAACTTGGCCGGATTCTTTGTCGAGAGCAACCAGAGTGGTATCCGCCTGCTGCAAGAATATTTTTCCGTCACCATAAGCCAGACCACGGTTGACGGTATCGCAACACATCACCGGAATTACTGAGCTGGATTGGTTGGGTTCATAAGACCATTTGAGTGACTGGTCTTTGAGATCGATCGCAAACACCTTATTCGGGAAAGGTGTATGGACATACATTGTATCGCCCAGGATAAGAGGTCCACCTTCATGTCCCCGCAACACCCCAGTAGAAAAACTCCAAGCAACCTGTAAATTCTTGACGTTTTTCTTGTTAATTTCATTCAGTTCGCTATAGCGAGTTCCTGCGTAGTTTCCTCCCCACATGATCCACTGCTTAGGATCTTCCTGCATCTTTTGCAGCTCAGGATTTGCTGATGCCGTGGTCATCCACCCGGCAAGCACAACACTGGCTGCCGCAACAACTGTGCGGTAATTTTTTCCCATTGCCACATCTCCCAAATTTTTACTGACGTCGACGCACGGATTTTTTTATTTGAATGCGTCGAGGCGACTTATTTTTATTTTGGAGTGGTTTGAGGAGAACGATAGATCTAGTTGTCTTAAAAACTGCTCTTTTAAAACCAAATCACTGTTGCACATCAACAACGATTTGCTCCATGAATAAAACAAATAAATCAATCATCCACTGCTCTTCACTCAACTCCACCTACAGATCAGTACATCAATATCCACACGAACACCTCGTGCAAGCGCCCTCTCTCCGTAACAGGAAAGAAGAAACTCGTCATTGCCAGAGCAATGACCTGTCAAAAACCCCGGAGGGATTTTCGATGTCGGATTCAGATGTTGGTTATGTTGCTTTTTATGACACCTCCTTACAGTACAAAATGGATTCAATCATTTATAACAATCAGGAAAAAACATTCCTGCCGCGAAAGCATGGGTATTTGGTAGCGCATGCCCTTGATAAAAAACGTAATTGGGTCGAGGAGAAAAAGGACTGACACGTCCGGGAAAAGACATTGAGAATAGTTTGGTATGAACGATTATGGTATGGCACAAATGGAGTCAAACGCATCCCCGCCATTAGCTCAAGGCATGGTCTTTTAGGATTGGTTTTTATCGTTTTAGCATGTACTGCCTGTGGTACTGCGCGTTTCATAGACACCACTTTATATTTATTTGAATAGTGCAACTAGACTTCACCTGTGTACGCTTTCAGAAGATACAAGCTCTAAAAAAAAAATTCCACTCCTCTTTACGCTTTAATCTTAATTCTCATTATTTTATTTCGTTAGGTAACAAAAACCGATAATTAAAAAAATGGACCGGTATAAAAGTGACACGGAAACATTCCATGAATGGAATAAAGATACTTTATTACCCGAATGCGACAACTGCTCGGTAACAATGGCACATAATATCTCTTTGCCTCATTCTGCACTCAACGGTACCGCTGCATGCTCAACAATTAGCCTCGAGCTTGGAGGACAGCTTATATAGGACATGTTTGTAACACCATTCCGTTGTAGGTCACCAGGGAACGGTAAACACGTATGGATAACCTCTGTTCAATCAGAAAAGAGTCTCGACAGCCCCTCGGTCAATTCCTTGACGTATCGGCGTTTTGAGCCATCTTTAATGGATCAAACCTTTCCCCTTTCGCTGAATGACAGTACTACCGAGAGGAAACACATGTCGACCGCAACCGAAAAAGATTTGGACGCTCAACTGACAGGCATCGCCGATCAGTTAAAGAAACTGGACGCGCTCAGTAGCGAGATCCAGGAATTGAAGGATTTTGAAATTACACTGACTCAAACATCTCATAAAGAACAGCTGGGAGATGCCAGATCGACCACCTCTGCGCTTGTCGTTATTGTGTTTGGACTGCTAATCTGCTTGCTGCACTTTAAAGAGTCCTCGCCCATCATCGCAGAACTCTTCTTCCTCGCCATGGCCGGCGGTCTTGGATCCCTTTGCTATTACAGTGCCAAGTGGTATGACCTGGTGCAGCAAAGATACCGTCTCAAGCGCCAAATTCGCTGAGACCAAGACGCTCGAGGATCATTCGATGCCCAGACCGGATAACGCGGAAGCGATATCGTCTGGCATTGTTGGCGGTGTACTTGTACTTATGGCGACTTCAAACTCCGCCAATGACAGGCATTTGGGCTCTGGAAAACCAAGAGAAATAGCACGCTCTCGCCAGGGCGTGTTTCGAAAGGATTCGCACAAATAGGCGATCAGTTCTTCATCTGTAGTCACGCTGTATCCTCGGCCGTCATAGATTGATCTGCTCAGACTATGGCGTTAGCCTCATCGCTACCGTGACTCAACACGCACTTTGGCGAATGTATTAAACGTCTATTTTCTCTAAATTCCCCTCAAATTTTGCTATCGGAGTACGATTTTGACATCATGGGCCCCTTTTCCCGCCCGAGGTCACAACCATGAGTATATCTGCGAATTCCGTTGTTGAATTCCACTACACCGTCAGCGATGAAGACGGCGTCACCCTGGACTCCTCCGAAGGTCGGGAGCCTCTGACCTATCTGCACGGCGCCCACAACATCATTCCTGGCTTGGAAAAAGCCATGGAAGGTCGTGTGGTCGATGACAGCTTCAAGGTCACCGTTCCTGCTGAAGAAGCCTATGGCGAACACCGCGACGAACTGGTCGAAAACGTTCCTTTGACCACTTTCGGCGAAGGCGTCGATGTCAAAGAAGGCATGCGTTTTCAAGCACAGACCCAATCTGGGCCTGTCTCCGTCGTAATCACCGCCGTAAATGATGAATTTGCCACGGTCGACGGCAATCACCCTCTGGCTGGCAAAGACCTCACCTTCGACGTTAAAGTCGCCAGCATCCGCGACGCCAGCGAAGAAGAGCTTGCCCACGGCCATGTTCACGGTCCCGGCGGCCACGAACACTAAGCCCGCAGCCACTTTCAAAAATCGGCTTGCGACAGCATCGAGCGATGCTGTCGCAGTCAACGTAGCCCAATCGCGCTCCTCCCCCTCCTCTCCTGATCTTGCACCATGACAACCGACTCTTTCGACCGCCTACCGTTGAAGGCTCCCCTGCTCGACAATTTACAGTCCCTGGGATTTCAACAAATGACCCAGGTACAGGCAGAGAGCCTGCCAGCCATTTTAAACGGACGAGACATCCTCGCTCAGAGCCGCACAGGATCCGGTAAGACAGCTGCGTTTGGCCTGGGGATGCTGCACAAATTAGATGTGAAACGCTTTCGCATTCAGCAGCTAGTGCTCTGTCCCACTCGTGAACTCGCGGAGCAGGTTGCAGCAGAATTGCGCCGTCTGGGGCGTCGAATCCACAACATCAAAATATTGGTCCTTTGCGGTGGCGTACCGATCGGACCACAAATTGGCTCGCTGGAGCACGGCGCTCATATCGTCGTCGGAACGCCCGGCCGACTTGAAGACCACCTGCGCAAAGGTCGCCTCAATCTCGATCATGTGGACACACTGGTGCTCGACGAAGCTGACCGCATGCTGGATATGGGCTTTGCAGACAGTATCGACAATATTCTGTCTGCGGTGCCAGCCAACCGGCAAACTCTGTTATTCAGCGCAACCTTTGCCGACGATATCCGGGATTTAGCCCAGAGCCGTCTTAACGATCCGGTAGTAGTCGAGGTTTCAACCTCCGATGATCAGGCAGCAATTGAACAGCGGTGTTATCGCGTCACTGACTCATCACACAGAATCGACGTCGTGCGCGACCTGTTGCTGGAACAGCAGCCCGAATCCGCTCTGGTATTTTGCAATACAAAATCCGATTGTGAAGATCTCGCTCACGCCCTTAGGCAACATGATTTCAGCGCCGCCTGCTTGCAAGGGGATATGGATCAGCGCGAGCGCACCGAAATTCTGGTCCGCTTTGCCAATCGAAGTTTGGGCGTTTTGATTGCGACCGATGTCGCCGCCCGAGGCCTCGACATCGATGAACTGGACCTGGTTATCAACTTTCAGTTGGCCAGGGATCCCGAGGTACACACCCACCGTATCGGTCGCACGGGCCGAGGCAAACACCAGGGCGTGGCATGTACCCTGTTTAGTGAGCGGGAAACAACGCGCATGCTAAAGGCGTTGGGTGAGAGAGAGCTCAGTGACTGTGAACAGAGCGCGCCACAGCCGTTGCTTTCCGCCACGCCAAGACAGCCGCCGATGGTGACCCTACAGGTGGACGCCGGTAAAAAACAAAAGATTCGGCCGGGAGATTTGCTCGGCGCCTTAACCAACAACGATCGTGTCGCGGGACAGGACGTTGGTAAAATCAGCGTACAGCTGTTCTGCGCCTATGTCGCGGTGAAACGATCGGTCTGGAAACAGGCCCTCCAGTGTCTGGAAAAAGGGTCACTGAAAGGCCGCCGCTGCCGAGCGCGAGCGATAAACTGACGACTGGAGTCAGTTTATCGAACTCGACGACCACGCTTTCAAACCGGAACGAAGCCGCCATTGATCTCGATGGTGCGTCACATTACTTAATTCCAGCGAAGGCGCCCGATCAAAGCGAGCGAAATCATCCGGTAATTCCACCCCCCATCGTGTTAAACACCAGGCGCCTCGCAAAGTACTCGCAGAATCTTTCGCCATCATCACGACCTGGTGAGGACGCAGTTGCGCCAACATCCGACACAACAACGGATTTTTCAGCGCTGCACTGCCGAATAATATCGCACCGCTAGACCGCAAAGCATCCAATTGATAATCCATCATCAGCGCCAGGTATAAGGTCGCCAGTGCGCTGCCAGACTGAGCCGTGCCGATAATGCCACCTGGCTCAGCAACGCCGCACAAGGGCCCACTTCCGGTAATGACCGGAGGCAGAGCGAAGACGTTTGTGTCAATCACCTGCTGCAAATCGAGCGCAGAAAACGGCGTTTCAGGTGTCGCTCCGCCGAGTCGACACAGCTCTTCAAATTCCCGCCCCCCCATGAATCTGGCACAGGCAATAGGCTCACCCATGACATTGACGTTGGCGAGCATATCCTCAGTTTCCACCAGCTGGTCCGTCTGGCCGTTGTTTGTCATAGCCACGACCCAAGTCCCTGTGGACATGACGGTAAAGTCCCTCGGAATGTCTGCTGCCAGATATCGGGCGAATCCGGCATTGGAATCGTGAACACCCACGTATACCTGACAGGACTCTGGCAATCCCAAGGACACAGCCAGTGATGGCAAAATCGCTCCAACACTGGTGGTCGCTGAACATAACGGCGGTAGGCAGTGCCTGATATCCAAGACATCTACCAGCGACGAATAACAGCCTGCTGACGTGTCCCACAAGTCCGTATGACACCCCAGTGAAGTGACTTCAGAAACTTGCACGCCACTGAGCTTATACACCCAATACTGGGGGTACATTAAAACTGCGTCGACCTTGCAAAAGGCGTCAGGGAAACGGGATTTTAAATACCAAAGCTGACGACCAAGATTCAGCCCTGCCCCCAGCTGGGGGGAAAAAGTCTTTGCAAAGTCAGGCCTCAATTCATCGTAATTTCCGTTGGCGACATCAAGCTCATCAAATTCGTAATCAAGAACGGGCAGTACCACCTCACCCAGGCGATCCAATAAAACTGCACAGGCACCGTGGGTACTGACATTAATGCAACCCAAAGAAAATTCCTGAGCGGCTTCTCTCAGGGTTGATTGCAACCAATCCCAAATGCCATCAACATCAAAATAGACATACTCTTTGCCAGACAGTGGTTGATTGGGTGTCGAACGGCTCCAAACTGGGCGACCGTCAGCATCTAGAACATGACCTTTGACGTTGGTTTTACCGATATCAAAAATAAAGGTATACATCCCTGCCTCATCCTGCATGAGTGGAAACTTCCGTGATGACTTCAGATCGCTCCCGCGACCTTACCCAACCAATAGCACTGACAAAGTAAACAATCGTCGGCCAAATCAGCAGGGATTTGAAGGCGTCAAACGACATCATCCCTATAAACACAGCAACTGACAGCAGCAAACAGAACCCCAGACTGACGATAGCCGCCGCTCGCCAGAGGCGAACTTTAGGGTTCAGGTCAGCCGAGGCAGATTCTTGTGTTGCTCGACCGAGGTATTCCCGCTCCAATTTCTGCCTTGCCAACTCCTGGGCAAAATCAACACTCGCCTGCGCCTCAAACGTGTCACGTGCGCCCATGGCGATTGCCAGCGCCACGTAAAACGCCGTGGCCAACAGCCAGGTCGGCACCAGAAGGAAGTACAAATGCACGCCAATCCGGTGCAAAATCAGCGCCGCAATCAAACTCGCCACCCAGGCAATCACCGCCGCTTTGTTGGTGGATACGCCTTGATAATGAGCCCAGTAACGGGTTAGACCGATACGCGGAAACAACCAGTGTTCCGCAACGATGATGGCGCCCACCGGTGACAATATCAGCCCCATCAACCCGACAAAGTCCATCAAACCGCTGAAGACAAACGGAAAGCAGGCGATAATTGTCGTGACGGTTCCCGCCAACGCCGTAACCGCCACGCGGTGCCAGCGCGGATTAATGGACTGGAATGCCAATCCTGCCCGGTAAATGGTGGGATTGGACGTCGTCCAGCCAGCGATAATGACAGCAATAATTCCTGCAGCACCGAGAGCTTCAAACGCCACCGCACCCGCATCCAGCTGCGTCACCGTTGTTTTTAACAGCAATGCAGCGCCCGCCCCCATAATGCCAGCACAGATCCAGGCCAGAAAATGCCCGATAAACATTCCCAACGCAGAAAAATACCCGTATTCGTAACGACGGGCGAAGCGTAGAATCGTCATATCAGAGAGGCCGCCATGCATTGCCAAGTTACAGATCCAGGCAAACGCGGCGACATGCCAAAGGCCCAATTCGCTGTCCGACGCGATCCATATATAGGTATCGGCCACCGTTTTGAAATCGGAAAAACTCGACAGAGAGTCGACACCAGGTGTCGCAGCAACGAGTGACGGCAGCAAGACCAGCGCACCGGCAAAAAACATCAGAATCATCCAGGGCGCGCACACTTCGGCAAACTGGGCCACTTGGCGAAAGCCCTTAATTGCAATCGCGACGACGACGGCACCGACAGCCAGGGCAACTGCGACAAATCCCGCACTGGTCGGGTACCAATGCACCTGAGCGGGTAGATCAAAAAGAATACGCACCGCAGAGGCTGAAACCGTGATCATGGCGCCGGCGAGAATGCAAAACAACACACCGTTCACGAGGGAATACAACTTTACGGTGCCAGCACCGGCAATTTTCTCCAGATAGGCGTAGAGGGTCAGCCGCGTGTCCACGGCGATAGGAGCGCACACCAATGCCCAGGTTAAAACGGCCAGCAGATTCCCCAATAACAGACCCAACAAAATGTCTGCGGTGCCCACACCCCAAGCAACGAACATTGCGCCGATGACAAATTCAGTACCAGCCACATGCTCACCGGCGTAGCTGGCGGCAAAGTGCCGCGCCGGTTCCAGGCGCTCGGGCACCACCGGCTGTCGCTCAAACTCTTGACTGCTCATTTATTATCTCTTTTTATCTATTTTGATTATTGATGCTGTATATGCCGACAGATTCGACAAATCATCCCGACATGAAATTAGGATAACGCCTTAATGATCATTAGTGCAATATTATGATTGTATTTGATCATCTTGATGTTTTATAGTTTTACAAAATAAATCAACCAAACCTCTCAGGATTGCCTAATGTCAGATCACACCCCACCTTTTCAGCACGTCAATTACGCATGGGATGACTCGATCGCAGAGACACTCGATCCCGTCGAAAAACTGGTCTATCGCTCCAACATTCTCGGTAATGATCAGCGCATCACCAACACAGGCGGTGGCAATACCTCCGCCAAACTCATGGAAACCGATCCACTAACGGGCGAACAGGTAGAAGTGCTGTGGGTAAAAGGATCTGGGGGGGATTTACGAACGTCTAAAAAAGTGAATTTCTCCTCTCTCTATCAGGACAAGCTGCTTGCCCTGCAGGATATCTACTACAAAGAGGAAAACTACGGCGCGAAAACACCGATAGAAGATCACATGGTGGGTATGTTTAATCACACCACATTTAATCTAAACCCTCGGGCACCGTCGATCGATACACCTTTGCATTCGTTTATACCGTTTAAACATGTTGACCATATGCACCCGAATGCCGTGATCGCAGTGGCTGCCAGTAAAAATTCAAAAGCGCTCACCGAAGAAATCTGGGGCGGCGATCTGGTATGGAGTGAGTGGCAGCGACCTGGCTTTGATCTTGGTCTGCAGCTACAGCGTATCTGCCAGGAAAATCCCGATGCCAAAGGGGTCCTATTGGCAGGTCATGGAGTCATCAACTGGTCTAATGACAACAAGGCCTGCTACGATCTGACCTTATCAATTATCGAACGTGCTGCACGTTATATCGATGATAGGGACAGAGGCGAGCAAACCTTCGGTGGAGCGAAATATACCAGCCTGCCTGCAACTGAGCGTGACAGCCTGCTGTCTGAAATTCTGCCTTTTCTGCGCGGCCTTGTGTCTACCGAAGCTAAAATGATTGGCACCGTACAAGCAGACGACAGCATCCTGCGCTTTGTCAATTCCAACGATGCTCCGCGTCTGGCCGATCTTGGCACCTCCTGCCCAGATCACTTCCTTCGCACCAAAATCAAGCCACTGTACGTTGCATGGGATCCGGCATCCGACAGTATCGCAACGCTTAAAGAGCTTCTAAAAGAAGGCATTGCCCGCTATAAAGAAGACTACATGGCTTACTACGAAACCTGTAAGCATGACAGCTCTCCCGCCATTCGCCCTTCCAACCCGTCTATCTGTTTGATTCCAGGTGTCGGCATGATTGCCTGGGGCAAAAACAAAAGTGAGTCCCGTGTCACCGCAGAATTTTACAATTGTGCACTTGAAGTCATGCGTGGAGCGGAAGCCATTGATAAATATGCTGCACTGCCACAGCAAGAGGCATTTAATATTGAGTATTGGCTGTTAGAAGAAGCCAAACTCAAGCGCATGCCGAAAGAGGCACCATTGGCTCGCGACGTTGTGGTCGTTATTGGGGCCGGTGACGGCATCGGTAAAGCTACCGCACACCGTGTCGCGAAAGAAGGCGCCCATGTCGTTTGCGCAGACCTTCGCCAAGAAGCGGCAGAAACGACCGCAGCAGAATTGACGGAAACCTACGGAGTGGGAATTGGCGTTGCCGGAACCGGTATTTCAAGCTGTGGCCCAGCGATCGCGCTGGCCGTAGATATCACAGACAGGGCCAGTGTGCAGGCGATGCTACAGCAGGTTACCCTGGCCTATGGGGGCGTCGATAAAATTATCGTGACCGCCGGTGTTTTCCTTGCTCCAGGACAAAATGGTATGAGCAACGATGCCATGTTTGATGTGAGCTACGCGGTAAATGTCAAAGGTGGATACATTGTGGCAACCGAAGCCGACACAGTTTGGCGATCTCAAAATATGGACGGAGCCTTGGTGCTAACCACCAGCGTCAATGGCGCCGTCGCTAAAAAAGGATCGCTGGCGTACGATACCAGTAAAGCGGCAGCCAACCACCTTATCCGCGAACTTGCGATTGAGCTGTCGCCACTGATAAATGTAAACGGCCTTGCTCCAGCAACAGTCGTCAAAGGCAGTACCATGTTTCCACGGGATCGGGTCATCGCATCTCTAAGCAAATACTCAGTCGCGTTTACTGAGGAAGACTCCGACGACACACTTCGCGAAAAATTGGCGAACTTTTACGCTCAGCGTACGCTGACCAAAAAACCCATTACGCCAGAGGATCAAGCGGAAGTGGCGTATTTGTTGATTTCCGGACAACTCAGTAAAACGACGGGACAGATCATCAGCGTCGATGGCGGTCTGCACGAAGCCTTCCTGCGCTAAGGCGCATAACGACAGGATATATAACAATGAAAACTCTTATCGATACCAACTTTGTCGCCGAACACAATCAACCACTGTCAGCCGATCTTGAGAAAGACTACGGTGCCTTGGCAGAAAAACTACAACGGGATGGTATCGATATCGATGCCATTACCGAGCAGGCAGCCGCCTTTATCGTCGCTGTACCCTCCTGGGGAACCGGCACGGGTGGTACTCGCTTTGCCCGCTTTCCGGGTGAAGGCGAGCCGCGAAATATTTTTGAGAAACTGGAAGACTGCGCCGTCATTCAGCAAATGGTTCGCTGTACATCGAAAGTGTCACCGCATTTCCCGTGGGATAAAGTCAACGACTTTTCCGAACTTAGACAGCATGCTGACAGCCTGGGTCTCACGTTTGATTCCATCAATTCCAACACCTTTCAGGATCAACCCGGCCAAGCACTCTCCTATAAGTTTGGCAGCCTAACCCACACCGATCCCGCCGTACGCGAACAGGCCGTAGCACACAATCTGGAGTGTATTGAATGGGGCAAAGCGCTCGGCTCCAATAGCCTGACGGTCTGGATCGGCGATGGCTCGAACTTCGCCGGCCAGTCCCATTTTCAGCGGCAATTAGAGCGCTATCTTGAGAGCACTCGAACCATCTATGACGCTGTACCAAACGACTGGTCGCTGTTTCTGGAACACAAGATGTTCGAACCCGCCTTCTATTCCACGGTCATTCAAGATTGGGGCACCAGCGTACTTTGCGCAATGGAATTAGGACCCAAGGCGAAATCGCTGGTCGATCTTGGTCACCACGCACCCAATGTCAATATTGAAATGATCGTTTCGCGCCTGATTCAATTTAAGAAGTTAGCGGGCTTTCACTTTAATGACAGCAAATATGGCGATGACGATCTCGACAGTGGCTCTTTGCACCCCTATCAGCAGTTCCTGATTTTTAACGAATTGGTTGATGCGAGCTATCGCCAGCAAGAAGGATTCGACCCTGCTTACATGCTGGATCAATCCCACAACGTCACAGACCCGATTGAAAGCTTAATCAACTCCGCCGCCGAAGTTCAGCGATCGTTTGTGAAAGCGGTGATAGTAGATCGCGAAGCGTTATATGGATACCAGGATCAAAATGACGCTCTAATGGCCAGCAATACCCTCAAGAAAGCGTTTAATCTCGACGTGTCGCCGATCCTGGCCATGGCTCGCCAACGCAGTGGCGGCGCGATCGATCCCATCGCCTGCTACCGAGATAGCGGTTACCGCGCTCAGGTGGCTGAAACTCGGCCAAGTAGCGGTCATTCAGGATCGGGCATCGTCTAATCATCCCGGCGAAACACGGACTCTGCGACCCTGTCAGCAGAGTCCGCCCGCTGACACCAATCAATCCTCATCGGGCAACCTGCTCTCGGGCTTGAGCCTCTCTTTATTTCAATCACGCTTCCAATCGAGCTCTTGCGTCAGCCGCTAAGATTACCGACAATGGCGCCTTTTTATTGTCTGTCACCGGTCATATAACTCCCCAATCCCCACGCCGCTTACGAGCTGGGGTGGATGAGTCTTCCGCATCTACCGACTTAGAAACATCTCCCGGTCATCACTCAGGCCTGCTATTAGCGGCCCCACAACCTTTTTTGGACAAAAGATGCTAAACCTTATCACGCCCTGGCGCAGTGTCGCCGCGGCTTTCGCATTCAGTGGTGCACTGCTGGGCTGCTGGGCGTCACGAATTCCCGCATTTGTCGATCGCTTAGATCTGAATGAACAGACCCTTGGCTTTCTGCTGCTCGCATTGGGCGTTGGTGCCCTGGTCTCCTTTCCCCTGGCTGGCCGTCTTTCGGACCGCTGGGGTGCCGTGCGGGTCACCCGCTGGATAGCCGTCATCTACTTGGTTGCTGTCGTACTGTTGGGCTTAGCCAATTCAATGATGTTTTTGATCGTTACCCTTTTCCTTTTTGGGTTTTGCCACGGAGGAATGGACGTTGCGATGAACAGCTGGGCAAGCGAAGTCGAAAGGTTTATGGGACGCTCCGTCATGTCTTCGGTCCACGCGATGTGGAGCTTTGGTGCCGGACTCGCTGCCGCAGGCGGCTACTTCGCCTCTGCGGCCGGAATCTCGACCGCACTTCACTTCTTTCTCGCAGCCTGTATCGTCGCCGCCCTCTTCGGGCCCTTTTTGATGGGTTCGTGGACGTCAGATGTCAGTGACACTAGCGATGCTCAACCCCTGTTTGCGGTGCCTCGCGGCCCTCTTATTTTGGTAGGATTTATCGCATTGGCAGCGGGTATTGGCGAAGGCGCCGCAGTCGACTGGAGCGCCGTTTATCTAAAAGAAGTGCTGATGACAAGTGAAGCCAAGGCAACTCTGGGTTACGCCGCCTTCTCATTAACAATGGTGGCCATGCGTTTGACGATCGACCGCGCCATCACCCGCTTTGGCCCTACCCCTATCGCACGACTCAGCGGCTTACTCGCCGCAGGCGGCTACAGTCTTTATGCCACCACCTCATCCTTTTATTTAGCATTGGTTGGCTTTGTATTTATCGGAATGGGTTACGCTGCCATTTTTCCAATGGCGGTTACCCGCGCCGCCAATGATCCCAATGTCCCTCCAGGACAAGCTATCGCCTCTATCGCCACCTTGGGATACGGTGCAATTCTGCTTGGTCCACCGGCAATCGGCTTCATCGCCCACGAGACGTCTTTAGCGGCCGCCTTTTTATTGGTTGCAGGTGTTGCCTTGATCATGACCCTATTTGCAGGCGCCTTGACACCCGCAACGCGATCATCGCAAAGCAACACTGCCGGAGAGAGATCAACCCAATAATCGAGCGATCGCCCGATGTTACCCAGTGGTTAAAAAATACCGTCGCAATATCGGGCAGCTCAATAAAAGCAATATTGAGGTTCTGGCAAGACGGCTGAGTGGGCACCGCCTTGATCCCGTCACCGTTAAACCGAACGGAACAGTGCCACGGCGGCTTCACCATCGATACGCTGAGGACGAATGTCGCCATAGCCCAGCTTTTCCGCAAGTCGAATCGAGGCTCTATTGTCTGCCTCGATGACACAAAAACTCTGTGTCAATCCCGCAGTGTTATCCAGCCAATCACACGCCAGTGCCATCGCTTCTGTGGCGTATCCACGACCGAAGAAATCTGGATGGAGCGCCCAGTTTGCAGCTCTTCGATCGCCCAGTACCCATATCCGCAGAGCGCCCAAAGCCCAGGAAATCGCAACATCTTCAACCAGGTTTCGTGCGCAGACAACGGCTTACCACCGATATATTTGTAGACCGAGGGAGATTCCCACATGTCAACTGAGGGCTCAAAATCGGCGGCAACATGACCGCGCAATCGCACATGCTTACCCGTGAGTTCGGGGATGTGAAAACCTTGCAATCATCGCTCCTTGCTTATTGAATGGCAACAGACCCAACCTGACAACTCAAACAGAGGTGTTAGCCAGTGTCCTGTTAGCTTTTTAAATGTTGAAAGCGGCACATTTATCGGTGAGAGATATACATCTCATGAATCACTTCGGTTAATTTACTGATTACCTTCTGCTGGCGATCTTCAACAAACTCGTCGATGGGAGAGGCTTTCATACCATGCAAGACAAGCATTCCCAAATCCATCGCCAAACGAAAATCGTCATCATTTTTCCAATCGGGAAACAACTCTTTCAAGAGCTCGCTGAATTCACGACCAAACTTCGACTCTATTGGCCCAATCATCCCCCACAGCTCACTATCCGTGCGAGCGGCGGCTAACAACTCCTGATGAGCGAGAAACCATGGCATGTTAACGTGAGCCCACGCGGCCTCAACTCGATGGCGATGTTCAGCTTCTGACACCACGCGAGAGTGAGGAGTTCGCAAAGCTTCAAAGACTCGCACACACTCACTTTGACGCACACGATGGAGATGTTCAATCAGAGCTGAAATCACGTCGAGTCGCGTAGGAAAATGATGCAGGATAGCACCACGAGACATCCCAGCCAGTTCCGCGATCAGTGGGACGGATGTTTTCGTGTAACCATGTTCGACAAGACAAAGGGTTGCGGCTTCCATGATGGCTTTGCGAGTGTCTCTACTGCGCTGCTCCTGCCAAACTCGAAGCGGCCGACTCTTGTCGTAATCCTGTCCATTATCCATAACTATTACCTATTATTCCTTAGAAACCTATGATTAATTACCTGCGTAGCCGTTGCTGCGTTAAAAATGATCTCAAAATGCTTGTTGATGATATGTAAACCCGAAAAATCGGTCCCATTGCTTTTCGGTCATTTTTGCCTTGCCCTGGCTACCTCGCCAACATTAATCAGGGGTTCCCTAAACTACAGGGAACCCAAACCATCATCATTTTTACAGTCATCGAAATTATTGATGCTGCGGCCACGCTATAAATATCCCGCACCGGTGATGCCGCTTAAAACATCAACTGTTTGGATACCATAACAGAAACACAAATTCTAGGACTGGAGTAATTTAGTACAGGGCAGGATGATCTAAGCGGGATGCGTACGATTTATGACCAAAGGCCTTTCTGGCACATTAATCATTTTTTAGAAATGTTATTAGCTGGCTAAAATAACCCTCAAAGAAACTTGCCCTATAGCCATAGTTAGCGTCCAACAATTGCTCGAAATTTAGGGTAATTCGCGAATGGGATTCTCAGAAGCAAATAGACGAGCTCTACTATCGTTACGAGGGGTCGGCCCGACCTTCATTCGTCGCCTGGAAGAAATCGGTATTAATTCCTTTGCTGAACTTCGCCGATATACGGTTACCGATATTACCGGGATGGTCGCCGCCCAATTAAAAACAACTTGTTGGAAAAACAGTCCTCAGGCAAAGGCGGCGATTGCAGCGGCGATAGAAAGAGCCAACGGCTAACCAAGAAAGCTATCGAACGAATCAATATTATGCTTTAACTCAGCCTCGGACTTTCACACAAAACGCCGTCGTTTATCCTTACCTAAAAGACGACCGTAAATTCCAAAAGTAACGAATACTGACCTTTTAATAAATTTTGTTTGATATACGTTTTCAACTTCCAACCAGCACCTCGGTTTTTCACCGATTTATTCAAAGTTTTTCCAAGTATTAACAAGATACGAGTCAGACGACTTTTCTAGATTTAAACACGCCCTCACGCCGGCTTAGCCACTGTATTTAATACTGTCTGTCTTCAACGAAAAGGATAAGCCGCGGGCGCATAATTCAATAAGAAAAGGAGATCAACCCATGTACCAAACAAGTCAGGCTAATACCGTAAATCCAAGGCGTTGGTCGCTCAGATATCGACTGTCAACGAACATGAATTACCCCCCCTCTCGCTCACCCAATGGATCCGCCAATCCCAAGAGGCTTAGCCTGATCTGCAGAGTTCTTGGTCTTATTCTTATCATTACTGCCGGCCCTGCACGATCTCTAGACGTCGATGCTGGAGACTATGGAGCATTACCCAAGGGCACAAACTTAGCACTGGTATACTTTCAACACGCCCAGAGAGATGCCATATACAGTGGTGGCACTCCTGCACCACTGGAGGCCGGACTCGATTCCAGTGTCAGTATCGTCAGAGCAGTACACTACACAGATATCGCTAACCATCGAGTTAATTTCCAATTTTTATTGCCTTTTGGGAGGCTTGAAGCAAAAGAAGATATTCGTGACATGGGTACTGCAAATGGATTTGGAGACTTAATTTTAGCCAGCTCGGTCTGGCTGCAGAATTCACCAACGACCGGACAATATTTTGCAATAACCCCCTACCTGTTTTTACCCACCGGAAATTACGATAGCGATGATGCGTTGAATCTAGGTGAAAATCGCTGGAAATTTGTTCTGCAAGCGGGTTATATCACCCCGGTTACCGATTCCCTCACCTTGGACCTGGTAGCCGACGCCACGCTCTTTGGTGACAATGAGGACTTTGGCCTTGCCGATGTGACCTTGGCACAAAAACCCCTGTACCAGTTCCAATCTTTTCTACGCTACCACGTCAACGATCAGTTGGACCTCAGAGCAGGCCTTTCCTACGCCTTCGGCGGCGAAACCGAAATCAATAACATCGATCAGGACGATCGCTTAAGAACCACCAAAGCGAACATCGGCGCGGCGTGGTTTTTGACCTCGACAGCGCAACTGATTGTTAACTATGGAAGAGATATCGATGTGGAGAACGGTTTCCGCGAGGACAATCGTCTCAATTTAAGAATTCTCAAGCTCTTTTAAGCATTTTTGTTACGCCTCCGAACGTCGGCAATTTTCTTAATAGTGAATCGCCGACCTCTCTACAGAAAACCTCATACTACACACAGGATCTTTCAAAATTTCCCCATAAATCGACAAGATGCCGCTGGCCCTCATCCCTATATTGAGTTTCTAGTCGAGGTATATCACACGACGGCCGCGGACACTCAGTCACCCACTCTGTGTTCCAGACACTCAACTAAATAAGGAAGCTAACAATGAGTAGGCAACACCCCTTAGTCAAAGGTAGTACAGACGTCGATCTACAGGGCGGAACCTATCTGGATGCCATCGTCATCGGGGCCGGCGTCGCCGGTTTATATCAACTGCACCGGCTGCGGGAGATGGGTATGTCAGTTCGTGCCTTTGAGGCCGGCAGCGGTGTTGGCGGTACCTGGTATTGGAATCGATATCCCGGTGCCCGCTTTGACTCCCAGGCTGAGATTTATCAATACTGGTTTTCCGAAGAACTCTATAAATCCTGGCAACCGTCAGAACGCTTTCCCGCCCAACCAGAGACCGAACGCTGGCTGAATTACGTCGCTGACAAGCTCGATCTTAAAAAGGATATTCAGTTCAATTGTCGCATCGCAGCGGCCCACTTTGATGAGTCTGACGAAGTTTGGCGAATCGAAACCACCGACGGCGAAAAGCTCGTTACCCAATTTCTTATCGCCTGCTGCGGCATGCTGTCAGCGCCGCTATCCGATCGTTTCGAGGGACAAGCCAATTTTAAAGGTGAGATTTATCACACGGCTCTCTGGCCCAAACAAGCGGTGGATCTCAAAGGCAAGCAAGTCGCTGTTATTGGTACTGGAGCTACCGGCATTCAGGTGATCCAGACCATTGCGCCGGAGGTGGGCTCCATAAAAATCTTTGTACGTACACCACAATATGTCATTCCCATGCGCAACCCCAAGTACACGAAAGCCGATTGGGATCAATGGGGTTCACGCTTCCATGAGCTTAAAAAAAGAGTCAAAGAAACCTTCGCCGGTTTTGACTACGACTTTGACGCAGGTCCCTGGGAAGAAAAGACGCCCGCAGAACGCATAGAAGTACTGGAAAATCTTTGGGAGGATGGTTCTCTATCGCTATGGCTGGCTTCGTTTCCTGAAATGTTCTTTGATGAAAACATCGGTGAAGAAGTTTCAGAATTTGTCCGGGAAAAAATGCGCGAGCGTCTCGGCAACGATCCAAAACTTTGCGAGTTGTTGATCCCTACAGACTATGGCTTCGGAACTCACCGCGTACCTCTGGAAAATAAATATCTTGAAGTCTACCTACAAGATAACGTCGAGACGGTAGATTGCAAACAATCTCCCATCACCCGCATCGTCGCTAATGGCATCGAAACCGCTGACGGTAAGATCCACGAGGTAGACGTGATCATCATGGCGGTCGGCTTCGACGCGGGTTCAGGCGCACTGTCGCGCATTGATATCCGTGGACGCGAAGGCCGCTCGCTCAAATCTCAGTGGCAACAGGAAATCCGCACATCCATGGGTCTTCAGGTACATGGCTACCCTAACCTGTTTACCACAGGAGCACCACTGGCTCCCTCCGCAGCGCTTTGCAACATGACAACATGCTTGCAACAACAAGTGGATTGGATCACCGAGTGTATCGATTTCGCATTACAAAACGGTAATCAAGTGGTTGAGGCCAGCGCGGAATTTGAGGACGAATGGGTGCGCCATCACGACGCCACCGCCGCTAAAACTCTCGTGGTGAAAACTGACTCCTGGTACATGGGATCCAACGTGGAAGGCAAGCCCAGACGCCTGCTGTCTTATATCGGTGGCGTAGGCGATTACCACAAACGCTGCGATCAATTGGCCCGCGATGGCTATCCCGGTTTTCAGATGCATTGATCCCAGTCTCGAGAGGCATACAACATGAGTAGACTCGCAAACAAAGTAGCTGTGGTTACCGGCGGCAGCAATGGCTTCGGCGAGGCCACCTGCCTGCGTATGGCAGAAAATGGCGCCGCCATTGGTATTCTGGATATGGATACCAAAGGCGCCGAACTAGCCCACCGAATTGAAGCCAATGGCGGTAAAGCATTATACGTTCGCGTCGATGTCACTGACGAAAATGAAGTTCAGGAAGCGATGAATACGGTTGAATGGCAGTTTGGCCAGCTTGATATCCTGGTGAACAATGCCGGTATCGAAGGCGATAACATTCCCACTGACCAGCTTAGTCTGGAAGAGTGGAACCGCGTCATGAATATTGACGCCACTGCCGTATTCCTTTGCACCAAGCACGTTATACCAGCCATGCGTCGCGCTGTTGGCGGCTCCGTCGTTAATATTTCATCGATCTATGGTCTGGTGGGTGGAGGAGATATTCCACCTTACCACGCCGCCAAAGGTGCGGTTCGGCTGATGACTAAGAACGATGCACTTATCTATGCTGAAGATAAGATTCGCTTCAATTCCATACATCCCGGCTTCGTATTCACTTCTCTGGTTAAACGTTATGCCATTAACGCCGGGATGGACCTGGATAAAGCCAAAGCCTCCTTGGATGCGCTGCATCCCCTGCATGGTACAGGTGATCCCGACGATATTGCCTGGGGAGCGGTCTATCTGGCTTCCGACGAGGCCCGCTGGGTCACTGGCTCAGAACTGGTGATCGACGGAGGCTATACCGCCCGCTAACCAGACCATTTTCCCGGCTACGGCCGGTATATTTCAACTAGGAGACCTTGCAGTGAATAATTATTATACGCAGGATAACCACGGACCCTTTGAGTTAATCAATATTGGGCGACTCGAGCTGGAAGAAGGCGGTGCTATCGACAACTGTCAGCTTGCTGTCGCCATACATGGCAGGCTCAACGAGGCTCGAGATAATGCCATTTTGATTCCCACCTGGTACTCCGGCACCAGCAAAATCATGGGCGATGTCTACATTGGGGAAGGTCACGCGCTGGACCCCTCCCGTTACTGTATTATCGTGGTCAATCAAATTGGTAATGGATTATCCACTTCTCCCAGCAATGCCCCAGCGCCTATCTCCGGTCCGGATTTTCCAAAGGTACGCATCGCCGATGATGTTCGAGCTCAGCATCGTTTGCTTACTGAGCATTTTGGTATTGAAAAATTACAACTGGTAGTTGGCGGCTCTATGGGAGCACAACAAACCTATGAATGGGCGGTGAGCTATCCAAACATGGTCCTGAGAGCAGCACCTATTGCTGGTACGGCAAAGAATACCGAACACGATTTTCTCTATGCGGAGACGCTCATTGAAGCGATCACCACAGATCCGAGATTTAGCAATGGCCATTATCACTCCTCAACCGACGCCGCAGAGGGTTTAAGACGTCACGCCAAGCTCTGGGCTGTGATGGGCTGGAGTACCGAGTTCTTTCGCGTCGGACGTCATCGAGTCATGGGATTTGCCAACATGCACGCCTTTGTCGACGAATTTATGAGCGGATATTTCGGCCCCATGGACCCAAACAATCTACTCTGCATGGCGTGGAAATGGCAAAGAGGCGATGTCAGTCTGCATACAGGTGGCAGTCTTACTGAAGCCCTGAGCCGTATCACCGCTGAAACTTTCGTGATGCCAATCAGTCACGATATGTTTTTCCCACCCAATGACTGCCTCGCGGAACAGCAACTGATCGCCGGTAGTGAATTTCATCCTTTGAGCAGCATAGACGGCCATCTCGCCTTATTTGGAACCGATGACAATATGATTGCAGAATTGGATCGTAACCTGTTAAACCTATTGTCACGACCTGAACGTTAATGACACGCTGGTGATTTTTACACCAAGAATCACCAGCGTATATTCACAATTAGACCAAGTGCCTTAACGCTATTACTTTCGCGATTAGCCTTACTTTTACCACGCTTTTTTACTGGCTCCTGGTTCGCCGCAGTTGGGCCGGAGTCATCCCCTGACGGGCGCGTAAGGCGCGGGTCAAGTGGGCTTGATCAGAAAATCCACAATCGGCCGCTATTTCTTTAATGGCTCTTCGACTTGACGTCAGTAATCTAACAGCCCGTTCAACACGATGACGAATGACATATTCATAGGGAGAGATGCCCGTACTCTCACGAAAATGCTTGGTAAAGGTCCACACCCCCAATCCTGCGATTGCAGCCATACGCTCAATGGTCACACCTTCGTGTAGATGGGTATCGATAAATTCGTCAAGACGGCGAATCAGCATTGGCGATAAGGTTCCCGACGCAACTTCTCCCCGAAAGCTAACCTCAGCATACTGCCGAATGAGATGAACCGCCAACTGAATTGACAGAGCTTCAGCGTAAAGCGCCCCACCCACGCCCTGTTGCTGAGCTTCGGCCGTAATTGAATCTGTTATCTGCGTGACGATCGGGTCCTGAGCCTGAAGAACGTCATGTAATCGCACTTCCGCAACATCACGCTCGACAATGTCAGTGGCGACCCGAGACATAAGGGATTCAGAAAGATAGGTATGGGCGACATCGATGCACTGGGTCCAGTGCCAATGAGAATAGGCTGATCGAGTCAGCAGTGAAAAATCTCCAGGTTCACAGGTTTTACGGGTCCAGCGATCCTCAACACAGCGATCCATTGGCGTATTGCCGCCACGGTAACGGACAATCATAAAACAGTCCATGGCAGGGATTGGCACATCAAGACCGGTGTAAAGGTAAGCGCGATGAGCAACATCTTTCCAGCCTTGACCGTCGCTGTTTGATAATATTTTTCCTGGCACCCAAGTGGGCAGTTCGCGTGGTGTAATCAGTGGGGCCATAGCGGCTACCTCCTGTTCGCTTCCTACGCAGACCTGCAATCTTTGCCGATTTTTCAGTGGCCAAAAAACCACAAACCCTACGAAACAGTTTGGCTAGCAAGATCGACCATCACTATCCATGATCAAAGTCACGGGTAAGGCTAAGCATCTGAGTAACAACGAAAGCATATGTTTTTTATAGTCTTATACGTTAAAAATTGTATCTCACCGTCGTCTGTCTTGCCTAGCCTTTTTTGACGGCAATACTGCCGGGTTCTTGTCTCTGCTGACTCGCTAAACTCAAGAGTGTACTTCTGGCTTTTCGATGCTTTTGATTATACTTTTCGCCTAGTGAAATATAATTCACGCAGCAAAACGTTATTTTCTATCGATAGCAAACCCGTTGCGGCTACTTGCAGAAAACTCTCAGCGCATCGAGAGATGCCTTAGTTAAGAAATAATGTTTTTACAAGCCCAGGCAGGATTTCAATAGCATGTAAATAGCAAATTGAAAATCCGTTATGATACCAATGGTTTTGCAGCAAATACCGCGATACGTTTACATCTCTATAGCCTATTCAAAAATACGTATCAACGTTTTATAGGACAATCATTATCGATGAATGGATATCTACTTTTTTGCTTGATTGCTTTTATAACCGTTCTGAGCCCAGGCCCGGGTGTTGTCCTGACCATCACTAACGCGTTGCGCTTTGGTGTTAAAGGCGCGCTCCCTGGAATTTTCGGCATCGCCCTTTCGACGTTTATCTTGGCGGGAATGACAGCAACAGGATTGGCAGTGTTATTGGCAACGTCTAGTGTTGCTTTTACTGTTATAAAATTTGTTGGTGCTGCCTATCTGATCTTTCTAGGCATCAAACTCTGGCGCTCTCCCAGTTTAAGACTTGACCAAAAGCGCGTTGAAAATAAATCACTTCGTACGAGATTTTTAGAAGGATTTTTTCTACAGCTCACCAATCCAAAGGCAGTGTTTTTCTTTATCTCGGTACTGCCTCAGTTTGTTCATCACAGCGTGAACGCCACGGCGCAATTTCTGTTGTTGATCACCACCTATAGCGTCTTGGTCATTACCATTCATTTTGGTTATGCCTGGATTGCCAAGAGTGCCCGATACTGGTTTACATCAGACCAACGGGGACGCTATCTCAACCGCATTGGCGGCACACTGTTTATTAGTTCTGGTACGGGTTTAGCTCACTCCAGCCGTTAACCCGTTACAGGTTAATCCCCTTAACTGAATCCAAGTGGTTTTCAGCTCGGTATATTTTTCCAATGCATGAAGAGATTTATCGCGCCCGGCTCCCGACTGCTTATACCCCCCCAAATGAAGTAGGTCTCTAGAAAAGGCATGTATTATGAATACGCGGCCCATGCCCTAAGTCAGCCTTTTTAATATTCAATAATCTTGAAGTAAATGATCTATTAATCAAGAAAGCATTTATTCGTCAAATTACCCCATTTGGGGGAAGCATTCGCTAATAAAGATAATTAATCTTAGCAAGACAATATAACTATTACTTACCACTATACAGGACTCTGACGATGAGTCATCACCCCAAAAAAGTCGGGTTGGCATTCCAAGGCGGTGGATTTCCGGCAGGTGCAATTGGCACCGGTGTTGTTAAATATCTAGTCGAAAATGACGCCTTTAAAAAAAATGATTTTGTCGCCTTTTCAGGCACATCTGCCGGAGCGCTGGTCGCTTCCGTATGTTGGGGATTAACACTTACCGATAAAATGCAGGATGCGCCTGCTATTCTCGAAAAGCAGTGGTTACACAACGCTTGGGGAACAATACCCAACGCTACGATTGCTCAACTATCAAAACTTGCTAACTCACTCGCATTGTACAATCCCGTTTATCGTCTTACATCAGATCATGTTAAAACCCCAATAATACGATACCTCTTCAAGGAGTGGGTCAAAACCTACATTCCTTTTGATGATTGGAAATTAAAGCGCGACCAAGCTACGAACGTTCCAGGTTTAGCGTTAGGAGCTGCGGATATTCTACGGGGAGATATAAAAGTATTTACCGAACACGACTTTTCGTTAGACGCCATATTAGCGTCTGGATCGTTAGATGATATCAATGGTCTCACAACCATCACCTCTGGCGATAACGCGGGGACCTATTGTGACGGAGCATGGGGAACCAACCCTCCTCTCAACGTCATGATAGAAAAAGGCATAGACGAGCTTTGGCTAGTAGAGGTATTTCCCAAACTGCGAGAGAAAATACCCTCAACTTCCGAGGAACGAGCGGACAGAAAGGACGAACTTTGGCAAAATTCTCTCGTCGAACACGAGCTTAAAATGATAGCAAAAGTGAACGAATGGATTGTTAATAATCAATTAAATACAACACCGAAAGAGTATAAGAAGATAACCATCAAGAAAATGCCAATGACGCTGGATTTACCTACGGGAGCAGCATTGATCAATTCAAAAAGGTTCATCCTTCAGATGATGAATTATGGCTATATGAGTGCGCATCAACTATGGGACCCCAAGCCGTCGCCAATTAGGCAAGCTGCCTATGACTCAAAAGTACGTCAAATGAATATTTGAAGACTGATGTTAATTGTTAACTACGTTAGGCTTGGCAGAAAATACAACTAATTTTCGACCTA
>NZ_JBSWVF010000025.1:0-54612 GCF_056159445.1 Pseudomaricurvus sp. ABR4_320 | reverse complement strand
GCCCACAGCAAGCGCGCGCTTTTTGCGTCGCTTTGACTGTGATTGTTATGTTTTTACCCGCAGTTACACGCATATACTAAATACCACCCATCTTCAATTTTTATGTACGCCTGCTCGTAGGGGTTAACGCTTTCTGCGGCCTCAGTAACTGAAGTGAACAGTGGCTCTAGCTCTTTTTGTGAATAGAAATAGTCCACTTGCTCTGAGTTATAGCTGTTTCCTGAATAATACAGCGTAAAACCACCGATCACGTTTTGACTGATACCTTTTAAATTAGACTCAAGCAATAGTGGGTGGCAGATTTTGGCCTTTTCAGATGTGCTGGATAGCCAAACAATGGGCTCCCCTTCAGTTTCACACTTTGGATATAAACTAAGAAGCATATTCATTGCCTCTTTGTGATGCTGAAAGTTTGACAGTAATTCAGACTCCGAAGGCTTTCCAGAGCACGCTGCAATTAAAAATACAACTGTGAACAGAGCAATTAATTTATTCATACCACCGAGAAACATAACATTTGTATATGAGGCATGCGCGTTTTGTCTTGACGTCATTTTCTTCTTTATTCCAATCCATTTGATTTCTATACCAAATATTCAAAATCTAGAAAATTCTTCACCACAAAGCGTGCATGCGCGTTTTTCGTCTTTTTCCAGGCAATATATTATTCCAACCTTCAATATAACATATTGATTTCACGTCATTATTTCCAAGACGCCCTTCCCAATTCAGCCCGAAATGTCATATCAATACTTTGGGGCGATTACCTCACCCTCAATATACTGTATAAATATACACATTAAATTCAAGAATGAGTATATTATGTCGAGCCAGTTTTTACAGACCGTCAGAGAAGAATCCAGACTGCGGGGTTACAGTTTAAGAACCGAGCAGAGTTACCTCTATTGGCTCAAACAGTTCATTCGCTTTCATCAGTATAAACACCCTAAGGATATGGGTGCTGCCGAAGTTAAAGCTTTTCTATCCTATCTGGCGTCCGAGCGCAAAGTTGCCATAAACACCCAAAAGGTCGCTTTAAACGCGCTTGTATTTATGTATCAAAAAGTTCTCCGAGTAGAGCTTGGAGAATTGGGCTTCACACTCGCCACCAAACAACGTCATTTACCAACGGTTTTAACGGTAGATGAAGTGGCTCGTATCCTGAAAGTGTTGGAAGGACGAAATGCATTAATTATTCAGTTACTTTACGGCAGTGGATTGCGGGTATCAGAGTGTTTGCGATTGCGTTTGCAAGATATCAATTTGCAATCGGGCTCGATTACTGTGAGAGATGGGAAAGCTAAAAAGGATCGTGTGACAATGCTTCCGGCAACGCTTACCGCTTCGCTGAAGGAGCAAATGCGGCTCGCCGCAAAAATTCAAAAGGCTGATGCTCAAAGAGATATCGGATCGGCGTTGCCGGTAGCGTTGATGCGAAAATATCCGAATGCACCTTTCACTCAAGCCTGGGCCTATGTGTTTCCCAGCAGTGTACTGTGTGACCACCCCGACACCGGCTTGCTGTGTCGCTATCACATGGATCAAACGGTAACCCGAAAAGCCTTGAAGCGCGCCGTAGCAGCCGCAAATTTGACCCATAAACGCGTCACCTGCCATACCTTTCGTCATTCCTTCGCAACGGAGCTGTTGCGGGAGGGAAGCGATATTCGCTCTGTGCAGGAGTTGCTGGGCCACAACGATGTGAAAACCACGCAGATCTATACCCATGTGATCGGTAAACATTTTGCCGGGACAAGTAGCCCGCTGGATAAATTACGGTTGAGCCGAGAAGAGCTATAGAGAACTGACCAAATGACCGCCATCAACGGGTAACGCAACCCCCGTCAGAAAGGATCCAGCGCTCTCGCTACATAACAACAAGAGAGGCCCATCCAGCTCCTGCATTTCGCCCAAACGTTTCGCCGGCATCTGCTGTATGTACGCCATACCTTTTTCGGAATTAAAGAAGTCCTGATTAATTTCCGTGCGGATATAACCGGGGCAAAGCGCATTAACGCGAATCCCTTTACCCACTAATTCCAGCGCCATGGACTTAGTAAGCTGTATTACGCCGGCTTTGGAAACGGCATAGGTACTTTCACCAAATCCCTGACGCAATCCAAGGATTGAAGAAATATTTACGATACTACCGCGTCGATTACCTTTCAGCATTCGGCGGCTAACGGCGTTGGCGACGGACCAGGCGCCTTTCAAATTAGTGTCGATGACTTGGTCCCAACTTACTTCATCAACGTTAACAAACAGACGAGAGTCGGCCACACCGGCGTTATTGATAAGAATATCAATCGGTCCCAGGGCAGCTTCGCCTGCTGTGAGGGCGGGGTCTATGGTCGAACTGTCGGCAACGTCCATCGCCGTTGCAGAGGCTCTGCCGCCCTGCCCCTTAATTTCTTCAACCAATTCAGCCAGCCGCTCAACCCGCCGTGCAGCTACGATGACGCTGACTCCATAAGATGACAGCAACCTGGCAAAGTGTTGTCCAAGCCCACTGGACGCACCGGTAACGAGCGCGACCTTACCGCTAAGTTGATAGGGATCTATCATCGTATTTCCCAAGAGTTATTACTCGTCAGTACTCACTAAGACCTAACCTTCGATGAGCGCAGCGCCCATCTGCGCCAGGGGCAAAACTAGCTCACCCATTTGCAAGGCTTTTTCACTAGAGGCATTACCATCCAGAGCACGCCGTTTAACACCTTGCAATATCGCGGCAAACCGGAAAAAGCTGAATGCGAGATAAAAGTTCCAGTGGGGAATCTCGGTTAATCCCATTCGATCACAGTAGCGGGCGACATAGGTCTCCTCGCTGGGAATGCCCAATGATTCTCGATCGATACCGCCCAGTCCAGCCATCACACCATCGTGACTCATCCGTAGCTGCATACATTGATAGGCGAGATCGGCAAAAGGATGTCCCAGTGTGGATAATTCCCAATCCACCAGTGCCAGCACCTTGGCTTCTTGGGGATCAAACATCATATTGTCCAAACGGAAGTCACCGTGGGCGAGTGCGACTCGTCCATCATCGGCAGGCATATTTTCCGGTAACCAGGACATGAGCGTTTCCATTTCCGGAATACTCTCTGTTTCAGAAGCCCGGTATTGTTTGCTCCAGCGTCCGGTTTGACGCTCGAAGTAACTGCCGGGTTTACCGTAATCTCCAAGCCCGACGGCTTCGACGTCCACTGAATGCAGCGCTGCCAGAACACGATTCATTTCATCGTAAATGGCCGCACGCTCTTCCGGTGATGCTTCCGGTAACGCAGGATCCCACATCACCCTTCCATCAATATACTCCATCAAGTAGAACATGCTACCGATGATGCTCTCGTCTTCACACAGGACGTAAGCTTTGGCGACAGGGACATCCGTATCCGCCAGTGCAGACATAACACGAAATTCCCGATCCACTGCGTGGGCAGACTTTAACAGTTCACCCGGCGGCTTACGGCGCAAAACATATTTTCCACTGGCCGCATCTATTAAAAATGTCGGGTTGGATTGTCCACCGGCAAATTTATTCGCCGTCAACGGACCTTGAAAATCTGACAGTTGTGATTCGAGATAACTGGCCAGTGTTTCCGTATCAAAATCAAAGGATGAGGCATTTGTCGACATGAGCCAGTCTCCTGTTACTGTGCGCTGAAACGATCGATAATTTTCTTACCCAAAGCCATTTGATGTACCTGATCCGGCCCATCGGCTTGGCGGCACCAACGCGCGTAATTAAAACCTTCCGCCATGCAGTAGTCCTCGGTCAGTCCACCGGCACCATGCATTTGCATGCAGCGGTCAATCACGTTTTGAATCAACAGAGGAATGGTCGTCTTGGTGGCTGCAATCATATCGACGGACTCTGGTACGCCCTGGGTATCGATTTTATGACAGGTTTTTAGAACCAGCAGGCGCGCCATTTCGATTTCGGAATAACTTTTGGAAATCTCTTCACGAACGGATTGGTGTTTGGCCAAAGGTTTACCAAACGTTGTTCGCTGGGTAACCCGTTGGCAGGCGAGCTCTAACGCACGCTGCCCTGTGCCGATCAGCCTCATACAATGGTGCATGCGTCCTGGCCCCAAGCGACTCTGAGCAATCTCAAAGCCGCGCCCTTCACCGAGCAGAACATTCTCCAAGGGGACTCGCACATTGTCGAACACCAACTCCGCGTGGCCGATGGGCGCATCATCATAGCCAAGAGTTGTTAATGGGCGGACAACGGTAACTCCCGGAGTATTTTTAGGAACCAATACCTGGGTCTGTTGCAGATGACGACTCAGGTTATCGGAATCGCTTTTGCCCATGACGATAAAGATCTTGGTTCTTTCATTCATAGCGCCGGTGATAAACCATTTGCGACCGTTTAATACCCATTCGTCGCCCTCTTTACGAATCTCCATCTGAATATTGGTCGCATCGCTGGAGGCAACCTGGGGTTCGGTCATCGCATAGGAAGAGCGAATATCTCCGGCCAACAACGGCAACAGCCATTCTTTCTTTTGTTTATCTGTGGCGAAGTTCATAAAAACTTCCATATTGCCGGTATCTGGTGCGTTACAGTTGAAGACTTCCGGAGACCAGATAACGCGACCCATGATTTCACAGAGCGGAGCGTATTCAAAAAACGATAAACCACCGTGCTCGCTAAACTCGCCATGCTCTTCGGGGACAAAGAGATTCCACAGCCCTTGAGATTTAGCTTTCTCTTTCAGCTCATCCATCAACGGCATGGGCGCAAAACGATTTTCCGCGAAGTGCAATTGCTCTGCATAGGCTTTTTCATTGGGATAGATGTACTCATCCATAAACGTTTGCAGCTTGCTTTGTAAACGTTTTGATTTGTCACTGAAGTCAAACATGAAGAGGTTCCTCTCTAATACCGAGCACAATCGTTCAGGAAAAAGTGATGTAGTTATGTTTATCCGGTGCCATCAAATGACCGACATCGTTAAAACTATCCAGGGTGAAATTCACCCGGTTATAAAGTAATTTGCTGGTACTGGTATTTTTAATTTGTAAACTGATATCGCAGATTCTGGCAGGCGCTAGCTCCAGTACTTTGCCCAAGATAACGGCGATCGGGCCACCGGAAGTCACCAGTAGAATGCGCTTGGCCGAGGTGTTACAGGCCTCTTCCAACGCTGCTGAGATACGGTGACGAAAGCTTTGCCAGGTGTCGTGACCATCAGAAGTGATAGCACCGCTCATCCATTCGTTCATTGCACGTTTGATATTGTGGAAATAGTCACGCTTGGCGTGGCCTGTCTGCTGAAAAGCGTCTGGATTCTGATCTTTAAGCGCCTCTAGCAAGCCTTGGAAGTCGTACTCATTGAGCCCTTCGTGGATCTCCAGAGACTGATCTGACTGTAGACCTTGTAAAAGTCCTTCTGCGGTTTGCCGGTGACGGACCATGCTGCCCATGACAATGCGATCAAACCCTCTGCTACAGGTATGCAAGTACTCACCAAGCCAACGCGCTTGCTGATGTCCCAGATCGCTAAGATTGTCATAGTTGTCTGCACCAAAAGACGCCTGGCCATGCCGCAGCAGTGTAATCTCCGCCATAGACACTCCTCGCCTCAATAGGCCGGTTGCGTTGTGGTTTATAGGCCCGATTATAGAGCTCGGCCTAAATTACTCTAATTTATTTTAGTGATAGATTATTATTGATTAAATCAATGTGATTGAGAGCTATGCTTTTATGGGACTTGACCGATTTGACCTGAATCTGTTCGTCGTCTTTGATGCGATCTACCGAGAGCGCAGTGTCACCCGTGTCGCTCAACAACTTCACCTTACACAACCTGCGGTCAGCAACGCCCTCAACCGACTTCGCCAGAGCTTCGAGGATCAGCTGTTCGTACGAACACCGGAGGGCATGCTGCCAACGCCCGTCGCCGACAATTTGGTTGGTGATGTTCGCCGAGCCTTGGCGCTATTGAATCGCAGCGTGCTGGCTGGCGCTCGTTTCGATCCGGCAACATCAGAGAAACGCTATCGACTTGCCATGAACGATCTGGCGCAAGCACTGTTGCTTGGGGGAATTTATAAAACCCTAAGGAAACAGGCTCCCGGCGTTACTCTGAGCTGCCACTACCAAGATCGCCAAAGCGCTACCGAAGAGCTCAAAGCGGGCGCTTTGGACCTGCTTATTGATACTCCCCAGGTCAATGCGAAAGAATTCGGCCAGCAAACACTGCTTGAGCTGCCTTACGCCGTTGCCTGTCGTCGAGGACACCCACTGGCAAAAACGTCACCAACACTGGAAGACTATTTACAGGCCGAACATCTGCACGTATCCAGTCGCAAAACCGGGCGCGGACATGCCGATGTTGCCTTGCATGCACGAGGCGAAAAGCGCAATACCGCTGTGCGAATCCAAAGCTACCTGGTCGCCAGTGAACTGGTAAACCACAGTGATCTACTCTGGACCGCGCCTCTCTGGGTTATCCAAAAGACCGGTCTGCACAGCTTTACAGCACCGTTTGCAATAGAACCTTTACAGTTACAACTCTTCTGGAACCGGAACGCTACCGATGACCCGGCTAACCGCTGGCTGAGAGAGATCATCCGCGGTATTGCAATCCAGTAGAACCCAACATCATTTACTCAGCTGCCACTGACCGTCAGCATCCTGGCACACCACCAATTGAGGACTCATCTGCTTGCCAGGGCGAGCGATAATTTCACGACACGTCTGGCCGGATTGCTTGAATTCACGCGACAAGGTCAACGCCTCTTTGTAGCGTCCATCGGCAGATTTCCATTCCACGGTATCGCCCGGTTTACCCTCCACCAACAGATAGTTGATCTGCTCGAGGACTTTCTCTTGCTCAGACTCATCAAGGTGACTGCCTTTGAAGACGGAATCCCGCAGGTTTCTCATAAGGGCGAACGGCATTTTAAAAAGACCGGTGAAGAGTCCGGTAGCGGCGCCCTCTGTGACACGTCGCCCCGCTTCATCCGCATTGGCAACAATCGCGTCAACCCGATCCAGGGTCGGAGGAACACTGGTCCTTACCGCGGCAACTTCGTCGACGACACCGGGAATCACCTCGCGATAGGCGGCCAGCTCTGCTAAGACAGGTGGAATGGCCGCCCGCACGTCTGCCACTTCGTTCAAAATTGCCGGTAACTCCGCCCTCAAGGCTGCGGTTTCTGAAAGCAACGGAGGGATTTGCGATTGCACGCCATCTACGCTCGCCAACACATCGGGCAACTGTTCTTGCAGAACGTCCACTCGTGCCAGAATATCGGGTACACGCCGATCGATTTGATCGATGCGTTCGAGAATCTCTGGCACCTGCTGAGTCACCGCATTAATTTCTGGCTCGATGGTGTCAATGCGCTGAGCGACATTTTCTACCTGCGCGAGCAGTGAGGGTAGATTGCTGACCAGCCGATTGACGACCCAGCCAACGTAAGCAATGGCAGCCGCCAGGCAGACGATCGCTAGCGGCATCATCAGTCGCGGCCAAAGCATATTCTTTGATCTTGCCGTTATGTCATCCATGATGTTCTTCCCCGAACGGGTTTCCGTAACGCAAAGCGCGCAGCGGCTATTGTTTCTCCGAACGCACGGAGAACACAACGACGATTTTATGACAGGACGTAGAATGAGGGTAAAATTCTTGAAGCCGCGATCAAATCGCGGCAATCAACAGCAGTCTAAAAACTGCTGGGGAAACTATCCTGAATCCTGAGAGAGAAATGACCGGAGACGGCTCCGGCCATTAAGACGAACACAGAATGGCGCTTGGATTGTCAAACGCTGAGGGATGCCATATCAATCACAAATCGGTGTGCGACGTCACCAGAAGCCAAGTGTTCAAAGGCGGTATTCACTTCGTCAGCGCGAATCATGCGACACTCTGGATAGATATTGTGCTCGGCACAAAAATCGATAACTTCTTGAGTTTCCCGGATACCTCCGATCAGAGATCCAGCAATACGTCGACGCCCCATAATCAGCGGCGCGGTGAACAATTCATCCATGGGCCCGACCTGCCCAACCAGAGCGAGCGTGCCATCGATATCCAACAGTGGTGTGTAGATATCAAAGTTATGTTTGACAGGCACAGTGTCGAGAATAAAGTCAAACGAGGCTGCGGCCGCAGCCATCGCGTCTTTATCACTGGAGGCGAGAATCCCCTTGGCTCCAAGTGTCTTGGCCTCATCTTCTTTGTTGCTGGTACGGCTGATAACGGTTACCTCTGCCCCCATGGCGACAGCAAGTTTAACCGCCATATGACCAAGACCACCAAGACCGATAACGCCAACCCGTGAACCTTCTTTTACACCGAACGTGCGCAGAGGTGAATAGGTGGTAATACCCGCGCACAAAATGGGCGCCGCACGGGATAAGTCCATAGACTCGGGAATACTCAAAACAAACTCTTCACGAACGACAATATGCTTGGAGTATCCGCCTTGAGTCATCTCGCCGCTGATACGATCTGGCGCGCCATAGGTCTGCGTCATGCCTTCACGACAAAACTGCTCTTCACCGTGGCTGCACTGATCACACGTTTGACAGCTGTCAACCATACATCCAACCGCAACGGCATCACCTACCTTATAACGTTTAACCGAGCTTCCGGTCTCTACGACACGACCGACGATTTCGTGCCCCGGCACCAGCGGATAAGGCACGTCACCCCAGTCGCCGTTCACCGTGTGCAGATCCGAGTGACAAACACCGCTGTACAAAATTTCAATAGCGATATCGTTCTCTCTTATTTCACGGCGTTCGAAATGGTAAGGCACCATATGTGCGTCATTAGAATGAGCTGCATAGCCGATCGTTTTCATGTGTTACCTCGAAATACTTACGTTCAAAATGATGGCAATTAATACGCGCATCAAGCCACAGAGGTGCCACGCATTTCTTGCCTATTTGACGTTAATATTTGCCTATTTTTACAGGCACGCAGGTGAGCACAGGCTGGGCGTAACAAACAGAAAAAAGCCCGGCGGAGGTTACCGCCGGGCAAACGGGAATCGTGAACAACGTCACGGTTGGACAGGAAAAGCAGCGCCATCCCGGCGCGTTTTTAAGTTCCGCGGGCAGCTACCCCCCCGAGTGAACTGCCCACGGAAAAGCGGCGCTACCGATTAAACGGCAGCAGGAATAGCCTTCAACTCGTTCACAACATCAGCCAGCGGCTTCACAGAAGCGATTTTCAGCTGCATATCGCGCAAGTTTGATTCGTGTGCCTGGGCATCACGGTCTCCGACCGCTTCACGGGGAACAATCACTGGATAGTTGTTCTGCATGCCGTCAAGAACGGTTGCGCGCACACAGCCGCTGGTGCTGAGCCCCGTTACGATCAAAGAGTCGGCGCCCACCGCTTCCAACTGCTCTTTCAGGTTGGTTCCAAAAAAAGCACTGGGCCAGAGTTTTTCCACGAGGACTTCGCCTTCTTGAGGCTCCAAACGCGGATCGATTTCAATCCAGGGAGAATCCGGCGTCAACACGTTCACGCTGGGAATTTTTTCCCGGAAGACACTGGCTTCACTGGGGTCGCGGTAGACGACGGTGGTGTAAAAAACCGGGAGCTTGCGCTCCCGGAAAAGCGCTAACAGTGTTTTGTTAGCATCCACTATGGAGTCTGCTTCAGCGCCCAGCACACAGGCTGGATCGGTAAATCCGGGGGTCACATCAACCACAATAATGGCTGGGCGCGAACCCAGGTTAAAATCGTTTGAATCGAGTGTTGCCACAATACGTCTCCTTACTGGGTTATTGACCGATGAACGATGGTGCGACGGGCGGTTGCAGACCGGTATCGGCAAAACAACGCGCCTTCAGCTCTTCCACACTGCCACCAAAATTAAACAGCGGCAGATCTTCTGGACGCTCACTGGCCATGGTTTCGCGCAGGCTGCTGGTTGCGGCCCGATCGACAAAACCATCAGCACCAATCACCACACCATAGCGACGCGCACCCTCAACCGAGACCAGATTGCGGGCGACGTCTTGCTGGACCAATTCGGGATCCCGCTTGAGCGGATCGCCCCATCCGGCACCACCCCAGGTGTTGAAGTAAAGAACATCACCGGCTTTCACTTTTACGTCTTCAATCTTGGCGGGCAAGAATTCTTCGCTGCCGTCGGCGCGAACGAGGCGTTTGGTAGAGCGCATACCGGGATCACCACCGAGAACACCCCAGGGATGGACCAACCAACGGTCATCATGAACACCAATTTCACCGTCACAAAGGAAGCGATACGCCACACTCAAACCGTTACCGCCGCGGTGCAAGCCGGCGCCACCGGAATCGGGAATGGTTTCGTAACGTTCAATGCGAACAGGGAAATAACTTTCGATAAATTCGTTCGGCACGTTAGTGAAGCCCGGCCACAGAGAGTGACCATCCGGTCCATCACCCACCGGACGACCGGGAATACCGCCGAAGCCGATTTGATAGAGCTGAAACCACTCGCCCTTGTCGTCATAACCGGAGTAAAACATGTGCGGGGAATCAGAGAAGCCTGCCGCGTTCAGCAGTTGCTCCGGCGCGCCCATACCCAACAGTGCGCCCAGAACGTCAAAGATACGGCCCAACGCGTGGGTACGACCGGACAGTGCCGCCGGGTAATTGGGCTTTAACAGCGTGCCCTGAGGAATGCGCACATCGACCAGATCGTAGTAACCGTCGTTGAACACAATTTGCGGATCGACAACATTAATGGTGAAGGAGCCGAAGAACATCTTGAACATGTCTTCGTTCAGAAAAAAGTTCACCGAGCTCTGTGCCTGAGGATCTGTACCGTCAAAGTCAAAGATCACCTTTGAACCCTCACGCCACATCTTACAGACAATCTTGTATGGGCCCATACCCATACCGTCATCACACAGATAGTCGACAAACTCGCGAGGCTCTTCAGGCACAAAATTGCGAATAATGTGCTCCATGGCATCGCGGTTGCGCTGCAACATAACGTTCATGGTAGAGAAGAAAACGTCATCACCGAACCGCTCGGCGATTTCAACACAGCGCTTGCTGGCCGTATTACACGCAGCCACCAACGCATTGAGGTCGAAACGGTTCCACTGGGCGGTGCGCACATTGTGCAGAATCAGTTCCAGCACGTCTGATTGCAGCTCACCTTTTTTGTACAGCTTAATGGGTGGAATGCGAATGCCTTCTTGATAGATAGAGGTCGCCTGAATCGGCATGGAACCGGGCACCATGCCGCCGTTATCGGACATGTGACCGAACATCGCGGTCCAAGCCAGATGCCGACCGTCTTTAAATACGGGCACCAACACCAACCAATCCGGTAGATGCGACACTGCCGCATTACACATATAGGGATCGTTGGTCATAATGATGTCGCCCTCTTCAATCTCAGCATCAAACGCCTGCAGGAAAGGGCCAATGAATGAGCCAAACTGACCGACCACCATTTTGCCATCGCGGGTCGCGATCATCGGGAAGCAGTCGCCCTGCTCGCGAATACCCGGAGACATGGCGGTACGGAAGAGGACCGCATCCATTTCTTCCCGCGCATTGCGCAGGGCATTTTCAATCAGATCAACCGTAACGCCGGGCACATCCAGCTCAGCAAACGGTGTGTCATTGGTTTCTTTAATTGTTGCAGCCATAGTCTTAGTCCTGCGCCAATGGGTTGATAAGTAGATTGCCGACCTTGTCGACCGTGGCCGTGTGTTCCGGCAGGACCACCGTGGTGGAATCCATCTCGGTGATAATGGCGGGCCCTGCTACGGTGAAATTCGCTCCCATCTTATTGCGGTCGTAAAGATTGATGTCGTGCCACTCACCGCCGTAGTAGAAGCGAGATTCTCCAATCACACAGTCTTCAATCGATACGGTTTCTTTGTCGAGACTTGCCAGAGCAACCGTTTTACTGCGCGCTTTAACCACCGCACGAATCATCAGGATCTCGTGACCCTCGCTCAGCTTGAAGCTGAACAGCTGCTCATGCTCAGCGTCGAATTGCTCTGTGAGCAACGCGGTGCCCTGTTCACGGAAATCTGCCTCGTTGAAATCGACCGTGATCTGGAATGCCTGACCGGCGTAGCGGATATCCGCCTGGAAAGTCACTTCGTGTTCCGATTCAGGAATGTCGTCGTTGATTAGTACTTCGCCAGCACGCTGTTGCAACTCAAGCAGATCGCTGAGCATCTGTGCATTGTCAACATCGGCAGCCTGAGTGATGTAAGTGCGAGAGGCTTCATCCTGAACCTGAGTAGTGGCGTCACCGTAGGCGCAGAGAACACCGGGTCCCGGCGGTACGATTACCGGCCACGCCTGAGTCAACATACCCAGCGCGTTGGCGTGCAGAGGACCGGCGCCACCAAAACCCACGAGAGAGAAATCACGCGGATCGTAACCCTGCTCGACTGAGACCAGACGCAAGGCTCCGAACATCGCCTCATTCACGATCTCAATGATGCCTTCGGCCGCCTGCATCAAACCGATACCCATGGCATCGGCCACCTTCTGTACCGCTTGAACGGAGGCTTCGCGATTGATTTCCATAGCACCACCCAACTGAGAATCAGACGGCAGGTAACCGAGAACCACGTTGGCATCACATACGGTCGGCTCAACACCGCCTTTCATATAACAGGCGGGGCCAGGCACAGCACCAGCAGACTCTGGTCCCACACGCAGGGCTTTGGTGAGTTCCGGAACGAAGGCGATTGAGCCACCACCGGCACCGACGGTGCGAATATCCACAGAAGGCGCACGTACACGGACGTCGCCCACATACGTTTCGCGACGAACGCTGGCCTTGGCGTTTTGGATGAGAGCAACGTCGGTGGAGGTTCCACCCATGTCAAAGGTCAGGATGTTGTCGAAACCAGCCTGGCTACAGAAATAGATCGCACCGGTCGCACCACCGGCAGGGCCGGACATCAACAAATTCACCGGGGAATCGGACGCCGCACGGGCAGACGCCAAACCGCCATCCGAGCGCAGGATCGACAATTGCAGATCGCTGCCCATGGTCTCTTCCAGGGCTTCCTGCAAATTCTTCACATAGCGAGACACTTCCGGGCGCACGTAGGAGTTAACAACGGTCGTTTCTGTACGCTCATATTCCTGCATTTCTGGCACCACTTCCGCAGAAATCGAAATGGGAATATCCGAGAAAATCTCAGCAGCAATCTCTTTGGCGCGCTGCTCGTTTGCTGGATTAATGTAGGAATTGATAAAGCAGATGGTCAAGGCTTCGATCTCGCCCTTGGCTTTCAGCGTTTCAAGACTGGTGCGCAGTTTTTCCTCATTGAGTGGTGTCACCACCTCACCGTCAGCACCGATGCGCTCTTCGGCACCGATGGTCAGCTCCAGAGGGGCCAACAACGGCTTTTTAATGTAGTGTACCCAGCCACCCAGACCACCCGGGCAGTATGAACGCGCCACTTGCAAGACCTGCTCGTAACCGGACGTTGTCACCAAGCCAAGCTTGGCGCCTTTGCCGGTTAAGACGGCATTGGTTGCAACGGTTGTCCCGTGCATCACCCGCTGAATCTCTTTTGGATTCACACCAGATTCGCGGCAGATTCGCTCTACCCCGTTCAAGACTCCGACCGAAGAATCGTGAGGTGTTGACGGCACCTTCGCCGTAAACTTCTGACCGGTCTCCTCGTTGATCAGCAGGAGATCGGTAAACGTTCCCCCAACATCGACACCCAAACGATAAGCCATTATTTTCTCCAGACTGAAATGGGTTAAAAAAATTCGTTAAGGCAGTTTCCCGATCTTTTTCGCCGGGTGCCCCACCTGCTTTCTCTCTGAGTTTTTTAGACATACCTCACCCCTGCCGCCTTTGGCTCGCCAAAAAGTTTCAGAGGTTTGGAACTGTCTTTCTGCCGGATTCCGGCTTAATTTTTAGGGACGTTTGTCAAATACTTGTACGCCGCCGCAATTTCTTTCATGGGATCAACGGGTTGATCAAACTCCACAAACGCATGCTCAATACCGGCTGCTTCACTCGCAGCCAGGAGTCGCTGGAAGTTTTCCACACCCTGACCAGGAATCACAATCTTGCCTTCCTTGGTGTGATCCTTGAGGTGCACCATGCGGTAACGATCGGGATATTTGTGGAAGTAACTCACCGGATCGACACCGGCATAACTCGCCCACATAAAATCCATTTCCAACATAACGAGATCGGGATCGGTCTCCTGCACCATCATGTCGTACGCCGTTGACCCTTTTAACGGTGCAAATTCATGATTATGGTTATGGAAAGCAAATCCTAAGCCAGCGTCCTTACACAATTTCCCAGCAGTCGTGAACGCCTTAATGTGCTTTTTGACTTCTTCAACGCCGTACTCAGGAACCCAGTTCAACTGCCAGACAATGTATTGCTGCCCTAGCGCTTGGGCTCGGCCGATCGCTTCTGTTACAAACTCTTCCACCCGATCAAAATCGAACGCCTGAGTAAACTTCTTAACAATATTGTCCCAGGATATTTCGCCACGGTTATAGGCCGAGAAGTAAGAATAAAGATCGCCGGGCATCAAATGCTGTGATGGTGATGTAAACCCGTATTGGGTGAGTTTTTCGTGTACCTCTTCAGCAGGCATCCCGAACGCACCAACGGTCTCTACGGAGCGATAACCGATATCAGAAACTTTTTGCAAAGTGCCGTCAAAGTCTTTGTCCAACAACGTCATCACAGTAAACAGCTGGATTCCGGGACGCTTGAAGTATGCTGGCTCAGCAAATACGCTCGGCGCTACCGCCGTTGCGGCCAGAAGCCCGGATACCGATTTCATAAATTGCCTACGTTTCAAAGAAATCTCCTGAGTAAATAATCGTCACTGCACATTTCTGTAACTTTCCCGTCACAGTTTTCTCTCAAATTTTTGGAGGAGCAGTACTTTTTCGTTGTATGAGTTGATGGGGAAGAATGATTTCCCGGTTAGCGCCGTCAGAGTCCAAATGGAAATCCAACATCAGGCGCATGGCTTGTTCGCCAACCTGTGCCGACGAGAGCTCAATCGTCGTCAATGCAGGATTGGTAAACCCGGAAACCCGTATGTTGTCCATACCAATAACGCTGACATCCTGCGGAACCCGCAACCCCTCTTCCGCCAGACAGTGAATGGCACCAATGGCAATTTCATCACTCTCACAGATAAGGGCGGTAAACAGTTCGCCACTGTCAATCAACTCTCTGGCGCCGCTGACACCGGAATCGATAAAATAATCGCCACTGCGCACCAGCGCCTCGTTGACCTCGATTCCCGCGCGTCGCAACCCCAAGCGATAGCCGCTCTGGCGATCCCGACTCATGCGAAGACTGCGAGCACCGGAAATAAAACCGATGTGTTGATGCCCCTGTGCCACCATGTGCGCTACGGCAGTGGCAGTCGCCTCTATGTTGTCGAAACGCACCCGCGGTACCTGGACATCAGCCTCATACTCACACGTCATAACAATGGGCAGCTTGGTGGAATCCTCTGACTCCCGAATGATCGTCGGTGTAGCAACATCGAGTACAATCATGCCATCGGCCTGTTTGCCCGCCACCATGCTGTAGTAACTGTCGAGCAACTCTTGGCGCCCTTCAGTGATTCCCAGCATGATCTTGATGCCATTTTCCCGGGCGACGTTTTCCGCCCCCTGGACCAGACCGGCAACAAAGGAGTTATGCAGATCCGGCACAGCCACAATCACGATATCCGAGCGCTGCTTACGCAAACTGCTCGCCACCAAATTGGTTTTGTAAGAAAGCTTTTTGATTGCCTCATTCACTTTCTTGGCTGTCGCTGGCTTAACCTTCTGGGGTTCGCGCAAGGTTCGTGAAACCGTTGCGATTGAAACCCCTGCCAGCTCTGCAATGTCCTTGATATTTGCCACTACTACTATCCGTCTTGTTGCGATTCCTCAGAAACTCCGGACCTGAGGAGGACGATACCAATGGGAGTCGGGACTGCCACCTCCGCGACGCGGAAGTGGCCAGCTGCTCGTTTTCCGCCGATTAGAATTCGTAATCGACTCGTACGCCAAAGGTCCGGGGAGCAGCAAACTGTACCAGATATCCACCGGCATAACCGGCTTCTTCAGACATGGTCAGAATGCGACGATCCTCGATATTGCGTACGAAACCACTGATGGTGGCCGGGAATCCGTCTTTGTTGTAAGTCAAAGTAAGGTCTGACTTGGAATACGCTTCTTGCTGCTCTGCCTTTGAATTGAAGTAGGTAAAGTAGCTGCGCGATTGATATTTGGTTTGCCAGCGCGCCGTGAGTGTCGAATCACCAAACAAGAAATCGTGGCTATAACCGATCAAGGCACTGACTTTCGCCGCCTGAGGCAGTTGATTACCGCTATAATCGGAGCCTGCTGGACATACATCACCTGTTGATGTACAGAACTCATCATAATCGGCATCGACATAAGCAAAATTGATATCGAATGAATCCTGCATGGTAAACAGATAGGTCAAGCCTAAATCAGCACCAAAAATACCCGCCTCACCAGCATTGAACATTTGCGATACACCAGTGTCGGCATTGGTCTGCAGAACTTGCATATCAGTGTAATCGTAATAGTAAAACGCCGTATTCAAACGCAAGGTGTTGTCCAGAAATTGGCTCTTAGAGCCAATTTCATAGGCGGTAATTTCTTCTGGGCCATATGCCTGGGTGTTGTTGTAACCACCTGCCTTGTAGCCACGGTCAATTTTGCCATAGAAGAAGTGATCGTCGAGTGGAGACCAGTTGGCACCGACATGCCAGGTGGTCTTGTTACCTTCATAACCGTAATCCACATAAGTAAAGCTACCAACGGCAACGTCGTTACGGCCAGTTTGCTCTTTTTCGTCTTCTGTGTAGCGGGCACCGACTTCGAATTGCAGAGTATCCGTTATGTCGTAACTGACCTGGGAAAAGACCGCCTTCGACTCACTTTCTACTTCATATTGGAAAATATAGAAATTTAAAGGGTCCGGATCGCCACCATAAATTTCAAAATACGCATCATTAGGATCACGTTCATTACTGTAATAATACACGCCTGCTTGCAGGTTTACCGGGCCAGAGAAATCCGTGGCCACACGCAACTCGTGATTTTGCGTTTCTGACTCCGCAATACTATGCCAGCCTAGTAATTGCAGATCACTACCATCCTGATCCTTGACTGCTTCATAATCTTGTTTCTGAATACCACCACTGTAAATTAAGGAGAGGTTTTCAAAATCGTAGGACAACTTGGTGCGGAAATTATGCTGCTTAACATCGATGTAGTTCTGTGTATTCAAATCCCACTTTTTCTCGTTACCAAAATCCAAAGTACCATCAGATTTTACATCATCGTACAGCACAGTTTTCGCAACAGCTCCAACACCGCCGATGTCGACATATTCATAGGTAAAGAGTGAAGAAAACTGATCGGTAGGTTCCCAAGCAACATGAACCCGCGCACCATAGGTGGTATTTTGATCGCCATCATCCAGGCCATTGCCATTGTCGCGATAACCGCCGTTATCCTTTGCCAAGCCGGCAACCCGAATCGCCAGAGTATCACTCACAGGAATGTTAACGGCGCCTTCCAGAGACTTGTGCTCGTAATTGCCCAACTCGGCGCTCAACTTGCCCCCAAACTCATCAAAGTTGGGCTTGTTGGACGAAATATTCAGGGCTCCAGCGGTTGCATTTCGCCCGTATAAAGTCCCCTGAGGGCCGTTAAGAACTTCCACTCGCTCTACATCAAACAAAGCGCCGTTTAAGGCAATGGAGTCTTGTAGATAGAAGTTATCAAAACTGACCGCAACCGCAGGATCACCGGATTCTGTGTAATCCCGGCTGGAAACTCCCCGAATGGTAATCATCAAGTTGTCGTTATTTTGAGCGATATTCATCGTCGGCGCTATGTTGGTTAGGTCGCCCACTGTCGAGACACCAGCATCCGCGAGCTGTTCTGTATTAATGACACTCATAGATATCGCAGTGGTCTGCGCGTTTGACTCCCGCTTTTCAGCGGTCACCACGACCTCTTCAAGCGCTTGACCCAGCGCCTGGGAAGAATAGATTCCACCAGACGTGGTGATCAGAGCGATGGCCGCTCCCAATTGACGTAATTTCATGGATTTCTTTTCTGACATAACCAGGCACTCTCCCTACCAGCAGTCGAGATGTTAACGTTTACATTTTCAACATGACAGCAACAACCTTGCCGGTCAACTGATTTTTTCTGGAAAAACTGGCAATTCATGGTCACAAAAAATAAAAATAATTCCCTATCTGCATGATTTTAAAAGAATAAAACAAATATCGAAAACATGTAAACTTTATGACAACGTTTACATTTCTGCAAAGCTTCACAGCAAAACCTCTAAATATCACCAGAAAAAAGGCACCAAATTCGTGCAAAAGGAATATTCTGGTGCAAAAATGTAAACCTTTACATTTTTGGCTCTGCTAAGGTACAAATAGATATGGATTGAGCTTCGGCTCACACGAATTGTACAAAACGGTACCCCTTATTATGGCTGAACGATATCTGATTCGGCGCCGAAATTTGGTGAAATGGCTGGCCGCAGCACCCGCATTAAGCACGGCCTGCGCCTCTGTTCCGGCATCTGAATCCGTCATCCGTTATCTGGATACACTGTCGGAGACACTGATCCCCGGCTCTGCTCAAACGGCCCCTGGCCAGACCATCAATGATCGTCTGGACGTCGGCTGGCTGGGTATTAAGCCAACTCATATCCTCAATGTTATGACGCAATTGGATCGCACAAGCGGTTCCAGCCTGCTCAAAATCAGTGCAGAGGAAAGAGTGACGCTGATCACAGAATTTGATCAACAGTGCTTCGCCGGAGAACTGGACAGCGACACTACCGACAGCTGGAAAGCCGTGAAAACCGTGCTCATGTCCAGCTACTTCACCTCAGAAGAAGGTGCATCCAGACAACTTACCTATGCACCAGTACCCGGACAATGGCTGCCGGATATCCCTGTGGAGCAGGCAACCCCTGCTATGTCTAACGATTGGCTGGCAGTGTGGTTTTCATGACTCCTGATTTTGATGCAATAGTAATTGGTTCCGGCATAACCGGCGGCTGGGCCGCCAAAGAGCTGACCGAGCGGGGTCTGCGCGTGTTAATGCTGGAACGGGGCCGTCATATCGAGCACCGCAGCGGCTACACCAACGAAATGAAAGCGCCCTGGGAAATGCCGTTTCGCGGTTTTAACAACCCAGAGATGCTCGCCAAGGATTATCCGATCCAAAGCAAAGGAACCAATTTTGACGAATGGTCGATGGACCACTTCGTCAAAGACTCGGATCACCCCTACCAGACAACGGAAGATCTCCCTTTTCAATGGCGACGTGGCTATCAGCTGGGAGGCCGCTCTTTGACCTGGGGTCGCCAATGCTATCGCTGGAGTGATATCGACTTTGGCGCCAACAAAAAAGATGGTTATGGCGTCGACTGGCCAGTTCGCTACGCCGACTTAAAACCCTGGTATGATCATGTGGAATCTCATATTGGCGTCAACGGCACTCAGGAGGGATTGCCACAGCTGCCCGATGGCATCTTTCAGCCACACATGCCTCTGTCCGCCATCGAAAGCCTGCTGGCAGACCGCATCAAAGGCCATTATGATGACCGCCGCCTGATTCCTGGCCGCTCCGCCAACCTTACCCAAGCCAAAGGCGACCGAGCGCCCTGCCAATATCGCTATATCTGTCATCGCGGATGTAGCTTCGGTGCCTATTTTTCAACGCAAAGCTCCACCTTGCCAGCCGCTCAAGCCACGGGTCGTCTGACCTTAAAAACCGACCAGATTGTCGATCAAATTGTTTACGATAAAGAGTCCGGCAAGGCCAGCGGCGTACAGTGTATTGACGCCAAAACCGGAGAGAAAAACACTTTCACGGCACGCCTGTTTTTCCTCAATGCGTCAGCATTTAACAGTGTCGGCATTTTATTGCGCTCAGTATCGGAAGCCTTTCCAAACGGGCTTGCCAACACCAGCGGAACGCTTGGCCACTACATCATGGATCATGCCCACTCACTCAGCATGGTCGCCAGCGTGCAGGAACTCCAAGACCGCAGTTACTTTGGCAATCGCCCCTCAAACTTCATTATTCCGCGCTTTAAAAACGTTCAGAAGGAAGACAGCGATTTTCTTCGCGGTTATAGCTATCAGGGCGTCGGTTTTCGAACCAACTGGAAGCGCGGTGCACAACAAGCAGGAAGCGGCCAAGCGTTTAAAGATGCCATGACCCAGCAAGGTGAATGGCGCATCCTTATGGTCGCCTTTGCAGAGAGTCTGCCGAAAAAAGAAAATCGCATTGCCCTGTCAAAAGCGACAGATCAATGGGGCATTCCGCAGTTGGATATTCGCCTCCATCACGGCGACAACGAGAAAAAACTTCTAACAGACGCCCAACGGGAAGCGCAAAACATGCTGGGCTTGGTGAAGAGCAAGGTGTTGTTTAGCTCAGACACACCGGAACTCGCGGGTGCCGCGGTCCACGAAATGGGGGGAGCCCGCATGGGCGCCGACCCGGCGACTTCGGTGGTAAACGCTCACAGCCAAGCTCACGATGTGCCCAATGTGTTTATTACCGATGGCGCAGCCATGAGTTCATCGGCAAATCAGAACCCTTCTCTAACCTATATGGCGTTTACCGCACGTGCCGCGGCCTATGCAGCGGAACGCTTTCACGACGGCAGCCTTTGATGTGATTTTACCTTTGGGTAGCCCGAGATTTGTTCCGATGTCCGGGCTACCCTCTTTTTACCTTAGATTAAAAATCCAGATTAAAGCTGACGTTTAAACGTCGACCGTCCAGTACAACACCATAACTGTCATTGGTCACTTCTTTGTTAGCAACATTATAAAGACCGGCCATGAGTCGAAGTTTTTCTGACAAACGATAGGATGCGCCAATATCAACGAAGGTATAGGCGGGAGTTCCATCACTCATGGATGTTCTACCCAAATAATCCGTTGTTTCGCCACGATAATTTGCCCTTCCCCAGAGATTCAATGAGCTCCCCGGCGCAAACCAATCCAGGCTCAGATTAGCCATCTGCTTGGGAATTTTATTGAGAGGCTCGCCGGCAAAATCACCGGTTTTTTGCTCTGAATCCGTATAGGTGTAGTTGGCCTTCATTTGCAGACTGTTCGTCAGCCAATAGTCGACTGTAGCTTCGATACCCTGCATTTCCGCCTCGTCGATATTCATACGAGTGCTGAGAAAATAATAGGTATTACCGCCGTATTCACATTGATAATTACGGTAATCATCGTTGTCGATACTTTCATCACTGGTACAGTAACGGTCTTCGGCAATCTTATCCTTAAACGTCGTAAAAAACGCCATAAGACTGGTATTTAAACTCAGCGCACGGTTGTTGTAGATAAAACCCAGCTCGTAATTAACACTGGTTTCTGGTTCCAGATCTTCGTTCCCAATAATCAAAGCACGGGAGATAGAGACCCCGCTGGCACTCTGATTGGGCGAACCGCCACCGCCGGTGCCGCGACCAAAACCTTCGGTCGCCGCAGACAGAGACGGCTGACTATAACCCGTCGAAATTCCACCTTTCACGGTTAAATTTTCGGTTGTGTGCCAATTCGCGTAAATTCTTGGAGAGACATGACCACCAAACAGCTCATCGTCGTCATAGCGAATTCCAGTGGTGATCCCTAAATCTTCGTGAAAACGCCACTCCACTTCTGCAAAAATTGCTGCGATCCAACGGTCAACCGAAGACGTAGCTCCAGCGACATCCGCTTCGAGTAAGCCATTGGTTTCATCCACAAGCTCTTCGGTTTTATAACGACCACCGATGGTATAGATATGTTGATCACCAACATAACTCGCCTGACTGTTGAGGATAACGATCTCTTCCTGCTTATCTTCCGTCTGAACGCGATCGGACAAGTCCTGCTGCAAGTAGGTATTGGTGTTCCAAGCCCCGTAATTGCCGTTATGGGTTAAGGTATAAACTTCTTTTTCATACTCGTAAGAAGACTCTTCATCGTCGGCAGCCAAAGACTTACCAGGCGTGTGGGTAAAGTCCAGATTGGAATAATCGTAAGCGAAACCTAAACGGTTGCTGGAATTCGGGCTCCAAGTGACTTCGGTGCCCAAACGAGTGGTATCAGAATCCGGCATACTTGCTGCGGAGTCATCTTCGCCAGCATAGTCGCTTTCATCGGTATGTCGATACCCACCCGTAAACTCAATCCCCAGCACATCTTGAATGATAGGGCCACCCACGTAAAAATCTGAATTGTATTCGTCATTGGTGAGGTCGTTCATGGAGCTGGTATAGTCACCGGCGATGCTGCCACCCCATTCGGCTGGCGTGGTTCGAGTGATGATGTTCACAACCCCACCCATGGCTTCAGAACCATACAGTGACGACATTGGCCCACGAATCACTTCAACTCGATCGATTTTCGCCAGCGGCGGCATACCAATCTGCTTACCGCCGTCGGCGCCATTGGTATTAACATTGCGCCCCGCCGAAATCGGCCGACCATCAACCAGATACATGGTGTAGGAATCGTCCATTCCCCGCATGCTAATATCTTGCATGTTACCGCCACCGCTGACAAAAACGCCGGGAATGTCCTGCATCGCATCGGTGATGGTTGTGTAGGATTGCTTGCGAAGTTCTTCCTGAGTCACAACAGAAATAGACGCTGGCGCATCGATTATACGCTGCTGATAACCGGCAGCAGTAACCACAATTTCTTCGAGGTCATCTTGCTCGGACTTGTCAGTCTGTGCCGTAACGCCGCCGGAAACAATTGCCCCAACAGCAGCGACCAACAAGTGCTGTCGCCCTCCCTTGCCCTTACCTACAAACAACATGAACTCCCCCTGATGATGCGTTTAAAAATATGCGTTACTAGAAAACCCTGATCGACTGCTTGCGACAATAACCTCGCCCACACTTATCAGAGCTTTCAAATCTGTACTCCCCGCGTGCCCATGCCCTTGGCAATGGCAGACAAATCTGCACGCGCATGTAGAAGTCTCACGCGCGCAATCACGAATCAGCATCTAAAAACGGGCGCGCGCAACAGCAGTACCAGTGCAAGACAACCAAAAATGGGGATATGGACTGTTATGAATTGAATTTTCAGGATGTATCGCCGCTGCGGTCAGGGCATAAAGCACGGATCACAATCACCTGAGACAGATCCGAACACGGCGACTCCTGTCGTTAAAACACGCTGACCGCCGATATCCAACTATTTCGACGAATACGTCCTAAATTACTCCGATGTAAACATAGTGTCAACGAGAGGTATTTGCATTTACAAATGTATCAATTTAGATACATTTGCAAAACTGCTTATAAATTTATCTGAACGACCGAAAAACATTGAACATTTGAGACTGAAATTTACGGCAAAAACATCAAAATAATCGTCTACTGCCATTTTCCAAAGAGACAATCACATTTATAAACACGCGTATTTTTAACGGACAATCCATCCTGTTTTTTCAATTAAATCACAGTATTGGAGGCCTCACAGAGACGCTCTTTTTGGTCATCGTCAGGATTCGCCAGCGATCCCCAAGAACTTTTTCAGCTGCTGAATGAATATTTCTGGTTGATGATGATGCACATTATGCCCAGCCTCTCCGACAAGAATGACATTGACATCATCAAAGTAATCCGCCCGACCATCCTCGATCGGGTTTGACGCCCAGCTTTGTTTACCGTAGACCAGTAACACCGGCGCCGAAATCGCCACGCAGAGATCTGCCGGATCCGGACTGAGCACATCCGCGGCACCCTGCTCCAGCACCCGCGCATCGTAACGCCAAACAAATCCGCCAGAGGGCATTTCCCGCAGTCCATGCTTGGCAATATGGGTAGCGAGCTCCGGCGCTATTCGGCGGTCATGATGCAAAAGCACCGTCGTCGCCTGGGCCACATCTTTGTAGCGCGTGGGTGTTCTATGACTGCGCTGCATGACCTTATTCGACCAGTTGCGCAGCAATTCAAGCCGGGATCTGGCATCGCGACGCTGACGATCTTGAGGGGACATACCCAACCCCTCGATAATGCAAAGACGCTCGGCACGATTGGGATATAGCGCGGCGAAATGCATAGCAATGTTGCCACCCAGGGAATGCCCAACGAGAACGACCCGATCTGCTTCCAGGTGCTCCACCAGCGCCAACAGGTCCAGGCTGTAGTCCAATACCGAATAAGCCCCTCCTGAACTCCAATCGCTGAAACCATGCCCCCTGAGGTCAGGCAATATGACGCGGTAATTCGCGACAAAGCGACTTGCCACCCTTTCCCAACAGCGAGCATGCTCCTGGGTACCATGCAAAAATAAGGCGATCGGCAATTCGCCTCCGGAATCCAAAAAGCTTAGGTTGAGTCCTTGAAAGTCAAACCGACGTTGTTGAAACATAGAATTTTCCGAACGAGCATGCCCAATAGACCATTATACCTGGACCTTTTCCTGAGCTTCTGGCGTCCCAAGCTTAAACGCCTGACGAAATGAAGTCGGAGCGGTATGGGTATGTTTTTTAAAAAAGCGCGTGAAATAGGATGGATCGGCAAATCCAAGTCGATACCCAATATCTTCCACGGTACGGGTAGAAAAAATCAATTCACGTTTGGCTTCACTCAGCAATCGCTCCTCGATCATTTCTTTCGGCGACTGGTTCATGATCGCTTCGCAAGCCGCTCGCAATTGAAATGGAGAGACATTTAAACGTTTGGCGTAATCGGGAATTTTGAAGTGTTGTCGAAAATGCGCATCAACAAGGCTGCGGAATTCCGTCAGCACCTGAGATTGACGACTGGTTTGAGCACTGACAGGGTGTGCCGTCTTGCGGGTCGCCCTCTGCAGCTCCACCAAAACCGCCATCAAATCCGACTCGACCATCACATCAAAGCCATCGGGCTTATGGTGTAATTCCCGGCTGACACAATCGACACGCGAGCGCATTCTCCCGGCGGAGCCTGGTAACTTGTCCAGATCGACCACCGCTGGCCGCGTCAACAGCTCAGCCAGACTGGACATGCGAACCCCCAGCTGCCGCACAAAATAGTCGGCAACGGTAATTACCCACCCATCCGTTCCCTGCTCGTATGCCAAGCCATGGATAGTGTTAACGGGAAGAATGAGTCCACAAGGGCTCTGAAACGGGTACTGGACGCCCTCTATATCGATCACCCCTCTGCCGCTCATCACCAGCATTATCTGAGCGAACCCAGGGTGACTGTGAGGCGCAATGACCCAACCTCGCTCGCGACAGCGCTTATCCAGCGCCTCAACGTTGACGAACCAGTCGACCGGCCCTTCAGAGGCTTGTCCGTAGAGTAAATATCGGGGCACATTCATTGTTATTCTTCTGATGATGGTATGAATGGAAGCCCTACATTCTATCTACTTCTCTTCGTTACCGGAAACCGAATAGGTCATCGAAACGTTGCGGGTCCGCTGAAACTCGTCCAACGTTTTACCACTCATCTGGGCATAAACATCTAAATTTGACTGCCCCAAGACCGCCGCCATTTTCTCGAGACTAAAGAAAATGACACCGTAGTGAATGAGCCCAATCCAATCCCTGGCATCCAGCAATTCGCGCTCAACATCGCTCAACGCGTATTCCTCATACAGAGCCTCGGGTTCACTCACAAAACGCTCTCGATGCTCTGGAATGATCAGCCGATGCAAGAAATCGTTGAGCCGCCAAGCGGAATGTGCCCGCTCCAACGTGAATGGATGCGTTCCAGCCAAAGACCCAATTCCCGACAATTGTTGTGCCATGTGCTGACGATGAGATTCGAGATGATCAACCTGGGGCGAGCTTTGGTTCTCATAAATCAACGTGCAGATATTCGTCATCGAAGGCAGATAGCACCCCCGATGCACACATCTTACCTGCGCAGACAAGGCGCCACGCATGATCAGCCACATGACGACTTCAGCACCTTCAAACCCTCCCAACCGCGCAAAATCCGCGTGGGTCAATTTCGTTAATGTCTCTGGATCATTTTCCAGCAAATCGAGGAATTGTTCATCCCAAGCGGGATTGTTAAAACCGCATCGCTCTCCATGGACCTGATGCGATAAACCTCCAGTGGCAACCACCGCCACACGGATATCCGCGGGATAGCTCTCGATTGCCCGACGCAGCGCTTTGCCAATTGCGAAACAGCGTTTTGCAGTAGGAATCGGAAACTGCAGGACGCCCACTTGGAAAGGAACAATGGCACCGGACCAACTCTTGCCCCGATCCGTCATCATAGATAACGGCGAAAAAAAGCCGTGATCAATCGGCTTTTTTTGAAAAAATGAAACGTCGAATTCGTCGGCAAATAGAGACGTTCCGATATGCCGAGCCAAAGCCGCATGGCCATCAATGGGCGGATATTGCCGCGGCCCGCCACCTTCATCGGCGGTCGTATAGCTATCATCAACCCCCAGGACAAATGGCGAATAATGATCAAAGAAAAAAGACGTAATGTGATCGTTATAGATAAAAAATAAAACATCGGGCTGCTTTTCCTGCAACCACTGATTGATTGGGTCAAATAAGCCAAAGACTTCCGTCCAGCCGCTGTCCTGCGCCGTTTTGGTGTCTTTCGCAAAACCGATCGCCGGTGAATGCGAAGCGGCAATACCGCCGATAATTATCGCCATAGAATTTCTCCCCCGATTTCCCGCACTCGTGCGAGCAAGATTATTGAATTGCGGATGTTGGCAATCGCACGATGACAATAGCGGCGATCAATAAAGGGATGCTAAAAAGGATAAACGTCCAGTTGATCCCCACCCCGGCGCCTAAAATAAAACCAGCAATAGCCGGCCCGAGAATGGCCCCTATTCGGCCCGCCCCAATCGCCCAACCAACACCAGTAGTTCGAATTTCCGCCGGATAAACCCTCGCGGCAACCGCGTAAAGCCCAGTGAAACCACCCTGTACAAAAAACATTAAGACAAATAAGGCAATCAGAATAAGCGCTACAGAACTGCCGCAATAACTGTAAACAATACACATAACGGCACCCCCAAACAGAAAACGTGAAATTATCGTCTGTAATCCAAAGCGTTCCGATATCCACCCCAAACATGTACTACCAAAAAACGCCCCCAGATTGAGCGCGACACCGGCATAGAGTGCATGCTCTACAGAGAGCCCCGCCTCTATCGCCAACTTGACGACCCAACTGAATAAAAAATATAAGGTAGCGAAACTCAACATAAAGGCCGCCCACAACGTAAGCGTCGCTTGCCTCAGGGAATCGCTGAAGAGCGCGCCCAACCCTGAGGTCGTTTTATCCGCATATGTGCGTTGAGGAAGCTCAGACAGCGTCTCTCTGCCAAATCGCACGAGTAACTTGTTCACCGCGTTAAGCGCGCCAGCAGGCTGACGCCCAAGCAGAAAGGCTAAGGACTCTGGCAAGAGAAAATACACCAAAGGAACAGCGGCAATGGACACGAGACCAGCCAGCAAAAACAGTGAGCGCCAGCCATATTCAGGCAATATCACCACAGCCACAAAACCTGCGATCATGGCACCAATCGGGTAACCAGCATGCAAAATCAGTATCGCCAGATTACGACGTTCAACCGGCGCGTATTCCGACACCAACGCCGTCAAACTGGCAAGCATCGAGCCGATCCCCACCCCGGCGACCAATCGTAGAGCGGCCAGCTGTTGAATCGATTGCGCATAGGAGGTAGCAATCATACCGAGAGAAATTACGGAGATGCTCAGCAGAATCATTCGACGCCGACCAATGCGATCGGTAAACGGGGAAATAAACACAGCGCCCAGCGCCATTCCCACCAAGGCCGCACTAAAAACAATACCTAATGCCTGCGGCGTCACCTGCCAGTGTGCTGCGATAGCCGGCGCCGCAAAAGAAATTGCCAGCACATCCATACCATCGAGCATATTCAGAAAAAAGCAGATCCCCAAAATGCGGATCTGCAATGGAGAAAATAGCTTCCCCGGAAAAACATCGATTTGACTCATGACGATTCTGTCTTGTTATTGACGATACCTTGCCCACCGGCGTTCGCTAACAGCATTCCTGGAAAGCACGGCAGCTTAAAAATACGGCGGGCCACCGCCCGCCAAAGCATCGGATTAAAATTCGTAAGATAGATTGGCGAAAAACATCTTCGGACGGGCATAGGCGACCTCGGCGTAACCCGAACCAGACGTCAACGACGAGTTGCCGGAGGTTCGATACTCTTCATCGGTCGCATTATTTAAACCAAGCACCAGCTTCCAACCAGAAGTGAAATGCTCCATTGCGATCGAGAGATCAACCGTAGTAAAAGAATCCAACTGCGCAATCGCTGCTGTGTTGGCCGCGTCGAAGTACACGCGATCACTGTAGGAAACGTCCACCCGCGGTGATATGGAAAAATCCTCTTTCGCCCAGATATAACCAACGCCGAGGTTCCATTGCAATTCCGGTGCAAAGGGCAATTGATTCCCTTCGGCGACGCCACTGCTAACGGGCCGGCCGGGAACCTCAATTTCAACGGCCTCGTCGATAGACGTATCCAGATAGCCAAATCCACCCTCAATAATCCACTGATCTGAAGGCACCCAGGTAAACTCCATTTCGGCGCCGTCGATCGATGCCTCTCCAGCATTAAAGAACCAGGGTGCAATAAAGACACGATACGTAAATTGCAAATCTGTGTAATCAGCGCGAAAGATTGCGCCGTTTACTCGCAAGGTATCAGTCAGATCGGACTTAAATCCCAACTCGTAACTTTTCACCTCTTCCTGATCAAAAAGATGGCCGGCCTCCAAATCAGATTCCGTCAGTGCAAAGTTAAATGTAGAGTTCCACCCCCCACCTTTAAAACCTTCGGCATAACCGACATACACCATCGTCGCCTCGTTGATGTTGTAGTTCAGCGTTGCGGAAACGGTAGTGGCGGAAAAATCTTCCTCGTAACGCTCCACGGGAAGATACTTTTCGTCCGGGTATAGATAGTCGAATTGGTCAGGGATGGACGCTTTGGTTTCACTGGTATAACGAACCCCCAAGGTGCCACTAAGCGCATCGGTTATGTCGTAAGTAACCTGACCAAATACGGCGTAGGATTCGTTGTCTGTGATGTTGTTATCACTGTCCAGGTGGCAGCGATCAGTGCCTTCACCACAGGAAAACCCGGTATCTCTATCGCCCACTTGAACCGTAAGAATATCGGTGACTTCCTCTTCATAATAAAAGAGTCCGGCGACCGCACTGAGCCGATCACTGTTGTATAAGAACTGAAACTCCTGACTGAATTGATCACCGTCAGAGTCGAAGTCAGTATGCAGAATTGTGAAAGGCGTGTTATCTGCGTCGCGCTTACCTGTCCACGCCAATTCCCGATAGGACGGAATCGATTTCAGGGTGAGAGAGTCCGTAAGCCCCCATTCAACATTGAACGACAGCCCCCAATTTTCCAGAGTGCTTTTAACGGGATAGGTGCCATTTGTGGCATATGGGCCAGCATCCCATTGATTATTCACACAGGTGGCGTCGGTATTTTCAGCGGTATATCCCCTGGGACCACCACCCTCTGTCACAAGTTCGGACACATCGAGACTTGAGCCTGCTGCAGAGGCAACCGGTCGCCCCGGTGGTCCCGCCTGAGCAATCCAGGCATCGCTACAACCGGCACCGACACTTTGATTTGCGCCGAACCACCCAGGATTCGCCGCATCCCCGGTTTCACTGACGTCGGTATTGTTGTTGTAGCCCCCAAAAACCAGTGGTGAGCCATTTTCATCGGCTTCGGTATAATCCATCGCCATCTTTGCGGTGAGTTTGTCCGTAGGCTCAAAGACAAACTTGGCACCGAGGGTTATATTGTCAGTATCCCCCAGGTCTGTACCATCACTGGTGCGACTCACATAGCCATCCTGTTGTTTTGTCCCAAAGGAAAACCGCGAGCGAAACCGGTCTGTGATTGGCAGATCTACGGCACCAAAGAACTCCAGTAAACTGTCATCACCGGCACCAATCCGCACCTTGCCGCCGAATTCATCACCTGGCTCCGTTGTCGACAGTAAAACGGCCCCACCAATGGTGTTGCGACCGAACAGCGTGCCCTGCGGACCGCGCAAGACTTGCACCCCGGAAATATCACGCAACTCCATGGAACCACCGACCGACTGCCCCATATACACATCGTCGATGTAGAGGCCTACACCGGGATCAGTATTCGCTCTGGCACTGATCTGCCCGACACCACGGATAAAGATCACCGATGAATTGTTATTACCCGCCAGCGGGGCATTATTGGTGAATTGCAGATTTGGCGTAATTTTACCGATATCATCCGTTCCGGTAATTTGGCGACGTTCCAAGGTTTCCGCCGAAAATGCAGAAACGGCGATGGGCACGTCTTGCATATTCTCCTGAACCTTACGAGCGGTTACTATTACTTCCTCAAGTTCAAAACCGCCATCTTGAGAAAAGGCCATAGAAGGTGTAATTGCGGCTGATAGCAGTGACAAACCGGATATTAGTGGATTGAGACGTCTCTGATTCATTGTTGCTCCGACAAGGCAGTTTTTTAGTGTTATGTGCTGTCCGTTTAAGCAAGTATTGCTTTTATATGAATACTTAGTATCCACGGCAAACGCCCTATCGACCATTCATTTTGCTTCAGTTCACTGGTACTTTTTTTAAATATTTATTCGACCGAGTCATCTTCCTGTGCTGCTAGAAAAACCCAGCTCCATCCAAGCTTATAAGGTTTTCCCATTGACGAAGTGAACAAGAGCTATCGATTGAATGGTACTTTTGCAGGAAGACCCGTCTGCCTCGATCGTATCTCAGTGACACCTTGAATAGATCAAAATAAAAAATTTGTCACACTCACGTGCTAGCGTCGGTATTCCAGTTCACCATACAGGACCGTAACTATGGCCAGCACAGGATCACCAGCAGTAAGCGCCTCCTCCTCTGGCATTGCAGGGATGTCCAAACTCAGTCTCGCCTTCGCCGTACTCCTTATCTGCATGACCGGGTATTTTGTTATCTGGGGTATGGGTTATACCAACAATAACCACACACTACTGTTCCTCTTGGCCACGGCGTTCGGCGTTTTTATGGCCTTCAATATTGGTGGCAATGACGTTGCAAATTCATTTGGCACCAGTGTCGGCGCAGGTACGTTAACGATAAAACAGGCGCTGGTGGTCGCGGCGATCTTCGAGGTCAGTGGTGCTGTTATCGCGGGCGGTGAAGTAACGGAAACCATTCGCAAAGGTATTGTCGATCTTGGTGCCATGTCGGTACAGCCGCTGCAATTTGTCTACATTATGATGTCGGCACTGTTAGCCGCGGCGCTCTGGTTATTGTTTGCCAGTAAACGGGGCTGGCCCGTCTCTACCACCCACTCCATTATCGGCGGGATTGTCGGCAGCTCAATTGCCTTGGGCATTATGCTGAGTGGCGGTGGTGCCGCTATGTCGCTGGTACACTGGGATCAGATAGGCACGATCGCCATTTCATGGGTTCTGTCACCGGTTCTCGGCGGCCTCGTGTCCTACGCGCTGTTTTTCCAAATTAAAAAACACATTCTTCAATACAACGACAGAGCGGACGAAGAACTCAAAGACATCAAAAAGGAAAAATTTGAGATTCGGGAGCGCCATAAAAAATCCTTCGAACGTCTCAGCGAACTGCAGCAAATTTCCTATGCCACATCGATGGCGCGGGACGCAAACACCTACAATCAGCCAGATTTTGATCCTGCAGATTTAGAGTCGGACTACTACCGCGAAATTCACGCGATCAACCGCCGCCGCTCTGAAGTCGACTCCCACCGCGCGCTGGAAAACTGGGTCCCTATTATTGCTGCACTCGGCGCCGCAATCATTTCATCCATGTTGCTGTTCAAAGGCCTTAAGCATATGCACCTGGGCCTGACCACATTGCACAACTACCTGATTATGGGAATGATTGCCGCCGGGGTGTGGATGGCGACCTTTATTTTCGCCAAGACACTGAAAAGTGCCTCCCTGAGTCGATCGACGTTTTTGATGTTTAGCTGGATGCAGGTGTTTACCGCCTCGGGCTTTGCATTTAGTCACGGTTCAAACGATATCGCGAACGCCATCGGCCCCTTTGCAGCCATTCTAGATGTGCTTCGCAATGGTGAGATAGGTACAGAAGCGGCTGTGCCCACCATTGCCATGGTTACCTTCGGTGTCGCGCTAATTGTCGGACTCTGGTTTATCGGCAAAGAAGTCATTCAAACCGTGGGACACGACCTGACGGCCATGCACCCGGCCTCCGGCTTTTCGGCCGAATTAGCCGCCGCTGCCGTCGTCATGCTGGCGTCAACCCTCGGTATTCCCGTATCGAGTACACACATTTTGATCGGCGCCGTACTGGGTATCGGACTGGTCAACAATCAGACCAACTGGGGGTTGATGAAACCCATCGCTATGGCTTGGGTTATCACTCTTCCCGCGGCAGCGATCCTAAGCGCCTTGGCATTTATGGCGTTAAACGCACTGTGAGGTTAGCTAAGGCCAAGTGACGATCCGGATTTCGTCGAGGAGAAGAAATGGTGTTTAATCGCAGACAGCAATTGCCATTTCATATCACGATGAAAATGTCGGCCCGATTCCAGGTGTTCTGCTCCACTGAAGACGGGTTTTAAATGATAGCAACACAAGCACTCGACTTCCTGCAATAGCAGATTGCCATGCTTGATGGCCAACTCAGCAATGGCGCCTGGGTAGTCTTTTTTCAAAAGATCCAGGCGCTGAAACTTTTCTTTGCGAGCAGAAGATTCATCGGACACAGGAATTCCAGACGGAGCGGTAGCAATCGCCCCAACGACCGGCAAGAGAAGATCGTAGGCGCCACTGCTTACTAGTACCTTTAAAAGGGGATGCGCGATGATCGCCATCTCTTCTCGCGACGTCACGGGAGGGATGATATCAACATGGCACATGAGATCACCGACCAGTTGATCGTCCTCCCTCCCGGCCTTGCGAGCGCGCTTATCCAGTTGGTGAAACACCTTTCTGGCTTCTCTCGGTGTATTCACCAGCTGGTTTTTGTGGAATATGTCGATCAAGTGCTGACGAAAATCTTCCATACCACCCCTCTACGTAAACCACGGTTGAGTTGGTAAAACAGATAAAGCAAGCCCTGTCCACTGACACACCAACGCCAGTTGACTGCTACTATATGATCAAGCAATCGCTTGAACTCATCCATGATGGTACCGGTGAGAACATCTCCGTATGCACTCTGGACAACCGGTGCCGCCTATACAGCTTGTGCACCTGTCTCAACTCCAAGTTTCGCGCAAGATTCGGTCCACATACGAACTCCAGCCAAATCATTTTTTCGAGCCGTCAAAAAAGCGATGGCTGAAAAGATTTAACGCGTACTTCATGTCGATTATGAAAATTTTCCGCCGTCATGACTCGCACCTTTTCGCATCATAACAGACATATTATGAGCCAGGCTGGGGCATAATTAAGCTTCACCTAATGACGCCGCTGTCCAAGTTAAGTGCACCTTTACGACTATCCACATTTTCTGGAATATCATTCCTGAAAGAAGTGAAAAAAAAAGAGAACCAAACCCTGCAAAATCCGTCATAATGAAACGGCTCTTATCAAGCGGGCAAGTCGAAAAGAAAACATTCACTCTCGATTGTATTTTCTTCTATGATCTTGAATTCCCACAATGCGAGGTATGAGCACCGACGTTCCAACGTCACCAGACAGCCAGCCGGAATCCCTGGAGGAATTCAGATGAGTAACTACGTTGATATCAACACAGAAAACTTTACCGGCGAGCTGCACAAGGTAACGGTATCCACCGCGCCTTACGCTTTCGCGTCTCCCTTCGAAACCACCATGTCCATGTTGCAGTTTGTGGCTCAGCATCAGAGCGATATCTTACTGGACAGTGACAGTGCTCTGGGCCAAAGTCTCGGCTTGCACAGCTTTTCCGATTGCATTGATGAACTCTGCCGAGACCAGGGCGAAACAGAATTATGCATGACGGCAGAAGCCGTTGCTGACCTCGCCGATACCGGCGAGTTCTTGGTGTTAACCGATTCAGAATGGGAAGCCAACATCAGCGGTGGCAGCTACTCACTGGCCGTTAAGACATTTAATACCAGCGATTATGAAGCCGTCGTAGAACCGAGGATCTCTCTCGGTCAAATGGGATAAATCATTATCCTGAGTTACTGGAGCCGCTAGCGCCAGTTGAACTGCTACGCCATCAGTCCCCTGCGCTACCGTGTCGATCATGGCGGGTAGCCGACTGCTGCGCCGCCAGGCCTGTCAAATCCGGTTCACTCCCTGTTCCGTATTCTATAGCGGAGAAGAGAGACTACCGTTCACAACGAGGGCACCGCCTCGCTACCGAAGATAGCTTCCTCCACCGGGCATTCCGCCCGGTGAACGCGACTACAACAAGCACCGCAACAGCATGCCTAATACCAATCCGGAAAATTATCGGGGGCTGACGTACCCCTGGGGCCGCCAATCGCCACCAGCCCCCGGCGAGCCACTGCAGGTCGCGCCCGGCGTTTATTGGGTGAGAATCCCAATGCCGATGGCCTTGAACCATATCAACATATGGCTGCTGGAGGATGGCGATGGCTGGACAATTGTCGATACCGGATTACAACTTCCCGAAACCCTGCAACTCTGGGAAAAGTTGTTGTCAGGGTTTATGGCGAACCGCCCCATCAAGCGACTCATCTGCACGCACATGCACCCCGATCATGTCGGCCTGGCAGGCTGGCTGACGCAGGAGCAACATACGCAGTTGTGGATGACCCGCAGTGAGTTTCTGATGTGCCGCGCAATGGTTGCCGATACCGGCAGAGTTGCACCGGAGATGGCCATCAATTTCTATCGTGCCGCCGGATATGATGAATCGCAGCTACAAGTCTACCGGGAAAAGTTTGGCAATTTTGGTCGCGCCGTCTACCCGCTCCCAGACAGTTACCGACGAATCAAGCACGGTGACACCATCACTATTGGGGAACACTACTGGCAGATCGTCGTGGGCAGCGGCCATTCGCCGGAGCATGCAACCCTCTACTGCCCGGCACTGAAGTTGTTGATTTCCGGCGATCAGGTGCTACCAAAAATCACCTCAAACATCAGCGTTTATCCCACCGAACCCGAAGGTGACCCTCTGCAAGAATGGTTGAATTCCTGCACGAGACTGCGCGCATCGCTACCGGACGATCTTCTGGTTCTACCCTCCCATGAAACGCCCTTTTTGGGGTTGCACGTACGACTGGTTCAACTGATAGAAACCCACCGTCGCGATATTCATCAACTCTACGATTACCTCTCGGAGCCTCGCCGCGCGGTCGATTGTTTTCCAGCCTTATTTCAGCGGACGATAGATGCCCATAACCTGGGCCTTGCCACCGGCGAAACCCTCGCTCACCTCAACTACCTGAAGCATTCTCGGCGTGCCACCTGTGAAATCGATAACAATGGCATCCATTGGTATCGTCAGATTCCCGCATCGGCCGCATTCGATTGAGCAGGTAACCGCTGCCAGCAAACCGGCTTCACTAAAGTCCATATCTGAACCTCTCACCAGAAAGCGGTTGGCGCCAATTCCCAGCTGTGGGATATTTTCAGCAATAACTATTTAAGCGACTTCCGTAAGATTTTTCTATGTCCATTCGACCCCGCGTGTTTCTAGGTCTGTTCGTTCTTGCTCTCTTTTCCACGATCACCGACGCAAAGGCTCCCCTCATGTCCGCCAGCGCTTTCTACAATGTTCGCGACTATGGCGCGGTTGGCAATGGCAGCACACTGGATACTCTGGCGATCAATAACGCCATCATGGCCGCCAGCAAAGTGGGCGGAGGCACAGTGTACTTTCCCGCAGGCAACTATCTGTCATTCTCCATTCGATTGCGCAGTCACATCACTCTAGAGCTCGCCGCCGGCGCAACCATTACGGCCGCAGATTCCAGTAAAGACCATGGTCGCTACGATGCACCGGAACCAAATACATGGGGCGATGACTTGGCCTATCAGGATTTTGGTCACAGTCACTGGCACAACAGTTTGATTTGGGGCGAGAACGTGGAAAATGTCACCATCCGCGGGGCAGGAATGATTGATGGCACAGGATTATGGAAAGGCTTGTACCCGCCCCTTGGGCCAGCGCCCGGACCCAACCCCGGCAATAAAGCGATAGCGATTAAGGCCTCTCGCAATATCACGCTCGGTGACTTCACGATTTTTCGCGGCGGTCATTTTGCGATACTTGCCACAGGCGTCGACAACCTGCGCATTGAGGGACTGCGCATCGATACCAATCGCGATGGCATTGATATCGACGCCTGCCGCAATGTCATCATTAATAACTTGATGGTAAACACACCTAATGATGATGCGATTGTCCTGAAGAGCTCATACGCGCTTGGCGAGGCCATTGCGACAGAAAATGTCACCATCAGCAACAGTATTGTCAGCGGTTACGATTTGGGCTCCATGCTCGATGGCAGTTATCGAACGGAACAAACACACTCTCCCGACGAAGATGGCCCCACGGGTCGCATAAAATTTGGCACCGAATCCAACGGCGGTTTTAAGAACATCACCATCAACAATATCACCTTTCGTCGTTCCCGCGGACTTGCCCTTGAAACCGTCGATGGCGGCGACATCGAAGATATCGCCATCAGTAATATTACAATGCGTGAAGTATCCAGCTCGCCCCTGTTTATTCGCCTTGGCAATCGTTTGCGAGGACCCGACGATTCAACCCCGGGTCGAATTCGTCGCGTAAGCATAAATAACCTGGTAGCTTATGACGTTGATCCCCGCTACCCAGCAATCATCACCGGCTTGCCCGATCACCCAGTCGAGAGCTTGCAGCTCAGCAATATCCAACTTCATTTTCGTGGCGGCTTGAGCTTAAAAGAGGCTGAAACTCAACCCCAAGACCTGATCAGCCACTTCTTTTTCGCCAATGAGGCGACGTCGCCAGCCGAGCTTCAACGTTCCCCCTATTCCGTTCCGGAGCGAGGCGATCAATACCCTGAGCCGAGTATGTTTGGCATTCTGCCCGCCTATGGCTTTTATATTCGCCACGTCGAGGGTTTGCAGTTGCGCGACATTCGACTCGGATTTGAGAAACCTGATCAACGCCCCGCCATGGTGTTGCAACAGGTCGACGAAGCCCATATCCAGGGGCTGGACGCAGAGCATTCAACAACACAGCCAACGGCAGTGCTCAGAAATTCACGTCACATTCGATTTTCTCAAAGCCTAAATGGCGACGATCAGTACTATCCAGACGTCGACGGTGAAGCGCACTTTCCCTAGCAGATTGTTGATTTGCCAGATGACTGTCACGTCTCTCCTTTAAGGAGGCGATAACACCGCTGAGCATGCTCTTTTACCAAACCCGCTACCCGTGCGACAGACTCCTTCGGGAATTGCACACTGGGCGAGGTGACACCAATCGCCGCCACCACTGAACCAGCAGAATCAAAGACAGGAGCCGCTAAGCAACGCACACTGTCGTTATACTCACGATCGTCCACCCCATAGCCCCGCTTAAGGGTAACCTGAATCTCCTGACGAACACTGTCCGCACTGATTTTGGTCTGATCCGTATAGCGGGTGAAACCAACTTCCCGCTCAATGGTATCGATATCATTGGCGAACATGTACGCCATAAAGACCTTTCCCGTCGCAGCAACATGCATCGGCGCCAGCGAACCGGGACGTGAGGCCACCCGCAACAACTGTTGACTGTCACAGACTTCCAGCAGCAGCACACGATAACCACTGGGAACAGCCAGATGTACGGTGTACCCGGTAATCTGCGACAAACTGTGCAAAACCGGTCGCGACATAGGTCGCAACCGATCAACAGAACTCAGTTGCATCCCCAGAGCATAGAGGCCCGCGCCGGGGTAATAACGACGCTTGCGGTGTTCAACGAACTGCTCCCGCAAAAGGGTTTGCAGAATTCGATAGGTCGTCGAACGGGGAATTGACAAGGTTTCAGCTATTTCATCCCGCGACATTCCGTGCCCTGTCTCGACCATCAGACGCAGCACATGGCAGGCATTACTGAGATTAGGAATCAGATAATCGCTCACCGTAAAATCCTTTAACTGGCCGTCAGCTCACCCTGTGAGCTGTAACATCGGGGCGGCAGCCGCCCCGCTTCCGTTTACATCGTAGCGCGTATGCCGAAAATAATTTCCGTCCCTGTGGCATTGAACTCGCGGACAAGATTCATATCGCCCAATGGCCCGGTACTGTACAAGCGCTCCTCTTCATTGGTGAGATTGATCACATCCAGCGTCAGGGTCAAGTTATCTGTCATATTCCAGAACGCAGACATATCAATACGAGTCGGCCCAGTTGTCGCCTCCGATGCATTGCCATTACCGCCAACTTGCGAGGTAACGTAATCATCGCGATCATTGACCACAATGCGACCACCAAACTGGTCACGCTCATAAAATACGCCCGCGTTATAACTGTTTTCTGAAAGACCCTCGAGCGACCCCACCACACCATTGCCAAACACCGCTTCGGATTCAACGTGCGTGTAGTTAGCAAAGATACCAAAACCCGGTAACCAACGATCTAGCGCATGCTGATAACCGATTTCGTAGCCATCCAGCTCGGCGCCCTCGCCATTGACGTAAGAGGCAATCTCCCAATCAGCACTATCGACTCCCACAACACTGGGATCATAAGCGGGACTGGAGGGATCGTATTCAGCACGAGCAGCAACCACAGCGCGGATATCATCCGGCAGTGTTTGATTGGATTCGACAGCGCCGGTCACAAAACTCTCAATGTCCTTGTGGAAAAAAACCAAGCTGAGCAGAGATTGATCGGTAAAATACCATTCAGCGCCCAGATCTATCGCATTAGCCCGCACAGGATCGAGATCCGGGTTGCCCACTGATACCTGTCCGGCAATAGGGGTGACACTGGCAGTCGACACCAGACTGCCTAAATCCGGACGGGAGATATTTCTCCCCATGCTCAAGCGCAACAGCAGATCGTCCACCACCTCCCAGGACAAGTTCACCGACGGCAGATAGTCGGTATAGTCTTTACTGTTGGTGATACGCAGAAACCCATCAGCGCCATCGGAAACCGCACCGCTGGACTCAAGATCAGTGGTCACCACCCGAAGCCCCATGTTGGCGGTAAAGGGACGCCCCAGCAAAGAGGTTTCAATTTCCGCTTCAATGTAACCCCCGAGTGTTTTTTCCTCGATGGAATAGCTTTCTGGGTCGCCGGGATCAATTGCAAATTGCCCAGCATTGAACTGCGCCAGAGCGGTTCCGAAATCCGCCACCAGCCAGTTGGTTGGGAAGCCTGCTGGCGGATCGATAATATCGCCGTAGTGATCAATCTCACTGGCAAAATCGGTTGTATTCGATGCATCAACGGTCGCCGGTACGGTCAGGCCCAAGGGGTAGCCTCGAATGGACTCAACCTGCCTCTTGTTCCAGATAATTCCAGTGCGAATCGTCGAATTATCATCGACCACTTCTAGATCCAATCGAAAGGTGTCGTTGGTCCGATTCACTTCATCCAGGGCAATGTAGTTGCCCCATTCATACAAAGAAGGATCGAGCACATCAAATCCATAGCTCATTTCTGCCATGTTGGAATCCTCTTCAAACGAATAGCTGAAAGGATGCCCATCAATCGTGGTCAGGTTTAATCGGTATTGCTCTTCATGATGATCCGATTCTGCGCGACCGTACATGGCGGTAACCGTCGCTGAATCATTAATATGAAATTTTCCGTTGAACACGGTCTGTAGAAAATCCGTTTCATGGGTTTGATAACGGCTCTCCGAGCGGGGTTTTACACCATCAAATGTGCCGGCGATAATGCGTCGGCCAGACTCATCCAGAGTTACCTCGGTCGGTGTTAGAGTTTCCTGCAAATTACGAAATTGACCGTAATAGTTATAAGAAACAACATCAGCCTCCAGCTGTGATCCCACCACATCAAGCCCGACTTCCAGCCGGTCTGTTGGCCGCCATTGAAACGCCAGATTGTATCCGGTTCGGTCCTGCTCCCGATTGAACGAATCCATTCGCGGCAGGCGCGGATGCCAGAGGTAATCCAACTGCTGTGTAGGATCGATGATATCGTTGGGATAATTACCTGACGGATTTGGCGTCCCGTTGATCACGACATCCGCGTCACTGCCCACCCATGAGCGATTGCCGTTGGCAAAAGGCGAGGTCCACAATACCGAGCCAAAGCCTTCCTGATGGACGGTTCGCTTTGCGTGAGTCACCGCTGCAAGCACGCCGACGGTATCTTCAGCAAAAGTTCTACTGAACACCAAAGTGCCACGCGGATCCATCTCTTCCGAATCAGGGTTGTACGCACCTTGCAAACTGGCGGAGACGCTTTGGCCAGGCTGATCGAAAGGTTTGCGAGTAAACAACTCAACGGTTGAAGCCAAACCGCCTTCTTCAATGTGACCGACAGCACTCTTATTAATGGTAATACGATTAAACAATTCTGAACCAAACACGTTAAAGTCAAAATCACGACCGCGATTGGTTGCACCGGACGAGTCCAACCCACCGGTACTGGCGGGCACCTCCATACCATTGAGCGTTGTTCGGGTAAAACCCGGCCCCAAACCGCGCACAGTAATATTGCGGCCCTCACCGCCTTCGCGGGTTATGGCGACACCCGGAACCCGCTGTAATGACTCTGCCAGATTGAGATCAGGCATTTTACCCATGTCTTCAGCGACGATACTCTCCGTTTGCTGAGCCATACTGCGCTTTAAGTCCCTCGCAGCCTCCAACGACTGCCGATAGCTGGTAACGACAACTTCTTCCAAAACTGTATTTTCCGGAACGTCGGAAGAATCCGTGGTGTTGTCTTGAGCAAGAAGTGAAGGTGAATAGAGCATTCCGGCCGACGAACTGACCAGAATAATTGAGCGAATAAATACTGCCAGTGGCTTTCGAAATAGCGTGTAGTTTTCCCCACAGACCTGAAGTTGTGACTGGACACTGTCCATAGAACTGACTCCCGATATATTTTTATGGTTATTTTTCCTTATGGCCAAACTCCGTGACGCGTCAACTGACGATTAATTATGCCTTTTGATCGATATTGACGGATTTGGGTGACAAAATATTTCATAGGCTCGAAAAGACTGCAAAAGTAACTTTTCCCAAAGTTCATATTTGAACCTTTTTACATACAGGAATCATTAAGCGCCACTTTGGCCAGCCTCCTGTCATACACAGCCTCATCGAGGGTATTTCAGCACCACAAACCTTGCAAATGATAATTATTATTATTACTGTATGCAGGGTTACTGAAGCCGGCAAAACTCATTTTCCACGCCAGGCAACGGTATTTAACGACAAGGAGAGGTAAACCGTCATGGAGCAAAGCAGAAAACAGTATCAGCACTTAACAGCAATGGTTGGGGGCATTGGTCTATTTATGATGCAAACAACCGCAGCGATAGGTGCTACGGAGAGTATCGAAACGGTTACCGTCGTCGGGCATAAAATTACCGAACTGGATGCTCAAAGTGATGCGGGCGCACTCGGCAAACGCAGCATTCTGGAAACGCCCTTTTCTGTCGATGTCATCTCACTGGAAGACATGGAGATTCGGCAAGTCAACACCCTCGACAGCCTCTTCAGTCGCGAGGCCTCTGTCTCTGTTGATGGCAGCGCCTACAGCACCTTTGGATCGACAGTACGCGTGCGTGGCCTGCCACTTGATTACACGAACAGCTTTAAAATTAACGGGCTATCGGTAAACAATTTCAGCGGGGAACTCCCCTACGAAGCCTTTGAGCAGGTGACACTGCTTAAGGGAGCTGCCGGCTTTATGTTCGGCATGGGCGTGCCAGGCGGCATTGTTAACTATGTCACCAAAACACCAGTAGAAGACCTGTTAAGCATAGATATCGGAGCGCGAAGCGACAGCGTCCTGAGCGCCCACCTGGATGCATCCACCCGGCTAGGGGATCAACAAAAATACGGCGTTCGACTGAATCTCGTTAAGGAAGAAGGCGACTCCTATCTGGAAAACGGGAAAATAGATCGTAAGACAGCAGCGATCGCCTTTGATGCAGAACTCTCGAACTCGCTCACATGGCAGGTCGACCTGATTCACAACGATCGACGCACAGAAAACTCCTGGACAACCATGAGCAACTCCATGGCCAGTGAAGACAGTCTCCCGAAATCCGTCGATGGCAGTCGCAGCATTGCCGTCGATGGGACGTTCGACGACGACAAAAATCTGGTCGCGCTCACCAGTCTCAACTGGGAAATCAACGACCACTGGAACGCTCGACTGGAATACGACTACTCGAAAAATGAAACCCGCTGGGTTAAAACCCTTGCCTACCTGGTAAACAGCCAAGGGGATATCAATATCTCCCTGTATGATCAATATTTCGATGTCAGCTATCGCCAATACCAGGGGTTGGTGAACGGTATCGTGGAAACGGGCCCCATCACTCACGAGCTGGTCGTTGGGTTTTCCGAGCAAAAAGCGACAACTTACCGCAACGACCCAGATCGACTGGTAACCTCTGGCTATGGCGTCGACAACCTCTATCGAGATGTGGACCTACCCACCTATCACTCTACTCTGCCCAACCGACTGGCAATGGCCTGGAGTGATCGACAAACATCGGTATTTGTCAGCGACACCTTATCCGTGAACGAACAGTGGGACATTATGCTGGGGTTACGCTCAACAGATATTGAGCACACCCCCAGCAGCTACTTCTCGTCGTTTCATTCCGATTACGACGACAGTGCTACCAGTCCAACCGCAGCAGTCATCTATAAACCTGCGGAGCAGATGTCTGTCTACGCGAGTTATGTCGAATCCTTTGAAGGTGCTATCTCAACGGTTGGAGAAACCTATGCCAACGCAGATGAACTGCTCCCCCCTTTGGAAACCAAGCAATATGAAGCGGGCATTAAGGCCGCGGGGTTGGGCTGGTCAGCGACAGCAGCCTGGTTTCGAATAGAGCGCGGCGCAGAAATCGCCACGCCCGATAACTACTTAGTGCAAGATGGAGAGGAAATTTATCAGGGACTGGAAGTTAGTGCTGCCCTAACTCTCACCCAAAACTTTTCGGTTTACGGCGAAGTGATGTGGCTTGATAGCCAATACGAAAAAACCAATGATGCGACTGAAGGTAACGACGTTGCCGGCGCACCCGATCAGCAATTCAGTTTACAGAGCAACTACGACGTCGCCGCGTTACCCGGTTTAAGCATTAATGTTGGCGGTAAATTTCATGGTCGCGCCACACTCGACGCGGCCAACACCTGGGAGCTGCCCTCCTATACCGTCTTCTATGGCGGGCTCAGCTATCAAACGCAATGGCGAAACCAGCAGCTGACATTGATCGGCACTGTGGATAACCTATTCGACAAAAGCTATTGGGCGGTTTCCGATTCGTACGGCGGACTGCGTATCGGTGAACCGCGCACGGCCGCATTAAAGCTTAAGGTGGATTTTTAGCCATTGATAGGTGATACGGCAGCCGTGGCCTCATTGCCGGCTGCCTATTCGATTCTCATTGTAGATTTAAAGACATCTCAAGACTTTACAACAGGCTGCTGAACTCGTTATTTGGCATATCAGAGCTTCTCCAGCCATTCACTGAGTGTCGGTAGAAAATCACTCGCAAATGCACTCTCTTCCATCCACACCATTTTGAACCAGTACCACAATCCTGGATTTTGCTCGTTAAAATGGTTTTTTTTCAACAAGCCATGATTAGCATCAGCAATGATTCCAAGTGTTAGATTGCTCTGCGCGGCGAACACCTTGGTTAACGCCAACTTAGTATTGTATACGTCAACATTCAGGTCGTATTCTCCTAGCAATATCAGGACAGGTTGATTAATTCCTTCATAATCTCGCAGGGCATTAGATCGAATGTTTTTACGAATAAATTCAAAGCGTTTTTCAGACACTGCTTTTTCGTTTGGGTCGATTTCTTTTAGATATTCCTGATAACTTGCATCTCCGGCAAACAATTCCACTTCCCGCCGATAATCCCGTATCTTCTGACTGACTACCTCACTACTAGCCTGCTGCCGGTCTAAACGCTTACGGGTTAAATATTCACCCTGACTCACCCAGTCAATGGCGTAGCCAATGCCAATCACAAAACCAACATTAGGGTTGTTCGATGCAACTGCCGGCACAACCCACCCCGCCTGGCTAAACCCCATCAGACCAATTTGCTGACCTCGATAACCGTACTGTTGCTGCAGAAGTTTGATCGCCGCACGCAACTCTCTCTGGCGATCCGCCATGGACTGATCAAGCCAGTTGCCGCTGGAACCTCCCACGCCGGGTTTATCCCAGCTAAATATTGCAAAACCCTGTTGTCGTAAATGATCCCAAATTGGTATGTAATAGCCTTCAGCATCATAAGCCAAAGCGCCATCACCGTGGACAAACACGATAACGCCCTTGGGCTTCGACCGTGTTTCTGGCAAAAGGTAGTGAGCAGACAACTGATTTCCTGCGCCACTAAACACAAGTGTTTCAGCCTGACTGCACAATGGCCTACAGGCAATTAATATCAATAGAACGGATATGAGCGTTTTAGAAAACATAACTGGCGCTAAAGGTCGGAATAAGTTGCGTTTTCCTGTCCACGATTGGACTGTTTTCAACATCACCATACAACTGGTAAAGGTCGAGACTTCCCGTTAGCCGCCAATTTATAAAGGGATTATATTGCAGCTCTATGGAGAGTTTTGCCTGGTTAACACCCGCATCGACATCGTACACCGGCCGATTAGCGCTGACCTCATTGGAATCGACGCCGTAATAGGTGTCGTTGAACCCTGCGTCGCCGTAGGTCAGTGTCGCACTGGTCACAACCGCAAGCGAATCGCTAATAGCGATCTGGCGCAAACTGGCCGTCAATTCTGCCATCCAGCCTTCGTAAGTATTATCCATATCACTTAGTACGGCGAGATCCACAGAAAATGTTGGATGGATGTTCCAAGCGATATATGCACCAATCTCCAGGGTATCGTCAATGTTGTCCATCTCAGCAAGCTCTTTACCATCACGACTATCTCTTCCAGGGCGACCGGCCAACAGTAAACCAGCGCTGATTGGCCGAGTAAGCTGCCAATCCAAACCGATGTTAAAATCTTTGGAAAAGAACGTCATACTTTCTCCCAAGACCACGTACCCTTCAACAAGTGGTAGCACCAAGAGCTCGCTGTTCTTAGAACCCACATAGTTCGGATAGTCTGCGACTTTTACGCCGACGGCCCATTCCCAGAGCTGGACATCATTCACAGTCTGTGCGCATATCTTGGGAACAGAAACCACAGCAGCCAGAATAAGAGCCCCCGTTTTTGTTTGCCTATTTTTATTCCTGTACATGACTAATCTCCTGATTCAAATTCCATTAGAAAAGGACCATCTTCATCCGAGCCTTCGACGCGTAAAAAGTACGGCATCTGTTGTGCATTTTCAGCAAGCCAGACCTTGAGTGGCGCACTCTTTTTCCACCATGAATCCACGACTTCCAAAGTATAAAACTGACATTTTCCTAGCCTACCTAGGGAATCACAACCTGTCTTCGTCGCGGTAGAGACCTGGTACTGTTCGATAGTTAAGGTATCGAGATCCAGTAGACGGATTAATGTCGGTAAGCTGTACTGTCGATCAGCCCAGAAAAAAGGTAGATTGTTGAAATCCGAGTCAAACGCCTTATGGAGTACACGTAGCGCTTCTGGTTTGGGTGTTGGTTCAGCAATAAGGGACTGTGATATTGTAAGCGCCTCTACCGCCTCCGGAGCAATATGTCCCAACACAATCAGGGCTATTTCCATTAAGGCCTGCTCCTCACGCTTCTCTATATGCTCAACCTTCGCTCTGGAAAGCCACAGCTCATTCAGTTTGGTATTCGCTTGCGTCCATACCACCTGGTCGCCGTCATATGCTTTCCTATCCACACTTACCAAATGTCCGTCAGTGGCATGTTTTTCTGCGCTAACGCTACGAATATCCAACTCCCCCCACCATCCTTGGGTGTGAATATGTGTATACTCCCGTAATTGATAGGCTCCATCCGCGTAGCGACTAATTTGCAGACGAGAGCTTCCAATCGCTTTATCCTCTGACGATAGGGTATAACTCAGCTCAAAAGTATTCGGCTTAGCGGTTGACGCCAAGGATAATTCGTTCGAATTCTCATTGGCGAAACTCGTCACAGGCAAAGAAATTACGAACGCGAATATAGCGTGTAACCCCCACCCTATGACTGATTTAACGTAATTTCGACAACGCATTGTGCTTTTCCTTCCGTGGTTTAAATCCGTGATAACAGTCGTTGCCAATAGCAATAACCACTGGTACGAGCAAAAGAGTAATCGCTGTGGCAAACAGTTCACCAAAAGCCAAAGACACTGCAGCAGGAATCAGGTATTGCGCTTGCTCCGATGTTTCATTCAATAGTGGAATTAATCCCGCAACGGTCGTGGCCGTAGTCAGGAAAATGGCCTGAAAACGTCCTACGCCAGCGGACATCAGAGCCCCTTGAAATGGCTTACCTTCCTCCCGCGCCTGATTGTAGCGAGTCATCATCACCAACGAGTCGTTTACAACAACGCCAGTCAGCGCTAACATGCCAAAGAAAGAAAAGACACTAAACGGTAAGTCCATCCACCAATGCCCCAGCGCCGAACCCACTAGGCCGAAGGGTACGACTGACATAATAACCAGAGGCTGCCAATAGGATTTTAACGGCACTGCCAGCAAGGTATAAATCAATACCGCCGTAAAAATCAGCGCTTTAACCAATCCCTGCTTGATCTTACCTTCCTGCTCCAACTCACCTCCCAATTGAATGGCCACATCAGGAAAGCGTTGTTTAATTTCGCTAAAAATGCTGTTGCGTAACTGTTGAATGACTTCCGTAGGCGAGACCGCACGCTTGTCGATAAAGGCTTCTATGCTATTAACTCGCCGCCCGTTATCACGGACAATGCTCTCGGCGACATATCGAAATTGAATAGTTGCTATTGCGGATAAAGGCAGCCAGTGACCTTGAGGACTACGCAGCCTTGTGTTGAGTAAGTCCGCTCGAGAAGTTCGAGCACTGGTGGAATTCTGAACGATGACTTTCACTTCCTGACGGTCGCGTTGCAAGCGTTGTACTTCAGCACCGCCAAAGCGCTGCCCGATTTGAACCGCCAAATCAGCTTCAGTAAACCCCTGATGTCGCGCCTGCGGCTTTAATTGCAGAAAGATTTCCGGCTGGCCTTCTTTTAAGCTATCCCTGATATGACCAATACCTTGTATACCGTTTAAGGTTTCCTTTAAGGTGTTACTCGCTTGCCGCAGGCTGTGCAGGTTTTTACTGAGTAATTTAATCTCAAAACCTCCGCCGACATCCTCCGATCCCGTGAAGGTCAGTTTGGTAACTCCGTCCAGTTGGCCGACACCTTGTCGCCATGCTTGTAGTATGTCCAACGTGCCTAAACCTTGCTGGCGGCGGTCGGCTACCGAGCTTAACTCGGCGTACACCTCAGCAGAAGACATACCGTCCGCGACAACTAAGACATGCTTTATAGGTGCAGTTCTAAGATCGAACTGATCTGTATAATGCGCGTTGAGTTGATGTGCTTCAGATTCAAGCTTTTGGGTGTAGTCGAGCAGCTTGTGATAAGGAGCGCGGGCATCCATCTCCAGGTTGACGGTAATGATTTGCCCTGGAACATCAGGGAAAAACACTGTGTGGATCTTTCCCAACCCCATTAACCCCAGGCCAAACACCCCTAATGCAACAAAGAGGATTAAACAGGCATAACGATTGTGCAGACTCCATAGCAACAGCGGCTGGTAATAATCGTCGCGAACTGTACGTAAGCCTTGTTGTGAGCCTCGCTGAATACGCGACCACAGACGCTGAATCGCGTTTGGATTCACCAATTCTGACAGTGACAATTGCGCCAGATGTGCGGGCAAAATAAACTTACTTTCCAGCAGAGAAAACAGCAATGCCAATATTACTACGCCCGCAAAACTGGCCAGTACTTTACCCAGGGCGTTATCTATTAACAACATCGGGTAAAAAGCGGCGACCGATGTAAGCACACCAAAGACAGTGGCTGCAGCGACAACTTTAACGCCCTTTTCAGTAGCGTTAATCGGGTCAGCGATTACTTTACGCTGTTCAAAAACACTTTCACCCACGATAACCGCATCATCGACTAAAATGCCAAGCGCGATAATCAAGCCAAAGGTAGTGACATCGTTAAAGGAATAGTCAATCCAATCCGACCCCATGACAGCAATGGCGCCCGCCACTGAAATAGGTACACCCAGCGCCACCCAAAAGGCAAGTTTGATATTTAGAAAAAGTGCGAGCATGACAAACACGAGAGCCAGTCCCTGCAAGGCATTTTTTTTTAACAAATCCAAACGCTCGCCAATATAATAACTGGCATCCCCCCAAACGCTTAACCTCACACCCTCTGGAAGTTGTCGGGAAAATTCTGCGGTCGCTACCTTGATCGCATCTGCAATCTCCAACAGATTCTCTTTACGACCAATCAGTACTTCCATGCCGATGGCAGGCTCGCCATTAAAGCGCACAACAACATCAGTGTCTTCAAACTCGTCGATCACCTTAGCCACATCCGCAAGACGAATACCTGCGCCATCATTCCGTTCATAGACGGTAATATCAGCAAAGTCGCCACTATAATAGGCTTGGCTGTCAGCACGAATCGATAATGTGCCATCCTTTGCATTTAATTCTCCGGCTTTATACAACAACGACGATTTCGCAATCGCTTCAGCAATCATCTCTACGGTTAAATCGTACTTTTGTAATGCAAAGGGCTGCACTTCTATTCGTATTTCTGGCGTTTTTAATCCCCAGGTATTTACCCGCGACACTTCCGGTAGTGCTAGCACCTGCTCCTTTAACTCGCGAAATAAACTTTGTCGTGTATCCGTATCGGCAGAGCCATAGAGCTGCACATACAGTGCAGGGAAATCAAACTCATTGCGACTGATTGCCGGCTTTTCCGCTTCGCTGGGCAACTGGCTAACCGCATCCAAACGCAAGCGAACATCTTCCAGTAAGCGTTGCAGGTCATAGCCTTCGACTTTAATCACTTCAACGATCGACAGGCTCTCTAATGAGGTAGAGCGCACCGCCTGTACCCCTTGCAGCCCCTCTAGAGCTTCTTCGATTTTCCGGGTGATATGCTCATCAACCTGCTCGGTATGGGCGTCAGGATAGACCGTTTGAATAGTAATGGTATCCGCAGGCAGCTTGGGAAAGCCTTCAATTCTCATCGACGACAGAGTGAGTGTGCCACCTAACAGAATAAGCAACATGGCTAAATTGGCCGCGACCGGATTGCGAATAAACCAGTTCGTTAAAGCGGTCATCAGCGAATAACCTGCTTTGGGGTCACCGACAAGCCCGGTAAAAATGATGCCAAAGGCAGCGTCGCTATTCGCCACCTTGTCGTCAAATTATCCGGTGCTGCAATTATTGGACGCCCGTGCTGATAAAACAGTAGGTCGGCTTTGAATCGCCGCAGGCGGTCATTTTCGTCCACGTACCAAACATACCCTTCCTGGGTCAGACTGCCCTCAGGCAGTTCCAAGCTATGTGTCGCAGGCAACGTAGGTAATCGCACTTGCACAAACAAACCCGAGGGCAAATTAACGTCGGCCGAGTCCACTGTTAAATAGAGCTGATACTGGTGGGTTTCGGGATCGACATAGGCACTGCCTCTCTGCGCCACAGCGGACGCAAGCCGATTGCCGGAATCCGAATGCAAGCTTGCCACGATGGTCGAATCATTAAGGTCCGAGGAAGCACCCAGCAAGCGCCATTGTCGTTCCGTTAGTGAAACAACAATATCCTGCACATCGTCCCCAATTAATTCCAACAGAGACTCACCGGCGACAATTGCCTGCCCCAAACTCACCTGACGTTGACGCACATACCCGGAAAACGGAGCGCGTACTTTGGTGTAGCTCAGTTGTTGCCTGGCTGCGTTAACGCGGGCTTTGGCTGCTACTACCGACTTCTCTGCCAAATCCAATTGAGGCGTATGTAAGACCAACGATGATGGCTGTCCCCCAATTCCAGACAGCTGCCAATCTTCAAGCGCTAGCTGTGCACGCTGCTGCTCCTGCAATAATTGCAACTGTGTCTGCGCTAAGTCTTGCTGTGCCTCATCTAGCTGTGCTTGATATTCCCTACTTTCTATCGCGAGCAGCAGATCACCCTTGGCGACTCGCTGCCCCACGAGCGTTAAAGGACTCATTTCAATTATTTTTCCATCGACTTGTGCGCGCAAAGTGGTTTGCCAACGAGGTTCTATTTGCGCGAATGCTTCGACATAACCAATGTGGCTACCCGATTTCACCGGCACTACCGGCACCACTGGCCGTATAACATCAACCTCACGTTGGGACACATCCGACGAATCAACCATCCCAATTAACACAGCAAAAACCGCAAGCAAAGACAACACCGCAACAAACAGCCATTTCCGTTGGAAATTGGACCGTGATGATATAGTTACCGTAGGCGCATCAACCGGCATTCAAATCGCCCCCCAGTTGTTCCAACGGCTCCCCCAATGTCAGAGCTAAGCTCACTTGTAACTGTAAAAAACGCCACTGAAGTTGCAGCAATTGTGTTTCATCTTGCAGACGTTGCAAGTCAGACTGAAAGTGGTCGATCACGCCTGCGTCACCCCGTAGGTACTCCTCCAGCCTGATTCGTTGAAGCTGAGACTGCCTCGCTACAACATTCTCCTGTACGCGGATTTTTTGGAACTCGCTACTTTGCAGAACTAAGGTATCTTCCACTTCCTGTAGAGCTTGGATGACCACTTGCTGATAGCGCCACCAAGCGCCTTCCGCCTCATACGTAGCCGCACGAGCACGGGCACGCAGTTCACCCCCCCGCCAAATAGGTTGCGTAATGCCCCCCAACAGTTGCCACAGCACGTTTTCATCCAGCGCTTGTGGAAACGTCATCGACTCTTTAAGCGCAGTACCCGTTAGGGTGAGTTGCGGTAGCAGTGCTTTGTGCGCTACGCGCGTCTGTCGATCAAACAATTGCAGTTCGGCATAGGCACTGAGGATATCCGGTCGATTGATCAACGCGGCTGCCGACACCGCTTGTGGTAGTTCTATTGGCAAAACCAGCACACTGGGGAAATTAACAAACACTGGAGTCGTCGGATGAGCACCACGCAATACATTTATTGCGTAAACAGTGGACTTAATTTCCTGATCCAGTGTTTGCTGATATTGCACAAACGTACTATAGGATTGCCGCTCAGTAAGTAGCGCTTCATAATCCATCACCCCGACAGCAAAGTGGCGCTTAGCGACACCGACAATACGAGACTGTATCTGTACCATTTGCTCAAGCAGACCACGCTGACCAGATAAGGCAATATGTGCCAACCACAAATCTATGGCCTGTGCGACCATCAGTCGAGACGACCAGCGCAAAGTTTCATATTGCTGTGAAACTGATAACTGAACGACGGCTTTCTCATCACCAATTTGGCGCCATAGATCGAGCGTCCAACTGGCCTCTAGTCCCAGCGCACGAGTGTTTTGAACAGAATGATCTAATGGCGATTTTTCACGCAAGTTGGTGGCCGAAAACTGCAGTTGAGGTTGCCGTATAGCTGCCACTGCGGATACTCGTTGCTGTACCGCTCTTATGGACGCTCTTTGATTGTTCAAATCGGGATTATGATGCAGAACCTCAGCGATATACCGATAGAGCTGATCCTTGTACTGCCCTTCGAGCGCAGCAAATAAAGACGGGGCTTTTTTATCAAGCGTCCGCTCGCTTCGAGCGACCATAGCATGATCAACCTTCTCGGCGTGCTGGATTGCAGTACAACCGGCGAACAGACAACAGCACACAACAGGTATAAGACAGAGTCGCGAAGACCTACAGTACAGACTATCAGCTCCTAGCACTAGACCTTTCATAGGTAATCACTCAAAAAAATGAACGTTTGTTCACCGCATTATTGGCACTCCAGTTCTTGATGTCAACACAAAATGAACAAACGTTCATTTTGTGTTGACCTGTTAGCCATCCGGATACATAATTTAAAAAACGTTCACACAAAAATGCGTAAATAATTTGAAATGGTGGGGTTAAAGAGTGTCTGACAGAAAATCAGCGTTAGCGGAGCAGCAAAACGAGCGTATTTTGAGCGCGGCTAAAACGTGTTTTGTCGCTCGCGGGCTTGCGCATACGACCATGCGAGATATCGCCAGCACTGCGGATATGAGCTTGGGAAATATCTATCGCTATTTCAAAAATAAGGAGGCGCTGATTGAGGCATTTATAGAAGCCGACGACCAGCAGATTGGCGAGGCCTTTGCCCTTCTCGACAACGCCAAGGATTTTAAGGTGACGCTGAAGGAAATCGGCGGAGAGATTATTAAGGAAATCGCCAATAAAGCGGAATTACTGCTGTATACCGATATCCTTTCAGAGGCGCTACGTGACGAAAAAATCATGTCTATCGTCACCCTAGATAATGCTGAGCGGAGCTTGGCAGAAAAGCTAGAAAACGCCAGCAAAGACCAACGAGTTCAACTCCCATTAACCGTTGAAACTACAGCTCTGGCAATTATGTCATTTGTAGAAAATGCGGCATTGAAATGTGTGATTAACAAAAAGTACTCTGTGCGCACTGCGAAAAAACAGTTTAAGCAGTATATTGATCTTGTCATTGATAAATAAATTGCAGCAAAACGCAACAGGCACCTTTGAGCCGACTGGTTCTGGTACGCCAGTACAAATGCCTAATATACCTTGCGCTCACAGAGGTTATTATCGACTCCTGACTGGAAATTCAATCCCCTTTATTAATTGGTTTGGCAGTAAACGGCTTACTTGAAGCCAGGGAACCTACAACTCATAGGCCTTGGTATATGCTCCTTACTGAGAGGAGCAGTTTTTACAATACACGACAGTACGTAGAGTGTATCTCCGGCTTGCTCCTACCCTGATGCTACAAGGATTGAAACCCGGACGTTTCTTCCGGTGGGAGTTCACCATTGATAGAATGAGGATACCAACGGTTGTAGTGCTTTATGAAACATCAACCAATAACCACACCCACCAGAACTGAAATTTATAATCACTACTCGGCATACACTTTTTTCAAGCTTCGGAACAACCCATCCACAGACGCATTATTCCAGTGCTTATCTTGGCAGCTCATACTCTTGCAATAGATGTATCGCCCTATTATTTATCGAAAGCGAAGTTTGGTGACTGAACGGAAATTCCATGGCCGCGCCACTCTCGACGCCGCCAACCCAAGATTGAATCCACCTCATTCAACGACTTCAAACATCGTAACCCTGTGACAATTTGTCACATAGGCCATTCGTTAAATTTCCGTACAATCCGCACGCACTCAATTGGATAAGGATTTTACCCGGTGCTTTACGGAAAATCGCCTAACGGAAAAATTTTGAAACCCACTCTACTTTCAGTTGTTATTTCCTGTATGTCCTGGGGTGGTCAACATACGCATGCCTCAAGCACAACCGATATCAAAAAAACAGAACAAGAGAATATCGAAGAAGTGACGGTGTGGAGCAAGCCCATAGACAGTCGCGCCGCAAGTTATACCAACCCTATAAGTGTTATCCGTGCTGAGGATTTAACCGCAATAAACCAGGTAACGACAGAAGATTTAGTAAAATATGAGCCCAGCCTTATAGTTCGACGAAGATATATTGGAGACAGCAACGGTACATTAGGGATTCGAGGGGCAAGCATGTTCCAGACATCTCGAAGTATGGTATTTGCCGATGGCGTGCCCCTGCATTATTTTTTGCAGTCTAGATGGAGTGGCGCCCCACGCTGGACTATGGTTTCAGCAAGCGAAATTGCTCAAACACAGATCATCTACGGACCTTTCTCTGCCGAATATAGTGGCAACTCGATGGGTGGCGTTATTGAGATCGAAACAGCTATTCCTCAAGAATTTGAAATGCACGTCGACGGCACCGTTTTCTCCCAAGATTTTTCAGCCTACGGCTACGACGACCAAACACAAGGTTTTAAAGGATTTGCCTCCATCGGCAATAAGATTGGTAACCTTAGCGCATATTTTTCAGTGAACCACCTTGACGCCGACTCCCAACCACAAAGTTTTCGCTACGCAAGCTCCTCCAGCAACGATCAGCAAGCTACCGCTACCGGCGGAATTTTCGGTACAGATGCCTATTCCCGTGATGTGATTTACTACGGAGACACAGGCGTAGAAAATGCCGTTACAGATAACTATAAATTAAAGCTCGGCTATGAATTTGGTGCATGGGATGCCCTGCTCAACCTTGCCTATGAAAATCGGGAAACGAATGCCGACAATGCCAGCAGTTATATAAAAGATTTGTCAGGGAATTATGTCTGGTCTGGAGATGTCATTGAAGACGGCAACAGCTATTCACTTTCCGGTAGTAGCCTGGGTATCAGTTACCTGGAACGTGAAAGCCTAGCTACCGGATTGCGGATCAGTGGCCCGCTATC